>CAIVDV010000068.1 GCA_903904755.1 uncultured Acidobacteriaceae bacterium | reverse complement strand
TCCGTGTGCGCCACCCACAAATCCTCTTGCCGCTCTCGATGTTGCCGCTTGCCCATCGCCATACCGTTTAGACGTTTTCAAGCTCGTCCCGTACTGGCGCAGAACACGACTTTTACCACGGGCTGATAGGGGGTCTTTCGAGCTATACATTACTCTGCAACGCAGTGCAAGCGCCCCGCCCGTAGAGGACCCTTTTGCAGCAACCGCTTCGCTTCCGGCCTCAGGCCACCGTAATCCGCGCGCGAATCTCTTCCTTGCGCACCGTCAGCCGCTCCACCAGGTCAGTTTTCACCGCATAGCCCCGGCCCGGCTCTTGAGAAATCTCAATCTCCCCCGCGCTGGTAACCGTAACCTCCGGCTCAATGATGTCCTCGGTCCAGTAACGCTTCGAAGCTGAAACATCCCCCGGCAGCGTGAAATTCGGCAGGCTCGACAGCGCAATATTGTGGCTGCGCCCAATGCCCGACTCCAGCATCCCCCCGCACCACACCGGAATGCCACGCTCATAGGCCGCATTGTGCACCGCAATTGCCTCGCTGAAGCCGCCCACCCGGCCCAGCTTGATATTGATGATCCGGCAGCTCTCCATCTCAATCGCCGCCAGCGCATCCCGCCGGTTCCGGATCGACTCATCCAGGCAAATCGCTGTATCCAGCCGCTTCTGCAGCATCGAGTGGAAATAAAAATCATCCGCCCACAACGGCTGCTCCACCATCAGCAAATCAAACTGGTCAAACGTCGCCAGGTGGTCCGCATCCTTCAGCCGGTAAGCCGAGTTGGCATCGCAGCTCAGCGTAATCTCCGGGAACCGGTGCCGCACCCGCTCAAATACCTCCACATCCCAGCCCGGCTTGCACTTCAGCTTGATGCGCTGGTACCCCGCCGCAACCTCACGCCCCACCACCTCCAGCGTCTCCGCAATCGACGACTGAATCCCAATCGAGACCCCGCACGGAATCCGCTCCCGCGTGCCGCCCAGCAGCTCACTCAGGCTGATGCCCACACGCTGCGCCTCCAGGTCCCAAATCGCATTCTCCAGCGTCGCCTTGGCCATCCGATTGCCCCTCACCAGCCCCAGTAGCCGGGGAACTTCCCCCCCATTCTCCGGCTCGCACGCCGCCAGTGTCGGCCCCAGTTCATCCACAATCACCTGCCAGCAGCTGTCCACGCTCTCTTCGCTGAAGTGTGGATGCTCCCCAGCCGTGCACTCGCCCCAGCCAACTAACCCCTCAGAGTGCACCTCGGCCAGCACCACACGCCGGTCCTTCGTCACTCCAAAACTCGTCTGGAAAGGCTTAACCAATGGCAAATTCAGTTCCCGCAGGAAAATCGCATCAATCTTCATCGCTCGTCACTCCTGTTGCCTGTTTGCTGCCTGTTCATCCCGGCTGTGCATCCGCCCAGGGTCGCGCACCGTTGCGTCAGTCCTCTGTGGGCTCGCCCCACTCGCTTACATGGTACGTCCCGTTGCCTTCCCCATCGCGGGTAAAGGCCACCACCGCCAGCCCCTCCGCAAATAACCGCTGAAACCGCTCCCGATTCTCCGCCTGCACAGCTCGCGCCTTCTCCCGCTCCGCATCGCTTGCTTTCCACGCATACACCTGCCCCGGCACGGTCAGCTTTTCTCCCGAGACCGGCGGCTCCGGCACTTGTCCGGCAATCGCTGCCACCACCCGCGGCGAATCCAGCCACCACTCCGCCACCAGACGGTCCGTCGGCAGCCCACCCTGCAGCTTTGAGGTCGAGGAGCCATAGAAATTCTCCTCATACCGCCCCATTACCGCACCCAGCTTGCTCACATTCAGATACGCGTTCTTGATCTCCAGCGGATCAAACGTCCACTCCATCAGCCGAATCCCGCGCGCCAGCGCATCCACCCGCTGTGCCAGCTTCAGTTGCCGCCCCAGGCTCTGGTTCCGGTAGCTCTCCCGCACCGCCAGCATATGCGAGTGCAAATACGCCTCCGGCTTCCCTTCCGTCATCTTGACGCCCGGCAGAGAATACGCAAAGCCCACCATCGACCCCGCATCCCCCCGCTCCGGTGCGCCCGACAGGCTCGTGTCAAACGCCCCAATCACCTGCCCGCCAATCTTCTGGCTCACCAGAAAGGCCCTGCGCGGAATCACATCCCCCTCGCAGTACCCCCACACCTCAATCTCCATATCCACGCAGGCCTGCAACTCCTCCAGCCCCTTGCATGCGCGGTACACAATCATCGCTTCTCCTCCGCCAACTTCCTTTTCGCCTGCCGCCACAGCTCTTCCAGCTCCTCGGGCCCCAGCTCCTCAAGCGGACGCGCACTCGCCTGCTCCATCGCCTGGAACCGCTGCCGAAACCGCAGATTCGTCCCCCGCAACGCCATCTCCGCATCCACTCCCAGGTGCCGCCCCAGGTTCACCACCGTAAACAGCAAATCCCCCAGCTCAGCCTCCACCGCTGCCTGCCGGCTCGGGTCTGCGCCTACCGCCTCGGCCTCAGCCACCAGCTCGCCGGTCTCTTCTTCCAGCTTCTCCAGCAGATGCCGCCAGTGCGGCCAGTCAAACCCCACCTTCGCGGCCTTTGACCCAATCTTCGCAGCCTCAGCCAGCGCCGGCTGCGCCCGCTGCACCCCATCAAGCAGAGAATCATCCCCCGTAACCGGCTTCTTCTCAGCCTTCTTGATCTCTTCCCAGTTCGCCAGCACCCGCTCGGCGCTCCCCGCAACCGCAGCGTCCACCGTCGCCCGGTTCCCCGCCGCCGCCGAAGCCTCTTCCCCAAACACATGCGGATGCCGCCGCACCAGCTTCCGGTTCAGCTCGCCCAGCACAGCCTCAATCCCAAACCCGCCCGCCTCCGGCGCAATCTCGCTTGCCATCTCGGCATAGAACAGCACCTGCAGCAGCAAATCCCCCAGCTCTTCCGCCAGATGCGGCCAGTCCTTCCGCTCAATCGCGTCCAGAACCTCATACGTCTCTTCCAGCGTGTGCTTGCGAATCGTCTCAAAGCTCTGCTCGCGGTCCCACGGGCACCCGCCCGGCCCCCGCAGCCGCGCCATAATCCCCACCGACTCCGCAAACAGCCGCGCCGCTTCCGGCCGCGCCTGCAACCCCAGGCTCTGCTCCGGCTCCCGGCTTTCGTCCACTGGCCCCATGCCAATACTGTAACCTGCCAACAGGCCAGCATCGTAGTCGGCAAGCGCTAAGCCAGCCTTCCGCGTCCTGTCTTCTTACAGACTTTTCACAACTTACCGCCAATCCAGCTCACCCATGCTCCTCGCCGCCCAAGCCGCTTCCCCCCTCACCGCAGCCGCCCTCGCCGCGCCCGCCCTCCTTTCCGCCTGCTTCGGACTCGCCTTCGGCAGCTTCCTCAACGTTCTCCGCACCCGCTGGCCCAACGCCGAAAACCTCGCTCTCCCCGCCTCCCACTGCCGCACCTGCTCCCACACCCTCGCCTGGTGGGAAAACATCCCCCTCCTCAGCTTCCTCCTCCTCCGTGGCCGCTGCCGCCAGTGCCACGCCCGCATCTCCTGGCTCTATCCCGCCATTGAAGCACTCGTCGGCCTCATCTTCACCCTCCTTTGGCTCCAGTACGGCCAGCCCATCCTCACCCCCGGCTACGACTCCCCCTCCCCCGACTTCCCTGGCAATTTCACCGCCCACAGCCAAATCCTCTGGCTCGCCACCACATTCCTCGGCTACGCACTCTTTTCCTGGCTCCTCGTCGCCCTCGCCGCCCTCGACCTCGAGCACTTCTGGCTCCCCGACGCACTCACCCTCCCCGGCATAGCCCTCGGCTTCCTCTTCAATCTCCTCCGCGACTGGGCCGCCACCCCCGCCGCTCAACCCATCACCTGGCTCCCCTGGCTCTACGGCCAGCTCCTCGCCATCCTCGCCCCCGCCGCCATCGTCCTCATCATCCGCCTCGCCTACTGGCTCGTCCGCCGCAAAGAGGGCATGGGCCTCGGCGATGCCAAACTCATGGCCATGCTCGGTGCATGGCTCGGCATCGTCCCAGCCATTGAGTCGTTTGTCCTGGGAATCTTCCTCACCGCCGCCGCGGCACTCGTCCTCATCGCCGTCGGCCTGGCGCGCGGGCAAAACCGCCCCTGGGCAGCCATTCCGCTCCCCCTCGGCACGTTTCTCGCCATCGCCGGCATCCTCGAAATCTGGACGCACGCCAGCATCATCCGCTGGTGGCTCGCTGCCTGCTTGTTCTGTTAGCTTCTCTGCGCCCGCGGCTGCTTCAGGCTCTTCAGCGAAATCTCGCCAGAATGCTGCCCTTGCGCAAACTTGATCGCCTGCTGCAACTGCTTCAGGTGGTGCCGCCCATGCAGCGCATGATACCGCCGCCACTCGTCAACCCGCAGAGGCCCATAAAAAGGATGCTCCGCGCATGGCTGGATTCCGAACTTCCGCCGCGCGACCGCCAGCAGAACATCCATCTCCTCCGCCTTCTCCATCAGCCGCTCAGCCAGTTGCGCACCAGACAGCGGCTCAAACGTCCTCGGCTTCAACCGCGGCGTTGACGGAATCCCGTGCGGCATCACGCCCAGCCCAATCGTCTGCAACCGAAGAAAAATCTCCAGCAACCCCCGACGCCGCTTCGACGGCTGCCCCTTCGCCAGTTGCCGCTGAAGCTCTTCCGTTGTCAGCTTGTACGACAAAACCAGATGCTCTATCACCTGCTGCGGACACCACCGACCCTGCCCGGGCTGCGGGTGAACCTGCGCTTCCTCCAGGGAAATGCCGCGCACTTCCTCCGCCAAACGCTCCAATTCGACTCTCAACACAGGGTGCATCGGGGTTGACTTCCTGGCTCGCTATACGGGCTGCGCGCCTTGTGGTTTCCTTGAGAATAAGCGAAATCCCCGCTTCTTCCATATGAAATTCCACATTTGAGACAAACGAGCAAACCAAACCCGCTCAGCACGATACAAACGATTCATCCCGGTTACTAATTTTCGTTACCTCAACCACGAACCCTACGGCTTTTCACCCGCCTTCGCCCCCGCAGCAGGATGCTCCCGCTCCAGTTGCTCCACCGCCTTGCGCGCCGCCTTCGCCTTCCCGCCGCCGGGGTCATAGCTCAGGAACATCCAGTAGTGCTCCCGCGCCTTGTCCCACATCTCCATGTGCCGCTCCGCCTCCGCCAGACCAAACACCGCCTCCGGACTCTCGGAATTCAGCAGAAACGCGCTCTGGAAACGCATCAGCGCAGCCTTCCAGTCCTTCTTCTCCAGGTAGAACTCGCCCACCCCCACATCGTCTTTTACCACCTCATCCCGGGTCTTGGTCTTCGTCGATTTCCCCGGCGTCGTCTCCACCACCGGCCCCGCAGCCGCCCCGTTCAGTCCAGTCCTGCTGGAACTGAAGCCCGCTTCCTCTCCGCTCGCCATCTCTGGCGTGCGCACTGGGTCACCATCCGGATCAACCGGCTTCCCCGTCCCGCTCTCCACTTCGCTCATCGCATCCGGTCGTCCCGCATCCGGTGTCCCCGTCCCCACCGGCAATATCGGCACATCTGCATTCTCCCCGGGGAACGGATTATCCCCGGCTCCCGTCGGCACACCCGGCTTCTGCTCTCCGCTGGTCTGCGCTGGTGCCTGCGTTGCCGGCGTCTGCGCAGCACTTCGGCCCGCAGCCAACAGCCAGCAAACCATCCCCGCCAATACCACGCACGCTAACCTCCCCAAATCCGCTCGCCGCACCTGCTCCCCCTCCCTTTCATGCTACTCTCCCCAGTAAGGATTTCCGCCTCGGCATCCAAACCCCAAACCCCTGCCCCCTGATCCCTGAACCCTGACCCCTTCCCATGGCCCTCATCGTCCGCTCCTCCGCCATCCACGCCGCCGGCTGCTACACCACAGCACCCATCCGTCGCGGCCAGCGCGTCATCGAGTACTCCGGCCAGCGCCTCTCCAAATAGCTCGCAGACTCCCTCTACCAGGACTACCCCGTCACCTATCTCTTTGGACTCGGCGACGGCGCCCAGGTCATCGACGGATTCTCCACTGCCATGTTCATCAACCACTCCTGCCGAGGCAACTGCGAAACCGTCGAAGACGACGGGCGCGTCTGGATAGTCGCCAAGCGCGCCATCCCCGCCGGCGAAGAAATCACCTACGACTACTGCCTCTGGGACGGCGGCGACGACCCCTGCACCTGCCACTGCCGCTCCGCCAACTGCCGCGGCTCCATGTACTCCGCCGAGGAACTCCGCCGCCGCAAGGCCGCCGCTAAAAATGCCGCCGCACGCAATCAGAAAACCCTCAAACGCCGCGGCAAACGCAGAGCCTCAGCAAGAATCTCCCCGCCGCCATCGGAGTGAGCAACTTTATCCGCCGCTCCGTGTCTCTACCTCTGACTCAGCTGGCTCTCAGCCTGCCGGGCAAACATCTCCTCGGAGGATTCTCCCAAATGAAGTCCATCAAGCTTTTCGCTCTCACTCTGCTCGGAGTCGGTCTGGCATTGGCTGCCGGCACTCCTGCCCAGGCCCAGCCCCGTGGTGACCATCCCGCTTATCTCCACGCCCTTGAGGATCTCCGCCTCATGCGCGCCTACCTTGACCGGCTCACCCCCAACGAGGCTCTCGACGCCGAGTCCGCCCACGCCATTGCTGATGTCGATGCCGCCATTGCCGAAATCAAGCGCGCCGCCATCGACGACGGCAAGAATCCGAACGCCCACCCCTCGATCGACGCCCGCATCTCCCGCACCGACCGCTTCCACCGCGCCCGCGAAGCCGGCAACGCTGCCTGGCGTGACGTCAACATGGATGAAGATAACGGCTACGCCAACGGCCTCAAGCATCGCGCCCTCCAGCACATTGAGTCAGCCAACCACACCATCGACAGCATCATCCGTCACCTCGAAATGCGCTGAACTCTTCCTCACTCCAATCCAGCCGGCCCCAGCCCTTCGGAGCTTCTCCCGCAGGGGTGGGGCCGCCACATATCCCACCCCCGCCACCCAAATCCAAAATCGGGCCCCGGCTCCACCCACGGACCACTGGACACTGGACACTCACCCCCGTTTTCCACCCCACGTCCCTACCCCCGCCAGCTACAATCCTCCTTGGGAGACACCGGGCAATGGGCTACCAGGTTCTGGCGCGTAAATACCGTCCGCAGCGATTCTCTGACGTCGCCGGGCAGGACCACGTCACCCGCACCCTCATCAACGCCCTCACCCAAAACCGCCTCGCCCACGGCTACATCTTCTCTGGCCACCGCGGCATCGGCAAAACCACCATCGCACGCATCCTCGCCATGGCTCTTGACTGTCGCACTGCTGTCGGCACCCCCGAGCGCCCCACGGTCGAGCCCTGCCTGCACTGCGTCTCCTGCCGCGAAATCTCCTCCGGCGGCAACGCCGAAGGCGACACCCTCGCCACCCACTCCTTCGACTTCATCGAAATCGACGCTGCCAGCAATCGCGGCATCGACGACGTCCGCTCCATCTGCTCCCAGGCCAACGTCCGCCCCGCTCGCGACAAATACAAAATCTTCCTCCTCGACGAAGCACATCAGATTACCGACGCCGCCTTCAACGCCATCCTCAAGACCCTCGAAGAGCCCCCCGAGTGGGCCATCTTCATGATGGCAACCACTGAGCCGGAGTCCATCCCCCAAACCATCCGCTCCCGCTGCCAGCACTTCAGCTTCCACGCCGTCAAATTCGACGACATCATGGCCCAGCTCCGCCTCATCGCCGACCGCGAAGCCATTGACGCCGAAGACGCCGCACTCGCTCTCCTCGCCGAAGCCGGCGACGGCTCCATGCGCGATGCCCTCTCCATCATGGACCAGGCCATCGCCTCCGCCCCCCTCGTCAACGGCCGCCCCGTCCTTCAGGTCGACCAAATCCGCGAGCTCATGGGCGCTGTCCCCAACGCCGTCTTCGAGCGACTCCTCGATTCGGTCTCCGCCGGCAACTCCGCCGAGCTCATGGACCACCTCAACCGCCTCCTCAACTCCGGCAACAGCCACACCTCCATCGCACGACAGCTCGTCCGCTACCTCCGCAACACCCTCATGTCCAAAATCGGCGGCGAAAGCACCCAGCTCCTCGAAATCGCCCAGGACGAGCGCTCCCGCGTCGCCCGCACCGCCCAGCTCTTCTCCGAAGAAGAACTCACCCGCAACCTCCAGCTCGCCCTCCGCACCTTCGACGAGCTCAACTACCGCCAGGAGCAGCGCTTCCACCTCGAACTCGGCTTCCTCAAGATGGTCCACGCCCAGCGCCTACTCCCCGTCGAAGAAATCCTCTCCGGCCTCGCCGGCAGCCCCCGCCGCACCGCTGCCCCATCGCAGCCGCCCTCCCGCCCCGCCTCGCCCCCATCGCGCCCGGCCCCGCCGCAGCAATCCGCCGCCCCCTCTCTCTCGCCCTTCGGCACCACCACCCGCTCCGACGACCCCGGCCAGGGATCCCTCCGCCGCGACACCCCAACCCTCTCCCGCTCCGCCGAGCCCACCGCAACGGCCTCCCACCCCGGCCCCGTCCTCGTCGCTCCGCATGCTGACACACGCACCCAGGGCGCCCTCGCCGTCGCCACCCAGCCCGAACCCACTCCGCTCGCCCACCCCGGCCCCGCCCTCGTTCCTCCCGCGGCAGAAACCGTCACCCCGTCGGCCGCCGAGCCAAAACTCGACCCCATCGTTTCGGACTCCACCACCCCCCATAGCTCCGCTAACCCCGCTAACCCCGCTGTCCTTCCAGACGCCGTCATCGAATCCGTCCTCAAGGCCCTCGAAGCCGCCAACCACGCCTCCGCCGCAGTCATCCTCGGCGCAGGCCGCTGGTCCCTTCAGGGTGGCAGCCTCCGCATGGAGGTCCCCGCCAAACCCACCATGATCCGCATCACCTTCAATGCCGAAGCCGAGAAGATCATCCGCCGCGAGCTCTCCGCCGCCGGTGTCCCCTCCCGCTTCGCCATCGTCCCCGGCGAAGGCCTTTCCCCCACCTCAGGCCCCGCCCGCGTCTCCGCTCCCGCCGGCTCCATTGAGGGTGAGGCCCGCACAAACCCCCTCGTCACCCGCGCCATGGAACTCTTCGACGCCGAAATCGTCTCTGTCATCGACCTCCGCCCCCGCAGCTAGGCCCGCTTCCCGTCAAACCACAAATCTGCGCGTACCCCATCCCTCCGGAGCCTCATCCGGCAAAGGTGGGATAACAGATCCCCCAACAAATCCCGCATCCTTCCCCCCCGCCCATCATCCAACCTCTCGAGGTCCAACATGTTCAACCCCCTCAAAATGCAGGAAATGCTCTCCCAGGCCTCCCAGATGCAGGAAGAGGTCCAGCGAAAGCTCGCCCAGACCATCCTCGAAGGCTCCTCCGGCGGCGGTGCCGTCACCGCCCGCATCAACGGCAAAAAGCAGCTCCTCGGAATCAAAATCGACCCCGCCGCCGTCACCAGCCTCACCGGCAACCAGGCCGACGTCGAAATGCTGGAAGACCTCATCGTCGCCGCCGTAAACGACGCCAATCGCCGCGCAGACGAAGCCATGAAATCCCAGCTTCAAACCTTGCTCGGCGGCATGAACATCCCCGGCCTCAACCTTCCCGGTCTCAGCTAAACTTCCCCAAAAGGAGCAACTTCCCTATGCCCTTCGCCCCAGCTCTCTCGACCCCCAACCGCCGCAGCTTCCTCCGCATGGGTGCCATCTCCGCCGCCGCCCTCGCCGCCGCGCCCTTGCGTGCATTCGCCCAGGCCCCCGCCGCTGACCCGCTCACTTCCATGCGTGCCCCCGCCCTCACCACACCCATCACCACCACCAGGCTCTACGACAACCTCTTCCTCCTCCAGGGTGCAGGCGGCAACATGGCCACCCAAATCGGCCCCGAGGGCAAGCTCCTCATCGACGCCAGCTATCTCACCGCCGCCCCCCGCATCCTCGAGGCCCTCAAGGCACTCTCCCCCGACCCCCTCGACGCCCTCATCAACACCCACTGGCACGTCGACCACGCCGACGGGAACCAGCCACTCCACGAGGCCGGCTTCACCATCTTCGCCCACTCAAAAACCCGCGAGCGCCTCTCCACCCCCCAGTCCATCAAGCTGCTCGGCATCTCCCTGCCCGCCTATCCCAGGGCCGCCTGGCCTTCCATCACCTTTGACACAGCTCTCCACGCCGACCACAACGGCGACACCCTCGACCTCGTCCACTTCGACCCCGCTCACACTGACACCGACATCTACATCCACTTCCACAAAGCCAACGTCCTCCACCTCGGCGACATCTTCTTCAACGGCTTCTACCCCTTCATCGACGAAGGCTCCGGCGGCAACATCCACGGCATGATTGCCGGCGCAGCCCGCGGCCTCGCCCTCGCCGACAGCAGCACCAAAATCATCCCCGGCCACGGCCCCCTCGCCACCAAAGCCGACCTCCAGCGCTACCACGACGTCCTCGTCGCCGCGCGCGATGCCATCGCACCCCTCAAGGCCAAGGGCCTCTCCGAAGCCGAAGTCGTCGCCCAGCACCCCACCGCCGCCACTGACACCACCTGGGGCAAGGGCTTCATCAACCCCGCCACCTTCAACGGCATCGTCTACCGCACCGTGTAACGGCAATCCCCGGGGAAGGTCATCCCTTCCCCAAACCACTCACCCTGACCCTGATCCCTGACCCCTGACCCCTGATTCGCCATGACCAAAGCCCACACCGAATACCTCACCTTCAACACCCGCAAGCGCAAGGAAATGATCCACATCACTGACCAGGTTGAGGCCATCGTCCGCCGCTCCGGCATCCGCGACGGCCTCTGCTTCGTCTCACCCATGCACATCACCGCCGCCGTCTACGTCAACGACCACGAGTCCGGCCTCATCGAAGACATCTCCACCTGGCTCGAACAGCTCGCCCCGGAAAACCCCGCCTATCGCCACCACCAGACCGGCGAGGACAACGGCGACGCCCACCTCAAGGCCCTCCTCCTCCACCACGAAACCACCCTGCCGGTCACCGACGGCCACCTCGACCTCGGCACCTGGCAGCGCATCTTCTACGCCGAATTCGACGGCCAGCGCCCCAAGCGCCTCATCGTCAAAGTCCTCGGCATCGCCTGATCCGCCCCGCTCCCCCATCACTTTCCACTCCACATCCACACCTTCCGCGTGCTATCGTTCCGCGTGCGTTCCCGCCAGGCCTTCCCGAATTTCCCTGCGCGAAACCGAATCACCCCACAACCGGAGGTTTCCCCTATGGCAACGGAAGCGATTCCTGTCTCCAAACCCTTCTCCCTTCGCCCTCAGTACCGCCCAGTCAATCGCACCGTGGAGCGCATCTACTTCGCCTTGATGGCTGTTATTCTCTGCGCCGTCGTCTACGTCGGTTTCTCGCCCACCTACTTCGGCGCAGGCTTCGTCCGCGCTCCCCTGCCCGCCCCCATCCTCCACATCCACGGGGCCATCTTCACCCTCTGGATGCTCCTTTTCCTCGTCCAGACCGCGCTCATCTCCGCCCGCCGCGTCGCATGGCATCGCACCTTCGGCACCATCTCCTTCTGCCTGCCGCCCATCATGATCGTCCTCGGCGTCATCGCCGCCCTTGACGCGCTCCACCGCGATGTCCACATCGGCCCCCTCGACGGCGCGACCTCGCTCGCCATCCCCCTCATCGGCATCGCCTGGTTCACCGTCATCATTTATTGCTCCTGGCAGACCCGCCGCCGCCCCGACGCCCACAAACGCCTTGTCCTCCTCTCCACCATCGCCCTCGCCGACGCCGCTCTCGGCCGCTTCCCCTGGAGCCGCGTCGGACTCGCCCCCGGCGCCGGTGCCGTCGTCGGCCTCGGAATCCTCATCCTCCTCGTTCTCGCCTACGACCTCATCGCACTCCGCCGCATCCACCGCACCAACCTCTGGGCCGCTCCCATCACCTTCCTCGTCGGAGCCTCCGCTGTCCCCATAGGCATGACTCCCGCGTGGCACGCCTTCGCCGCCTTTCTCAACCACGCCATGGGCTCTTGACCAGCCCGGCCCCACCCCAAACCCGATACAATCGTCCTGGCGGACTGACCCCATCGGTCAGTCCCTCAGTCCCTGGTCCCTGGTCACTAAGTCCCTAGTCCCTAGTCCCTAGTCCATACGTCCCTCGGAGATTCATGTCCCGATACGCCGAGCCCATGGCACGCCTCATCGAAGAGCTCAAAAAGCTCCCCGGCGTCGGCACGCGCAGCGCCCAGCGCTTTGCCTTCCACCTCCTCCGCGCCTCCGATGCCGACGCACAGGCCCTCGCCGACGCACTCCTCGCCCTCAAAGCCGGCCTCCGCCTCTGCTCCATCTGCAACAACGTCACCGACGTTGACCCCTGCGCCTACTGCACCTCTGCCACCCGCAACCCCCGCCTCGTCTGTGTGGTGGAGGAGCCCACCAGCATCGCCAGCATTGAGCGCACCCGCAGCTACCAGGGCGTCTACCACGTCCTTCACGGAACCCTCTCCCCCCTCCACGGCGTCGGCCCCGACCAACTCCGCGCCGGCAACCTGCTCTCCCGCGCAGCACTCGGCGAAATCGACGAAATCATCCTCGCCACCAGCCCCACCCTCGAAGGCGAAGCCACCGCCACCTGGCTCGCCAATGCCCTCCGACCCCACTCCGTCCGCATCACCCGCATCGCCACCGGCGTCCCCGCCGGCTCCGACATCGAATACGCCGACGAAGTCACCATGTCCCGCGCCATGGACAACCGCCGCGACGTCTAGCCACCATCCCCAGCATCAATAGCCAGGCTGGCCAATCCATGGCTAGCCTCACCACGCTTAGCTTCGCCGCAATCTAGCCCAGCTCAATCCAGTCCCCACGTCCCCACGTCCCGCCAGCCGCAGGCTGCCCCTACCCCCGCAACCGCGCCAGCAAATCCCCCGGATGCACAGGCTTCGCCAGAATCTCAAACTCATACCCCCGCGCCCGCGCCTTCTCCAGCAAATCCGCCGTCGCAGCCTGCCCGCTGAACAGCAATATCTTCACCCCAGGCAGCAGCCCCCGTATCGCAATCGCAGCATCAATCCCGTTCATTCCGCCCATAATCACGTCGGAAATCACCATCTCCGGCTCAAAGCTCCGCGCCTTCTCCACCGCCGCCTCGCCCGAATACGCCACCTCGGCCGTAAACCCGCTCTGGTTCAGAATCATCGCCAGCGTATCCGCGATCACCCGCTCATCATCGGCTACCAAAACCCTTGGCTTTCTTCCCGTTCCCGGCATCGTTCGCTCCGTTCTCTCACCCTTTCCCAAGGCAAACAACCCGGCACTTCCGGGCCCATCTCTCAATTGTATATACCTTTACTCGTAATAGAAGCATAAAGCCATTCCCGCTTCCTGCCCCGCTTCGGTGTCTTTCGATGATACGCTGGGGCCAGTGCCTTACGGCTCATCCTTTGGATTGAACCCTTTACCCTCTTGTGCCGTGCTTCCCACGCGGTTCATCTTCCTCTCATCCAGCATTCATATACTGTCCCTATCCCCTTTCCGCCGCGCAACTGCCCGGCCACCCTATTTGGAGAGCGCCCGATGCCCGAGCCCGCCACCACCACCGCAAATGCCGCTATCATCCGCGCCCAGGGCATCGAAAAGTACTACGCCCAACCCTCTCAGAACCGCATCCAGGTCATCGCACCCACTGACCTCTCCATCGTCCCCGGCGAAATCCTCGCCCTCCTCGGACCCTCCGGCTCCGGCAAATCCACCATGCTACGCATGTTGAGCGGCCTCTCCCAGCCCTCCGCCGGGCAGGTCTTCTGGCACGAAAAACCCATCGCCAACGCCGAAATCAACGTCTCCATCGTCTTCCAGTCCTTCGCACTCTTCCCCTGGCTCACCGTCCAGGAAAACGTCGAAGCCCCCCTCCAGGCCCGCGGCATCCCCCCGGAAGAGCGCCGCCGCCGCTCCCTCAAAATGCTCGACACCGTCGGTCTCGACGGCTTCGAAGCTGCCTACCCCAAGGAACTCTCCGGCGGCATGCGCCAGCGCGTCGGCTTTGCCCGAGCCCTCGTCGTCGAACCCGAAGTCCTCTTCATGGACGAGCCCTTCTCTGCCCTCGACGTCCTTACCGCAGAAAACCTCCGCTCCGAACTCCTCGAACTCTGGGCCAACAAGACCATGCCCACCAAGGCCGTCTTCCTCGTCACCCACAACATTGAGGAAGCCGTCCTCCTTGCCGACCGCATCATCGTCCTCGGCCGCAACCCCGGCCACATCCGCACCGACTTCCGCGTCCAGCTCCCCCAGCCCCGCGACCGCAAATCCGAGCCCTTCACCAACCTCGTCGACTACATCTACAAGGTCCTCACCCGCCCTGAAGTCGCCCCCACCGCCGCCCCCGACCAAACGACCGGCAAGGTCCCCCGCGACCAGCGCCAGATGCACTACCAGATGCTGCCCCACGCCCGCCCCGGCGGCGTTGCAGGTCTCCTCGAACTCCTCATCGACCACGGCGGCAAAGACGACATCTACCGCCTCGCCGACGACCTCGCCTTCGAAATCGACGACCTGCTCCCCATCGTCGACGCCGCCCAACTCCTCGGCTTCCTCAACATCGAAGAAGGCGACGCCGCCATCACCGCCACCGGCGCAGCCTTCGCCAACTCCGAAATCCTTCACCAGAAAGAGCTCTTCCGTGAGGCCGCCCTCACCAACGTTCTCCTCCTTCGCCAAATCCGCCGCGCCCTTGAAACCAAATCCGACCACACCGTCCCCGAAGAGTTCTTCCTCGACATGCTCGACGAGCAATTCTCTGACGACGAATCCCTCCGCCAGGTCGAAACCGCCGTCAACTGGGGCCGCTACGCCGAGCTCTTCGATTTCGACGCCTCCCGCCGCCGCTTCATCCTCCCTGAAGTCGAGGAAGAAACCGTCGCCGCTCCGGAGGCCGAATGAGCCTCAATCACCCCTCCGGAACCACCCTCCCGCCCCACCGCGTCCTCGCCCGCTCGCTCGTCACCGTACGCAGTTGGCCCTTCCTCATTGATCTCGCCATCGGTGCCTGCGGCATCGCCATCTTCTTTGCCATCCTGCGCACATGCTCCTACTGGCTCGGCGGCCAGGTCCCCGTCGTCGCCATCTCCCACTCCGTCTCCGCCCTGCCCGTCTACGCCTTCTACTCCATCACCCGCATCGCCATCGCCTATCTGCTCTCCCTCACCTTCGCCATCTCCTACGGCTACACCGCCGCCTACAATCCCCGCATTGAGGCCTGGATGGTCGCCGTCCTCGACATCCTCCAGTCCATCCCCGTCCTCAGCTTCCTCCCCCCCGTCATCCTCTTCATGATCACCCTCATCCCCGGCCACCAGCTCGGCATTGAGATGGGCGTTATTTTGCTTATATTTACGGGCCAGGTCTGGAACCTTGCCTTTAGCTTCTACTCCTCCCTCAAATCCATTCCCAAAGAGATGGTTGAGGCCGCCCGCATCTACCGCTACTCCGCCTGGCAGCGCTTCTGGCAGCTTGAGATGCCATACGCCACCATCGGCCTCGTCTGGAACTCCATCGTCTCCGTCGCCGGCGGATGGTTCGCCCTCATCGCCTGCGAAATGTTCCCCCTCGGCGCCCGAAACTTCCGACTCCCCGGCATCGGCTCCTATCTCCAAACCGCAACGGACTCCGGCGATGTCAAAGCCATCCTCTACGGCATCGCCGTCGTCATCCTCATCGTCGTCGCCACTGACCAGCTCCTCTGGCGGCCCCTCATCGCCTGGAGCGACAAATTCAAGTTCGAGCAGGTTGAGTCCTCTGACCGCGTCACCTCGCCCATCCTCGAACTCCTCCGCCGCTCCAACCTCACCGCCATCCCCGGCCGCCTCTTCACTCGCCTCGAAGAGCCCCTCTTCCGCCGCCTCGCCCGAACCCGCGCCTGCCGCGTTGTCGAGCCTCTGGACGCCGACGAAACCACCCGCAAGCCCGCACTCCTCCTCATCCTCCTCGCCGTCGCCGCCGCCGCCCTCGCCTCATGGGGACTCTGGCAGGCCGCCCTCATGCTCCGCACCGTCACCTGGGCCGATCTCCGCCTCCTCCTCGCCGGCGCAGCCGCAACCTTCGCCCGCGTCAACGCCTCCCTCATCATCTCCGCCCTCTGGACCATCCCCGTCGGCGTCACCATCGGCTTCAATCCCAAACTCGCCCGCATCGTCCAGCCCGTCGCCCAGGTCCTCGCCTCCGTACCCGCCACCGCCTTCTTCCCCATCCTCCTCATCGGCCTCGTCAAGCTCGGCGGAGGCCTCGGCATCGGCTCCATCGCCCTCATGCTCCTTGGCACTCAGTGGTACATCCTCTTCAACGTCATCGCCGGGGCCATGTCCATCCCCTCCGACCTCAAGGAAGCCGCCTCCGTCTACCACTTCACCCGCTGGCAGCGCTGGACCACCCTCATCCTCCCGGGCATCTTCCCCTACCTCATCACCGGCATGGTCACCGCTTCCGGCGGCGCTTGGAATGCCAGCGTCTTCGCCGAGTACTCCCGCCTCGCCGACCGCACCCTCTCCACCGTCGGCCTCGGCGCACAAATCGATGCCGCCACCGAATCCGGACACTTCAACATCCTCCTCCTCGCCACCGTCCTCATCTCCATCATGGTTGTTACCATGAACCGCCTCGTCTGGCGTCGCCTCTACCGCCTCGCCGAAACCCGCTACAAACTCGAAGGCTGACCCCTGACCCCTGATCGCTGCCTTTATGCCACAATGGCAAAGATGGAACCCACCACCCCCACCACCGTCCCCACCCAGCCCGAAGGCGCCACCACCCCCACCAACCAGCACATCACCCGCGTCCGCCGCCTCGCCCTCTCCCTGCCCGACACCACCGAAAAACTCTCCCACGGCGAACCCACCTTCTTCGTCCGCAAGCGCGCCTTCATCATGTTCGCCAACAATCACCACAACGACGGCCACACCGCCATCTGGATCCCCGCCGCTCCCGGCCGCCAGGCCGAAATGATCGCCGACGCCCCAGAAACCTACTTCAAGCCCCCCTACGTCGGCGTCAAAGGCTGGGTCGGCGTCGAACTCACCCGCATCAACAACGAAGACCTCGCCCAACTCATCCGCTCCGCATGGCAAATCACCGCCGCCCTCGCCCCCATCCGCCGCCGTCGATAGCTCCATCCCGAACATCCCGCGTCTCACCACTCACCCAGCGGCCCCACCTCGGCCTGCCCAGATCCCCTGGATTTTTTTCTTGACATATATCATTTTGATATATTACGTTCTGCCACATGAAGACCGCCGAAAACAAGACCCAGTTCGCCATCCTCGGCATGCTCAGCCTCGGCCCCAGCTCCGGATACGAAATCAAAAAGGGCATCGAGTCCACCCTCTCCAACTTCTGGCGCGAAAACTACGGACACATCTACCCCAGCCTCCGCCGCCTCGAAGAGGCCGGCCTCGCCCAGGGCGAAGCCGTCTCCAACACCGGCCGCCCCGACAGCCGCCGCTACACCATTACCCCCGCCGGCATCAACTCCCTCCGCGAGTGGCTCCTCCAGCCCACCGAGCCCATCGCCTTCCGCCACGAGCTCCTTCTCAAGTTCTTCTTCAGCGGCCAGATCTCCCCCGACCAGCAGCGCACCCTCCTCCGCGAATACGGCGACCGCATGCGCCGCCTCCAGGCCCGCTTCGAAGCCCACCTCCAGGAACGCCAGCGTCACGACCCACCCACCCCCCAGCACCTGCGAGCCCAAATCACCAACCGCTTCGGCATCCTCTACTGCAAAGCCTGCGTCGAGTGGACCGAAGAATCCCTGCTCACCCTCACCGCCGCCCCAGCAGCGGAGTAAACCTCACCACCCCAACCAACCTCCGGAGGGAATCCGATGACCACCCCCAAACACCCCGCCCTTGTCGCCGCCTCCGCCACCTGCCTCGTCGCCGGCTCCATCCTCTTCGCCCTCGCCGGCCCCGTCGCTGATCTCCCCTGGGCCCCCTGGCTCGCCCCCATCTTCCTCCTCCACTGGCTGCGCCCCGGCCGTCCCATCCTCCGCTTCCTGGCCATGCTCGTCGCCATGATCCTCTGCTGGTTCGCCGCCAACAAAAGCTTCCTCCCCCTGCCCGGCGCTGCGGCCTTCATCGCCTCCTCCCTCTTTGTCGGCTACACCTCGCTGGCCTACGCCGCACATCGCCTCCTCGCCCCCCGCCTCCCCGCCCTGCCGGCCACCCTGGTTCTCCCCGCCGCCGGCGTCCTCTTGGAATTCCTCCTCGGCTTCCAGTTCACCGGCACCCTCTTCTCCTTCGTCTACTCCCAGGCCCGCTTCCACCCCCTCGCCCAAATCGCCTCCGTTGCCGGCATCTGGCCCATCATCTTCCTCATCCTCTGGTTCGGCTCCACCGTCGAGCTCGCGTGGCACCTCCGCAGAACCCCGCGCCACGCCACCCTGCCCGCCGCCGCCTTCGCGCTATCCCTCGCCGCCGTTCTCGTCTTCGGCTTTCTCCGTCTCGCTTCGGCCCCCGGCGCTCTCACCGTCCCCATGGCCGCCATCACCGCCGACGCAGTTCCCATCGGCCAGGCCGCCTATCTCGCAGACACCGGCCAACCCCTCGATATCCCGGACAACGTCGACGAGGCTTCGCCCCAGGTCATCCGCATGCAACTCGCCATCAACCACTTCCTCCTCGACCCGCGCAGCACCCGCTTCGCCGC
The DNA here is from genome assembly GCA_903904755.1 of uncultured Acidobacteriaceae bacterium. Lineage (GTDB taxonomy): Bacteria > Acidobacteriota > Terriglobia > Terriglobales > Acidobacteriaceae > Acidicapsa. The sequence goes on along the minus strand of CAIVDV010000068.1, from coordinate 41,832 downwards.
CGTCCGCGTCGCCACCCAGTCCGTCCGCGACCGCCTTCTGGCGGAAACCGCCCGCCAGGCACAGTCCGGCGCGCGCATCATCGTCTGGTCTGAAGGCGCAGCCATGCTCCTCCGCGAAGAAGAGCCCGACTTCCTCGCACAAACCGCCGCCCTCGCCCGCCAGCAGCAAATCTACCTCTTCGCCGCCCTTGGAACCCTCCACGGAGGCGCAGCCGCCTTCCAGGGCAACGACGGCAAAATCGAGAACAAGGTCGTTGTCTTCTCCCCCGCCGGCACCCAACTCGCCGTCTACTACAAGACCAAGCTCCCCCCCGGCGACCCCTCCGTCCCCGGCAACGGCGTCATTCCCGTCCTCGACACCCCCTACGGACGCATCGCCACCGCCATCTGCTACGACCTCGACTCCCCACAGTTCCTCCGCCAGGTCGGCCGCAACCACGCCGATCTCCTCCTCGTCCCCTCCGGCGACTGGCGCGCCATCGCCCGCCATCACGCCCGCGCCGCCTGGTTCCGCGCCCTTGAAAACGGCGTCTCCATCCTCCGTCCCGCCAGCCACGGCTTCACCCTGGCCACCGGCCCCCTCGGCGTCATCACCCTCTTCACCCCCTCCCACGGCCCCATCTACGCCGTCTCCACCCGCCTGCCCGTGCACCACCAGCCCACCCTCTACCCCAGCATCGGCGACTCCTTCGTCCTCCTCTGCGCCGCCGCCCTCGCCGCCCTCGCCCTCACCAGCATCTTCACCCGACCAAAAGCAGCCTGAGCCACTGACCACTGTTCACTGACCACTGACCACTGGCCACTCCCTTCCTGCTACACTCTCTCAAGCACCGCTAAACCGCTTTATCCGGAGCTTCCCCATGTCCACCCTCCGCGTCGGCCTCATCGGCTACGGACTCGCAGGCCGCGTCTTCCACGCTGCCATCCTCACCGCCGTCCCCGGCCTCGAACTCGCCGCCGTCGTCGAGCGCAGCAGCCGCAACGCCCAGCAGCAATACCCCGGCATCACCACCCACACCTCCATCGAATCCCTCCTCGCCGACAACTCCATCCCTCTCGTCGTCGTCGCCACACCCACTCCCACCCACGTCCAGGTCGTCCGCCAGTGCCTCCTCGCCGGCAAGCACGTCCTTTGCGACAAGCCCCTCGGCGTCGCCAGCTCCGACATTGCCGACCTCGCCACCCTCGCCGCCAGCCGCAACCTCATCCTCACCCCATATCACAACCGTCGCTACGACAACGACTTCCAGACACTTCAGAAGCTTTTACTTGAAGAAAAACTCGGCAAGGTAACCTACTTTGAGTCCACCTTCGACCGCTGGCGTCCCAACATCGACCCATCCCGCTGGCGCGAAGCCCCGGGCGAGGGCTCCGGCATCCTCCTCGACCTCGGCACCCATCTCGTCGATCAGGCTCTGCTCCTCTTTGGCCAGCCCCTCGGCGTATCCGCCGAAGTCCTCATCGAGCGCGAGGGGGGCCACACCATCGATTCCTTCACCATCCGCCTCCGCTACCCCGGCCTCATCGCCACCCTCGCCGGCAACTGCCTGGCCGCCATCCCCCGCCCGCGCTACACCGTCCGCGGAACCCACGGCAACTTTCTCAAGCACGGCCTCGACCCCCAGGAAGACCGCCTCCGCGCCTTCCCCCAGATCGTCGAACCCTGGGGCCTTGAGCCGGAATCCCTCTGGGGCACCCTCGCCACCGACCACCAGGGCGACTTCCTCCAACTACCCGTCCCCTCCATCCCTGGCGACTACCGCCTCTTCTACGCCGCCCTCCGCGACGCCATCCTCCTTGGCACACCCCTCCCCGCCACCGCGCAGGACGCCTCTCGCACCGCACGCATCCTCGAAGCCGCCGTCGAAAGCTCCCGCACTCACGCAGAAATCCCCTGCACCTGGTAACCAGCGCAGGGGACTCAATCTCAACCACTTCCCATGTATTTCCTTACACTTACCACAACAACTTCAACCACTCCAACTTGAACTCCGGGTGCCCCCGGTCCCTCGCACGTGGGGACCGGGGATTCCCCTCCACCCCGGCCCCACCAACTCCAACCCCCCATCGAGCGGAGCTCGATCCAGCCCCTACGTCCCTAAGTCCCTAAGTCCCTACGTCCCTAAGTCCCTAAGTCCCTCAGTCCCTACGCCCTACGCCGCCTTCGCCAGCCGCGCCGGCTCTTCCGGCTCCGGCTTGGGACGCTTCCCGGCCACATACATCAGCACCGCACCCGCCACCACACTCCCCACACTCGCCAGTTGCGCATTCGATAACCCCAGCAACACGTGCGGATTACGCCGCAAAAATTCAACCAGAAAACGCGCCACTCCGGTCAGCACCAGGTACTCGCCTGTCATCGCGCCCAGCCCCCGCTGCTTGCCCCCTCGCTTCCACAGCCAGAACCCAATCGCCAGCCCCACAATCAGCTCATACAGCGGCGTCGGATGCACCTTCACCCCCGGCGGTGTCGGATCAATCCCGTTCGGGAATCCCATCGCCCACGGCAAATTCGTTGGCAAGCCATAATCCCCGTCGCCACTGGTCAGGCACCCAATGCGCCCCACGGCATAGCCCACGGCCGCAGCCGGCGTCGCCAGGTCCAGCGTCCGCAGCGCGCCAATGCCCGCCTGCCTTCCCTGCATTAGCAGCGCCAGTATGCCGCCCACCAGCCCGCCAAACCACGCAAAGCCGCCCGTAGACCACAGCACCTGCCACCCGTCCATCTGGAACTCCGCCGGAGTATCCAGCACGTGCCACAGCTTGGCACCCACAATGCCGGCCACCACGCTCAGCGCCACAATGCCCAGCGCATCCGCCTGCACGTGTGCCCGCTTGAAGCTCAGGTGCATCACCCACGCGCCCGCCACCGTGGCAACCCACAGCATCAGTCCAAACGTAGGCACATCCCACGGCCCTATCACCCACAGCCGCCCGAACAGGTGCACGACCGTGTGAAATCCAATATGAAGAAATGGCAGCATATCCCCCCAAGTATAGACTCCCGCCCACCTTTCCATGCCCCCAAAACCGGAATCCCACAGCTTCCTTATCTCGCGCAGTTGGCACCCCGGCCTCCCACAGGCGATACTGTTCCCCATGGCCACCGAATCCTGTCAGGGACACCAGGTCCTCTACTCACGCCAGCAAATCGCCCAGCGCATCCAGGAAATGGGCGCGCAGATCTCCGCAGACCTCGCCGGCGAAAAACTCGTCATGATTGGCGTCCTTAAAGGCGCTGCTCCTTTCCTCGCCGATCTCGCCCGCGCCGTCACCGTCGACGCCACCTTCGACTTCGTCGCCGTCTCCAGCTACGGCAAAGGCGACCGCTCCTCCGGCGCAGTCAAGCTCATCAAGGATCTCGACGAGCCCATCGAGGGTAAGAACGTCCTCGTCGTCGAAGACATCCTCGACACAGGCCTTACCCTCAGCTATCTGCGCAAGCTCTTCCTCCAGCAGCATCCCAAGAGCCTCCGCATCGCCACCCTCCTCGACAAGCCCTCCCGCCGCAAGGAAAACATCGATGCGGACTACGTCGGCTTCTCCATCCCCAACCTCTTCGTCATCGGCTTTGGCATGGACTACGCTGAGCGCTATCGCAACCTCCCCGACATCTGCCTCATGAACGACGACGAAATCGCCCACTAGCTTCCGTCGCGGGCGCGGAACATAGCCCGTCCCGCGCCTGCCCGTGCACTGAAAGAGCCCGCACCATGCCCCACCGCATCGCTGTCCCCCTCCCCGACGACCTCGAGCCCGATTTCGACAACGGCTTCTTTGACTCCGCCGCCTTTGCCCGCGAAGCACTCGCCACGCCCCAGTCCCTCGCCCGGGTCTTCGATCACACCCTGCTCAAGCCCGACGCCTCCCGCACCCAGGTCGAAACCCTCTGCCGCGAAACAGCGGAACACGGTTTTGCCTGCGCCATGATCAATCCCGTCTGGGCCGCCACAGCCGTCTCCTGCCTCTCCGGCACCGGCATCCCCGTCGGCGTCGTCATCGGCTTCCCCCTCGGAGCATCCCTCGCCTCCACCCTCCGGCAGGAGGCGCACGCTATCACCCGCCTCGGCGTCCGCGAGCTCGACATGGTCCTTTCCATCGGCCAGGTCAAGTCCGGCGACTACCACGCCGCCGAGCGCAGCATCCGCGCCGCCGCTGAAGTCGCCCACCACAACGGCGCCATCCTCAAGGTCATCCTGGAAACCTGCCTCCTCACCGTTGAGGAAAAACTCCGCGCCTCTGAAATCGCCATCCACGCCGGAGCTGACTTCCTAAAGACATCCACCGGCTTCTCCACCGCCGGCGCAACCGTCTCTGACGTGGCACTCCTCCGCGGCGTTGCAGGCTCCCGATGCGGCGTCAAGGCATCCGGCGGCATCCGCTCCCTTGCTGACGTCCGCAACCTCCTTGAGGCCGGCGCAAACCGCATCGGCGCCTCCGCCTCCGTCTCCATCCTCCAGGAGCTCTTGGCCCAGTAGCATCCAGGCTCCGCACGGCATACAATCTACCCAATGCCCGACGACACGCTCTCTCCTTCCCCCGTCGACCTGGTGCCCGTTTCCCGCCCCCAGCCGGAGATGGAGGGAGACTATCGCCCCGCCTCCCTCAGCCACATTGATCCCGTACACGCCGCCATCAACGCCCGCATCGAGGCCGCAGACTTCGTCTACCTCATGCGCCTTACCGAAGCTCTCAACACCACACTCGACCTCCGCACACTCCTCAATCGCACCGGCGAGCTCATCCGCGCCGCCATCCCCTATCGCATCTTCGCCATCTTCCTCCTCGACGAAGCCTCGCAGGAACTCCGAATGCGCTTCCAGATCGGCCACACCCGCGAGGCCGAGCGCATCCGCATCAAGGTCGGTCAAGGCATCGTCGGCCGCGTCGCCGCCCATCGCCAGGCCGTCCTGCTCAACAACGTCCACGACCCCGACAACCCCGAAACTGCTCACTACATCCCAGCCAGCCCCACCGTCCAGGCCGAGCTCACCGTCCCCCTCATCAATAAAAACAAGGTCATCGGCGTCCTCGATATCGAATCCGAGCAAGCCGGCTTCTTCCGCGTCGAGCATCTCCACATCCTTGAGATGACCGCCTCCCGCATCGCCCAGGCCATCCAGAACGCGCGCCTTTACTCCCGCGTCACCCGCCAGGCTGAAACCCTCACCGTCCTCCACGAAATTGCCACCGAGCTCACCAGCATCCTCGAACTCGATCCCCTCCTGGAACGCATCGGCCTCCTCCTCCGCCGCCTCATCGACTACCAGATGTTCACCATCATGCTCCTCGACAAAAGCGGCAGGCGCCTCGTCACCCGCTACTCCTGGCGCTTTGGTCAGGCTTCCACCCCCAAGCGCGTCATCCCCATCGATACCGGCCTGGTCGGCACAGCCGTCCGCGAGTGGCGCGTCATCAACGTCCCCGACGTCCGCAAAGACCCCCGCTACCACCTCGTCAATCCGGAAACCCGCTCCGAGCTCGTCGTCCCCCTCTTCTACAAAAACCGCGTCATCGGCGTCCTCGACCTCGAACACACCCGCTGCAACTACTTCCAGGAGCGCCACCAGAACACCCTCACCACCCTCGCTGCCCAAATCGCCATCGCCATTGAGAACGCCCGCCTCTACCAGCAGGTCCTCCGCCACGAGCAGCAGCTCGAACGCGACATCTCCATGGCCCGCGAAGTCCAGCTCCGCCTCCTGCCCCCCTCCGTCCCGGTCCACACCAACGGCGAGTTCGCCGCCCGCTTCCTCGCCGCCCGCTCCATCGGCGGCGACCTCTACGACTTCGTCTCCTACGACCAAAACACCACCGCCATCATCGTCGGCGATGTCAGCGGCAAGGCCGCACCAGCAGCCCTCTTCGCCGCACTCGTCAGCGGAATCATGCGCTCCGCCGCCACCCAAAAGCCCAGCCCCGCACAATTGCTCACCCTGCTCAACGACGCCCTGCAGGAGCGCAAGCTCGAATCCCAGTACGTCACCATGCTCTTCTGCCTCTGGAACGACCAGGATCGCTCACTCACCGTCGCCAACGCCGGCGGCGTACCCCCAATCTTCTGCCGCGACGGCAAGGTCACCACGCTCAATGCTGAGGGCTTCCCCCTCGGCATGTTCCCCGACGCGCAGTACGAGGAATTCACCATCACCACCCAACCCGGCGACGCCTTCGTCTTCGTCTCAGACGGCATCACCGACGCCGAAAGCCCCGCCGGCGAAATGTACGGCTCCGACCGCCTCACCAGCGTCCTCTGCGGTCACCGCGCCCTCCCCGCTGAAGAAATCGCCGACATCATCTTCACAGACGTCGCCCGCTTCCAGGGCGGTAAAGACCGCTTCGACGACGAAACCATCCTCGTCCTCCGCGTCCGCTAGCTCATCCCGGCAGGTTCCGCGCCATAGTTGCTGTATCCTTTCCTTACACTTCAATGTTGGCGAGGAACCAATGCTCTACGCCTCAATCCATGCGGGGGGCCAATCGATTGGCGCGCTCTTTCTCTATCTTGCATTCCTCGGCATCATGGTCATCCTGTTCCTCGTCAATTTCAGCTCGCAGTCCTACCAGCGCCGCAGGGCTCGTAAATGGCCTCTCTCGGAAGGCTCCATCCACCGGATAAATCGACAGGTCGTGGGCGTCGCAAAAGGCGTCGGCCCAATCACACAACCCGTCTGCAGCTTTACCTGGACCGTCAACGGAGAAGGCCACTGGGGAGTCCTCGTCCTCCAGGTCAATGACGACCCCGGCCAGGAAGAAATTGACTTCCTCAAGAACATCAAGTTTCCCGTTCACTTCAACCCCAAAGACCCAGACGAATACTACATTCCCGTCCCGGACATCGACGGCTACAACTTCACCCAGAAAATGGACACCATGTCAGGCTTTTACGTCGACAACTAAATCCTGAAACTCTCCTGCCCCCGAAAAACCTCCATCGACTCCGCCTGCCTCCGCTGGCTACCTTCCCCTCCCCCGTCCATTAAACTAAACAGGATCCCACTTCCCGGAGCACACTTTGTCCTCTCAGCAGCGCCTCATCCGCCCCGCAAAGAACATCTACGGCAGCCTCCGCCTGCCCGGTGACAAATCCATCTCGCACCGCTACGGAATGCTCGCCGCCTTTGCCGCCGGCACCTCCCGCTTCACCAACTTCTCCACCGGCGCCGATTGCGCCTCCACTCTCGCCTGTATGAGCCAGCTCGGCGCACAGGTCAAGAAGCTTGACGACGGCGCAATCGAAGTCACCGGCATCGGCGGCCAGGTCTCTCAGCCGTCCAGCCCCCTCGACTGCGGCAACTCCGGCTCCACCATGCGCATGATGTCCGGCCTCCTCGCCGCCCAGCCCTGCGAGTTCACCCTCATCGGCGACGCCTCGCTCTCCCGCCGCCCCATGGAGCGCATCCGCAAGCCCCTCGAGCAGATGGGCGCGCGCATCTCCCTCACCGAAGGCCACGCCCCCCTCACCGTCCACGGCGGCACGCTCTCCCCCATCGACTACACCGTCCCCGTCCCCAGCGCGCAAGTCAAGACCTGCATCCTCCTCGCCGGCCTCCAAACCCCCGGCGAAACCACCGTCCGCGAAGCCATCCGCACCCGCGACCACTCCGAACTCGCCCTCCGCGCCTTCGGGGCTGAAGTCTCCCGCACCGCCGGCTCGGTCACCATCCGCGGCCCCCAAACGCTCTCCGCCATCACCGCCCGGGTCCCAGGCGACATCTCCTCGGCCGCTTTCTTCCTTGCCGCCGCCTCCCTCTTCCCCGGCTCCTCGCTCGTCCTTGACTCGCTCGGCCTCAACCCCACCCGCGCCGCCCTCCTCGACGTCCTCACCCACTTCGGCGCACAGGTCAAGGTCCTCAATCTCGAAGAAAAGCACTCCGAGCTCGTCGGCATGGTCCAGATCTCCTCCCCCGCCCAGGGCCTTGGCTCCACCTCCATCTCCGGCGCGGTCGCCGCCCAGCTCATTGACGAGCTCCCCGTCCTCGCCGCCATCGCCCCCTACTCCTCCGGCGGCATCCGCATCCGCGACGCCAAAGAACTCCGCGTCAAGGAATCCGACCGCATCGCCCTGGTCGTCAAGAACCTCCGCGCCATGGGCGCCGAAGTCACCGAATACGAAGACGGCATGGACGTCCCCGGCGGCCAAACCCTCCACGGCGCCACCATCGACTCCGGCCACGACCACCGCATCGCCATGGCCTTCGCCGTCGCCGCCCTCCGCGCCACCTCCGACACCATCATCGACGGCTCCGAAGCCGCCGCCATCAGTTTCCCGGAGTTCTTCGACCTCCTCGACTTCCTCGCCGAGCGATAATCCCCCGACCTCACACCTCAATCCAGCACACCTCAACCAAACTGACCACTGACCCCTGATCACTGATCACTGACCACTGACCACTACCTTCCCCCCAAACGCAACAAAGCCCGGCTCCCGCCGGGCTTTGTCACATCACCACCAGTCCGCTTACTGCTGTCCAGCCGGAGCCAGACTCGGCTCCTTGCCCGGCTTCGCCGCTTCCAACCCAGGCACCACCGGCTGTTCCCTCACCACACCCGCCGCAGCTTCCGTCAGGTTGATGCCGTAGTGCTGCAGCGTCGAGGCCAGCAGCTCATACAGCGCCGCACGATCCCGTGCGTACGCCGCCTTTGCCGCAATCAGGCTGTTCTCACTCTGGGCCAGGTTACGCGACTGCTGCAACACCAGCGCCGTCGTCGAAGCTCCCAGGTGCAGCTTCTTCTGCTCCGCATCCAGGCTCTGCGCGTTGTAGCGCTGGCTCGCTTCTGCCGCCAGCACCCCGGCACGGTCGTTAGTCAGCGCGTACTGCTGGTTCACAACCTGCATCCGAATCTGCGTGTACAGCTGCTCCAGACGAAGCTGCGCCTGCCGATACTCAATCACCGAACGCGCCTGCAGCGCCTGCGCCGTGCGGTTGCTCAGCGGAATCGTCAGGTTGAACCCGATGCCCTTGTCCGGCGCCGAGTTGTTGAAGGTGTTCTCAAACGCTGTTCCGTAGCCCGTGCTGGCACCCACCTGCCCCGTGCAGAAGACCGTGCAGTTCGGGTTCTTTGTACCCGCAATGCCCTGTCCGCTCAGGTAGCCGTACGCGTCAAACACCGGCAGCAGCGCATTTTTCGCGCCCTTCAGCGTAATCTCGTCCTTCTTGATTGCCAGCACAGCCTGCTCCAGCTCCGGCCGCTGCTCAAATGCGGTCTTCACCAGTTCATCCGCGCTCAGCTTTTCTTCCGGCAACTGCTCCAGGCTCACCCGGTCCGTCGGAATAATCGGAGCCGCAATCAGCGCCGGATCATTCAGGTTCCGCGCAATCGCCTGCTTCATAATCAACTGCTGATAGTTCAGGTTGCTCTGCGAACTGATGAGCGCCTGCTTGTCGGCAGCCATCGAACTCTCCGCCGTCACCACATCCAGCGGTGCCATCGTGCCAATCTCAAGTTGCTTCTTGTCGTCTTCGTAAACCTTCGTGGTCTGCTCCAGCGCGCGTTCCTTCGACTGCAAATCCTCGTAGCTCGACACCAGCGCCCAGTAGATATTCTCCACCTGGTTCACCGTGTACAGAATCTGCTGCCGGAAGCCCGCATCCGTAATCCGCCGGTCATAAATCGCTTCCTGCATGAACCGCTTGTTCACCCACATCCCGCGGCCTTGCAGCAGGTGCTGCGTCACCGTCGCCTTGTAGCTGCTGAACAACTCAGGGCTGAACGTCGAAACCGAGTTCGAGGTCGACGAGTAGGTATTGTTGAACGCCACAACCGCCGAGGTGCCCGTCACAAAACCCTGGTTGTACGTAAAGTTGTACTGGTTGTTGGAACTGGTACCACCCGAGAAAAAGCTCGTGCTCGGCGATCGTTGACGGTCAAACGAAATCGTCGCCGTAATCGACGGATCCAGGTTCTCCGGCGCAGGGCCCGCGCCATCGGCGGAAAGCGTCAAACCAGCCGCGCCGCTCGACGCGCTGCTCGAGCTGCCCCCAGGGCCGCCACCGCTCGCCGTCAACGTCTGGCTCGAACCGCCAAGCGTATTCGTCACCAGCGACGACGGCGCGCCAAACAGGCTCGCACCCGCCTTCGCGCGCAGAATATCCGTGTCCGCAATGTCCAGGTTGTAACGCGCAATCGCCAGATCGTAGTTGTTCTCCAGCGCCAGCGTCAGGGCATCGCTCAGGCTCAGATAAATCTTGCCGTTCTTCACCAGGTCCGTCAGACGAACCGAGTTCATGAAGCTTGCCTTGTCCACTTCCGTGCCCGTGTAAATCTTCAACGGGTTCGGAAACAGCCCGCGCGCCTTGCTGAAGTCGCGCGCCGTATCCCGAAGATACAGCGGTTCCGTGCTCGTCGGAACCGGTGCCGCCGGCAACTCCGCCAGCACACTGTTCCCCGCCTGCGAAGACGACTGCTGCGCCATCCCCTGCGGTACCAGCGTCGTCAGGCTCAGCAGCACTACCGCTGCAGCCCGCAATTTCTCAGCGCTGCGGGCTCCCGCCCACATCGAATTCCTGCTCGTCACGCCCTGCTCACGACCATTGCCGTTAAGAAACATGCATTCTCTCCAAAAAACTCAACAAAACTTTCCACACTACCAAGCACTCGCCCAAAAATTCCAACTCTATTCAAGACGCGCCCCAACCACCTCGGGACGCATTTTTCCATGCCTGGGAATCCCAAAATGCACACGCCCCCGCAACCTCTGAGGCTTCTACCCTCACCTATACGCGCCCGGCACGCAATTCGTTCCCCTGCATCAACTCCTGCAAATCCTGAGTATATCCTTCCCTTCGCACCTTCCCTCCCATCCCGCCTCCCCAACCCATCCTCTATCCTGTCTATGGGCGCACATGGCCAACTGGAAACTCACCCTCGCGTACGACGGAACCACCTTCCACGGCTGGCAGGTGCAGCCTGGCCTGGAAACCGTCCAAGGCCATCTCCAGTCCGCCATCCAGCGAATCTGCGGAGAAAATCCACTGCCCCAGGGCTCCGGCCGTACCGACGCCGGCGTCCACGCCCTCGCCCAGGTCGCCAGCTTCTCCCTCACCGCGCCGCTGCCTGCCTCCAACCTCCAGCGTGCCCTCAACCGCACCCTGCCGGCCGCCATCCGCGTCCTCTCCGCCACCCCCATGCCGGGGGACTTCCACGCCCGCCACTCCGCCACCGCCAAAACCTACGAGTACCGCATCTTCCGCGGCGATCTCTGCATGCCCTTCCTGGCCCCCTACGTTCACGCCTGCCGCTGGCCGCTCTCCCTCGATCTCCTCCACCAGGCCGCCAACCACGTCATTGGCGAACACGACTTCATCTCCCTCGCCGCCTCTGACTCTGACCTCGTCACCCGCGCCGCACTCCAGGACGACTCCGAGCCCCGCTCCACCATCCGCACCATCTTCTCCAGCTCCTGGACCTCCCAGCCCGGCGACATCCTCGTCTACTGCGTCCGTGGCAACGGCTTCCTCCATCACATGGTCCGCAACCTCGTCGGCACTATGCTGGAAATCGCCCGCGGCCAGTTCCCTGCCGGCTCCATGCCCACCATCCTCCAGGCCCACTCCCGCTCCGCCGCCGGCCCCACCGCCCCCGCCCGCGGCCTCTTCCTCCACTCCGTCGAGTACGCCGATTTCCCCGACTAACCCCATCGGGCGACCACCATCGGGCGACCACCATCGGGCGGAACGTCCGGGTGGAACCACCGGGTGACACCGGTCCCTCGCACTTGGGGACCGGTGAGTAACAACCCTTGCAACTTCCGCAAAGGCCCACCCCAACTCTCCATTTACACTACCCCCATGCCCCACCGACGCCATTCCGCCTTTGCCCGCGTCACCGCGCTCGCGGAACTGCGCCCGGTCCACGAGGCCTTCCGCTGGCTCCATCTCAACGACCAGTACCTCCTCCGCCTCCAGGCCGACCTCGTCACCATCCCCGCCCCACCGTTCGGCGAAGCCGCCCGCACCCTCTGGGCTGCTGACCACTTCCAGCGCATCGGCCTCGCTTCCGTCACCACCGATGCCATCGGGAACGTCTGCGGCACCCTCCACGGCTCCCGCCCCCTCGACGACGGCGGCCCCGTCATCCTCATCTCCGCCCACCTCGACACCGTCTTCCCCATCGAAACCCCGCTCAATCCCGTCCTCACCCACGACCGCCTCGACTGCCCCGGCGCATGCGACAACGCCGCCGGCGTCATCGGCATGATCGCACTCGCCTGCGCCCTTCGCCATGCCGGCGTTCAGCTCCCCGCCACCCTCATCTTTGTCGCCAACGTCGGCGAAGAAGGCGAAGGCGACCTCCGCGGCATCCGCTCCCTCTACGCCAACGCCCCCTTCGCCTCCCGCGTCGCCGCGCACATCGTCCTCGACGGCGCCGGCGACGAAACCGTCGTCTCCCAGGCCCTTGGCAGCAAGCGCTTCCAGGTCACACTCACCGGCCCCGGCGGCCACAGCTTTACTGACGCTGGCACCCCAAACCCCATCGCCGCCCTCGCCACCGCTCTCGCCGTCCTTGACCAGTTCCCACTCCCCGACGATCCCCGCACCACCCGCAACATCGGCACCATCTCCGGCGGCACCAGCGTCAACTCCATCCCAGAGGCCGCCACCGCCGCCATCGACTTCCGCTCCACCGACGTCCGCGAACTCGTCCGCCTCGAAGTCGCCCTCCACCGCGCCGTCGAAGATGCCGTACATGCCGCCAACGCCCGTGCCTCCCACTTCGGCAACCCGGACAAAGGCAAGCTCACCTCGCGCATTCAGGTCATTGGCAACCGACCCGCCGCCGAACTCCCCGCCCACTCCACCATGCTGGAAACCCTGCGCGCCGTCGACCGTCACCTCGGCCTCCGCACCGACCTCCGCCTCGGCTCTACCGACGCCAACATCCCGCTTTCCCTCGGCATCCAGGCAGCATCCTTCGGCGCCGGCGGCGACGGCGGCGGCGCGCACACGCAGGCTGAATGGTATTCGGCGGTCAATCGCGAATTAGGACTCCGCCGCATTCTCCTGCTCACCCTCGCCATGGCAGAGTCCGCCGCGGGCTCCATGCCCCTGGACCCCGACCGCTAGGGTCTGGCGCCTACCCCCGCATCCGCGGATTCACCACCCGGTATGCAAGGTCTGTCAGCAGATTCACCACCACATAGGTCAGCCCAATCACCAGCAGCGACCCCTGCACCAGCGCATAATCCCGGCTTGAAATCGCCGTCACCACCAGCCGCCCCAAACCCGGCCAGCTGAACAGCGTCTCCGTCACAATCGCGCCCGCCAGCAGCGCGCCAAACTGCAGCCCCACCACCGTCACAATCGGTACCAGCGCATTCGGCAGCGCATGGCCCATCAGCACCCGCACCTCCGTCAGCCCCTTGGCCCGCGCCGTCCGTATGTAGTCCTGGTTCAGCTCTTCCAGCACCGCCGTCCGCACCATCCGTGTCAGCACCGCCGCCAGGCTCAGCCCCATCACCCCGGCCGGCAGCACCAGATACGGCCATCCGTTCGCGGTAAAAAAACCACCCGTCCCCGCGCCCGACACCGGCAACCAACCCAGCGCAATCGAAAACACCAGTATCAGCAGCGGCCCCAGCGCAAAACTCGGCACACTCAGCCCCAGCAGGCTCACCACGCCAATCCCCTGGTCCAACCACCGCCCCCGCCGCACCGCCGCCACCACTCCCGCCGGAATCGCCACCACCAAACCCACCAGCAGCGCCGCCAGCGTCAACTCCAGCGTGTACGGGTACCGCGTCGCAATCAGATGCGCCACCCCATCATGCATACGGATTGACTGCCCCAGATCCCCCCGCACCACCCCTGCCCAGTACCGTACGTACTGCTCCGGCAGCGGCCGGTCCAGCCCAATCTGGTGCCGCAACTGCGTCACATCCGCCGCGCTCGCACCTTCCCCCAGCATCAGCTGCACCGGGTCCCCAGGCACCAGGTGAATCAGCAGAAACACCAGCGACACCACCAGCCAAACCACCGGCAGCGTCAACCCCACGCGACTCAATATCGATTTCATTCTCTAGCAGGTTAGCAGCTTGGCAGCAGACGGAGCCTAACCGCGCCCGAGCGTCGCAAGTGCGCTCGCAACTGCCGGCTTCAACCGCGGCAGGTCATCTGTGACTGTGTTCCAAACCGTTTCCAGATCAACCCGGTCATACTGGTGACGCAGCCAGTTCCCCAATCCCGCGAATATCCCGCCAAGCAATTTCCGGACAAAGAACCTCTGCCTGGTCACCCAGACGAACCGCTGCCTCAGTGATGAGCTGCAGCTTTCGCTCAACCGCAGCCACAGTCTTCTCGTCCGCTGCAAAATCATTTAGGCCGTAACCCTGCACAAACTGCTCAATCTTCCCGATTCCCTCGAGAATGTCGTTCAGCGCCAGCGCCGGATCCCTAAAAGGCAAGAATCGCCTCGCGTTCCGCCCGAGCCTTCACGCTGTCCTTCAGCATCTTCCGGTCCGCCAGCTCCACAGGTCCGCCCACAATCTCGCTCAACCTGTATTCCAGCCCAGCCATATCCAGCAGCGTGAGCCGTCGCGTGCGGTCAAAATCCCCCATCAGGTCCACATCCGACGCAGCTCCATTCTCCCCGCGCGCAACTGACCCAAACACCGCCAGCCGCACAATCCCCGCCCGCTCCAGCTCCAGCCTGTGAGCGCGAAACCGGCTCAGCACCTGCGTCTGTTCGAGCTGCCCCACTATTCCCTTCTGCATCCTGCGTCCCCCTGCGAGCGTTGCCCTATTGCCGCCCTGAATCCATCCCGGAGCAAGCCCTCATATTGCCAACCCTGCTTCCCGCTCCTCTTCCACCGGCTCCACCCGCACCTTCGCAATCCGCCGCCCATCCATCTCCGTCACCGTCATCTTCCGCCCCTCATGCACCACCCATTCCCCACCCCGCGGAATATGCCCCAGTCGCATCAGCACAAACCCCGCCAGCGTCTCCACCCCGCCATCCCGAGGCAGGCTCCACTGCATCTGCGTCTCCAGGTCCCGCAGATTCACGCTCCCCTCCAGCAGCAGCGCGCCGCTCGCCGTCGTCAGCACCGGCCGCGCCGGGTCGTCAAACTCGTCGTGCAACTCGCCCGTCAGTTGCTCAATCGCGTCCTCCACCGTCACCACGCCCACCGTCGACCCGTACTCATCCACCACAATGGCCATCTGCCGGTGCCTCTGCTGCAGCTCCTGGATAAGATCCAGCACCGTCTTCGTCTCCGGCGCCATCAGCACATCCCGCATAATCTGCGAAACCCGCATCTCCACAATCGGCGCGGCCGCCGCCCGCGTCCCCGCAGTCCGCCGGAAGTGCATCAGCCGCGCCAGGTCCTTCGCGTACACCACACCAATAATGTGCTCCGGCCCCTTCTTCTCGTCATACACCGGCACCCGCGAGTGCTGGTGGTCAATCACCTCCGCGCTCGCCTGTTCAATCAGCATGTTTGAGGGCAGGCTCACAATCCGCTGCCGCGGCGTCATAATATCCCGAATCGGCAACTCGTCCAGCTCCAGCGCCCGGTGAATCAGCCGCTCCTGGAACACCGGCAGCAACCCCGACCGCCGCGCCGCCGAGGCAATCAGCTTCAGCTCCTCCGGCGAGTGCACCTCCGCCTCCTGCGTCATCGGCGCGCCAAACAGCGTCAGCACAAACCGCGCAGAGTGCTTCAAAAAACGCACCGCCGGCCGCGTCACCGTAATAAACACAATCATCGGCCCGGCCACCGCTATCGCCAACTGCTCCGCCCGCCGCAGCGCCAGAGACTTCGGCACCAGCTCACCCAGCAGCACATGCAGATAGGTAATCAGCGCAAAGCCCAGCGCCACCGCCGCCACATGCGCATACAGCACCGCGTGCGGCAACCCCTGAAGCAACGGCAAAAACATCTCCGCCGCCACCGGCTCGCCCAGCCATCCCAGCGCCAGGCTGCACAGCGTCACACCCAACTGCACCGCCGGCAAAAAGCTGTCCAGGTTCATCCGCAGACGCCGCACCGCCAGCGCCCCCGGCACCTCCGCGGCAATCAGTTGCTCTATCCGCGTATCCCGCATGGAAACCAGCGCAAACTCCGCCGCCACAAAAAAGGCGTTCGCCAGTATCAACATCGCCACGGCCACGAACTGGAGCAACCCAAGCCCTTGCATCCCTTGAGTCTAGCGAAATCCAGCACCGCCCGCGAATATTCTGTCCTGGTTACCCCAAATCTGACCGCGTCGGGTGCCACCGGTCCCTCGCACTTGGGGACCGGTGAGTAACCACCTTCCCAACCTCCACCACCCACTCACCACCATCGAGCACAGCTCGATCCAGTCCCCACCAACCCCACGGAACAAATCCCCCGCCCCCTGCGTATCCGCTCATGACAGCAACCAGCGGCCTGCACCTCAGCCGCCTGCGAAAAATCTCTCCCATACCTTCCTGGAGGCTCAAGTGGCAGCAAAGCGGCGTAGCGGATTAATCTGGGGCATTGTTATCGGCGGTATCCTCCTCGTGGCCGGTGCCATCTTTGGCATCACACGCCTGGCCTCAGGCTCCAAACTCGACCCCAACAAGCTCTCCAAAGTCTCCCGCGGAGACGTGGCCCGCTCCGTCGTCGCCACCGGCAAAATCACCCCCATCACCCAGGTCGAGGTCAAATCCAAGGCCTCCGGCATCGTCGAACAGCTCTTCGTCGACATCAACAAGGTCGTCAAAAAGGGCCAGCCCCTCGCCCAGCTCGACCGCCAGGAAATTGAAGCCCAGGTCGCAGCCCAGCGCGCTCAGCTCTCCAGCGCTCAGGCCAACGTCAGCACCTACGAGGCCAACCTCGAGCAGGACAAGGTCAACGCCAGCGCCCCTGACCTGCCCATGTACAAGGCCACCCTCGATCGCAACCTCGCCATGCAGAAGGAAGGCATCGTCAGCCGCCAGGCCCTCGACGACGCCAACCGCGAATACCTCGCAGCCCTCACCCGACGCGACTCCGCCCGCGCCCAGATCGGCGTCGATACCGCCAAGCTCAAGCAGGCCAAGGCCCAGGTCGCCCAAAGCGAAGCCACCCTCAACCAGCTCCTTGAGCAGCTCAGCTACACCACCATCGTCGCTCCCATGGACGGCGTCGTCCTCAGCCGCGATGTCGAAATCGGCGATGCCGTCTCCTCCATCCTCGTCCTCGGCTCCACCGCCACCCTCGTCATGACCGTCGGCGACACCACCGAGGTCTACGTCAAGGGCAAGGTAGACGAGGCCGACATCGCCCACGTCTATCTCGGCCAGCCCGCCCGCATCAAGGTCGAATCCTTCCGCGACCGATATTTCCAGGGCAAGGTCACCAAAATCTCCCCCATGGGCGTCGAAAAAGACAACGTCACCACCTTCGAGGTCCGCGTCTCCATCAACAACCCCGAGGGCGAGCTCAAGGCCCAGATGACCGCCAACGCTGAAATCCTCCTCGACGAGCACAAGGGCGTCCTCACTGTCCCTGAAAACGCCGTCACCTACGACAACCAGAAAAATGCCACCGTCGCCATCCCCGACAAATCCCAGAAGGAAGGCTTCCGCAAGGTACCTGTAAAGGTCGGCCTCTCCAACGGCAGCCTCACGGAAATCACCGAAGGTCTCAAGGAAGGCGACCCCGTAGTCCTGCAATAACTGTCCCGTTCCAATTGGCGGCCTCACCCACCGCCATTCCATCCCGCCTTCCCAGGCCCGTCTCTCCAAGGAGGATCCCGTGTACAAATATTTCCTCGCCGCTTTCGCCCTCGCTCTCTCCCTCGCCAGCCCCGCCCAGGCCACCGAAGCCCGCTTTGAGCGCACCCTTTCCATCTCCGGCCACCCCACACTCCACATTGAAACTGGCTCCGGAAACATCCGCCTCACCGCCGGCACCTCCAACCAGATCCACATCGTCGGCCACGTCAAATCCGGTTACTGCCTCATCTGCCCCGGCAACGGCGGCAGCCAGGCCGAGCGCGTCAAGCAAATCGCCGCCAACCCGCCCATCGAGCAAACCGGCGAAATCATCCGCATCGGCGCGCACCTCGGCAACCTCAACAACATCTCCATCGACTACGAAATCGAAGCACCCGCCGATGCATTCCTTGACGCCAGCTCCGGCTCCGGCGACGTCGATGACTCCGGCGTCGGCGCCAATGCCAAGCTCTCCACCGGCTCCGGCAACATACACGCCTCCGGCCTCTCCGGCGGATTCAGCGTCAACACCGGCTCCGGCGATATCCACATCGACAGCCGTGGCACCGGCGATGTACGCGCCCAAACCGGCTCCGGCAACATCGAACTCTCCGGCCTCGCCGGCGGACTCTTCGCCCGCACCGGCTCCGGAGAAATCAAAATCCACGGCCAACCCAAATCCGGCTGGCGGCTCTCCTCCGGCTCCGGCAACATCGAGCTCTGGACAGAATCCTCCCCCATCAACATTGAAGTCTCCACGGGCTCCGGCGATATCGACGTCGACGGCGAAAAGAAAGACCACGAACACCATAGCCTCAACACCAAGCTCCACGGTGGCGGCCCCTCCGTCCGCATCGACACCGGCTCTGGCGACGTCCGCATCCACTAAATCCAGGCTCGGCAATATCAAATTCAGCCGGTGCCCCCGGTCCCTCGCAAATGGGGACCGGGGACGAACCAATCCCCCGACCTCACCCTACCGGATGCCCCATATCTGACCGCCCCTTTGCGATCAGATGTGGGAGTAACCAATCCCCCACCCACACACCGCAATCAGGTGCAGTTCCATCCAATCGCTCCGCTTCCCCCTGTAAACTCTCCCCATGGACCGCCTCCTCCTCGCCGCCTTCCTCCTCATCCCCCTCGCACTCCCCGCCCAGTCCCCCACCCCCGCCCGCGCCCGGCAAATCATCCACGACCTCGACCTCCACGTCCTCCCCAAAGAATCCGGCTACCTCGGCATCATCGGCGTCTCCTCCCTCCAGCTCCCCCTCAACGGCCGCCCCCTCGCCGTCCAAAGCCAGAACTACTACATGCTCACCCGCGACCTCCCCATCAACTTCCTCCACCAACTCGAACCCGCCGACACCCACATCCTCATCGAAGGCGGCCCCGTCGATTACTACATCTTCCATCCCGACGGCCACGCCGAGCTCGTCACGCTCGGCCGCGACTACGCAGCCGGCCAGCGCCCCGTCGTCGCCGTCCCCGCCGGCTGCTGGAAGGCCCTCGTCCTCCGCCCCGGCGCAGCCTTCGCCCTCATGGCCAACGCCCTCTCCCCCGAGTTCACCCCCGACCGCGTCCGCATCGGCGAAGGCCCCGCCTTCCTCCACCGCTTCACCGGCGCCGCCCCCTGGGCCACTGAACCCTTCCTCCGCAAACTCATCGGCCCCAACTTCCTCCCCAACAACTGACCCCTGACCCCTGGCCCCTGACCCCTTAAACTAAAACCATGGTTCGTACCCTCCGCCCTATTCCCTCTGCCAGCACCCGCCTCCTCGTCTTCGACCTCGACGGCACCCTCATCGACTCCCGCCAGGACCTCTGCAACTCCGTCAACGCCACCCTCCGCAACTTCGGCCTCCCCGCCCTCGACGACGCCACCATCGCAGGCTTCATCGGCGACGGCGCACAAATGCTCATCCGCCGCGCCCTCGCCGCCCCCGCCGAACGCGCCGCCGGCGTTGACCCCACCGACGAAGCTTTCTTCCAGCAGGCATTCACTTACTTCCTCACCTGGTACCGCGCCCACAAGCTCGATAACACCTACATCTACCCCGGCGTCCTCGAAAGCCTCCACGCCCTCCGCCTCCTCCCCGACGGCTCGCCACGCCCCATGGCCGTGCTCACCAACAAGCCCGTCGGCCCCGCCCGCGCCATCTGCAACGCCCTCGGCCTGGCCGATTTCTGCTTCCAGGTCTACGGCGGAGACAGCTTCCCCTCCAAAAAGCCCGACCCCGAAGGCCTCCTCTCCCTCATCGCCCAGGCCGGCGTCACCCCTCAGGAAACCACCCTCATCGGCGACAGCGACGTCGACGTCCGCACCGCCCGCAACGCCGGCACCGCCATCCTTGGCTGCAGCTTCGGCCTCGCCCCAGACTCCCTCGAACAGGCCCAGCCAGACGTCCTCGTCGACCACCCCTCAGAATGGCCCTTCGCCCTCGGCCTCTCCCCCGCCTGAGCACAACCTCTTCAACCCCCATCTCTAACCCCCTCTAACCCCGGCTAACCCTTCCCCAACAAATTCCAATGTGTTTACAATCTTCTTGGGCACCCTTACGCCGCAACCGCTCGCCAAATCCCCTAAACCCTTCAATTCGCGGCCGTTTTGCCCCAGGAGCAACCGTAGTGCGCACCCCTCATTTTTCCGCCTTCCCACTCGCCGCCCTGCTCCTCGCCGCCACGCTGCCCCTCGCTGCCGCCTCCAATAACGCCGCCAACTCTGACAGCACTCCCCCCACCGTCCGCGGCGTCGTCGCCGACCCCTCCGGCGCCATCGTACCCAACGCCGAAATCGACCTCGTCGACGCCAACGGCAACGTCACCGAAACCATCCACTCCGACGGCGAAGGCTTCTTTCAGATCACTCCACCCGCCGGCGGCAGCTACACCCTTGTCATCTCCGAAGTCGGCTTCCAAACCGTCCGGCAAGCCGTCGTCCTCGCCAAACCCGCAGCCATCCCCATGCTCCACATCGTGCTGCCCATTTCGTCCATGGCCACCACCATCAACGTCAGCGCCGGCACCAACGTCGATCTCGCCGCCCCTGAAACCAACGCCGACACCTCCACCATGTCCGCCCAGGACCTCAAATCCCTCCCCATCTTTGACAACGACTACGCCTCCGCCATGGGCGCATTCCTTGACTCCGGTGCCAGCGCCACCGGCGGCTCCGGCCTCATGGTCGACGGCGTCGAGGCCAACCACGCCACCGTCTCCGCCTCTGCCGTTCAGGAAGTCCGCATCAACCAGGACCCCTACTCCGCCCAGTACTACTGGCCCGGCCGCGGACAAATGGAAATTATCACCCGCTCCACCGCCGACCACTACCACGGCCAGCTCAACGGCTTCTTCCGCGACTCCGCCCTCAACGCCCGCAACGCCCTCGCCGCCACCAAGCCCGCCGAGCAGCGCCGCGTCTACGAGGGCCATACCACAGGCCCCATCCCCCACAGCCCCAACTCCAGCTTCCTCGTCAGCTTCAACCGCGCCGAAGAAGACCAGAACGCCATCGTCTTCGCTACCATCGCCCCCACCCCCTCCAACCCCAGCGGAGCCTTCCAGGCCAACGTCCCCGCCCCCACTCGCGACACCGAATTCTCCACCCGCGCCGCCCACCAGTTCGGCCAGCGCCACTCCGTATACGCCCAGTACTCCTTTCAGACCTGGACCGGCCAGAATCTCGGCGTCGGTGGCCAGTCCCTCGCTTCCTCAGGCTTCAACGCCCGCTATCACGAGGACGACCTCATCCTCCACGCCGACTCCACCCTCGCCCCCAATTGGCTCAATCAGCTCTCCGTTGTCCTCGAACACGACAGCAGCCAGAACCGCAACGCCGTCGATGCCCCCCGCATCTCCGTCGCCGGAGACTTCGCCGGTGGCTCTGCCCAGAACAACTCCCTCTCCACCGAGTACAACGCCCGCCTCAACAACACCATGACCCTCACCTGGGGCCGCCACACCCTCAAGTTCGGCGCCAACGTCCCCCGCTTCGCCCGGCGCGTACTCCGTGACGACACCAACTCCCTCGGCTCCTACACCTTCGGTCCCACCCTCGCCGCCGACGGCTCCATCCTCGCCTCCGCCCTCGACAATTACTTGCGGAACCTCCCCACCGAATTCACCCAGAACACCGGCGACTCCCGCTTCCTCTACCACCAGCAGGAGATGGGCACCTTCGCCCAGGATCAGCTCAAGCTCTCCGACCACTTCTCCCTCACCCCCGGCCTCCGCTACGACTGGCAAAACTTCCTCGCCACTCGCCGCCTCACCTTCTCCCCCCGCCTCTCCTTCGCCTGGGTCCTCAACAACGACGCCAAAATGGTCGTCCGCGGTGGTGGCGGCATCTATTACGACCGCTTCGGCGGTGGCCCGCTCCTCGATCTCGCCCGCTTTGCCGACGCCCGCCGCCGCGCCGTCGTCGTCTCTCTCGACCCCGCCACCGAGCCCGACTCAGGCTGCATCCCCGTCACCGCCTGCGTTGCCATCGGCAGCCAGCCGCCGTCGCTTGTCCGCCTCCAGCCCGGCGCCAAAGTCCCCTACCAGTTCCAGTACGGCCTCTCCATCGAGCGCGGCTTCGGCAAATCCGGCCTTGGCACCATCAGCACCTACTCCGTCCGCGGCGTCGACAGCTTCCGCTCCGTCGACGTCAACGCCCCCACCCAGGCCTCCGGCTACACCCTCCGCCCCGACCCCAACTACGGCCGCATCCGTCAGATGCAGCCCGAGGGCACCTTCCTCGGCTCCGGCGTGGACTTCAGCTACCGCGGCGAACTCAACAAGTACTTCACCGGATTCGGCCGCTATACCTGGTCCCACTTTGAGTCCAACACCGGCGGCATCGGCTGGATGCCTCAGAATCAGGCCGCCCCCAAC
Organism: uncultured Acidobacteriaceae bacterium; assembly: GCA_903904755.1. Classification (GTDB taxonomy): domain Bacteria; phylum Acidobacteriota; class Terriglobia; order Terriglobales; family Acidobacteriaceae; genus Acidicapsa. The sequence goes on along the minus strand of CAIVDV010000068.1, from coordinate 19,293 downwards.
GACGAGTGGTCCAACGCCGGCTTTGACCGCCGCCACCGTCTCGGCATGTACGCCGTCCTCAATCGCGAATCCGTCGCCAACCTCTCCCTCGGCATCTTCGCCAACTCCGGCACCCCGTGGACCATCCTCACCGGCGCCGACCCCTTCGGCGACGGCCTCTTCAACGCCCGCCCCGCCGGCGTCAGCCGCAACTCCCAGAACCTGCCCCCCTACGTCGACGTCGACATGCGCTGGGGACACGACTGGCACCTCACCGCCAGCAAGGAAGACGAATCCCCCAAGCTCGGCTTCTCCGCCGGCGCCTTCAATCTCCTCAATCACGCCAACTGGTCCGGCGTTGACCCAGTCCTCACCGCCTCAGACTTCGGCCAGGTCACCAGCGTCACCCCACCCCGCCGCATCCAGCTCGCCATGCGCTTCGAGTTCTAATTTCCTTCAGACAAATATCCGGGTGCCACCGGTCCCTCGCACTTGGGGACTGGTGAATAACCAACCGGGGTGCCCCGTAGCTGACCACGCCCATCGCGGTCAGGTATGGGAGTAACCACCCCTTACTTCGGCGTAATATTCGTCACCGGCAAGTCCCAGTGACTCACCAATATCTCAAACCGCCGCTGCTCCTCCGCCTTGTACGTCACCTGGTCCGGCCACAGCTCGTGGATCAGCCGCTCCTCATCCGGGTTCGGCGTCGTCGCCACCGTGGAATCCTTGAAAGTAATCGTCACCCGGTAATCCCACCGCCCGTCTTCGGTCGTGTGGTACGTCGGAGCCTCCATCTTCACCGCCGTCATCCGGCCGCTCTCCACAATCTTCTTCAGCAGCGGGTAGTGGTTCTTCAGGAACAGGTTCAAAAACTCCTGCTGATGTCCCCACTGCACCTTGTAGTAGTACTCAATCGTGTACGGCGCACCCGCAGCCGTCTGCGTCGGCGCACCCTGCGCCGCTCCGCTGCGCCCCAACCCCAGCACCATCATCACACCAACCAGAAACAATCCAATCCGTCGCATCCCCGTCTCCTCACCCTTCCCGAATTTCCCCAATTCTACCCCGAGCCTCCCGCCCCTTCTCCACTCTTTCTGCACCCATCCCCCTCCCGCCTGAATCGAACCACAACAGGAGACCCGCTTCCATGTCCCAGAAAATCGCATTCATCACCGGCGCCAACCGCGGCATCGGCTTCCAGACCGCCCTCGACCTCGCTCCCCACGGCGTCGCCTCCCTTATCGGCTCCCGCGACCTCGCCAGCGGCCACCGGGCCGTAGAAAAGCTCCGCGCCGCCGGCGTCCAGGCCGAAGCCATCCTCTTCGACATCACCAACCCGGCCCACCATCTGGCCGCCCACGACTACCTCGCCCAGCACTGGGGACGCCTCGACATCCTCGTCAACAACGCCGGCATCGCCGCAGGCGACGGCACCTTCCCGCCCGTCGGCCCCGCCCACAAAGCCTCCGAACTCCCCCTCGACGAGCTCCGCCGCGTCATGGAAACCAACTTCTTCGCCCAGGTCGCCCTCACCCAAACCCTGCTGCCGCTGCTCCGCCTCAGCCCAGCCGGCCGCATCGTCAACCTCTCCTCCATCCTCGGCTCACAAACCCTCCACGCCGAGCCCAAATCCCCCATCTACTCCGCAAAATCCTTCGCCTACGACGTCTCCAAAACTGCCCTCAACTCGCTGACCATCCATCTCGCCTACGAGCTCCGCGACACCACCATCAAGGTCAACTCCGCCCACCCCGGCTGGGTCAAAACCGACATGGGCGGCCCCCATGCCACCATGGATCTCGCCGAAGGAGCAAAAACCTCCGTCCAGCTCGCCACCCTCCCCAACGACGGCCCCACCGGCGGCTACTTCCACCTCGGCAAACCCCTCCCCTGGTAACCCACCCCAATCCCCTTCAAGCCAAATGCGTCGAATACCTCCCGTAATCGACGCATTTCGTGCGTTATTTATCCCACCCCGCGTCGAATCCATGGCATAATCTACGCAGGACTCGCGTTGAATGCACGACTTTATCCACGAATATCCCGACTGGCCCAACTTCCGCTGGAATGGCGACCTCCTCGCCGCCCGACTCGCCGAGGTGCGCCACCAGCAGGGACGCCTCCTCGGCCGCCTCGACGCGCTCGGCCTCCGCACCCGTGAGCACACCCTCCTCGACACCCTCTCCGAAGACGTCCTCAAATCCTCTGAAATCGAAGGCGACCGTCTCGATCTCCAGCAGGTTCGCTCTTCCGTCGCCCGCCGCATCGGCCTGGAATACGCCGGCCCCCGTTTCGTCGACCGCGACGTGGACTCCGTCGTCGAAATGATGCTCGATGCCACCACCAACTTCCAGGCCCCGCTCACCCGCGACCGCCTCTTCGCCTGGCACGCCGCGCTCTTCCCAGCCGCCCGCAGCGCCATGCGTTCCATCCGCGTCGGCAACTTCCGCCTCGACTCTACCGGCCCCATGCAGGTCGTCTCCGGCCCCATCGGTCGCGAGCGCGTCCACTTCCAGGCCCCCGCCGCAGCGAGCCTCCCCGTCGAGGTCGATTCCTTCCTCGCCTGGTTCCACGGCCCCAACGACACCGACTGGGTCATGAAGGCCGCCATCGCCCACTTCTGGCTCGTCACCCTTCACCCTTTCGACGACGGCAACGGCCGCATCGCACGCGCCGTCGCCGATCTCGCCCTCGCCCGCAGCGAGCAAAGCTCCCAGCGCTTCTACTCCCTCTCCGGCCAAATCCGCCTCGAGCGCGACGACTACTACTCCATCCTCGAGCAATCCCAGCGCGGCTCGCTCGATATCACCCCCTGGCTCGACTGGTTCCTCGGCTGCATGGGCCGGGCCATCTCCCGCGCCCAGTCCACCCTCTCCTCAGTCCTCGACCAGGCCCGCTTCTGGCAATCCGCCGCCCAGTTCCCCCTCAACGAGCGCCAGCGCCTCGTCCTCACCCGCCTGCTCGCCGGCTTCCAGGGCAACCTCACCTCTGCCAAATACGCTGCACTTACCAAAGCCTCCCACGACACCGCCCTCCGCGACCTCTCCGCCCTCGTCGCCTGGGGCCTACTCCACCGCAGCTCCTCCGGCGGCCGCAGCACCCACTACACCCTCCCCTTGACCTCTGACCCCTGACCCCTGACCCCTGACCCCTGAATTATCTTCGCTTTCTCTTCGCCTTTCCGTTATACTCTCACCATGGACTTTCAGCTCGTCTCAAACTACAAACCAAAGGGCGACCAGCCCCGCGCCATCCGCGAACTCGTCGATGGCATCGCCGACGGCGAGCAGCATCAGGTCCTTCTCGGCGTCACCGGCTCCGGCAAAACCTTCACCATGGCCAAGGTCATTGAGGAACTCAACCGCCCAGCCCTCATCCTCGCCCACAACAAGATCCTCGCCGCCCAGCTCTACTCCGAGTTCAAGCAATTCTTCCCCGGCAACGCCGTCGAGTACTTCGTCTCCTACTACGACTACTACCAGCCCGAGGCATACATCCCCGCCGGCGACCTCTACATCGAAAAAGAAGCCACCATCAACGAGGAGCTCGACAAGCTCCGCCTCTCCGCCACCCGTTCCCTTTTCGAACGCCGCGACTCCATCATCGTCAGCTCCGTCTCCTGCATCTACGGCCTCGGCTCGCCTGAGGCCTACTTCGGCATGCTCCTCCTCCTCGAAAAAGGCCAGCGCATCAGCCGAAAAGACATCGTCCGCCGCCTCGTCGAAATCCTCTACGAACGCAACGACGCCGACTTCCGGCGCGGCACCTTCCGCGTTCGCGGCGACGTCATTGAGGTCTTCCCCACCTACGACGAAAACGCCTTCCGCATCGAACTCTTCGGCGACGAAATCGAGTGCCTCGCTCAAATCGATCCTCTCTTCGGCACCGTAAAGCAAAAGTTCGCCCGCCTCCCCATCTACCCCAAAAGCCACTACGTCGTCCCCCCCGACCGCAAAGCCGAGGCCATCACCACCATCGTCCACGAGCTCACCGAGTGGGAAGCCGAGCTCGAAAAGCAGGGCCGCATGGTCGAAGCCCAGCGCATCCACCAGCGCACCCGCTTCGATCTCGAAATGATCAAGTCCATGGGCTACTGTCATGGCATTGAAAACTACTCCCGCCACTTCTCCGGCCGGCTCCCCGGCGAGCCCCCACCCACCCTGCTCGACTACTTCCCCCGCGACTTCCTCGTCTTCATCGACGAGTCCCACGTCACCATCCCCCAGGTCCACGGTATGTGGCACGGCGACCGCAGCCGCAAGCAGAACCTCGTCGACTACGGCTTCCGCCTCCCCTCCGCCATGGACAACCGCCCCCTGCGCTTCGAGGAGTTCGAAAACCGCGTCAGCCAGACCATCTACGTCTCCGCCACCCCCGGTCCCTACGAGCTCACCAAATCCTCGGGTGTGGTTGTCGAACAGGTCATCCGCCCCACTGGCCTCCTCGACCCCATCGTCGAAGTCCGCCCCGTCAAAGGCCAAATTGACGACCTCCTCGCCGAAATCCGCATCCGCACCGCCAAAGACGAGCGCGTCCTCGTCACCACCCTCACCAAGCGTATGTCTGAGGATCTCGCCGGTTACTACACTGAGGTTGGCGTCCGCTGCCGCTACATGCACTCGGAGATCGAAACCCTCGAGCGCATCAAAATCCTCGCCGGCCTCCGCAAGGGCGAGTACGACGTCCTCATTGGCATCAACCTCCTCCGCGAAGGCCTCGACCTCCCCGAAGTTTCCCTTGTCGCCATCCTCGACGCCGACAAGGAAGGCTTCCTCCGCTCCACCGGCTCCCTCATCCAGACCATGGGCCGCGCCGCCCGTAACGTCGAGGGCCGCGCCATCCTCTACGCCGACCGCATGACCGACTCCATGAAGCGCGCCATCGACGAAACCACCCGCCGCCGCGAAATCCAGCACCAGCACAACCTCGACAACGGCATCGAACCCCGCTCCGTCCTCAGCCACCTCGATACCTCGCTCGCTGAAATCCTCAAAGCCGAGTACGGCGACCCCATCGAAGACTCCCCCGCCGAAGCGCCCGAGTTCCGCACCCTCGACGACCTCGAAAAATTCCTCGAAGGCCTCGAAAAGGAAATGCGCGCCGCCGCCGCCAAATTCGAGTTTGAGAAAGCTGCCTCCCTCCGCGACCGCATCAAGTCCATGCGCGAACAGGAGTTCCTCTTCGGCCCCGCCGCCGAATCCACCCCGGAGGACCAGTAACACGATTTTTCTGAGGGCCCAGTCCGCGCTCCATACAACCCCGCGCAAACCGCCGCCATCTCAGTCTGTGGAGCCTGTAGTTGTCTCCGATTCGGCCGACGATCCGGCGGTAGTGCCAGGACGCGGCGATGGGTATTTATGGCTACTATTCTTCTCGTGGATGACAACCCCCTCCGGGCTTCCCTCCGACAATCCATCCTTGAACGCGACCACGCCACCGTCGTCCGCGTGACCGATGCTGCTGAGGCTCTCTGCCTCCTCGGGGCCATCGACTTCGCCGGCCGGCTCGGCCTCATCGTCGCCAGCCACCCCATCCACGGCATCTCCGGCCCGGAGTTCGTCACCGAACTCCAATCCCGCATCGTCGGCATCCCAGTCCTCATCCTCAGCTCCCACCCAGAAGCACCCCAGGAATATTCCACCCTCCCCGGGGTATTCGTTTCCATCGCAACTTCACCTGAGGATTTCCGCGCCACCGTCAAGGGTCTCCTCAAGGGCACCCACCGCCAATCCGCCTGATCGCGCCTCTCCCATTTCTCCGCTTTGGGCCCACTCAGGCACCTGCTCACGTCCCGCCTGCCGGGAAAGTCTAATAAACGATTGCCCTTCCCAATCTTTTGTGTGACGAAGCGCACAAAATTTCCATATACCATCCGATACGAATGAAGAGTCATCACATTTCACGATGACTTTGCCCCTGCTTTGCGGCGGGTGCGACAATCAGAACTGGCCATCTTTCCCCGGCCTTGGAGTCTGGAACTTTTATGGCGGCATTCGGTAGTTTTATCCTTCTCGTTGCGCTGGCATTGGCGGTTTGGAACCTCTTTGCCGGTACCGTGGCGCTGCGCCTGCTGTCGGTCGGCGGTCCAGCGCGTGTCTCCCCTGAGCGACTCGCAGAAACCGGTCGCCGGGCGGGTATCGCCACCTTCGTGGCCATCACTGCGGCGGCCTTTGCACTCGTCTGGAGCGTCTTCCAAAACGACTTCTCCATCGAGTACATCGTCGAGCACTCCAACCGTGCCCTCCCCGGCGCCTATAAATTCGCCGCCCTCTGGTCCGGGCAGGAAGGTTCCCTGCTCCTCTGGAACTGGCTCCTCGCAGGCTTCGGCTTCGTCCTCCGCCTCACCCATAAAAAGGACGTCCGCCTCTACGCCTACGCCGGCACCATCCTCGCCGCCGTACAAATCTTCTTCCTGCTCCTCGTCAACTTCGTCGCCCAGCCCTTCTCGCTGGTCCGCGGCGGCGTCATCCCCGACGACGGCAACGGCCTCAACCCGCTGCTCCAGTATCCCGAGATGGTCATCCATCCCCCCATGCTTTACCTCGGATACGTCGGCTTCACCATCCCCTTCGCCTTCGCTCTCGGCGCGCTCATGATGCGCTACCCCGGCGAAAAATGGATCAAGATTACTCGCCGCTGGACCATGTTCACCTGGCTCTTCCTCACCGTCGGCATCCTGCTCGGCATGCACTGGGCCTATGCGGTCCTCGGCTGGGGCGGATACTGGGGCTGGGACCCCGTCGAAAACGCCTCCCTCATGCCATGGCTCACAGGCACCGCCTTCCTTCACTCCGTCATGATGCAGGAAAAGCGCGGCATGATGAAGCAGTGGAACGTCTGGCTCATCTTCTCTACCTTCCTCCTCTCCATCCTCGGAACACTGCTCACCCGCGGCGGTCTGGTCAGCTCCGTGCACGCCTTCGCCCAGTCCTCCATCGGCACCTGGTTCATCGTCTTCCTCCTCATCACCCTCGCCGTCTGCGTCTTCACCTACATCCTGCAGCGCGACCACCTCAAATCCGAGCATCAGCTTGAATCCCTCGTCAGCCGCGAGTCCAGCTTCCTCTTCAACAACCTGGTCCTGCTCGCCGCCTGCTTCACCATCCTCTGGGGCACCCTTTACCCGGTCCTCAGTGAATACGTCGAGGGCACCAAGAAGACCGTCTCCGGCGCCTACTACACCCACGTCATGGTCCCCATCGGCGTCTTCCTCCTCCTGCTCACCGGCGTTGGCCCGCTGCTCGCATGGCGCTCCTCCAGCCTCAAGGGCATGAAGAAGAACTTCCTCTGGCCCACCATCGCCTTCTGGATTACCTTCCTCGGCGTCTGGGTTGGCGGCATCAAGGTCTGGGGCGACGAAGGCACCTTCTACGCGGCCCTCACCTGGGCGCTCTCCGCCGCCGTCGGCACCGCCATCCTCTCCGAGTACCTTCGCGGGGCCATGGTCATCTCCAAACAGACCGGCCGCAATCTCCTCTCAGCCGTTGTCACCCTCTTCCGCCGCAACACCCGCCGCTACGGTGGCTACCTGGTTCACCTCGGCATCGTCCTTATCTTCATCGGTTTCGCCGGTTACGCCTTCAACCGCAGTGTTGAAAAGGAAATGACCCCCGGCGACACCATGACCATCGGGCCGTACACCCTCAAGAACCTCGGCAACACTCAGGAGTCGAACCTCAACTACGACACCGAGTACGCCCAGATTGACGTCAGCGCCGGCGGCAAATCCATCCTCCAGATGGCCCCCGAACGCCGCGTCTACCATGCCTCTGGCCAGCCCCAGACCATGGTCGCCAATCACTCCACACCTGAGTGGGATCTCTACGTCGTCTACGAGGGCGTCAACCCCACCACCGGCATGCCCATCATCAAGGCCTTCCTCAATCCCCTCGTCGTCTGGATCTGGATCGGCTTCGTCGTCGTCGTCATCGGCTCCCTGCTGGCGCTGCTGCCCAGCCTCACGCCCCAAACCAAGGCAGTCGCTGCCCCAGCCAAACCCCTCGCTGCAGGAGGTGTCGCCTGATGCGCACATTCATCCAGACCCGGTGGAAGAATCTCCTCCGGTCCAAGTTGCTTCTCACCGTCACCGTCGCCATCGCCGTCGCTTTCGGCATGGGCGCTACGGACCCCGCCGCCCGCTTCAACGACCTCGGCCACCAGATGATGTGCACCTGCGGCTGCGCCCAGGTCCTGCTGGAGTGCAACCACGTCGGCTGCCAGACCAGCGAACAGATGCGCGCAGAGCTCCAGTCCGCCATCTCCACCGGCAACAACGACTCACTCGTCCTGCAAAGCTTCGTCCAGCGCTACGGCGCAACCGTCCTCGCCGCACCCAGCAAGAGCGGCTTCGACCTCGTCGCATGGATCATGCCCTTTGCCGTCAGCCTCCTCGCCCTCGTCGGCACAGTCTTCCTCGTGCGCAACTGGGCAAAACAAACCCGCCTCGCCGTCGCTGCTGGCACAGCTACAGAACCGGCTCAGGCTCAGGACGACATGCGCGAGCGCATCCGTCGCGAAACAGATTTCGGAGGGGAGTAACCCATGTCTAGCGGTAGTGGAATTGTACTGGGCGCGGTCCTGGCCCTCATCCTCTTTGTCTATGCCTTCTGGCCCGACTCGGTCGCGACTGCACAAACCGAAAAAACCCGGCTCGACTTCCTCGAAGAGTGGAAGGAACAGCTCTACACCAACCTGCGCGACTTGAACTTCGAGTACCAGGCCGGCAAATACCCGCTGGAAGACTACACAGCGCAGCGCACCCTGCTCGAAAACGAAGCAGCCGCTGTCCTCGCTGAAATGGATACCCTCCGGCACGCTGGATAATCCCAGCCCAAGAACACACGAACTGAGGTCGAATCGCTTGAATACTCTCATGAAGAATGGAATGCGCGCTGCCGCTCTCGCGCTGCTCACCGTCAGCTCCCTCGCCGCCTGGGCCGGTACCATCCACGGCACCGTCACCAATCAGACCACCGGCAAGCCCTCTTCCGGCGACAGCGTCACCCTGCTCTCCCTCACAGGCGCCATGGACGAGCTCACCACCGCCAAAACCGACGCCCAGGGCCACTTCTCCCTCAAGACCCCGGCTGACACCGACCCCTACCTCATCAAGGTCGAGCACCAGAAGGGCTCTTACTTCAAAAACATGCCCCCCGGCATGAGCACCGCCGAAATCTCCGTCTACGACGTCGCTGCCAAGGTCGACGGTGTCTCCACCGAAGCCGACGTCCTCCGCCTCGAAACCGAGGGCGGCCAGCTCAAGGTCACGGAAAACTACTTCGTCAAGAACGTCTCTTCCCCGCCCCGCACCCAGGCATCCTCCAAGACCTTTGAGGTCGTCCTGCCCGCCGACGCTACGCTCGAAGGCGCAGCTACAGTCGGCCCCAGCAACATGCCCATCTCCGCCACGCCGGATCCCATCTCCCCCAAGGGCCACTACGCCTTTGATTTCCCCATCCGCCCCAACGAGCGCGATCTCGGCACTCGCTTCCAGCTCAGCTACCACATCGCCTACTCCGGTAGCTACACCTTCAAGCCCGTCATGATGGAAAAGGTCGACAACCTCGTCGTCATGCTCCCCAAGACCATGAAGCTCACCGGCAACGACGGCCTCAGCTTCCAGCCCGTTCCCGACGATGTCAGCGGCCAGACCATGCTCGCCAAAAACATCGCCCCCGGCCAGAACCTCAGCTTCACCGTCTCCGGCGAGGGCTCCCTTCCCCGTGACGCAGCCGCCCAGGGTGGCGGTGGCGGCGGCGGCATGGGCGGCGGAGCGGCAGACTCCGCAGACACCACCCAGGCCAATGGCCCCGGCGGCAAACCCGGTGGCGGCCTCGGCGTTCCCATTGACACCCCCGACCCGCTCGCCAAGTACAAGTACTGGATCCTCGCCGGTCTCGGCCTGGCCCTCGTCATCGCCGCTGCCTTCCTCCTCCGCAAGCCCGCCGGCTCGGTCGTCGTCGCAGCCCCAGGCCCCAACCCCGCTCTGCCCACACAAGCAGCAGCCCACGCTCCCATCCACGCACCCATCCCGGCTGCACCGGTCTCCCCCGCCAGGGCCCAGATGGACCACATCAAGGAAGAGCTCTTCACCCTCGAAAGCGAAAAGATCTCCGGCAAAATCTCCCCCGAAGATTACGCTGAAGCTCGCGCAGCTCTTGAGACTGTCCTCAAGCGCGCCATGGCACGCGAAAAGAGCTAGGCATGAAAACCCTGGCTCGCACCCTCATCCTGCTCGCTCTCATTGTGTGGCTCGGCGCGGAGATATTCTTCCCCGTCGTCGCAGCTACCACCTTCCAGCACCTCATTCCTGACACCCACGCCGCCGGCTCCATCGTCGGCAGCCTCCTCCGCATCCTCCACTGGATCGGCCTCACCGCCGGAGCGTTCCTCCTTGTGCTCTTCGCCGTGGCGCCCGCCCTCCGCGTCTACCAATCCCGCAGCGTCCTCGCTCCCATGGTTCTGCTCGTGCTCATGCTGGGTCTCACCTCCTACTCCCAGTTCGGCATCATCCCCACCATGGAGCGCGACCGCATCGCTGCCGGCGGCGCCGTTGACCTCGCCCCTGAGGACAACCCCGCCCGCATCGACTTCAACCGCCTCCACCGCCTTTCGGAAACCGTCGAAGAAGGCATCCTCCTCCTCGGCCTCATCCTCGTCGTCTTCACCGCCCGCGCCGAAACCACCAGCCCTGCCGCTTAATCCCCTTCACCCTCAACCCGGGTGGCCCAGGTCTCGATTCTGAGACCTGGGAACCACCCCTCCCCCAACCTCAGCGGCTCCCCTCCGCAATCGAGCTTCAGCTCGATCCAACTGATCTCTGATCTCTGACGGCTGATCTCTGTCCTGTATCCTGAATCGTGCTCAAACTCTCCATCCTCCTCGGAACCGTAGCCGCCCTGGCCGACATCGTCGGCGGCTTCGTGCTCGTCCGCGCCACAGGAATCCAGAAATATCTCCGCTACTTCGTCGCCCTCGGTGCCGGCTTCCTCATGGCCACCGCCGTCCTCGAAATGCTCCCCGAAAGCCTCAAGCTCGACCCCAAACTCGCTCCCGTCCTCGTCATGGCCGGCTACTGCGCCGTCCACTTCCTTGAGCACACCATCAACGCCCACTTCCACTTCGGCGAAGAAACCCACCCCGGCGAGTTCGTCTCCCCCAAAACCAGCTACTCCGTCCTCGCCGGCCTCGCCGTACACGCCCTCTTTGACGGCGTAGCCATCGGCTCAGGCTTTGCCCTCTCCAGCGCCCTCGGATGGCTCATCTTCCTCGCCATCCTCCTCCACAAGGCCCCTGAAGGCTTCACCATGGCCTCCATCATGCTCGCCTCCGGAGCCAGCCGCCGCACCGCCCTCTTCTCCGCCGTCATCCTCGCAGCCACCACCCTCGTCGGCGTCCTCGTCATCGGCCTTGCCCCCGCACTCGTCCGCTTCGGCCTTCCCGTCTCCGCCGGCGTCGCCCTCTACGTCGCCGCCACCGATCTCGTACCCGAAGTTAACCGCGAACCCGGCATCCGCATGGCCCTCGTCTTCTTCCTCGGTGTCGCAGGCTTCCTCACCCTCCGCCTCCTCCTCCCCAAGTTCTAAGCCAGCACCCCCTGGCTCCGCTAACCCCGCTAACTCCGCTAGCTCCGCTTCCCCCCCAGCCCCACCAAACTTTCCCCACACGTCACCACCGCCTCCTCCACACTCCGCGGCTCCCATCCCAGCACCCGCTTCGCCTTCGCGCTCGACCCATGCTTCACTTGCCCCAGCTCCGTCCGCGCCCCTCGCACCGTCGCATCAAATATCCCCACAAACTTCAGCACCCAGTCGGGAATCATCCGCGTCGGAACCTTCTTCGCAGCCTCACCCAGCCGCGCCCGCAGCATCTGCCCAATCTCGTAAATCGACACACTCTCCCCGGCCACCGCCAGCCACCTCTCCCCCGCCGCCTCCGCCCGCGTCATCGCCAGCAAATGCAGCGCCGCCACATCCCGCACATCCACCACCCCCAAACTGATCCGCGGGCACGCCGGCATTCCACCCGTCAGCATCCGCGCCACCACCTCCACGCTCGCCGCATACTCCGGCCCCAGCACCGGCCCAAACACCGCCACCGGATTCACCACCGCCAGCTCCATCCCCCCGCCTTCCCGCTCCATAAACTCCCACGCCGCCCGCTCCGCCAGCGTCTTCGATTTCGGATACGCCGGCACCTCCCGCGTCCCCGACAAATCCGTCCAGTCCCGCTCGTCAAACGCCTCCACCCGCGGCGCGTGCCCGTACCCAATCGCCGCAAACGAGCTCGTCACCACCACACGCTTCACCCCGGCCTCCCGCGCCGCCCGCAGCACCCGCACCGTCCCCTCCCGCGCCGGCACAATCAGCTCCATCTCATCTCTCGGAGCCTTCACCGGAAAAGGACTCGCCATGTGCAGCACAAACTCGCACCCCGCCACCGCCTCTGCCCATCCCCCATCCGCCGTCAGCTCCGCCTCCACAAACGTCAGCCGCACCGTATCCGCTCCATGGGCCTTCAGCATCGCGCGCACCCCAGCCTCCCGCCCAAGGCTCCGCACCGTCGTCCGCACCTCATGCCCCGCCGCCAGCAACTGCAGCAGCGTATGCCCCGCAATAAACCCCGTCCCCCCCGTCACCAACACTCGCGCCATAAAGACAAAACCCTCCGCGCCCAGCATAGCGGATGCAGCGACCTCCACCAATCCCGCTGACTTGCTGACTCGCTACCACGCGCGCAGCGCGGCTAACTCGCCAAACCCCACCCCACCCCCACGCGAGCGCCAGCTCGCGCCCCTAACTCCGCTAACCCCGCCAGCCCCGCTAGCTCCGCTTCCCCCAGTCCCTACGTCCCTTCCCCACCCCCATCCCGTAAAATAAGAGTGTCCTCTCCCCCACAGGAGACCCATCTCCCGCGTAAAGGCCCATCATGTCCAATATCCTCGAGCACCTCCCCGTCGGCGAAAAAGTCGGCATCGCCTTCTCCGGCGGACTCGACACCTCCGCCGCCCTCCACTGGATGAAGCAGAAGGGCGCTATCCCCTACGCCTACACCGCAAACCTCGGCCAGCCCGACGAGTCCGACTACGACGAAATCCCCCGCAAGGCCCTCGAATACGGTGCCCAGGCCGCCCGCCTCATCGACTGCCGCGCCCAGCTCGTCCGCGAGGGCATCGCCGCACTCCAGTCCGGTGCTTTCCACATCTCCACCGCCGGCGTCACTTACTTCAACACCACCCCCATCGGCCGCGCCGTCACCGGAACCATGCTCGTCTCCGCCATGAAGCAGGACGACGTATCCATCTGGGGCGACGGCTCCACCTTCAAGGGCAACGACATCGAGCGCTTCTACCGCTACGGCCTCCTCGTCAACCCCGAGCTCCGCATCTACAAGCCCTGGCTCGACCAGGCATTCATCGAAGAACTTGGCGGCCGCGCTGAAATGTCCGAGTTCATGCGCAAATCCGGCTTCGCCTACAAAATGTCCGCGGAAAAGGCCTACTCCACCGACTCCAACATCCTCGGTGCAACCCATGAAGCCAAAGACCTCGAACTCCTCCAGTCCAGCATGAAGATTGTCGCCCCCATCATGGGCGTCGCCTTCTGGCGCGAGGATGTCGCCGTCCCCGCCGAGCAGGTCTCCATCCGCTTTGAAGAGGGCTGGCCCGTCGCCCTCAACGGCACCGAAATCGCCGACCCCGTCGAGCTCATGCTCGAAGCCAACCGCATCGGCGGCCGCCACGGCCTCGGCATGAGCGACCAAATCGAAAACCGCATCATCGAAGCCAAAAGCCGCGGCATCTACGAGGCCCCCGGCCTCGCCCTCCTCTACATCGCCTACGAGCGCCTCATCACCGGCATCCACAACGAAGACACCATCGAGCAGTACCGCGACAACGGCCGCAAACTCGGCCGCCTCCTCTACCAGGGTCGCTGGTTCGACTCCCAGGCCATCATGCTCCGCGAGTCTGCCCAGCGCTGGGTCGCCAAGCCCATCTCCGGCGAGGTCACCCTCGAACTCCGCCGCGGCAACGACTACTCCATCCTCAACACCGACTCCCGCAACCTCACCTTCCAGCCCGAGCGTCTCAGCATGGAGAAAACCGCCTCCACCTTCTCCCCCCGCGACCGCATCGGCCAGCTCACCATGCGCAACCTCGACATCACTGACACCCGCGCCAAACTCGTCACCTACGCCGAAACCGGCCTCCTCTCCCTCATCAACAGCACCACCATGCCCCAACTCAAATCCACCGACACCGACAAATAACCCCATCTCAAATCCAAAGAGGCCCGCCAGTCACCCCGGCGGGCCTCTTCTATTCTTCTCACTTCTGTAAACGCCGGGTGCCCCCGGTCCCTCACACTTGGGGACCGGGGAGTAGTCAATCCCGCGACCTCACCCCACCAGCTCCCCTACCGCAACCGGCAAACCACAAACCCGCCCTGCTCATACGGGCAAATCAACCCCGCCGGCGCAGCCCCGTGGATCACCGTCCAGTTCACCGCCGGATACTCCACCTGCAGCCGCCGGAAATCCTCCACCGTAAAGTGGTTCACCCCCGTCGCGGCCGTGCTCATCCGCTTCCACTCCGGCGCCAAATCCGGAAACAGACTCACCACCCCGCTGTCCTTGTACGCATCCGCCAATGCCGAGTGCCCGCTCAACGCGCGAAATCCGTGCGTATCCGTCACCTCATCCCGCAAATAGGCCGCATCCACCGCAAACACCCCATCCGCCGGCACATTCTCCCGCACCCACAGCAGCGTGTTTATCCACGGATTCGCGCTTGTCTTCGCCGGCAGCTCAATCTGCGCGCTGTGCGGATACGTCTGCTGCCCCACAACAAACATCCCCGCCGCCACCGGAACCAGCACCAGCGCGCCCAGCCAAACCCGGCCCCGCACCAGATACTCGCCCAGCAGCCCTCCCAGAAACAGCATCATCACAATCGTAATCAGGTGGAACGACCGCATCGGCTGCAGCCGCTCAAACATGTCAAAGCTCGTGCTGCTGGCAAACAGCGTCCCCGCCAGTATCGAAATCACCCCAAACGGAATCAGCGCAAAGCTCAGGCGCCGCGCCGCCTCCGTCGTCCCCCGGAAGCCTCGCCGCCAGCCCCACCAGAACAGCCCCAGCGGCGCCAGCACGCCCAGCCAGTGGTACCACTCCCAGTTGTACAAGAAGAAATAGTCCCGCGAGTACAGCGCCTCCCGGTACGGCCCTGTCGCCGGCGCAAAGTGAAAGCCGCTCGGCAGCATCCCCGCCCCCGCCAGAACCGGCACACGCTTCTCATCCCGGTGCATCACCCGGTCCGCCACAAACATCACCGTAAACAGGAACAGCAGGTAAATCACCATCTGCGGATGAAACAGCCCCGTCACCACCATTGTCGCCAGCGCCGCCGCATACTTCCGCCGCAAGTACAGCCCAATGCTCAGCAGCGTCAGCGGCGTTGAAAACGACCTCGCCGTCAGGTACGGATCCATCAGCAGCAACCCGGTATTGGCCGCCGGCATCGCCAGCAGCGTCGTCAGCAGCCCAGTCGCCGTCCACCGTGCCGAAGCACCCTCAAAACACGCTGAAGCCAACTGCCACGTCGCCGCCAGCATCAGCCACAGCGTCACGCAGTACCACCCCAGCGTCACCGCATCAATGCTCAGATGCGTCGCCCACGACGTCGCCGCCAGCAGCGGGCTGAACAGCGACAAATGCCCATGCGACAGGAAAAACTCCGGTGCAAACGGATACAGTTGCGGGTCCCGCAGCCGCCGTGCCGCGGGCAGATAAATCTCCGCGTCATCCACACCCAGGTGATACCCATGGATAAGCAGCGCCGCCGCCGAAAGCAACAGCAATCGGAAGGCCGGGAAACGGGACGCGCAATCGTGCCTCAAAAGACAACCTCTCGTCAAACCACACCCAGCCCCCAACCGGCAAGGCAATGCCGGATACTCCTGGAAACCTGGCTTGGTAAATCCTGAAAACTACGGCCCGGGAGAATCGCTCAGCAGCGCGCGACGGTGGGACTATCTTTCATTTCGGTTCCGTATTTGCTCCTTTCATTATCCTATAAGCCCCCTTCCCCACCGCCCCTCCTCCCGCAGAATTCCCTTCTCCGCCCCGCACTAGTCCCCAGTCCCTGCGTCCCTGTGTCCCTGCGTCCCCGATTCCAACTCCCCCCCGCACAATCCGTCCTGTTCGCCTAAGATAGAGTCATCAGCTTCCGGGGGCTCCACGCGTGAATCTCACCCAGCGAATGACGGCCGGCTGTACCATCCTCGTTGCCCTCTCCCTCACCCTCGCCATCTGGGTCCACCGCGAACTCGCCCCCGCCGGCCACCCCGGCCACACCACCCGATCCCTCGTCATTCTCTGGATGCTCTCCGGCGCCGCCACCCTCACCGCCTGCCTCACCCTCTACTTCGTCCTCCGCCCCGTCCAGCAGCTCGCCCACGACATCCGCCGCATCGCCCAGGGCGACCTCGCCCACCGCGCCGAACTCGGCCGCTCCGGCACCGGCAACGACTCCTTCGGACAAATCGCCAGCGAAATGAACCGCCTCGCCGTCCGCCTGCGCGAGCTCCGCGAAACCGAAATGGGCCGCCGCCAAATGGAGTTCCAGCTCTCCGACGCAGTCCTGCAGTCCATCTTCGAGCCCATCATCGTCACCGACAGTAAAGGCCACATCCTCAAGCTCAACCAGGCCGCCATCCAGATCCTCGGCGACGCCGCCCACGACCGCATGGCCCTCGCCAACACCCCCGGCGGCGAAAAAATCCTCTCAGCCATCCGCAACGCCGTCGAAATGCAGAAAGCCGTCGCCGCCGAAGGCGATGCCGCCCTGCTCCCCATGCGCTTCGGCGACCGCGAACGCTCCTACCGCCTCCGCACCACCCCCATGCGCGACGCCGACGGCCGCCTCCTCGGCACCGTGACCACCCTCGAAGACGTCACCAGCCTCTCCGAAACCGACCGCTTCAAGAGCCAGTTCATCGCCATCGCATCCCGCAAGCTCCGCGACCCCCTCCTCCAGCTCCGCCGAGGCCTCTACGCCCTCGACAAAGGCTACGCCGGCGAGCTTCGCCCACTCCAGGTCGAACTCGTCACCTCCGCCGTCCAGGACGCCGGCAAACTCTCCGACCTCATGGCCGACCTCATCGATGTCGCCGAGCTCGACAGCGGCCGCCGCGTCCCCACCCCGGAAAACCTCCGCCCCTACGCCATCCTCGTCGACTCCCGCAACCGCTACCTCGACGAGGCCGCAACTCGCAACGTTCGCGTCGAAATCAAGGCCTTCCCCGATCTCTCCTACATCCGCGCCGACCGCCGCGCCGTCCGCACCATCTTCGACAACCTCCTCGCCAACGCACTCCGCTACACCCCCTCCGGCGGAGAAGTTGACCTCGAGGCCGAAGAGCGCAAGGGCTTCGTCCAGTTCACCGTCCGTGACACCGGCAAAGGCATCTCCGCCGACCGCATCGGCTCCATCTTTGACCGTTTCGGCTCCGCATCCGACGGCGGCACCGGCCTCGGCCTCGCCCTCGTCCGCCGCCTCGTCGAAACCCACGGCGGCCAAATCGCCGCGGAAAGCCGCCTCGGCAACGGCGCAACTTTCCGCTTCACCCTGCCCATCGCCACCGTTGTGGCCGACAAACATCCCGTAGAGATTGGCTGACCCATGGCGGAACTCAAGCTTGAAAAAACCACCGAACCCGGCAAGCTCCGCATCTACATCGGCGCTGCCCCCGGCGTTGGCAAAACCTTCCTCATGCTCCGCGACGCCCACCTCCTCAAGGAACAGGGCGTCGACATCGTCCTCGGCCTCATTGAAACCCACGGCCGCAAAGAGACCCTCGCCCAGGTCGGCGACCTGGAGCAGGTCCCCCTCAAAGTCATCCCCTACCGCTCCGTCGAGCTCAAGGAGATGGACGTCGACGCGGTCATCGCCCGCCATCCCCAAACCGCCATCGTCGACGAGCTCGCCCACACCAACGTCCCCGGCAGCAAAAACCGCAAACGCTACGAAGACGTACTCGAACTCCTCGACGCCGGTATCAACGTCCTCACCGCCGTCAACATCCAGCACCTTGAAACCCTCAACGACGCCGTCGCCCGATCCGCCAACACCACCGTACGCGAAACCGTTCCCGACAGCTTCATCAAGCGCGCCGACGAGGTCGTCAACGTCGATGTCACCGTAGACGAGCTCCGCTCCCGCCTCCGCCAGGGAAAAATCTACGCCCCCGACAAGGTCGAGCAATCCCTCGCCAACTTCTTCCGCAAGGGCAACCTCAACCTCCTCCGCGAGCTCTCCCTCCGCGTCACCGCCGAGCAGGTCGGCTCCCGCGCCGCCGAGTACCGCCGCGTCCAGGGCCTCGAACAGGCCCTCGTCCCCGAAAAAGTCATGGTCTGCCTCTCCGATCGAGCCGGAAACGAGAAGCTCGTCCGCGTCGGCGCACGCATCGCCGGCCGCCTCGCCTCTGACTGGTTCGTCGTCTACGTCGCCCGCCCCCAGCGCGACCACGGCCACGGTGACCCCGCCGCCTACGACCGCCTCCAGTCCGTTCAGCGCATGGCCCGCGAACTCGGCGCTAAAATCGTCGTCCTCGAAGACAAAAACGTCTCCGACGCCCTCATCCGCTTCGCCCAGCAGGAGTCCATCTCCCACGTCGTCTTCGGCCAGTCCGTCCGCTCCCGCTGGGACATCCTCCTCCGCGGCTCCGTCCTCAATCGCTTCCTCAACGAAGTTCGCGACGTCACCGTCCAGGTCGTCCCCATGCAACGCGACCTCCGCCGCATCTAGAGCATTTTAGGAAAAGGTGTAGACCGACCAGCCGAAGATCGCGTGGACTGTCTATCAAAGAAAGGCCACACCGAACCGATGCTGCGAGACCACAGTATTTCCTAGGGCCTGTTCACACTACCTGGATGGATGGCGTTGCGAGCGCGAATCGGGCCAGGCAATTCTGGGCACGCAAGGCCGAGCCCGAGAGCTTTGGCGACCCCACCGCCGAGGGCGAGAACGCAGTATGGCCCGATTTGCGCCGCAAACCGAAGGGACGGGGCCAGTTTTCCCCATTTCTGCGTCGCTCCTCGCTTCAGTAACTCGTTTCAGCGCACTCGTCGCTTCTTGAACTGGGAAAAACTCCTCGCCCGTCGCCACCACTCAGGTAGTGTAGGCCCTAAAATGCGTTAGCCCGCATTTCTCACCACAGCTTGCCGACTGTGATCACCAGGCATTTTTTAGCGAGACCATCGAGGTGTAGTCATCATTTCCCATCGAGTGTCTGGTTCTGAGAGTTTGGTTTC
>CAIVDV010000067.1 GCA_903904755.1 uncultured Acidobacteriaceae bacterium | reverse complement strand
GACCTCACTCCAGCCTGAAAGCGCTCACGCCCGATCAGGTATACTTCAACCGCCTGCCAGAAGCCGTGGCAGCCTAAACAGAGAACAAGAACTTCCACCTAAGAAACAGCAAAGACTGTCCGAACAACCGGGACCACCGCACCAAGCCGCGGAATCGCCGGTGCCCAATCCTCCAGCTGTGAGGCTTTTTCATCCAGCGTCATCCGGCCTACCAGGTCATGTGCCCGGGCTTCGGCCGTCAACTGCGTGTTCTGGTAATCCGGTTGCTGGGTCTGGCTGTGGGCGGCAACCCCACTCACCGCTGCCACGAGCGCAAGCAGCGAAACAATCTGGAAACGGCGGCGATTCATCGCGATTCTTCTCCTGTCGGGTCACAAAGGGAACGCGCCCAGCCCGGAATTCCGCCCTAGCCGGCGCCCTCCAGACACCCGTCCAGAAGCTGCTCACGGCGCGAAAAACAGCTGCACACGACCCCCAAGCACTCTATCGCGGCTCGCATATCTTTGGCTAGCTTTATCGATTTACTTTGAGAGCGTCTCCAGGCAGACGCCGATTCCATCCGATGAGCATTTGCTTTTCAAGCCCTCAGATAATCTTGTACGAGGTAAAGCCGCGACGCAGGACCTGCCGCCCACGAGGTGATTCCTCAGCTGCCAGCCGCTCAATAACGCCCAACCTGGGCTTCTCACGATGGGTTTCAGCCTGATGCGGAATCAGCCTGGCCATCAGGCAATCCGCAACCTCGGTTCCGGCTCCACGCAACTCATCCCGCGCCAACAGGAACTCCTCGCACCACAGTTCCACCTCGTCGGCAACTCGAACCATCTCCAACCTCAGCCTGTACTTTGCGCCAAGTGGGCGAACAAAGCCGCAAAGCACAAGGTCAGCTCCCAGCCGCCGCCCGGCTTCCACGGCCGATATCCCCTTCTCGCACAGAGAAAACACTGACTCGCGCGACACAATCAGTGCCCCAGGCGCGCCCGACCGCCCCAATCGCAGCAATGCGCTCTCGGCAATCCCCACACCAATCCCACTTGGCACCCCTGCAGCACCGGTCAGCGGCGTCACAGCGAGCCGCGGTAACTTAGGCAGTTCTGGCAAACTGGCAACTTCCACTGGGAAGACCCGCTCCACAGGCATCATGAAGCAGTACCCTTTCCCATAAAAGCTCCGGATTGCGCCCGGCACACCAATCCGGCTCCGCAGCGATGATATTGCTCGCGGCAGGCTATCCGTGGTCACATGCGTGGCACCCCAGCCGGCGCGCTGCAGTTCCTCTGAACGCACCACTGCTCCCGCATTGCTCACCAGCACGCGCAGCAGCGAAAACTCTTTCTTAGAAATGGCGCAAGCCACATCATCTTTCAGCAACGACCCGTCAGGATTCATCCGGAAAGTCCCAAACAAGTACTCCCCGGCGACCCAGTCAAGGGTTTCTGCCTCTCTATTTTTCGGCATAACTTGGTCTCAATCGATTTGCATCGTTGCCGCTGCAGTGTATGCAGTCGGGTAACTGACCTCCCTGCACAACGCAGGTCGGCCGTCAGACTCTCATCAGCACGAGGGGACCAAGGGGGGAATTACAGGGAACCACCGCACAACACAGAACAGGGGCCCAAGAGACTTCTAAGGTTACTCGAAATTCTAATCCCAAAACTTCCGCTCGCGAAAGCTCTATTCAAACGTTTTCTTACGAAAGTTACACGACTCCCGTAGCCTGTTGAGCACTGCCCCACGGTGCCACCGGCTTCTGCAGGCAAAGCTCTGCCCCTCCTAACCGCCGATCACACGACCTATTTTTTCGTAAAACTGATTCCCAGTCCGGTCGTCAGCAGAACATCGTTCCCCTTCGTACCGGCCTGCGGGTCGGTCACATACACGTCGCTAAAGCTGGTCTGCCAGGTCAGGAACGAGTTGATCCGTGTGCTCAACCCCGAATTCAGCGTCGTCCGGAACTGGTTGGTGTCCTTCAAATTCGGAAAGATATACGCCTGCTCGGTAAAGGTCGTGGACGCCCCCAGCTTGCGGGAATATTGCTGCCCAAAATCCATCGCTGCAAAGCTGTTCGTCTCTGCCGCGTTCTTGCCGACAGCGCTGTAATTTTCATGTGTCCACACTGCACCGCCAAACACATCCAATTGCTGCTTCGCCTGCTTCAGCGCGTGCCAGCCAAATCCTCCGCCCACCACCGTCCGCAAATCCAGGTCTTGCAGAACGTTCACCGCAAAGTCTGTCGTGGCAAAGGTAAACAGCCGGGGATTCACATTATGGTCATACCTCAATCCCGCGTTGGTTGCCTCGGCTGTCGTTGCGTTCAGTATCCCGTCATGCGAATAAATCGTGTTGTAGTAAACCGAAGTCTTGTCGGTCCGAGTCGGTCGCGCCAGGTTAATCCCTGTCCCCACCGAAGTCGTCTCACTGTTGCCCCGCGCGACCGCAAAGCTCACATTCGCATTCCCTTGCCAACCATGACCCCAGCCTGGGTGCAGCATCGCCTCATGCGCCTCCTGTGCGGCAGCCGTTCGCAAAGTGGTAAGCGCGGAAGGTGGGACCGGCTTGGGCCCCTCCGCCGTCGTAACCACATATCCACTCGATGTACGCTCAATCCCCGATACCGCCAGCTTCTTCCCGCCAACTGCATCTTCCAGCGGCAGCACCAGCGGCTTATCCAGCTTCACTGAGTACACTTCATCCCAGGAAATGGCAAGTACCCCGGCATAGGTCGTTGTGAGGCTCAGCTTGCCTCCTTCCATCTGCGTCACTGTCCCAGTCAGGTGGTCGCCATTTTTCAGAACCAGCGTATCCGAGCGTCCCGGCATCGGCGCCAAAGCACCAAAGAATGCCAACGTCAGCAGGCCCATCTTCACTTTGGGAGCAATTCCCAGCAGACCCCTGCTCCGGTCGCATTGCCCAGGCGTCAGGGGCATGTCAGTTCTCATGGCGGGAATCCTTTCGTGGTTGGCTGTGCGCCAACCTCTTCGGCATTCTACCCTCCCCCACCGCGCCAGATACACCTCACAATTCAGCTTCTCTTCCAGATTTTCCAGCCCCTTTCCGGGCACACTGAATGCAAAGGGCGCACCTCGAACCACTTCCCATACAGGATTGACCACTTGACGATGGATACTCGCGCAACCTCGCAGCAACTTCTTGCCCCCTACAGCATCGGCCTGAAGCTTCGCAACCTCCGTAATCAGAAGCAGCTCACCCTGGCCCGTCTTGCCAAGGAAACCAGCCTGTCTACAGCATTGCTTTCCAAACTCGAAACAGACCGCATGGTTCCCACCCTGCCCACTCTGGCCACCATCGCTGGTGTCTACGGCGTCGGCCTCGGGCACTTCTTTGCGGAGCCCGCCTCACACGTGCTCTCCATCACCCGCCAGCTTTCCACCCACGGCCGGGGCCGCTCCCGCGAAGAAACCTTCACGACTCCCCTCAACTCCGCCATTCCCAACCGCCGCCTCGATCTCATTCTGGTGGACATTCCCCCCGGCCCGCTCAACGCCCCACAGGCACCCGGCCCCGGGGCGGCAACTGCCCTCCACGTCCTTGCGGGCCCACTGCAACTCGAAATCGGTGGCCAGCGCGAGTCCCTCCATTCAGGAGACTGCCTTTATCTTCAATCGCAACTCCCAATCAGTTGGAGAGCCTCAGGGAAATCTCCAGCCCGGGTCCTTGTCGTCACGGAACGCGAGCACGCGTCAACCGCGCCATAGAGCTAATTTTCCACACACATGGCCCGCACCCTTCCGCACTCTCTGACCCGCTCCGCCAGGTGCTTGCTATCATGACGGTTGTCTGCCGCAGCACGCGCCCGCATCCGGGCAAACTCTGCGGCCCATGAGGAGGACTCGTGCGACCCAATCTGAATCTCATCAAAGCCACCCTCACTGGCGCCCTTGGCGGCCTCCTCTTCGGCTTCGACACCGTCGTCATCTCCGGCGCCATTGACGCCATAGTTCGCCTCTACCATCTCAGTCCCGGCAATCAGGGCTTTACCGTATCCATCGGACTCGTCGGCACCGTCATCGGCGCACTCGGCGCAGGCGTTATCGGCCAGAAGTTCGGCAGCCGCGAGACTCTGCGCGCCACCGCCATCCTCTACGTCATCTCCGCCCTTGGCTGCGGACTCGCCACCGGGTGGGTTTCCTTCCTCATCTTCCGCTTCATCGGCGGCCTTGGTATCGGCGCCAGTTCCGTGCTCGGCCCCGTCTACATTGCCGAACTCGCCCCGGCCAAGTGGCGCGGCCGCCTGGTAGCCACCTTCCAGTTCAATGTCGTCTTCGGCATCCTCCTCGCCTACACCTCCAACTACCTCATCCGCACCCTCAACCTCGGCGCCACGGAATGGCGCTGGCAGGTCGGCATCGCCGCCCTTCCGGCTGTCGGCTTCCTCATCCTTCTGTTCGGGATCCCCCGCAGCCCGCGCTGGTCCGCCTCCCGCAACCAGATTGAAGACGCCCTCGCCGTCCTTAAAATGATGGGCGAGCCCGAGCCCGAAGCCGAACTCGCCGACATCCGCGCCGCTCTGGAGCAGGAACACGCCACCGCCCACGAGCCCGTCTTCCGCTGGAAGTACCGCCTCCCGCTCTTCCTCGCCATCTCCATCGGCGCCTTCAATCAGCTCGCCGGTATCAACGCCATCCTCTATTACCTCAACGACATCTTCGCCGCCGCCGGCTTCTCGCAGCTTTCCGGCGACGCCAAGGGAATCGCCATCGGCGCCACCAACCTGCTCTTCACCATGGTCGGCATGAGCGTCATCGACAGGGTTGGCCGCAAAACCCTCCTGCTCGTCGGCGCCGCCGGCACCGCCTCCTGCCTCGCCGGCGTCTCCTGGCTCTTCGCCACCCACTCCCACCCCGGCGCCCTCGTGTGGCTGCTCGTCACCTACATCGCCTTCTTCGCCCTCTCCCAGGGTGCCGTCATCTGGGTCTACATCGGCGAAGTCTTCCCCAACCACGTCCGCTCGAAGGGCCAGGGCCTCGGCTCTGCCAGCCACTGGTTCATGAACGCCGCCATCGCCCAAACCTTCCCCGTCATGGTCCACTCCATGAGCGCCAGCACCCCCTTCACCTTCTTCGCCATCATGACCGCCGTCCAGTTCCTCACCGTCCTCTTCATCTACCCCGAAACCAAGGGCCAGACCCTCGAAGCGCTGCAGCGCCAGTTGGTACGCGACTAGAGGCTCATGACGCGCTTTTCCCCGCCCCGCCGGAATCTCACCGGCGGGGCTTTTTCCACCCCGCACCTCCGTTGACTTTCCCCTTCCGTTCGGGTATTCTGAAGTCCTTGCGCGGAGTTGCGTCCGCCCCTGTGTGTCTCCACCCGGGGTCGATTGAAGAGGTTGTTTCTCTTGAATCTGCGGCGCAAACAATGCTGCGGTCGGTGTTTTTCCCGTTACCGCAGTCTTCATGCCCCGCTTGGGGCAGCGCAGTTCTCACGCGAACAGACTTGTTTAGCCGTGGGTTTCAGGTTTTCCCTCGCCGTTTTTGGCGTGGGTGCACGGTGCGCGCATTTTTGGGCTAGCCGTGATTGTTGGATTCTTTGGGAAGTTGAGAAGCAGGAGCGAGATGTCGACCTTTATTCCGAGCGCGAAAGAGATCAACCGCAAGTGGTTCGTGGTAGACGCCAGTGGCAAGACCCTGGGTCGCCTGGCCACCAAGGCAGCCGATGTGCTGAGCGGAAAGACCAATCCGAAGTATGTTCCCTACATTGATATGGGCGATCACGTCATCGTTATCAATGCGGAAAAGATTCGCATCACCGGCCTCAAGTCGCAGCAGAAGGTCTATCGCCGCTACACCGGCTTCCCCGGTGGCCTCCGCGAGGAGTCGTACACCCGCCTGCTCAGCCGCCGCCCCGAAAAGATCATCGAGGAAGCGGTCAAGGGCATGCTGCCCAAGTCCAAGCTTGGTCGCGCCATGGGCTCCAAGCTCAAGGTCTACCGCGGCGACCAGCACCCCCATCAGGCACAGGCACCCGAAGTCCTGGAAGTTCAGGCATAACTTTTACGGTTGGGGCTTCCATCGAGCCCGGAGAGCACACACACAATGGCTGAATTGGTTCAATATTACGGAACGGGCCGCCGCAAGTCGGCGATTGCCCGCGTCTTCCTCCGTCCCGGCACCGGCGAGTTCAAGGTCAACGGCAAGGGCTTCACGGAATACTTCGTCACCGAGCAGCAGCGCGTTGCTGCCAAGCGCTCGCTGGTTCTCACGGAACTGCTCTCCAGCTTCGACGTCCTCACCACCGTCTCCGGTGGCGGCGTTGCGGCTCAGGCTGACGCGGTCAAGATGGGTTCCGCCCGCGCCCTCGTCCTTTTCAATCCCGAACTGCGCAAGCTGCTCAAGAGTGAGAACCTGCTCACCCGCGATGCCCGCATGAAGGAACGCAAGAAGTACGGTCAGCGTGGCGCTCGCGCTCGCTTCCAGTTCTCCAAGCGCTAGTCTCTTCGGGGAACTCGGGGACCGGGAGCATGGCCACACGGCTCTGCTCCTGCTCTCCGGGATTCCTTACCCTCACTCTCCAGTCCCCGCCCATCGGCTCGGACAGGATTCAATTCGGGCAAGGCGAACGCTAGCCCGGATGCAACTACAAGGAGGCCCTGTGGCCACGATTACCATGAAGGAACTGCTCGAAGCCGGTGTGCACTTCGGGCATCAGACCAAGCGCTGGAACCCCCGCATGAAGGAATATATCTTCGGCGAGCGCAACGGCATCTACATCATCGACCTCCAGAAGACGCTCAAGATGTTCAAGGACGCGTCCAAGTACGTCACCGACCTCACCGCTTCCGGCAAGACCATCCTCTTCGTCGGCACCAAGCGCCAGGCTCAGGATGCGGTTGCCGAAGAAGCAAACCGCGCCGGCATGCCCTACATCAACCAGCGCTGGCTGGGTGGGCTGCTCACCAACTGGGTCACTGTGCAGAAGTCCGTCAAGCGCCTTCAGGAACTCGACGAAATGGCGACTGATGGCCGTTACGAGCTCCTCACCAAGAAGGAAGTCATCAAGCTGGAGCGCGAGCGCAAGCACCTGCAGGCCAATCTGGCCGGCATCAAGCACATGAAGCGTCTCCCCGATGCCCTCTTCATCGTTGACTCCAACAACGAAGCCATCGCCGTCAAGGAAGCCCGCAAGCTCGGCATCCCCGTCGTGGCCGTCGTTGACACCAACTGCGACCCCACCGTCGTCGACTACGTCATCCCGGGCAACGACGATGCCCTGCGCGCCATTCGTCTCTTCACCTCCAAGATTGCTGACTCTGCGGTCGAGGGCGTGAACCTGATCGGCGAAAAGGCTTTTGCCGATGCGGAAGTGGAAGTCCCCGTGGAAGCCGCTCCGGTCTCTGACATTGTCGTCGAAGGCGAAGAAGTCGATCTCGAGGCTGCTCTCGGCGGTGGTATCCGCAAGGCTCCGGCCGCTGTTGCCGCAGTCGAGGCTGAGCCTGAAGCTGCTGAAACCGCCCTGTAATCTTCAAAGCGCATACTCATAGACGCACGGCAACACGGAATACCAGGGAAGCGTGGCCGTACACACTCCGCCACGCTTTTCTTGTGCCGCCCACCAACGCGGCACAACCTGATAACAACCCGGAACATCGGGATTCAACGGAACTACAAGGATGAACACCGTGAGTGAAAAGATTGATGCCAAGCTGGTAAAAGAACTGCGCGAAAAGTCCGGCGCCCCCATGGGCGACTGCCTCAAGGCGCTCCAGGAATCCAAGGGCGACATTGAAGCCGCATTCGTCGTGCTCCGCAAGCGTGGCATGGCTTCGGCCCAGAAGAAGGCTTCCCGCTCCACCAACGAGGGCGCGGTCGGCACCTACATCCACGCCGGCGGCAAAATCGGCGTCCTGCTGGAAATCAACTGCGAGTCCGACTTCGTCGCCCGTACCGACGACTTCCAGACCCTGCTCAAGGACATCTCCATGCACATCGCGGCTTCTGACCCGAAGTTCGTCAAGCCCGAAGATGTCACCCCCGAGGACCTCGAGCGCGAGCGCGAAGTCTACAAGGCCCAGGCTGCCGCCACCGGCAAGCCCCCTGCCGTCATCGAAAAGATCGCGGAAGGCAAGATGGCAAAGTTCTACGAGGAAGTCTGCCTCCTCGAACAACCGTTTATCAAAGATCAATCTGTCTCCATCAAGGAGCTTATTGCGCAAAAAGTTGGTAAACTGGGAGAGAACATTACTGTGCGTCGTTTTGCACGGTTCAAGGTCGGCGATCCGAACTGGACGATCGCCACAACGAAGCAGATTGAGGCTGCTCCCGCCGAATAGCCTCTCTGCTAGGCGGCCCGGGGCCCCATCTCCGGGTCGCCGCCCCCTTTCTGCAACACCCACCGCTTTCCAAAGCGGCAACCAAACGGCCCGAAGCCTCCGCTTCGGGCCGTTTTGCTTTCCCCGCTCCCCTCCCTCCAGCCCGCCTGCTGGAATTTTCCTCGAAACTTTCTCCCCTTTCCCCGCACTCTCCAGCCACCAACCCCACATCGACCAGTTACTATGATTACGATACCATTCCCGGTTTTTGGAGTTCCCAGCCGATATGAGCCTCAAATACACCCTCCTCACTCCCCTCCTTGCCACCCTCTTCCTGCTGGCCGCCTGCATCCTTCCCGCCATCGCCCAGCCCACTGGCCTTGAGGTTCACACTCTCAGCTCCAACTGGCAGCTCATTGACTCCGACAAGCTCCACGCCCCCGGCGACCAGCTCTCCACCCCCACCTACCACCCCGCCGGCTGGCTCCCCGCCACCGTGCCCGGCACCATCCTCACCTCGCTGGTCAACGACAAGGTCTACCCCGAGCCCCTCTACGGTGAGAACAATCGCCCCAACCACATCCCTGAGTCGCTCAATAAGACTCCCTGGTGGTATCGCACAGAATTTGTCGTGCCCGCCGCCTACACAGGCCGCCAAACCTGGCTCAACTTCGACGGCATCAACTACTCCGCCGACATCTGGCTCAATGGCCACAACATCGGCCACATGATCGGCGCATTCCAGCGCGGACGCTTCAACATCACCCCGCTCGTCAAGCCAGGGCAGCCCGCCGTGTTGGCCGTCCTCATCACTCCCCAGCCCCACCCCGGCGTTCCCCACGAGCACACCATCGCCGCCGGCCTCGGCCCCAATGGTGGCATCACAGCGGTCGACGGTCCCACGTTTCTCTCCACCATCGGCTGGGACTGGATCCCCGCCATCCGCGACCGCGACTCCGGCATCTGGGCCCCCGTCTTCCTCTCCTCCACCGGCCCCGTCACCCTGCGTGACCCCCTCGTCACCACTGACCTGCCCCTGCCCCGCACTGACTTGGCCGACGTCGCCATCTCCGCCACCCTGGAAAACATCACAGACGCCCCGCTGCAGGCCACCCTCCGCGCCAGCTTCGCTGACGTCGCCGTCGCCAAACCCGTCACCCTCGCCCCCCACTCCTCCCAAATCGTCTCCCTTAGCCCCAAAGACTTCCCCGCCCTGCACCTCGACCACCCCCGCCTATGGTGGCCCAACGGCTACGGCCCGCAAAGCCTCTACGCGCTCCACCTCACCGCTGAAGTTCTAGGACAGCCCTCCGACGCCCAATCCCTCGACTTCGGCGTCCGCAAAATCACCTACTCCGTCCCCGACTCCGAAAACCTCACCGTCTCGGTCAACGGCGTCCGCATCTTCCTGCGCGGCGGCGACTGGGGCCTCGACGAAGCCCTCAAGCGCATCCCACGCGAGCGCCTCGACGCCGAAATCCACCTCCACGCCCTTGCCAACATGAACGTCATCCGCAACTGGGTCGGCCAGTCCACCAACGAGGACTTCTATCAGCTCTGCGACAAATACGGCATCTTGCTCTGGGACGAGTTCTTCCAGCCCAACCCCTCCGACGGCCCCAACCCCACCGATCTGCCCACCTACATCGCCAACGTCCGCGACAAAATCCTCCGCTATCGCAACCACCCCTCCATCGCCATCTGGTGCGCCCGCAACGAGGGCTTCCCCCCCAAGGAGATTGACGACCAACTCCGCTCGCTGATGGCCGAACTCGAACCCACGCGCCTCTACCAGCCCAGCTCCACCAGCGGCCACGGCGTCAACTCAGGTGGCCCCTACTGGTGGCGCACCCCTCGCGAGTACTACTCCTTCGACGAAGCCTTCAAAACCGAAATCGGCTCCTCCTCCATCCCCACAATCGAATCCCTGCAGGGCATGATGCCCAAACAGGACTGGGAGCAGATCAACGACGACTGGGCCGAGCACGACCTGGCCAAGGGCGCCAGCCACGGCGATACCTACCCCGCCACCCTCGCCGCCCGCTACGGCAAGCTGGCCAACATGGCCGACTTCGTCCGCAAATCCCAGCTCGCCAACTACGAAGCCTTCCGCGCCATGTACGAGGGCCGCAACGCCAAGCTCTTCAACCCCGCCACCGCCGTCATCACCTGGATGTCCAACCCCGCCCAGCCCTCATTCGTCTGGCAAATCTACCACCACGATCTCGAACCCAACTCCAGCCTCTTCGCCGTCAAAGAGGCCGGCGAAATGCTCCACATCCAGCTCAACGAGTCCAACAACTCCATCCAGGTCATCAACAACCGCCCCGAAGCCATCCATGGCGCCAAGGCCATCGCCGTTGTCTATAACCTCGACGGGGCCGAAGTCTCCAGCCACGAATACTCCGTCACCGGCCCAGCCTCCACCGCCATCGACCTCGGCACCCTCGACGGCTCATGGGGCTGGGGAGGCCCCAAGCTGTCCCCCGTCCACTTCGTCCGCCTGCAGCTCTTCGACGAGCACAGCCACCTGCTCAGCGAAAACTTCTACTGGCGCTCTGGCACCGCCGACCCCGATAACCTCCAGCCCCTCAACGAGATAGCCCCGGTCACGCTGGAGGCTAAAGCCAACCGGACTGAGACTGGCGGCAAGGTTCGTATTACCGTTGTCTTGCACAACCCGGCCAAGGCTATCGCTCTCCTCGCGCACATCCAGCTCCGCAAAGAGGCGGCTGATGGATCCGCAGGCGAGCGCATCCTCCCCGTCTTCTACTCCGATAACTACATTTCCCTGGTCGGCAATGAGACCCGCATCCTCTCGGCTGAAGTAGACCCCGCCCAGCTCAAAGGCGCGCAGCCCATCGTCGTCGTCGATGGCTGGAACGTCGGTGCCAAGGCGACCCCAGACTCCGAGATCCCCGTCACCACCAACACCAACGCCGACCCCAGCCACTACCCCGCCAACGGACTCCCCATTGCCCCCAACACCTGGCACCCCTAGCCCGCATTTCTCACCACAGCTTGCCGACTGTGATCACCAGGCATTTTTTAGCGAGACCATCGAGGTGTAGTCATCATTTCCCATCGAGTGTCTGGTTCTGAGAGTTTGGTTTCCTCTTGTTGGTGTGCTGGAACTG
>CAIVDV010000066.1 GCA_903904755.1 uncultured Acidobacteriaceae bacterium | reverse complement strand
CCGAAACTTCAGTTCGTGACACAAGGAATCGAATCCAGAGCAAAAAATACTTCTAGAAGCTATGAGGCCTTATTCCTTCAGGCTCCCGCCGAATCCATTCTTGAATCCGATTTGCCCGATACTAACGAACCGTTCACTTAGGTGACAAGACAAAGTTCCTGAATTCTTCTGAAAGAATGTGAACTCCAATCGGAATTACCCCGGTCGCACTTCCCCTGCCCCGCCCTGCCCTTGCAAGCTGCACCCTCACGCACAGTGGCACCCGCCACCGCCCACCCAAAAACAAAGGGGCCCGGGATTTGCTCCCGAGCCCCTCACCACATCGGTCCGCTGCTTACTGCAGTGTTACCTTCGCGTTCAATGGCAGCGCCTGCGACGATCCGCCCACCAGCACCGTGTAATCGCCCGGCACCAGCTTCCAGCCGTCAGCCGCTTCGTCAAACACCTGCAGCCGCTTGCTCTCCACCGCCACCGTCACCTGCTTCTGCTCGCCGGCCGCAAGATCCACGCGCGTCCAGCCAATCAGCCGCTTCGGCGGTTCACCCGCGCTTGCAGGCAGGGCCGCATAGACCTCGGCAATCTCGGTTCCCGCTCGCTTGCCGGTGTTCTTCACCGTAAACGTCACCGTCAGCCCGTCGCCCTTGCTCACGCTCAGCCCGCTGTACGCATAGCTCGTGTAGCTCAACCCGAAGCCGAACGGGAACAGTACCGCCTTCTTCTCCGCGTCATACCACTTGTAGCCCACTTCCAGCTTCTCGTCATACGTCGTCTGGAACGCGGGCATTCCATGCGCCATCAGGCTCATGATGTTTGAAATATCCCCGCCCGCCGCGGCCCAGTTGATCTCAGACGTCGCGGGAGGCGTAATCAGCGTCGGATGCGGCAAATCCGCATCGCTCTTCGGGAACGTCACCGCCAGTTTGCCCGTCGGGTTCACTGCACCCGTCAGGATGTTCGCCAGCGCCTCGGCTCCCTTGATGCCCGGATACCAGGCCTCCACCACGCCGGCAACCTGGTCAACCCAGGGCATCGTCGCGGGGCTGCCGCTCTCCACCACCACCACCGTCTTCTTGTTCGCGGCGGCCACCGTCTCCACCAGCTTGTTCTGCTCCGGGCTCAGTGCCAGAGTCTTCAGATCCATGCCTTCCGACTCAACCTGGTACACAAACACAATCGCCACATCCGCGCCCTTGGCAGCAGCCGCAGACGCAGCCAGGTCATCGCCCGAGGTGTAGCTCACCTTCGCGCTCGGCAGCTTCGCCGTCAGCGCCCGCAGCGGAGAACTCGGCATCCACTCCGGACGGATAAACGAATCCAGCCCGCCCGTCGGCGGAGGCGGCGGCACCGGCGATCCACCCGGCGCATCCACCTGCGCTGAGCCGCCGCCCGAAACCACACCCAAATCCGCATGGCCGCCAATCAGCGCCACTTGCTTCACACCAGCTTCCAGCGGAAGCACGTTGTGCTCGTTCTTCAGCAGAACAATGCTCTTCTCGGCAAGCTTCAACGCCACCGCATACCCATGCTCCACATCCGGAACATCCTTCACCACCGGGTGATCAAACAGCCCGGTCGCAAAAATCGAACGCAGAATCCGGTGTACGTGGTCGTTGATTTCGTCCACAGAAACTTCGCCGCTCTCCACATCCTTCTTCAGCTCGGCGCCATAGAAGTACTTGTCCGGCTGCTCCTGGTCCAGTCCGGCATGGGATGCCTTCGCAGAAGAGTGCGTGCCGCCCCAGTCGCTCAGCACAAAACCCTTGAAGTGGAAGGCACCCTTCAGCACGTCCTTCAGCAGGTAGCTGTTTTCGCATGCAAAGTCGCCATTCACGCGGTTGTAGCTGCACATCACGCCGGCAGCATCGGAAATCCCCAGCGCAATCTCAAACGCCAGCAGGTCGCTCTCGCGCATCGAACGTTTGTCGATGTTCGCGTTCACCGCATTCCGGCCACTCTCCTGGTCGTTGACCGCATAGTGCTTCAGGTCCCCGATAATGTGCTCGCTCTGGATGCCCTTGGCAAAGTTGCCTGCCAGCGTGCCCGCCAGCAGCGGATCTTCACCCTGATACTCAAAAGTGCGCCCGTTGCGTGGCTCGCGCGTCATGTTCACGCCACCGCCCAACGACATGCTGTAGCCCTGATTCCGCAACTCGCGCCCAATCAGCGCGCCATACTCATACGCCGCCTGCGGATCCCAGCTCGAGGCTGCGCCCAGGTTGCTCGGCAACGCCGTCGAATACCGCCCCGCCGCCGCGCCCCGCGTCACACCATACGCTGAGTCCGCCATCTGAATCGCCGGAATACCCAGCCTCTGAATCGCATTGCTGTATCCCGCGCCGCCATTCGACTCTGTTGGCCCCGTCGTGAAGAACGGCATTCCCTGCCCGTGCAGCAGGCTCAGCTTCTCGTCCAGCGTCATCTCTTTGATGACCAGGTCTGCCCGAACATCGGGCGAAAGCGTCGCGTCCGACCAGGCATAGTGCTTCGGTTGCGGCATTCCCGGAAACTGCGCCGCAGCAAACGGTGCAGCCAGCAGAGATCCAGCCAGTGCCAGCGAGCAAAGCCCGACGGCACGGAATTTTGATAGGGACATCACAGTCGTATACCTCTTCTTCGTAGGTTGTTGTCTGCCGCAGCATTCAGCAGTTCGGTTGGCGCACACGCAGTCGCGACCTTTCCGCAATTGGAAAATCGCTCAACCCCAACAATACGCAACCCCGGCAGAAAACGGTTCCCGCTCGAACAAAATTTCCGTCAGGAAATCTCTTCCATCCGAAAACCTACGGCTGCAACCCATACACGTCCAGCTCACCCGGCACCGACGTCGTATTGTCGCTGCCTCCGATATTGTTGCCGCGCGTGCCCACATACACCCGACCATTGGCCACCGTCGGCACC
This sequence comes from uncultured Acidobacteriaceae bacterium, assembly GCA_903904755.1. Classification (GTDB taxonomy): domain Bacteria; phylum Acidobacteriota; class Terriglobia; order Terriglobales; family Acidobacteriaceae; genus Acidicapsa. The sequence goes on along the minus strand of CAIVDV010000066.1, from coordinate 12,035 downwards.
GTGAACTTCACCGCATACCCGGCAGCATTCGTCCCTGTCGTCCCGCTGTTCCAGTACTCCGTGGCCAAATTCGCCGGATTATAAGCATGCAGCACCGCCGCCCCGCACCCCGGCGACTGCGGCGTGCAGTACTTGCCATTGTCCAGCGCCCAAACAATCCCGTTTGAGTTATCCGGCATCGAGCTGATCACCGGCGACGTCCCTGGAAAGCTGAAGGAGTTCGCGCTCGTCGAACTTGGCCCGCTCGCCACCTCCGCCGTCGTTGCGTTCAGCGGATACGCCTGAATGGATTGCCCGTTTCCCGCCATATACAGCGTCCCATTCCAGTACGCCGCCGTCGCAAAAATCCCGGCCTGCCAGTTCACTCTCTGCCACGCATTCGCATCCCCAAAACCGCCCAACTGCTCCCGGTTCAGCACATACAGGAAGCCGTCCTTGCCCCCGCCCAGCACCAGGTGCGTCGGGTTCGCTCCATGCGCCGGCAAATCCACCAGCGTCGCTCCTCCCGAACCAAAGTCCGCATCCACCTGGTTATCCACCAGTTGGTCGCTCGGCGTAAAGTACTGCTGCACCACCAGGTTCTTGTCCAGCTTCACAAACGAGTCGCCATAATCATTCGTCGGTCCGCTCGTCGCATCCGCGTCAAAAACCGCATTCCCAATCGTGATGTACAGGTTCCCATCCACATCCACCGGCGGCGCGTTCCCATCCATCCAAATGCCGCCCCAGCCCACATTCGGCGAAATATTCACCACCGCCTTCTGCGCCAGCGTTGCCGCGTCATAGCCCATCACCCATCCGTAATACGGCGTCTCGTCCTCATGGCTCGACCACGCGATGTACACCGTTCCATTCGCCAGCGCCAATCCCGGCCGCTGGTTCTGCTGCTGAGCCACAAACGTCGTCGTCCCCGTCCCGTCTCCCGTCCCCGGATACGTTCCCGCAATCGTCACAGGCCCGCTCAACTTCTCCGCGCCCGTCGCCAGGTCAATCGCGTGCAGCCGCTGGTAAAAATTCGTCCCGCTCGCATCCACGCTTTTGCTCACCACGTACAGCGTCTTCGTCGACACATCAATCACCGGCGTCCCCGTCACCCCAACCTCCGGCGCAATATCCCCATACCCCGCGCCCACCAGGCGGTTCGGCCCGGACGACGGAACCGACCTCTCCGCGCCCGTCCCGCCATGCGCCCCATCCACCAGATTCGCGTGCCACAGCGCCGCGCAGGGGCTCGTATTGCTGTCCGCGTCAAACGCATACAGGCTGTCATGCTGCGTCGCAACAAAAATCACATTGTGCTTCGCTCCGCCCACCGTCACCGCCGGTACCCAAAGCGGCTGCGCATACACCGCCCCATCCACCGTGCAGCTGAACAGCTTCCCAAACGAACCGCCACCAATCGCCGTCGGCGTCAGCGCATACTCTTTCGTATTGGCTCCATCCCGGTTCGTGTCATAGTGCACCGTCGCCACACCGCTCAGGTCTGTCACCGCCGCGGCAACCGTCGCCGTCGTCGTGCCATCTCCAACGCTCACCGCCTTCAGCGTGTACGCCCCTGGCCCCGGAGCGGTCCACGTCTCGTTCGCCCCGTTCAGGCTCGTCGCCGCTGACAGCACACCGCATCCGCTCCCCGAGCAGCCGCTCCCCGTCGCCGTCCAGTTCACCCCGGTCGGGTCATTGGTCGTCATCTTCAGGCTCACAACCTGCCCAGCTATCACCGCGGCATTTTTCGGGCTCACGCTCACTGTTGCATTTACCGTCAAATGCAGCGATGCCGACGCACTCTGCACCGGCGACGAAGAGTCCGTCACCGTCACCGTAATCGGCGCTCCCGTCACCGCCGTTGTCGGCGTGCCGCTGATCGCTCCCGCAGAGGCATCCAGGCTCAACCCGCTCGGCAGCGTACCCGTCAGCGCCCAGTGGTACGGAGTCTTGCCGCCTCCCGCAGTAAACGCCTGCGCATACGGAACCCCAATCTTCCCCGCCGACAAACTCGCTCCGGCAAAGGTCAGCGGCCCCGCCGACCCTCCGCTCCCGCCGCATCCACCCAGCATCAGCTCTGCAATCGCAAAAAACACAACAAACAGCGGCAATAACACCCGGCGGGCACTGGCATAACGCATCGGTCGTTCTCCTCGCTCCGCCCCACTGCAACCACTCGCAACGGCAGAGCATCGTATCCAAGTCACCAAACTACGCTACCAGCTTCCCCAATTTCAGGGAACCACTCATATTCACTTCACCACCCATCAGGCCTGTGTCCTGCGCAACTTGGCCCAAAACGGATTTCAGCCACACCAACCCAACCCATCCCGTTCCACCTTGCTTCCTCATCTCCCGATACCGTTATCATGGAAACAATGATGCCGCCCACCAGCTCTCCGCTCTCCCCCGCGCTCGTTCCCTTCCTCATCGCGCCGCAGTTCGTTGAGCGCGTTTGGGGCAGCACTGACCTGCGCCCCTGGTTTGATCACACTGCCAGCCCCGCGCACCCCATCGGAGAAGTCTGGCTCACCGGCGACGACTGCCTCGCCTCCACCGGCCCCTGCGCTGGCCTCTCCCTCGCCCAGGTCTTCGCCGCGCACGCCCCCGCCCTCCTCGGCCCGGATGCGCCAGAAGCCGCCTCACCCCTCCTCCTCAAAGTCCTCTTCGCCCAGCAGAAGCTCAGCGTCCAGGTCCATCCCGACGACGCCATGGCCCAGCACCTCGGCTTCCCCCGCGGCAAAACCGAGTGCTGGTACGCCCTCGCCGCCGAACCCGGCGCTCAGGTCGCATGCGGCCTCCTCCCCGGCACCACCCTCGACGAAATCCGCACCCGCATCGCCGATGGCTCCCTCGAATCCCGCCTCCAGGCCCTGCCCATCCTCCCCCGCGAGCTCATCTACGTCGACGCCGGCACCGTCCACGCCATCTGGCCCGGCTCCGTACTCCTTGAGACCCAGCAGAACTGCGACCTCACCTATCGCATGTTCGACTACGGCCGCCCCCGCCAGCTCCACGTCGACCTCTCCCTCCAGGCCACACGCTTCACCACCCGGGCCGGCCAGCGCCAGCCCATCCATCTCCTCGACCGCGAACTCCTCGTCGACGAAGACTACTTCCGCATCGAGCGCCTGAGCCCCAACCCCGCCTGGACCCGCGACACCCTCGCCTCCACCACCGGCTCCTCCCTCGCCTACCTCTTCGTCTCCGAAGGCTCCGGCCTCATCACCGCCTCTGACTCCGGCTTCGCCCCCATCCCCCTCACCCCCCGCAGCGTCGTCGCACTCCCCGCCAGCTCGCCCGACTTCACCATTCACAACACCGGCAACCTCGAACTCATCCGCATCACCCCCCACTGGCCTCAGAATAGATAGCACTATGGCAAAGAACTTCTTTCAGGATTACAGGGGGAAGCGATGAGCAAACTATTTGAAGAAATGGCTCAGGGGACCGCCGATGCCCGCGCATGGATGGAGGGCGAGCGCAAGGGGTTCAAGGCAACTCTGCCCGACGCGGTCGACGTCCGGGGCCTCCGTAAGCGCCTTCGCCTCAGTCAGGAACGCTTCGCGGACAGCTTTGGTTTGTCAGTCGATGCCGTCCGTCATTGGGAGTCTGGCCGCCGACAGCCGGAAGCCGCTGCGCGCGCACTGCTCACCGTCATAGCCGCTGACCCTGAGTTTGTCATGCGATCCTTGTCCAAAACCGCTTAAACAAAGCCATAGCCTGCTGGCAAACTCGCTCCTGCGACAACCTCGCGGTTCCTCCCTGACAGGAATCCAGGCAAATTAGCGGCTTGCTCCCCGCATGGGATGCGCTTTCACCCCGCCTGTTTCCCAACCTCTTCAACCTCCAGCCACAGAAAAAGGCCGCCCCAACCGGGAGCGGCCTTCTCGTTTTCCTTCTTCCATCGTTACCGGTTCCGAGCCACCGCCGGCAACTCCGCCAGTGCACGGTCCACCGCAGCCGCAGCCGACCGCCCTTCGCGAATCGCCCACACCACCAGCGACTGCCCACGGCGCAAATCTCCTGCCGCAAACACGCCCTCTTCCGATGTCTTGTACTCGCTGTCGGTCTTCACGTTCCCGCGCGCATCCAGCTCCACGCCCAACTGCTCCAGCAGCCCGTTCTTCACCGGCCCCAGGAAGCCCATCGCCAGCAACACCAGGTCGGCCTTCAGCACAAACTCCGAGCCCGGCACCGCCGTAAAGTTCGGCGGCGGCCCCACCTGAACCCCGTGCAACTCCTTCACGTGGCCATTCTCGTCGCCCACCAGCTTCACCGTGTTCACGCCCCAAATCCGGTCTCCGCCCTCTTCGTGCGCGCTTTCCGTACGAAGCTGCAGCGGCCACAGAGGCCACGGCGTGGAAGCTGCCCGCGTCGCAGGCGGCTTCGGCATCAGCTCCAGTTGCTTCACGCTCTTTGCCTTCTGCCGCAGGCTCGTGCCCAGGCAGTCCGCGCCCGTGTCGCCGCCGCCCAGGATAATCACGTCCTTGCCCGTCGCCAGAATCGCCAGCTCCTCAGGAATCGTGTCGCCCTCCGTCCGCTTGTTCGCCTGCGGCAGGAACTCCATCGCAAAATGGATGCCCTTCAGCTCGCGCCCCGGCACATTCAGGTTCCTCGGCTGCTCGGCCCCGCCGCACAGCAATATCGCGTCATTCTCTTCCCGCAGCTCGGCAATCGGAACCGTCACGCCCACGTGCGCATTGGTCACAAACACCACGCCCTCGGCCCGCATCTGCTCCAGCCGGCGGTCAATCACGTGCTTTTCCAGCTTGAAGTTCGGAATCCCGTACCGCAGCAACCCGCCAATCCGGTCGTTCTTCTCGTACACCGTCACCGAGTGCCCGGCCCGCCGCAGTTGCTGCGCCGCCGCCAGTCCGCTCGGTCCGCTGCCGATAATCGCCACCCGCTTGCCAGTGTTCGAAACCGGGGGCTCAGGCTGAATCCAACCCTCGTCCCACGCCCGCTCCACAATCGACCGCTCCACCAGCTTGATCGACACCGGCGGATTGGTAATCCCCAGCACGCACGCCGCTTCACACGGAGCCGGACAAATCCGCCCCGTAAACTCCGGAAAATTGTTCGTCGCATGCAGCCGCTGAATCGCCGAACGCCAGCGCCCGTTGTAAACCAGGTCGTTCCAGTCCGGAATCAGATTGTTGATTGGGCAGCCCGTATGGCAGAACGGCACCCCGCAGTCCATGCACCGCGCACCCTGCTCGCGCTGCTTCGCCTCAGGAAACGGCAGGTAAATCTCCTGCCAGTCTTCCACCCGCTCCGTCGTTGGCCGGCGTACCGGCTGCTCGCGCTCAATCTCAAGAAATCCAGTTACCTTACCCATGCCGCACCTCCGTCTGCGCGGACACAGCCTGTGCCGCCTTCTCTTCCTTCGCCCTCTCGCCCAGCACCCGCTTGTACTCCTGCGGGAAGACCTTGATGAACTTCGGCTGTACTTCTTCCCAGTTCTCAAGGATCCACGCCGCCCGCGGACTGCCGGTCAGGTCACGATGCTTCACCAGCAGGCTCTGCACCACCGCCACGTCCTCTGCCAGTTCCAGCGCCTCCAGGTCCACGCTCGCCGTGTTGCAGCGCCGCGTCGGGAAGTCGCCCTGGTCGTCGTACACGTACGCAATGCCGCCGCTCATGCCCGCCGCAAAGTTCCGTCCCGTCTGCCCCAGCACCAGCACCAGGCCGTTCGTCATGTACTCGCAGCCGTGGTCGCCAACTCCTTCCACCACCGCCGTCGCACCAGAGTTCCGCACCGCAAACCGCTCGCCCGCCACGCCGCTCAGGTAAGCCTCACCCGTCGTCGCGCCGTACAGCACCACGTTGCCAACCAGAATGCTCTCTTCCGGCAAAAAGCTCGAAGCCTTCGGCGGATACGCGATCAGTCGTCCGCCCGAAAGTCCCTTGCCCAGGTAGTCGTTCGATTCGCCCTCCAGCTCCAGCGTCACGCCCTTCGGCACAAACGCGCCAAAACTCTGTCCCGCCGAGCCCTCAAAGCGGAAGTGAATCGTCTCATCCGGCAGCCCGGCCGAGCCATACTTCCGGGCAATCTCACCACCCAGCATCGCGCCCACCGTGCGGTGTACGTTGCGGATTGCAAAACTTCCCGTCACCTTCTCGCCCGTCTCCAGCGCCGGCTTGGCCGCTCGAATCAGCTCGTGGTCCAGCACCTCGGTCAGCCCGTGATCCTGGTCCTGCATCTTGCGCCGCGCCACACGCGACGGCAGTACCGGCGCATGCAGAATCGCACCAAGGTCAATCCCCTTCGCCTTCCAGTGGCTGATCGCAACATCGGACTCCAACCGCTCCACATGGCCCACCATGTCATCTACCGTGCGGTAGCCAAGCTTGCTCATGTGCTGCCGAACCTGCTCCGCCACAAAGAAGAAGTAGTTCACCACATGCTCAGGCTGCCCATGGAATCGCGCACGCAGAACCGGGTCCTGCGTCGCAATGCCCACGCTGCACGTATTCAGATGGCACTTGCGCATCATGATGCAGCCCATCGTAATCAGCGGAATCGTCGCAAACCCAAACTCTTCCGCTCCCAGCAGCGCCGCAATCGTCACGTCGCGCCCGGTCTGCAGCTTGCCGTCCGTCTGGACCCGTATGCGGCTGCGCAGGTCGTTCAGCAGCAGCACCTGCTGCGTCTCCGCCAGCCCCAGCTCCCACGGCAATCCAGCATGTTGAATCGAACTCAGCGGGCTCGCGCCCGTGCCGCCGTTGTCGCCGGAAATCAGCACCGTATCCGCATGAGCCTTCGCCACACCCGCGGCAATCGTGCCCACGCCGGCTTCCGACACCAGCTTCACCGCAATCCGCGCCCTGGGATTCACATTCTTCAAATCAAAAATCAGTTGCGCCAAATCCTCAATCGAGTAGATGTCGTGATGCGGCGGCGGCGAAATCAATCCCACTCCCGGAATCGAATACCGCATCTGCGCAATCAGCTTGTCTACCTTGTGCCCAGGCAACTGACCGCCTTCGCCCGGCTTCGCTCCCTGCGCCATCTTGATCTGGATTTCGGTCGCGTTCACCAGGTAGTTCGCCGTCACGCCAAACCGACCGCTCGCCACCTGCTTCACCGCGCTCCGCCGCAGGTCGCCATTCGCATCCGGCGTAAAGCGGTCTTCCGTCTCGCCGCCCTCACCCGTATTCGACATGCCGCCAATGCGGTTCATTGCAATCGCCAGCGTCTCGTGCGCTTCCTTTGAAATTGATCCAAAGCTCATCGCGCCCGTCGTAAACCGCTTCACAATCTCCTTCGCCGGCTCCACTTCCTCCAGCGGAATCGCCGTCGCCGCATACTTCAGCTTCAGCAATCCACGCAGTGTACAAAGGTTCCGGCTTTGGTCGTCGGCAATCTTCGCAAACTCCTCAAAGCTCGTCGAGTTGTTCTCGCGAACCGCCCGCTGCAGCTTCGAAATCGAATCCGGATTCAGCAGGTGATATTCCCCGCCCGCGCGGTACTGGTACCGTCCACCCACCAGCAGATCCGTCTCGTGTTCGGAGAGTGGTTGGAAGGCGAACCGGTGCTTCGTCTGTGCTTCCTGCGCCAGCACTCCCAGGCTCACGCCCTCAAGCCGCGACGCCGTCCCCTGGAAGTAGTTGTGAATCAGCGACGAATCCAGACCCACCGCCTCAAACACCTGCGCCCCACGGTAGCTCTGCAGCGTGCTGATGCCCATCTTCGAGAAGGTCTTCAGCAGCCCCTTGTTCACCGCCTTCACAAAATTCTGCTCGGCATACTCCGCCGTCACATTCTCCGGCAGCAGGCCCTGCAGCTTCAGGTCGCGCAGCGTTTCAAATGCCAGGTACGGATGAATCGCGCTCGCACCGTAGCCAATCAGCAACGCAAAATGCATCACCTCTCTTGGCTCGCCGCTCTCAATAATCAGCGCCACCTGCGTGCGCTTCCGCTCCGCCACCAGCCGGTTATGTACCGCCGCCATCGCCAGCAGGCTCGGAATCGGCGCAAACGTCGGGTCCACTCCGCGATCTGACAAAATCAGCAGCGTGTACCCGGAGTCCACCGCGTGCGAAGCCCGCGCGCTCAACTCATCCAGCCCGCGCTTCAGCCCCGCCTCGCCATCTTCCGCCCGGAACAGCGTAGGCAGCGTCGTCGCCAGCAGATCGCCCGCAGAGATTCTCCGCAGCTTTTCCAAATCCCGGCTCGTCAGCACCGGCTGCGGCATCTTCAGCGTGTGGCAGTTCGCCGGCGTCTCTTCCAGAATGTTCCGCTCCGTGCCGATATAGCTCGTCAGGCTCATCACCAGCGACTCGCGAATCGGATCAATCGGCGGATTCGTCACCTGCGCAAACAACTGCTTGAAGTAGCTAAACAGCAACTGCGGCTGGTCGCTCAGGCACGCCAGCGGAATATCAATGCCCATCGAACCAATCGGCTCTTCGCCCTTGGCTCCCATCGGCGCCAGAATAATCCGCAAATCCTCTTCCGTGTAGCCCATCGCCCGCTGCCGCCGCAGCAGCGTCTCCGGATTGTGCGCAATCAACCGCGCCGGCTCCGGCAACTGCTCCAGCGTCACCTGCTGCTCCTTCAGCCACTGCCCGTAAGGCTGCCGCGTTGCCAGCGTCTTCTTGATCTCCGCGTCCGAGAAAATCTTGCCCGCCACCGTGTCCACCAGGAACATGCGGCCCGGCTGCAAACGGCCCTTCTTGCGAATCTTCGCCGCCGGCACATCCAGCACGCCGGCTTCTGACGCCAGCACAACCATGTCGTCGTGCGTCACAATGTAGCGCCCCGGCCGCAGGCCGTTGCGGTCCAGCGTCGCGCCCACCAGCCGTCCATCCGTGAACGCAATTGAGGCCGGCCCGTCCCACGGCTCCATCAGCGATGCGTGATACTCATAAAACGCCCGCTTCTCCTCGTCCATATCCGGGTTTCCGCTCCACGCCTCCGGCACCAGCATCGCCATCACGTGCGGCAGCGAGCGCCCCGAGTGGAACAAAAACTCCACCGCGTTATCCAGCGCCGCAGAGTCGCTTCCCCCCGGCACAATCACCGGAAACAGCTCGCTGATCTTGTCGCCAAACACCGGCGTCCGCAGCACGCTCTCACGCGCCTGCATCCAGCGCACATTGCCCTTCACCGTGTTGATCTCGCCATTGTGCGCGATATACCGGTACGGGTGCGCCAGCTTCCAGCTCGGGAAGGTATTCGTCGAAAATCTCTGGTGCACCAGGCACAGCGCCGTCTTCACCAGCGGATCCGCCAGCTCGGCATAAAACTTCGAAATCTGCGGAGCCAGCATCAGCCCCTTGTAAATAATCGTCCGGCAGCTCAACGACGGTATGTAGAAGTACTCCTTGTCGCCAATCTCCGAGGCCAGAATCTCGTTCTCCGCGCGCCGCCGCACCACATACAGCGTCCGCTCAAACTCATCCTCGTCCATCGCCGCCGGCTTGCCCAGGAACAGTTGCTCAATATACGGCTGCGACACGCGCGCCTGCCGCCCAATCGAGTCAATGTCCACCGGCGTATCCCGCCAGCCCAGCACCAGCAACCCCTCTTCGCCCGCAATCCGCTCCAGAATGCCCTCGCACTGCAGCCGGTCCGTACGCTCCACCGGGAAAAACACCATGCCCACCGCGTACTCACCCGGCTCCGGCAGGTTAAAGCCCAACCCCGCGCACTCCCTCGCAAAGAACTCGTGCGGAATCTGAATCAAAATCCCCGCACCGTCGCCCGTCTCCGGGTCGCTGCCCGCAGCCCCGCGATGCGTCAGGTTGATCAGCACCTCAATGCCCTGCTCCACAATCGCGTGCGTCTTCACGCCCTTGATGCTGGCCACAAGACCCATGCCGCAGGCATCGTGTTCAAACTGCGGATGATACAACCCCTGTGCTTCAGGGGGACAGGTACGTTCTCGGGAGGATGCCATCATGAAACCCCTTCGAAAAAAATGTGCCCGGTGCGGCGATACACCTTTCCCGTCCCACCGCCCGGAGGCGAAACGGGTATCTCGTTACCTGTAATAGGAGCCGTTACACTCCCGTGGGCTTTGGGGATCCCCCACACTGGACCCCGAAGAGAAGGTTAAATTGCACTCCCTGAAGATTCGATAAGCGCGTATTGCCTTCCTCACTCTGTACCGTCAGGGGACGACGGACACCATGGGAATATGCTACGCTTCTCTGCCGTTGGAGAATGCACTGCGGCTCAGCCCGGGAATCGGGTTGGGATGTCCTGAAACTGTGCCCTTTTAACCCTCCATTCTTACACAAATTCCCCCCGCCAACTTCCAGAAATCTCTACCCTCCAGCCTGCCCGCCAGCCAACCCCTCGCACCCTCCCCACATCCAAATACCGCCATCATCCCGTAAACCGGGAGAAATACCGGAGAAACCCCATGAATTCCCTGTCCCGCTGGCTCCTTCTCGCCTTTTGTCTCATCCTCTGCTTCACCGTCGCTGGCATCAGCGGCAGCTCCACCGCGCAGGAAGTCACAGGCTGGTACCGCACCTTGGTACGCCCCTCCTTCGCTCCTCCCAACTGGATCTTCGCCCCAGTCTGGTCGCTGCTCTATCTCTTCATGGCTATCGCCATCTGGCGCGTCTCTCTTGCCCCGCCATCCCCCGCCCGCAACTGGGCCATCGCACTCTTCCTCACCCAGCTCGCCCTCAACTTCGCCTGGTCCTGGCTCTTCTTCTCCCAGCACCGCATCGGCTTCGCCCTCGTTGAAGTTCTCCTCCTCTGGGCCTCCATCCTCGCCTGCGTCGTCCTCTTCCGACCCCTCTCGCCCCTCGCCTCCTGGCTCATGACCCCCTATCTCGCCTGGGTCTCCTTCGCCTCCCTCCTCAACTGGGGCTTCTGGCACCTCAACCGCTAACTTGCTAACCTGCTATCGCGGCGCAGCCGCAGCGAACTCGCTAACCCCTGACCCCTGACCCCTCCATTTGCATCCAATTTCCCCCAACAGGCGCACAATCAATCCAGCACTCGAAAACCTTGCAGCCGAACCCACGTCACCCTGGGAACAGTCCCTCAACCCCTCACCCCGCAAAAGACGCACAAATGCGCACAGGAAACACACACAAATGCGTCTCGTAACCACATTTCAAGTCAAATAAATTTAAAGGCTTGGGAGAGATAACCCCCGAAAACATCCCCCCCCCTCCCCCCCCCTACACGATGGCCGGCACATTCGCCATCCCAGCGTTCCCAAACACCCGCCGATACCGCTCCAGCTCCGCCTCAGGCCCCATCGCCTTGGCGTAGTTATCGCTCAGCTTCACCGTCGGTCGCCCATTCGCCTCGCTCAGCTTGCACACCAGGCTGATCGGGTCCAGCCCCACGCCCCCATCCGGGTCGCACCCCCGCAAATCATTCGTCAGCAGCGTCCCCCACCCGGCACTGAAACGTATCCGTGCCTTCTGCCGCCACTTCGCCGCATCCTCAAAATCCGCCGCACTCTTGAAATCCGCCGCCGTCCATCCTGCCTGAATCTCCCCGCCAAACTGCGCATGAAGCCCCAGAATATCGTCCACATCCAGCCCGTCCGAGGCGATGAGCAGTTTCTTCTCCGGCCTGCGCCCTCGCTCCTTCAGCCAACGGATGTACTCTTCGCCCGCCACAAACGGGTCTTTGGAATCCATGCGCTGCCCTGTCCAGTCCGCCACCCAATCCGGAGCACCCTCCAGAAACTGCGTCGTCCCGTACGTATCCGGCAGCAGAACCAGCAAATCCCGCTTGTACGTCACCTGCCACAGCTCCAGCATCCGGTACTGCGACTCCCGCAGCTCCTCGTCCGTCTCCGCCATCGCCGCCAGCGCCATTGGAATCTCGTGCGCGTTCGTGCCAATCGCTTCCAGGTCATGCTTGTACGCCAGATACGTGTTCGACGTCCCGGTAAACGCCTCGCCCAGCGTATCCCGCATCGCCTTCACCACATACTCCTGCCACAGGAAGCTGTGCCGCCGACGCGTCCCGAAGTCCGCCACCTTCAGCCCCGGCACACCCCGCAATCGCGCAATCTTCTCCCACAAATTCGACTTCGCCCGCGCATACAGGATGTCCAGCGAAAACT
>CAIVDV010000065.1 GCA_903904755.1 uncultured Acidobacteriaceae bacterium | reverse complement strand
GGCTGAAACCACCACCGTCGTCCCCGTCGACGATGCCTACATCCGCGACGGCCTCGCCCACAACCTCCAAGGCCAAATCATCCCACCCTACGTTTCACTCCTCCGCATCCACGGCCCCTTCCTCTTCGGCACCACCGAAAAGCTCTTCGAAGCCACCGCCGACCTCAACCAGTTCCAGCCCGTCGTCATTCTCCGCCTCCGCAACATGACCGCCATCGACGCCACCGGCATCCACGCTCTCGAATCCTTCGCCCGCCGCCTCCGCGCCACCGGCCGCACCCTCCTCCTCTGCGGAGCCATGCAGCAACCCTCAAAACTCCTCCGCCAGGCCCGCTTCCTCGACGAACTCGGCCGCGAAAACATCATGCCCAACATCCAATCCGCCCTCGACCGCGCCCGCATCCTCCACGACACTGCATCGCCCCAGGAATAGCCGGGTGCCCCCGGTCTCGTGTCTGAGACAGGGGACTCACAACTCTCCCAACCTCACCACTGCGGCCAGACCATCCCAATCGCAACACCCTTCGGGTGCCCCACCCTCGCCACGCCCTTGTTTTTGTGGCTAGGGTGGGAGTAACAAATCCCGCGACCGCACCCCTCCATCGAGCGCAGCTCGATCCAGCTGATCCCTGATCTCTGATCTCTGACCCCTGACTCCTGTCCTACCCCTTCATCAACCCCAGCCCCCCACCCGGCCACCCCGGAAACACCCCCCTTAAATCCCCACCCAGCGTACGGCTAACCACCTCACCCACCACCGCCCGGTAATCCGTCGTCACCACCAGGTCCCGCCCCTCATTCAACTGCTCATCCGCCAGACCCGGCCACTTCCCGTACACCTTCCCGCCCTTCACCTGCCCGCCCAGCACAAACATCACATTCCCGTGCCCGTGGTCCGTCCCGCCTGTCCCGTTCTGCCTGGCCGTCCGCCCAAACTCGCTCATCGTCACCAGCGTCACATTCTCCGCCTCGTCCCCCAAATCCCGCCAGAACACCCCAATCGCCTCCGAAAACTCCCGCAGCCTGTCCGCCAACTGCCCCTGCACATTCCCCTGGTTCTGGTGCGTATCCCACCCGCCCATATCGGTAAACGCCACCTCCAGCCCCAAATCCCCCTTCAGCAACTGCGCCACCTGCATCAAATTCCGCGCCAGCCCGTTGTTGGGATAAACCACCCCAGCCGCCGGCACATACTTCCCCGGCTCCGTCGCCCGCAGCATCCGTATCGCCTCAAACGTCGAATCCCCCGTCGCATGAAGCAGCTTGTCGCCGCTCTCCCCATACATCGCCTCAAAGGCCTGGCTCACCGGCGCAGCATTCGGCCCTTGTCCCCCCACCGCAAAATCCTGCAGATTCGCAATCGCCAGCGCCGGCACCCGCCCCAGCAGCGTCCGCGGAATCTCCGGCCCCAGAGCCACTGCCCGGAACGCCGTCCGCGCCACCGCCCGCTTCTTCGCCGCCAGCATCGCATCCTCGGCCACCAGCGCCCGGTTCAGCCACCCATCCGCCGTGCTCTTCAGCCCCGGCGTCCCGCTCTCCATAAAGTCCTGCGCATCAAAGTGCGACCGCGTCCCATCCGGCGACCCCACCGCATGAACCACCGCCAACTGCCCCGCCTTGTACAGCTCCTGCATCGCCCCCATCGCCGGATGCAGCCCAAACCCCCCATCCAGCGCCAGTACCTTCTCCTGCGCAATCGCAATCCCCGGCCGCATCGCATAGTAGTTCGGCTCCATCGTCGGAACCACCACATTCAGTCCGTCCACCGCCCCACGCTGGAAGATCACCACCAGCCGCTTGCCCTTCGTTGCCTTCGTCCCCGCCGCTATCACCGCCCGCGTCAGGAATCCCGGCACCGCCGCACTCCCCGCCAGCGCCACCGCCCCCTGCTTCACAAAAATCCGCCGCGTCATCGCCATCGCTCACCCTCCCTTACCGCCGCTGAAACTCCGGCGACCCCAGCAGCATCCCTGCCAGCACCGCCCGCTCCTGCATCTCCCGCGCCGCCTGCGCCTTCTCATTCAGCGGCTTGGCCGGGGCAGGGAACTGGCCCTCCACCTCCGCCATCGCCGCCGCTCTCGTCTTCTCGCTTACCCCGCCCGGCACCAGCCGCGCCTCCAGCGCCGTCTCCGCCGCCGTCACATCTCCCGGTGCCACCGGCCAATCCACCTGAATCTTCCCCAGCCGATTCCCGGCCAGTTGCAGCGCAAAGTTCATCCGCGCCACCAGCGCCCCCGTCGAAACCCAATCCTCACTCTTCGCCGCATATCCCGTCGGCGGCATCGCCCCATACAGCGGCATCCCCATCTGGTTCAGTTGGTTCACCAGCGGCTGCGTATTCGTAACTTCCGCCCCCGTCGCCCTCGCCGCGCTCACCACATACTCCAGCGGGCTTTTCACCTTCCCCCGCCACTCGCCCTCCGCCCAAAACTCCGGCGAGTGCACCATCGTCCGCAGCACCGCCGATATATCCCCGTCATTGTCTTCAAAGCTGGACACCATCCGCTTCACCAGCGTCTCCGGCGGAGCATCGCTCACAAACGCCACCGCCAGCTTCGTCGAGATAAACCGCGCCGTCGCCTTGCTCGTTGCCAGCATATGCAGCAGTTTCAGCCCTTCCTTCTCCCCCTCTTCCTTGAACCGGTGTCCCATCACCACCTTCTCCCCCGGCTCGTGCCGCGTCCCGTCAAACTGGAACCCGCCTCCCAGCGCCGGATGGTCCACCGTCCATCCCGTCAAAATCTTCGCCACCTCGGTCACATCCGCCTGCGTGTACCCCCCGTTCACCCCCAGCGTATGCAACTCCATCAGCTCCCTCGCATAGTTCTCATTCAGCCCCGGCAGCGCCGTTCCCGCCGGCTCCTTGCCCTCCGCCTGCCTCCGCTTGTGCGCCTCCGCCGCCCTGGAATCCGGCCCCGTGCTTGTCGCGTTATCCAGATACGTCAGCATCGCCGGCGAGTGCGCCACCGCCATCAGCAGCTCCTCAAAATTCCCCAGTGCCAGCGGCCGCACAATCTCCCGCTCATAACTACTAATCAAATAAGGCGCTTCCTCGTTCTTCTTCGCGTAAACGTTGAAGTGATTCATCCAGAAGGTCGTCATCACCTCCTGCAACTGCCGCTTGCTGTAGATAGCCCGCACCAGCCGCTGCGCCGCCAGCTCCTCCTCCACCGTCCGTCTCGGATTGTCATACGCCTCCACCAGCTCCAACTGCTCCGGCGTCACCCCCTCCATCAGTTGCGCCACCTGCGGCCCCTTCAGGCTCTTCCGCAGCTCCTCATACTCCTGCCCCCGCATCCCCAGAATCCGGTCCACCCGCGCCCCCGGCTTTAGCGCCACCAACTCCTTGATCACCAGCTCCTCATATCCCGGCCGCGCCGCAGGAATCTTCTCCGCGGCCTTCGTGATCGCAGGTGTCGCCACCGCCTTCGCATCTTGCGGCCCCGCCGCAGAAACCCCCGCATCCTTCTCCGGGACCATCGCCTTCGCCCCACCCGCCCTCTCCTGCGCTCCCAGAACCGGCACCATCACCCCCGCAGCCGCCCTTTTCTCCTTCTTCTCCGTCATCACCTCCAGCCGGTGCCGGTACACCATCGCCAGCTCCCCATCCGCCGGAAGCTCCAGCTTCCCATCCGCCACCTGCCGCAGAATATTCCCCGTCGGGAACCGAGTCAGCAACTCATCCGGCATCAAATTCATCGCCGGAAACGCCTTCAGCCGATTCTCCAGCGCGCTCTCGTCAATCCCCTCGGGGTCCAGTTGCTCCTCAAACCACCGGTAAATCCCTTCCTTCTTCACCGTCGCCACCAACTCCGGCGTTGCCCCAAAACTCAACCGGTTCAGCAGGTGCACCACCCGCTTCTCCCCATCCAGCTCTCCCGGCTTGGCCGCCTTCTCCTTGCTGTGGAACCATTGCGCCCCGCCCGCCTCGGCACGCGCGCTCATCCCCGGCTGGCACACCAGCACCGCCGTCAGCATCCACGCCATTGCTCTCCGCATCCCGCTCAAGGCAAACCCCTCCCGCGCGCGCAATCCCGCTCATCTTCCAGAACCCCAAATTGTAGTGGAAGTTGTCTCTGCCACGTCACAACCTTTCCGCCCCCGCAACTCACCCCATTCCCCATCCCGCACCATCCGGCGCAACAGCCCCACCCCTTGTGGTGCCCCTCCCCACACCCCCAAACCCCGGCCCATCCCTCCTCCCAAAGCCCCTTGCACCCCCTGTGGAAAACTGGTACAACTACTAAGCATTCCTGTTACTTCCGGAAAAACCTTGAAACTTCGGTTGAATCCGCGTTATACACAGAAATGCACAGGTGGGCAGATCCCCCCTGAATCCAATTCACCCCCCGGAGTCACCATGCGCCAAGCCACCAAGTCCAACCTGCTCGTTCCGGAACTCCGTGAGGTCATGGACATTCGCCAGGCCTCCGACTACCTCGGCATCTCCCCGGATACCCTCTACAAATACGCCGCCGAGTCCTTCATCCCCGCCTTCAAGCTCGGCAACCGCTGGCGCTTCAAGCGTACCCGCCTCGACCAGTGGATGGACCAGCAGTCCAACCAGGCCACCGCCGTCCCCGAGCCGGAAGTCTCCTCCCGCCAGAAAAAGCCCGTCAAGGCCGCATACTAGCTCCGGTTCGCGCGCCCTGGGTTCCAGCCCCGCCCCGCCCCGTGATATACCTGAGCGGATGAACCATCCCCTCCGCATCACCCGCCTGCGGCGGCAGCTCACCAGGGCCGGTTTCCCGGCCCTCCTCGTCACGCACCTCCCCGACATTCATTACCTCTCCGGCTTCACCGGCTCCTCCGCGGCCCTCCTCGTCACCCGCAAAGCAGTGCGCCTCTTCACAGACTCCCGCTACCGCGACCAGGCTGCGCACGAAGCCGCCTCCGCCCGCGTTGAAATCGTCGCCGGTCCCCCCGCCCTCGCTGCCATCCGCTGGCTCGCCGCCCAGCCCGCCCCCGGCCCCGTCGCCTACGAGCCCGCCCACCTCACCCTCGCTGAATTCAATCTCTGGCGCGCGGCCCTCCCCTCCACCCTCCGCCGCACCCTCCTCAAGCCCATCGCACCCCCTATCCTCGAACCCCTCCGCCACATCAAGGACGAGGACGAAATCTCCCTCATGCGCCAGGCCGCCGCCCTCGGCTGCACCGTCTTCGACCACATGCTCGGCTTCCTCCAGCCCGGCCTCACGGAACTCGCCGTCGCCGCCGAGCTCGAGTACCAGGCCCGCCGCCGCGGTGCCGAAGCCATGAGCTTTGAAACCATCGTCGCCTCCGGCCCCCGCTCCGCACTCCCCCACGGCCGCGCCACCGATCGCAAACTCCCCCGCAACGGCTTCCTCACCCTCGACTTCGGCGTCGTCCTCAACGGCTACTGCTCTGACATGACCCGCACCGTCGCCTTTGGCAAGCTCACCGCCCGCCAGCTCGCCGCTTATGATGCAGTCCTCGCCTCCCAGCAGGCCGGCATCGCCGCCGTTCGCGCCGGGGTCACCGCCGGTGCCGTAGATGAGGCCGCCCGCTCCGTCCTTCGCGCCGCCGGCCTTGCGGAAGCCTTCTCCCACTCCACCGGCCACGGCGTCGGCCTTGAAATCCACGAAGGGCCCCGCATCGGTGCCGCTGTAAAAACTCCCCTCCAGGCCGGTATGGTCGTTACAATCGAGCCTGGCGTCTACTTCCCCGCAGACTTCGGAATTCGCATCGAGGATATGCTTGTCGTCCGCAAAGGCGGCTCCGAAATACTCACCACTTCGCCCAAAGCGCTCATCCAACTATAATGAGCAAGGTTCCCTCAACCGGGGGCCAATGGAAACTCCAAACTGGCCGGAGAGCAAGGCAAAAACATGACACCAGACGAGATTCTTGAGCTCAAAGAGCTCATCGCCTTTTTGAAGGAAAACGAGATTGCCGAGTTTGACCTTGACCGCGGCGACCTCAAAGTGCGGCTCAAGTTCGCCTCTGCCGCTGCGCCCGCCGCTTCCGCCGTGGACCTCGCCTCGCTGGCACGCCTCATGGCCCCGGCAGCTCCCGCCGCTCCTGTTGAGGAGCAGCTCCACATCGTCAAGTCGCCCATCGTCGGCACCTTCTATGAGTCCCCGTCCCCCGGCTCTCCCGCCTTCGTCGGTACCGGCGACCGCGTCGAAAAGGGACAGATCCTCTGCATCGTCGAAGCCATGAAGCTCATGAACGAGATCGAGTCTGACGCCTCCGGCGAAATCGTAAAGCGCCTCGTACAGAACGGTCAGCCCATCGAGTACGGACAACCCCTCTTCGCCATTCGGACCGCATAGTTGCCCATGATTCGTAAAGTCCTCATTGCCAATCGCGGCGAAATCGCGCTGCGTGTCATCAGTGCCGCCAAGGAACTCGGCGTGCGCACCGTCGCTGTCTACAGCGAGGCCGACCGCAACTCGCTCCACGTCCGCTTCGCCGACGAAGCCATCTGCATCGGCCCGCCCCGGCCCGGCGACAGCTATCTCAACGTCCCGGCCGTCATCTCCGCTGCGGAGATCGCCAACGTCGACGCCATCCACCCCGGCTATGGCCTCCTCAGCGAAAACGCAAACTTCGCTGAGGTCTGCCGCGCCTCCAACATCAAGTTCATTGGGCCACCACCTGAGGTCACCCGCCTCATGGGCGAAAAGGAAAAAGCTCGCCAGGCCATGAAGAATGCCGGCGTCCCCATCCTTCCCGGCTCTGACGGCATCGTCGAATCCGCCGAAGACGCCCTCCAGTGGGCCCAGAAGGTCGGCTACCCCGTCATCCTCAAGGCCAAGGCCGGCGGCGGCGGGCGCGGTATGCGCATCGTCCGCTCAGCCGAGGAACTCCCCAACCTCTACCACTCCGCCTCCACTGAGGCCACCAACGCCTTCGGCAATGGCGAGCTCTACATGGAGAAATTCATTGAGCGCCCCCGCCACATCGAGTTCCAGGTCCTCGCCGACGAACATGGCGCAGTCGAAGTCCTCTTCGAGCGCGAGTGCTCCATCCAGCGTCGCCACCAGAAGCTCATTGAAGAAGCGCCCAGTCTCCAGATCACCCCCCAAATCCGCGAAGAAATCTCCGCCACCATCAAGCGCTGCCTCATCGACATCGGCTATCACAACGCCGGTACCATCGAGTTCCTCATGGATGAGGATGGCTCCATCTACTTCATTGAGATGAACACCCGCATCCAGGTCGAGCACCCGGTCACCGAGGCCATCACCGGCGTCGATCTCGTCAAGGCTCAGCTCCGCATCGCCTCCGGCGAGCGCCTGGCCGACATCCTCCCCAAGAGCATCACCATCCGCGGCCATGCCATCGAGTGCCGCATCAACGCCGAGCACCCCATCAAGTTCACCCCCTCGGCCGGCAAAATCACCGCCTTCAACGTCCCCGGCGGCAATGGCGTCCGCGTCGATACCAACCAGTACGCCGAGGGCGTCGTCCCCCCCTACTACGACTCCCTCATCGCCAAACTCATCGTCCACGGCGTCGACCGTGCCGAAGCCATCGCCAAAATGGAGCGCGCCCTCTCGCAGTTCGTGGTGCAGGGAATCGACACCTCCATCCCCCTCCACCAGGAAATCTTCGCCAACGAAGACTTCCGCGCCGGCATCTTCGACACCAAATTCATGGAACGCTTCCTCGCCGAACGCAAGGTCTAGCACTCCCGACCCCAATCTCCACCACCCTCCGGGTGCCCCCGGTTCCTCGCCTTTGGGGACCGGGGCCGCATTCGAGCCCCCCTCGAACTCGCGCCGTAGGCGCAGCGGATTGTAGCCCAGCGCTTCTGCGCTGGGTACACGCCCCCAAAAGGCGGGTGGCGCACCCTCAGCCCGGAACCAATCTGGGTGCC
Organism: uncultured Acidobacteriaceae bacterium; assembly: GCA_903904755.1. Lineage (GTDB taxonomy): Bacteria > Acidobacteriota > Terriglobia > Terriglobales > Acidobacteriaceae > Acidicapsa. Next base: position 57,345 of record CAIVDV010000065.1, on the reverse strand, counting down.
CTGACCTTCCAGGTTTTGGAAGGGTGGGACGAACCAATGCCAGCTAGTCGTTGCCTTTGCTTTTCCCCGCCCCTTATCCCCTTCCCTGACCAGCAGCACCCATTTCGCAGATCCGGCGCAAACCGGCACGTCGGCCCCATCGCGAGCTTCCCCGACCCCTGCTCCCCGCCACCAATTACCCCGCTTGCTTGCTAACTCGCTACCCCGCGCAGCGGGCGCTGACTCGCTGCCTTTGTCAAGCCCCCAAACTTCCCGACCCAACCCCAACACCAACAATCCAAACCACATCCACCCCCGTAAATCCCTCCCCGCCGCTGCCTGCAATTAACCCCCAAAGGCGCAGAATGGAAGCAGCCATCCAAGAGGAGAACTCCATGCCAGCAAACATCCACAATCCCGGCCCAATCAACCTCGCCGTCCCCACCTTTTCACCGAAAATGCGCACAAAACTGCACAAAAACACGCAAAAATACGCCAGGTAACCACTGCGTAAACCGCATAGAATCAATCAGTCAGCATTCAAAAAATCTGAAAGTCATCCCCCCCCCTCCCCCCCCCGGTTTTGAGGCGCCTATCTCCCCAGAATCCAGCCCCTCGCCAGGAAGACCGGACACCTTACCCCTCACTTCTTTCTCTTTTTCTTCGCCTTTTCGCAAAATCCGCTGTATGCTGAATTGGCACCAATTCCCGGAGGTACATCATGGATATCCAAGCAGAACTCATCGCCGAATTCGACCGCGAAATCGCGACCACCCGCAAACTCCTCGCCGCCATTCCCGAAGAGCACGACGGCAGCTTCAAGCCTCACCCCAAATCCATGGCCATGGCCCGCCTCGTCGGCCACGTCGTCGAGACCGCCGGCGAATGGGCCATCTCTACCCTCACCACAGACGGACTCATCTTCCCCCCCGACCACAAGTTCGAGCCCTACATCCCCGCCAGCAAGACTGCTCTCCTCGAGCGCTTCGACGCCGACTGCGCCAAAGCCCGCGAAGCCCTTGTCGCCATGACACCGGAAAAGTGGGACTCCAACTGGAAGATGGGCGCCAACGGCCAAATCTGGATCTCCGATACGAAGTACCGTGTCTTCCGTACCTGGGTCCTCAACCACCTCATCCACCACCGCGCCCAGCTCGGCGTCACCATGCGCCTCCAGGACTTCCGCATCCCCGGCACCTACGGCCCCTCTGCCGACGAAATGCCCTCCTGACCTGCGGAAATCCACCCGCGCGGAAGGCGTAAGCTCTTTGGTATGGGCTTCCTCTTTCCGCGCGTCTATCCCATCCTCGACTCCTCCTTCATCCCCGCCCAGGGCAGGGAACTCTGGCTCCAGCACCTCGGCCAATCCCTCACCGACGCTGGCGTCACCCTCCTCGAATACCGCAACAAGGTCGACGCCGACGACCGCATCCTCGCCGATTGCGCCATCCTCCGCGATGCCATGCCCCCCGGACACGTCCGCCTCATCCTCGACGACCGCGCCGACCTCGTCCTCACCGCCGGCTTTGACGGCGTCCACGTCGACGCCGGAGACCCCTCCCCGGCTGAAGCCCGCCTCCTCCTCGGCCCCAACTACATCATCGGAACCTTCGGAGGTGCCGAAAATCTCCTCCCCGGCATCCTCAAGGAACCCGCCGACTACTTCGCCATCGGCCCCGTCTTCCCCACCACCACCAAAGACACCATCAAAAAGCCCATCGGCTTCGACGGCGTAGCCCGCCTCCGCTCCCAGGCCGGCCCTGACCCCACCCTGGTCGCCGTCGCCGGCATCACCCTCTCCAACGCCGCCGAAGTAATTGCGTCCGGCGCAAACACCGTCGCCGTCTCCGCCGGCATCTTCTCCCACCCCCACCCCGCAAAGCAGTTCCGCCTCCTGCTCGATTTCGCAGGCTAAACCATCTGGGAGCATCCACTTAACAGGGATATGTCATCCAGTTTCTAGGCAGCGGTCTTCACCTCGTTACTCGTTTCCAATCAGTAAACCCCGCACTTGCGTAATTCTGTGCAGACAAAAGAAAACTAGAGACAACGCCCCGCCTCTTCCGGTACAACCTATCCAAGTGACGACCGCGAAACACACCTCAGCCGCCCCTCTTTCCGGCCCACAGCTGGTACCCTCGCTCGGGCTTTTCAGCTCCACTGCCATCGTCGTCGGCTCCATGATCGGCTCCGGCATCTTCCTTGTCGATGCCGATATCGCCCGCGCCACTGACTCCCCGGCCCTCTTCCTCGCCGCCTGGGTCGTCGCCGGCCTCATGACCATCATCGGCGCGCTCTCCTATGGCGAACTCGCCGCCATGATGCCCTCTGCCGGCGGCCAGTACGTCTACCTCCGCGAATCCCTCGGCCCCATGTGGGGCTTTCTCTACGGATGGACCCTCTTCCTCGTCATCCAGGCCGGCACCATCGCCGCCGTCTGTGTCGCCTTCGGCAAATTCCTCGGCGTCTTCTTCCCCACCATCTCCAGCACCCACTGGCTCTGGCACATCGCCCATGTCCCCCCCGTCCGCGTCGGCCCCATGGTCCTCGGCAATATGGAGATAGGCATCTCCACCGCCAATCTCGTCGGTATCTTCCTCGTCTTCTTCCTCGCCATCGTCAACATCTTCGGCATGGACATCGGCTCCCTCATCCAGAACGTCTTCACCACCGCCAAAGGCCTCTCCCTCGCCGCTCTCATCGTTCTCGCCTTCACCATCGGCCGCAACCCCGCTGCCGTCGCCGCCAATTTTGGTGACTTCTGGCGCAACGCCAGCTGGTCTACCCTCCATCCCGTTCAGGTCGGCGTCGGTGGCCCCATCGTTCTCGTCAACCTGGCCATCCTCCTCGGCGTCGTCCAGGTCGGCTCCCTCTTCTCCGCCGACGCCTGGAACAACATCACCTTCACAGCCGGAGAAGTGAAGAACCCCCGACGAAACATCCCCCTCTCCCTGGCCATGGGCACCTGCTTCGTCATCCTCGTGTACCTGCTTGCCTCCGCCGCATACATGATGGTCCTGCCTCTCACGGGCGATCCCAACGGCCAAACCGTCTTCGCACGCGGCATCCAGTTCGCGGCAGAAGATCGCGTCGGCACCGCCGCTCTCCAGCAAATCTTCCCCACAGGCGGGGCCCTCCTCATGGCCGGTGCCATCCTCGTCTCCACCTTCGGCTGCGCAAACGGCATGAGTCTCGCCGGCGCACGCGTCTATTACGCCATGAGCCGCGACGGCCTCTTCTTCCGCTCCGTCGGCAAACTCCACCCCCGCTACAAAACCCCCGCCGCCGGCCTCATCCTCCAGGCCGTCTGGGCAGCACTGCTCTGCGTCTCCGGTTCCTACGGCCAACTCCTCGACTACATCATCTTTGCCGTACTGCTCTTCTACATCCTCACCATCGTTGGCCTCTTCGTCCTGCGCGTAAAACGCCCTGACGAGCCACGTCCCTACAAAGCTTTTGGATTTCCTGTACTTCCTGCCATTTACATCATGATGGCCTCATGGATTTGTGTCGTATTATTGCGGTACAAGCCACAGTACACATGGCCCGGACTCATCCTCGTTGTCCTCGGTATTCCCGTATATCTTTTCTGGTCGCGGGCTTCGGCCTCGTCCCAACAACCTGATTCCACTCTATGAAGAGGAGTTCCCTCATCTATGCCCGGACTGTTTGCAATTAAGCCTCTCTCGCTCCTCACGCAAGAAGCAGGAGAAGAGGGCGAGAATACGCTCAAGCGTTCCCTGAGTGCCTTGAACCTCATCACTCTCGGAATCGGCGCTGTCATCGGTGCCGGAATCTTCACCCTCACCGGCCAGGCCGCTGCTCTCCACGCGGGTCCCGCCGTCTCCCTTAGCTTTGTCCTCGCTGGCCTCACCTGCGCCTTCGCCGGCCTCTGCTATGCGGAGTTCGCCTCCATCATCCCCATCGCCGGCTCCGCCTACACCTACGGCTATGCCACCCTCGGCGAACTCGTCGCCTGGATCATCGGCTGGGACCTTGTTCTCGAATACGCCTTCGGTGCCTCCACCGTCGCATCCGGTTGGGCCGGCTACTTCAACAGCCTCCTCCAACAGCTCGGCATCGTCTTCCCGCCCTCGCTCACCACCACCACCGGCAATGTCCTCGTCAAATACCAGGGCATCTGGCTGAGCAAATCTTCCTTGCCCCCCGGTGTCAGCGATGTCGGCCTGGAACACGTCACCGGCCTCTTCAACCTCCTCGCCGTCATCATCGTGCTCCTCATTACCACGGTGCTCGTTATCGGCATCAAGGAGTCGGCAAATTTCAACTCCGCCATCGTCATCATCAAGCTCGGCATCGTCGGCATCTTTCTCGCCATCGGCGGGTTCTTCCTCTTCCATCACCCACAGGTCGCTTCCGCCAACTGGCACCCCTTCATCCCGCCATCCGATGGCCACGGAAACTTCGGCCTCCTCGGCATCCCGGGTGCTGCAGCGTCCATCTTCTTCGCTTACATTGGCTTTGACGCCGTCTCCACTGCCGCTCAGGAGGCCAAGAACCCGCAGCGCGACATGCCCATCGGCATCCTTGGCTCGCTCGTCGTCTGCACCATCCTCTATATCGCGGTCTCTCTCGTGCTCACCGGCCTGGTCAACTACAAGACGCTGAACGTCTCCGCTCCCGTAGCCCTCGCCATCGATGCCACCGGCGTCACCTGGGGCTCCATCCTTGTCAAAATCGGCGCTGTCTTCGGCCTCGCCACCGTCATGCTCGTCATGCTCCTCGGCCAGACCCGCGTCTTCTACTCCATGTCCAAGGATGGCCTCCTGCCCAAGTGGGCCTCCGCCATCCATCCCAAATTCCGCACCCCCTGGATTACCACCATCGCCTTCGGTGCTTTCGCCGCCATCATGCCGGCCTTCCTGCCCATCGACAAGCTGGCTGAATTGGTCAATATCGGCACCCTCCTCGCCTTCACCATCGTTTCCGCAGGCGTCTGGATTCTCCGTGTTCGCCACCCCCACATGCACCGGCCCTTCAAGACGCCTCTCGTCCCGCTGGTTCCCCTGCTGGGCATCCTCTCGGCCGTCTACCTCATGACCAACCTCGCCCTCATCACCTGGATTGTCATGATCGTCTGGCTGCTCATCGGCCTGGTCATCTACTTCACCTACTCCCGCAAGCACAGCAAGGTGCAGCAACTCCCAGCCACCAGCGGAGACTAGCCCTTACCCACTCCGCACCAAACTGAAAAGCCTCCCAACCGGGAGGCTTTTCTACTGATCGAAGCGAAAGGGAAGCAGCTTAAGCGCTTGCCTTCGCGCAGAACTCGTCAAACGCCCGCGCCAGCTCAGCCGCAATCTGCGGAGCCGTGCTCGTCTCAATCACAAACCGCTGCATCAGGTACACCAACTGCCCGTCGCGCAGAATCGCAACGGCAGGGGAAGTCGGCGGATTGCCGGCAAAGTAGCTGCGCGCGCGTTCGGTCGCTTCACGATCCTGGCCCGCAAACACCGTCACCGCGTAGTCGGGCAGCGTTGCGTTGCTCAGCGCCATCCGCACGCCGGGCCGCATCTTGCCCGCCGCACAGCCGCAAATCGAGTTGACAACCAGCAGGGTCGTACCCGGCTTGGCCAGTGCCGCATCCACCTCTTCGGCGGTGCGGGCTTCCGTCAGTCCGGCGCGCGTCAGTTCCTCGCGCATCGGAATCAGCATAATCTCTGGATACATTGGTGCCTCCGGCAGGGAAGTTTTGCCTGTTCTTCCCATTCTAACCGGAACCATCCTTCCCGCACCCTTGCCCGCACCAAACGGGGAATTTTCGACACCGAGCCGCGCCAAATCCCGCTCTGTGGAATCGGCGGGTGGCCCCAACTCCCCCTCCAAACCAGTTGCAGGCACCGTCGGCACGTTCGACCAGCGGGTGCGACCGGTCGCTTGCACTTGGGGACCGGTGATCATAGCGCAACCTTCATGCACCGAGCCCATCCCTCTGCCACATACAACCCGGCCGCGATCGGCCAATTACCCAACCCTCATCAACCTGCACCCCATCCGTGGCGCGCCTTTTCAATATGAGTGGGCCGCATTCGAGCGCAGCTCGAACCATCTGAATCTCTGATCCCGGATCTCCGGCATCTGATCTCTGGCCTCTGTCAAGCCCCGCCCTCTCCCCGCACCACCACCAACCCCCACAAAACAAACCACATCCACCCCCAAAAAATCCCGCCCCACACTTGCCTGCAATTTCCCCCGAAAAGCGCACAATGGTAGCAGTTCCTCAGACCGGAGAATTCCATGCCAGCAAACACCCAAAATCGCGTCCCCCACAGCACCGCTCCCAACCGAATCCCCCCCCAAACGTGCAAAAAAGGCGCAAAAACGCATCAAAACGCCCCAGGTAACCAACCATTAAATCTCATACCATCAATCACATAGGAGGCGAAAAAGAGCAAAAAAACGCACCCCCCCCTTTGAGGGGTTATCCCCCCGGCAAATCGAAGTTTGGATCCTGGCTTCGCGACAGAATCCCGTCCTCCCGGCATACCTGTTCACAGCGCGACCAGAATGGCAGCAATCAGTGAGAAACTACCCTCAGATGGAGATTATGGAGAACATCCCGCTCGCCTCGCTCACCACCTTCGGCATTGGTGGCCCCGCCCGGTGGTTTGCAGAAGCAACCACGGAAGAAGATATCGTCGAAGCCGTCGGCTGGGCCTGCGAACACACCGCCCCGCTCTTCATCCTCGGCGGGGGCAGCAATCTCCTCGTCTCCGACTCCGGCTTCTCCGGCCTCGTCCTCCGCGTCGCCCTCCGTGGTATCGAATCCCTCCCTCGACACGCCGGCTCCCGCCTCTACCAGGCCGCCGCCGGAGAAGACTGGGACGCCTTCGTCGAGCGCACCGTCGCCGACAACTGCGCCGGCCTCGAGTGCCTCGCCGGCATCCCCGGCACCGTCGGGGGCACCCCTGTCCAAAACGTCGGCGCCTATGGCCAGGAAGTTTCCACCACCATCGCCTCCGTCCGCGCCCTCGATCTCGACCGCATGGACTTCGTCAACCTGACCCCCACCGACTGCCACTTCGCCTACCGCTCCAGCCTCTTCAACACCACTGCCCGCGGCCGCTACATCGTCACCCGCGTTGCCTACCGCCTCCTCCCCGAGGGCCCACCCACCCTTCGCTACGCCGACCTCCACCGCGAATTCTCCGGAAACTCAGCGCCCACCCTGTCGCAAGTGGCCTCAACCGTCCGCCGCATCCGCCAGTCAAAGGGCATGTTCCTGGTCCCCGGCGACCCCGACTGCCGCAGCGCCGGCAGTTTCTTCCGCAACCCCATCATCACCGCCGGCCATTTCCACGCCCTCACCGCGCAGCTCGGCGCAGAGCCCCCCCACTACCCCACCCCCCCTGGCGACATCAAACTCCCCGCCGCCTGGCTCATTGAGCAGGCTGGCTTCCCAAAAGGATTCACGTTTGGCCGCGCCGGCATCTCCTCCCGCCACACTCTGGCCCTCACCAATCGAGGAAATGCCACTGCAGCCGAAATACTCGGCCTCCGCGACGTCATCATCGACGGTGTCCGAGCCCGATTCAACATCACCCTCGAAATGGAACCTGTGCTGCTGGGCTTCTGACCTGAACTCGTCCTGTCCGCCGCCGTTATCCGGTCATCTGGGAAAGCCTGTCAAGGAGCCGCCGCCGTTCAGCGGCAAGTATCGCCGCCGCCGGTCCCTGTCCGGTTAGCCGTCCCCGGTCCAATAGAACTACTTCCGCCTCGGTCGCCAGGGCATCAGCCGCATCGTGCGTCACCAGAATCGTCTGCGTCCCCTGTGCTGCCAGCCTACTCTTGAGTCTGTCCAGCAACTGATCGCGCGTTGGTCCGTCCAGCGCAGAAAGCGGCTCATCAAGCAGCACCAGCCTCGGCTGCGGAGCCAGCGCACGCGCCAATGCCACTCGCTGCGCTTCTCCTCCGGAGAGGTCCCTCGGTGCCCTTCCTGCCAGCCCTGCAGCACCTACAAGGTCCAGCATTTTCGCCACGCGGGTGTTTCGCTCCTCTCGCGGCAGTGCTGCAAGCCCATATCCAATATTCGCCGCGACACTCAAATGCGGGAAAAGCGCAGGGTGCTGCGTCGCATATCCAATCCGCCTCCTGCCTGGTGCCAGATGAATCCTTTGAGCGCACTCCGTCAGCGCCTCCCCATCCACCTCAATCCGTCCCCTGTGTGGCACGTCCAGTCCGGCAATCAGCCGCAGCAGAGAAGTCTTGCCCGATCCCGACGGCCCGAAAACCACCGTCCAGGTTGAGTCAATTCTGCATGCCAACTCCAGCGTAAAGTCCCCGCGGCGCGCCCGCAAATCCATCTCAATCATGGTGCCGCTCCGGAAGGCTCGACAGCAGCCGTGGTCGGCTGTAAATCAATACCAGTGCCACGACCGAGAGCAGGAGCATCAGCAGCGCCGTCTGATTCGCTGCACCGTAATCGAAGTTCTCTACCTGGTTGTAAAGAACAATCGACAGCGTCCGCGTTGCTCCCGGAATATCTCCGCCCAGCATCAGCACCACTCCGAACTCGCCCACTGTATGCAGGAAGGTCAAAACCCCGGCCGCAATCAGCGATCGCATCGCAATCGGAATCAGTACAGTACCGACCAGGCGTACCCTGCCCGCACCCAGCAGCCTCGCCGCATCCAGCATATTTGGGTCAATTGCTGCAAACCCTGCTGCAAGCGGCTGAATTGCAAATGGCAGGGAGTACAAGCACGAACCCACCACCAGCCCGGCGAACGAGAATGCCAGCGGATGCCCTAGAATTTGGCCAATCAGCCTTCCCGGTGCCGTCCTTGGCCCCAGCAGCACCAGGAGATAAAATCCCAACACCGTTGGAGGCAAAATCAGCGGAAGCCCGGTAAGCGCCTCCACCAATGGGCGCAGCCGCGACCGCCCCAGCACGAGCCAACTCGCCGTAGGCACCGCTACCACCAGCAGAATCACCGTCGTCAGAGCGGCCAGCCGCAATGTCAGCGCAAATGCCTGCCAATCAATTGACGCCATAGCTCAGCGCACCGGCGTCAGCCCGCTATGGGCCAACTGCTGCTGTATGGGGGCAGACAGCAGAAACTCAAGAAACCTCTGCGCTTGCGCATGGTTTGCCGCCCCGGCGATCACCACTGCCCCCTGATCAATCGCCGGGTACAACTCCCGCGGAATCACAAACCAGTTGCCGATCTCCCGCAAATGCGTCGTCATCGCTGAGGTTAGCGATATCAGCCCCGCATCCGCATTGCCCGTCTCAGCAAACTGCGCCGTCTGGGCAATGTTCTCAGCCGTCACCAGCTTCGTCTTCATCCCCTCCGCAAGATGCAGACTCGTCAGCGCTGCAATCGCGGCCCGCCCATACGGCGCGCGCTCCGAGTTAGCGATTGCCAGTCGCTGCAGCGCCGGGTCACTCAGGGTCGCCAGGCTAGGTGTTGGCCAGCGGGAGTCCTTCCGCGTCCAAAGCACCAACGTGCCGCGCGCATAGAGAATCGGCGCATTTCCGCCGGCTTTCTGCGCTTCAATCAGCCGCTGCGGATACCCCATATCCGCAGAAAGAAACAAATCAAAAGGTGCACCGGCCTGGATCTGCGACGTGAGCGCTGCCGATGCCTGAAAAGTCGCCTCTGCGTGTATACCCGTCTGCTGCTGGAAAACGGCCAGCAGCGGCGGCAGAACCGGCTGCAGGTCGGCAGCGGCGGCAATCCGAAGGATTTGCTGGGCGTCTGCTTTCTCCGCCGTCACGGTAAATACTGCCGCGAACATCAACAGTACAAACCTACCCCTGAGCCATCCAGAGCGTGAGCAAGAAACGCCACAGCTATCCCGTTGGGTGGAATGGTTTCGGGACTTTGGGCATCGAAATTCCGGGTGCATGCTGGTAGGCTAACACTTAGCATGAACGACAATCTGCATCAGTTACGGTGTTTTGGATGTGGTGCCCGGATACGCGGAGAGCAGGCTGCACCTGACTTCCGTTGCGTAGTTTGCGGCGACCTGTTTGAAGTGGAATACCCCGGCTGGAACCAGCGCGGAGGAACAGACCGCCCCAACGGCGGTGCACTCAAATGGCTCTGGCGTGAGCGCCGTTCTTCCTCTGAATTGCTTGACCACTCTGGCGTATGGCGTTTTCGCGAGCTGCTCCCCATTCTCGACAGCTTCGGGAATGCGGTTACGTTGCGCGAAGGACACACCCCCTTGTATCACCTTCCGCGTGCCGCAAAGGCCCTTGGGATTGACCAGCTCTACGCTAAGCACCAGGGCATGAATCCAACTGGCTCGTTCAAAGACACCGGCATGACCGCGGCACTGAGTGTCGCCAAAGAGCGTGGCTTCGAGTGGGTCGCTTGCGCTTCTACCGGCAACACCTCCGCCGCCATGGCCGCCTACGCAGCTCGCGCCGGAATGCGCAGCCTTGTTCTCATACCTGAAGGCAAAATCGCATGGGGCAAGCTCAGCCAGGCCATGGACTACGGCGCACTAACTTGCCAGGTCAAGACAGACTTTGACGGCTGCCTTAAGGTGCTCACAGAAATTGTTCGCGAAGCCCCTATTTACCTCCTTAACTCCGTCAATCCTTACCGACTCGAAGGCCAGAAGACCCCAGCCATTGAAATCGCGGAGTCTTTCGACTGGCACGTACCTGACCACATCATCGTTCCCGGCGGCAACCTAGGCAACAGTTCGGCTCTAGGCAAGGGTTTCCGTGAGTTGAGGGAACTGGGCATGATTACCCGTATGCCGAAGATCACCGTCATCCAAGCCGAGGGCGCAAATCCCCTCGCGCGCAGCTTCCGGACCAATGGCGGAACCGCCATCGACCCGGTCGAAGCCCATACCCGCGCGACCGCCATTCGCATCGGCAACCCGGCCTCATGGCGCAAGGCCTCCCGGGTTGTCCTCGAAACCGGTGGTTGGTGCCTTGATGTCACGGAGGGTGAAATCGCCGTCGCCAAAGCCGAACTTGGGCGCGAAGGCATCGGCAGCGAGCCGGCCAGTGCCGTCACACTTGCCGGCCTCAAAAAGCTCGTCGCGGACGGCCGAGTCACCGAAAGCGATACTGTCGTCCTCGTGCTCACCGGCCACACCCTGAAGGACGCCGACTACACTATCGACTTCCATCGCGGTCAACTACTCAGCCCCGAGGAAGCAGTGCCGTTCGCTTCTGAAATCGAAGCTCTTCGGCGCGATGCGGTCGAGGTCGAAGGGACGCCCAAGGCTGTCTTGGCAGCCATCGAAGCGGTCAAGGGCAGGTGGGCGTGAGTTTTCGGATTTCGCTGCCAGCCACCTCGGCAAACCTAGGAGCTGCTTTTGATACCGCGGCCGTGGCCTTCGATCTTCATCTGGAGATTGAAGCTGAGGCCGCTCAGGAATTTTCGATAGCCGCCACAGGTCGCAATGCCGACCTCTGCGGCATCATTGAAAACAACTTAATCCTTGAAACGTATAAGCAGGTCCTCCGCGAAGCGGGCCACTCCATCACCCCACTTGCCCTGCGCATGAATAACGGCATTCCCCTTGGCATGGGATGCGGCTCCTCCGCCGCAGGTCGTCTCGCGGCTGTCGCTCTCGCCAATCACTTCGGAACCCTGGGCTGGAGCAGCGAACGAATCCTCGCTGAGGGCTGCGCGCTTGAGGGCCACCCGGACAATGCCGCCGCTTGCTGGTTGGGCGGCCTAGTCGTCGCCGCTGGGACGGGACGCACGGTCCACGCCGCCTATGTCGCCCCTCCCAAGGATTGGCTTGCGCTCGTTGTTCTGCCCGTAAATCCTCTTGCCACCAGCAAGGCACGCGCCGTTTTGCCGGGCAGCTATTCCCGCGAAGACGCGGTTGCCAACGTTCAGGCGGCATCCCTTCTCGGGCTTGCCTTCGCCCAGACCCGGGGGGATCTGCTCGCCACCGCCATGCAGGACCGCTTCCACCAGCCCTATCGCAGGAAGATGTGCCCGCTGCTCAACTATCTGCTTCCGCTCAGCGGCCAAGGCAGCATTCTGGGTGTGGCGCTCAGCGGTGCCGGCCCGTCTGTCATTGCAATTGTCAGCCGGACAAACGCATCTGAAGCAACCGCCCGGATTCACAGCGCTATGGCAAATGGGCCTGAAGTTGAAGTCCTGCAGCTCGAACTGGCAGGGGATGGCGCTCAAATTATGACAGGAACTCCTTGATTTTCCTCTTGGTACTTTATCCCCCGTTTGGAACCATTTTTCCTGATTACCCATTCATTACCTAAGATTTCTTGTAATTTCCCCCGAAAAAAACTAAATTTTATGTGTGGGCAGTTCTGGGGGAGGGCTGCTCTAGCGCCCGCGGCTTCTTTCGAAGCCCGGGCGCTTTTGGTTGCCCGCCGGGCGAAGATTGCCACTGGCATCGACGGATTTTCAACGGTTTGCGACTATTCGCCTTCACGGTGCATCTTATCTTTCGAGGCGGAACCGTTACACTAGAGCAAGCGGTGCCCGCGAGGAGAGATATGGCTGGAATCGGAGTTCTTGAAGTTAGCGACGCAACCTTTGAGCAGGAAGTTCTTAAGTCGGAGCAGCCTGTGATGGTAGATTTCTGGGCCGTGTGGTGCGGTCCCTGTAAGGCAATTGCCCCGGTGGTGGACGATGTCGCCACCAAGTTCGCAGGCAAACTGAAAGTGACCAAGGTCAATGTGGACCAGAACAGCGCCACCCCTTCGCGCTTTGGTATTCGCGGCATCCCGGCCCTGTTGTTCTTCAAGGGCGGCAAGGTAGTCGACCAGATCGTCGGCTACGTTCCCGCTGAAGTCATCGAAGACAAGGTCAACCGTGTCCTCGGATAAGCCTTTTCCTGGTCCGCCGAAATACCGGTAGCTGGAAGAAGAACCCAAAAAGAAATACCCGGCAATTTGCCGGGTATTTCTGCTTTCTCTGACGCACTCTGGCTCTATCGACACCTGCGTAGCACTCCCAGCACGCGTCCCTGAATTGCAACTTGCGCTGCGGGCACCAGAATCGGCGCCATCTCAACATTGGCCGGCTGTAGGCGTACGGTGGTTCCCTCCATAAAAAAGCGCTTCAGCGTTGTCTCCGCCCCCCGCACCAGCGCCACGACAATTTCACCCTGCCGCGCGGTCCGGGTTCGCTCCACCAGCACGTAGTCCCCGCTCACAATGTGCTCATCGCGCATCGAGTCGCCACGCACCTCAAGTGCAAAAACGTCTCGGTTGCCAATCACGTCATACAGCGAGATTGTGTCAGAGTTCTCCATCGCTTCCACCGGCAACCCGGCAGCGATGCGCCCTACTAGCGGCACTCCGCCAATTGACCGTGGGCGTATTCCCTCCGGCACCACATCAATAGAACGGCTGCGATTGTGCTCCCGGTCCAGCAAGCCCTTTTTTTCGAGGTTGGTAATGTGCTTGTGCACAGTTGCTAGAGATTTCAGATCGAGGCCGCGGGCAATCTCTTCGAAGGACGGCGAGTAGCCGTTGCGCTCAACGAATGATTCCAGAAAGTCGAGTACTTCTTTTTGTCTTCGTGTGACAGCCATGGGCGGATTATAGCGAATGAAAGGCGAAGGCGCCAACATTCTTTTTCGCCATTTCTTCTCCATCACTAATCAGTACCGCCGATGGGCGGTAACTCATGAGGAAGTTTTATTGCATTTCGGGAGGAATACATATTTTCTCCCAATCCCGGAACCCTTCCTGGATTTCTCAGCATTTTCTATTGAGCACACACCACATCGAAGGGGAAGGTGGATACAGGCTCCATTCCGTCCCATCCCTCTGGCGCGGCTTCTGGAGCGGTAAGATCACGCGAGAAACGAAGGGCCGCGCGTCGTGGAGAAAGGACTCGAATGAGGCTGCTGATTGCGGAAGATGATAGGGCGCTGGCGAATTTTCTGGCCCGGGGACTGGAAGCGGATGGGCACAGAACCCGCCGGGCCGGCACTGGAACGGAGGCTCTGGCAGCCTTCGGGGAAGATCTGCCGGATCTGACCATCCTGGACTTGAACCTGCCTGAGTTGGACGGGGAACTAGTTCTAGAAGGAATGCGCAAAATCGATGCGCAGGCCCCCGTTATGGTTTTGACAGCGCGGCAAGAAGTTGAAACCCGCATTCGCTGCCTCGATCTTGGCGCAGACGATTTCATGGTTAAGCCTTTCAGCCTGCACGAACTCAGGGCACGCTGCCGCAGCCTTCTGCGCCGCAAACGTGCTGCTCGCCTGACATTGAAGGCGGGTGACCTCGAACTCGATAGGCTGGAGCACGTTGCCCGGCGTGCTGGCGAAGTGGTAACCCTCACCAACAAAGAGTTCTCCCTCCTGGAGCAACTCATGCTCAACCGGGGCCAGTGTGTAAGCCGCGTGGAGTTGCTGGACTCTGTCTGGAATATGGAGCCGGCACAGACCACCAACATCGTCGACGTCTATGTGAACTATCTGCGGCGCAAACTAAAGGATCCGCCGCCCGGTCACCTCCTGCGGACCGTCCGCGGGAAGGGTTACCTGGTGCCGTCTGAGACGGAATTGAGTCTTGGAGCAAACCCGGTGATTTTGGGCGCGGTTGCTTTGCCAACTGGGTATTTGCTTGCCCCACCCTCGCTGATGAGCCCGGCGGAATAACCCGCGAAGGAACCGGCTCCGGGGCCGACCTACCCAAAATTGGTTCCCTGCATGAATCCACTGGAAGGAGTTTTCCCGATGTTGCCTATCCCGGTTTCGATATTGCCTGCTTCGCCCCTCTTTGGAGCCTTGCCGCAGACTACCCAGTTGCGCCCTCGCGGCCGTAATGTGCTGATTGTTACTCCGGATGCCAGTTTGCGGGAGCGTTTACGCCAGTCGCTGGCCAGCCTCCGATGGAATGTTCTCGAGGCTCCCGGTGGTGCCGAAGCCTGGGATGCCGCTGAAAATGCTCCTCTGGAGGCGTTGCTGGTTGACCCTTGGCTTCCGGACCTCGATGTAACCGAGTTCCTTGCCGACTTTCGCCGTAAGCACCCTCAGGTGGATCTGCTCATGACTGATGGAATCTCAGTCACGGACAGCCCCCGCAGCGCCTACCATCAGGAACTGCGCTATGCTTTACGCCGCAGTCAGGACACAGACACAGTTGCCTGGAACCTTGCCCCGGCTATGGAGTCGGTCCGGCCGTTGGTCGACGCGACCAAGAGGGCGGCTTCCGGCGCGTTGGGGGCAACGACGACCGGTCCTGCGGACTCCTCAGGAACGCAGAACGTTCCGGAAAGTCGATTGCCATCCACGGTTCGTGCTCCCATCGAGCGTATACCCGAACTTGTCGGCAACAGCCAGGTCATGCTCGAGGTGAGCCGCAGGGTCCGCTTGGTGGCATGCCGGTCCACACCCGTGCTGATTGAGGGACCTACCGGTTCCGGCAAGGAATTGGTGGCTGAGGCACTGCACCGGCTCTCCAGCCGTGCCCGCAAGCCCTTTGTTGCTATCAACTGCGCCGCGATTCCCGAAGCACTGCTCGAGGCAGAGCTCTTCGGGCACACCCGTGGTGCTTTCACAGGCGCAGTGCAGGGCAGGACCGGTCGCATTGAGTCTGCCGATGGTGGCACGCTCTTTCTCGACGAGATTGGTGAAATGCCCTTGGCGCTGCAATCCAAGCTGCTCCGTTTCTTCGAAAGCGGCGAGTTGCAGCGAATCGGGGACAACGAGGCCGTCAAAGTGGACGTCCGAATTGTTGCCGCAACCCATCAGCCGCTCGCCGAGGATTCCAGAAAAGGCGAGTTTCGAGCTGACCTGTACTACCGCCTTGCGGTCTTCCTGATTCGCACCCCGGCGCTGGTTGAACACATGGAGGACTTGCCCCTCCTCGTGCAGCACTTCACCGAGCGCCTGGGCAGAAAGGCGCCGGTAAAGAGAGTGGATTCTTCAGCTTTGGCGCGCCTGTTTGTCCACGGTTGGCCAGGCAACGTCCGCGAGTTGGAACATGTCCTAGAACGGGCGTCGATACTGGCCGGCGATAGCCCATGGATTACCGCCGACGAAATTGATTTCGGTCTCGGGCTGGTGAACTGAGCTTTACGGCTCGGCCGTTTGATGTGTTTCTTCAAACTTTCAAGAAAGACTGCTGGCTCTAGAGTTGCGATGCAATCCGGGGCCGACCTCTTGAAAAGAATGGATGAGGTATTGATTTGGGGCTGTCGACGACCGAAACGAAGGAGGAAGGCAATGCAGATTGCAACCCGGTTGAGTGAGGAATTGGGGTGTTACCTAGATCTGAGCACACGGCAGATTGAGATGAGCACAGCCAACATGGCCAATATTGATACTCCCGGCTACCGAGCCGTGGGCATGAATTTCAATGCAGAGATGCGACAGGCGATGGCTCGTGCAACATCCGGAGAGACCAAATGCGTTGCTCCGAGGCTAACACCGGAGGAGGGGCTGGTGGTTCGGCCTGACGGCAATAACGTCTCGATGGACCGCGAAGGGCTCTCCCTGGCTGAGGCTCAACTGCGCTTCAAGACCGGTGTTGCCCTCCTGAAGCGGGAGTACACCCGGGTCATGGATTCTATCCATGCCGATGCCAAATGAGTTGCCCAGGCGAAGAATAGTATTCGGCACGGCGATGCTAGCCGGGCGCCGGTTGTATGGGATGGTAGGAGAGGGAAATGAACCTTTTTGGAATGATGGACAACTCCGGACAGGCGATGCAGGCCGAGCGCATGCGTGCCGAGGTTGTGGCCGTGAACATGGCCAACGCGGAGACGACTCGGACGGCTGCGGGAACCGCATACAAGCGCCAGCAAGTCCTCTTTGCTGCCGGAGCAGCAGAGAGCTTTTCTGGAGAAATGACTTCGGCTATCGGCAATACCCAACCTCCATTGCCGGGCGAAAGCACGCTGCCCTTCGGTGTCCGAATTGCAGGGGTTGTCGAAGACCCAACACCTCCGCTGAAACGCTATGACCCCGGCCACCCGGATGCGGACAAGGACGGCTATGTCTCCTACCCTGACATTAACCCACTGACAGAGATGGTGGACCTTATGGGTGCGACACGTGCTTACGGGTTGAACAGCTCCGCTGTCCAGGCGGAGAAGGCAATGGTCACCAGCTCTCTTGAGATTGCCCACTAGCGGGGTCATAGCGTAATTTGCTCCGTCGCGGGCATCTCTGGGGCTGGATCCAGCACGGGGAAAACCATGGCGGTGCAAGTTTCGGTACCCGGAAGTTCCGGCACAGAGTGCGCAAGGCATGGGAGCAGGCAACTCGGGTTGTAATGCCCGGCATTCATGGCTCTGCCGTCAGGGCCCGGCAATCTGAGTGTGGAACTATCTTTGTCATGCAGGCTTGAAGATGTTGAAGCCGCACATTTGATTTGTCGGCAGGGTGCGAGGGAACTTGATTTGGATGGTTGATGAAAACTCCGCGGGAAGAATCAGTACGGCGGAGGACGCGTCGAGGGCAGGGAAGGGATAAGAAAATGGCAATGGCAACGACGGCGTTTTCAGCGGTGCAGCAGGCGATGGCGAAAGCCTCAGAGCGAATGGCAAACGGGAACATTGGCACAAAGGGGATGTTGACAGCGGCAGATGGCTTACAGGGCTCAGCGCTCTCCAGAGCCGACAATTCCCCCTTCGCAGAAGTGATTCAAGATGCAATCCGGTCTGTGGACAAAAGCGAGCAGGCAGCGAGAGTTGCCGTGGAAGGGCTAATCTCGGGCGCTGGTGTGGACGTGCATACGGCAATGATTGCGAGCGAGAAGGCAGAGATGGGCTTTGAATTAGTCCTGGCTGTCCGCAACAAAGCCTTGGCTGCCTACCAGCAAGTCATGGGTATGCAGTTCTAGCAGATTCTTGGGAGCTGTTCAGGCGCGCAGAGTTGGGCCGGATTGGAAACAGACTCTGAGTTCCGATTCACATAAGTGGAAGTTGAGCCGGTCGCTTTGGGCACCGGGAGGCGCGGGGAGAAATGGCGGCAGGAGCGCAGTTGGACAAATTGACGGCGAACCAAGCCGCAGCCGCAGGAGCGGGCTCTCGGAGTGCGAAAGATATGGCTCGCAACGCATGGATTTCTGCCGGAGAAAGGTGGCGCGCACTTGAGCCGGGTCGGCGGAAGTGGGCAACCCTGGGAGCTCTGCTGTTGGTGGCCGCTGTTGGGGCGCTGGTCTTTTCTGCGGCGCGCACCGACTGGAAGACTCTTTATACAGGTATGGATCCAGACGATGCGCGCTCTGTTTCGACTGTGCTGAGTGAGGCGCAGATTCCATTCACTCTCTCAGAAAATGGAGCTGTCATTCGCGTACCAGCAAGTTGGCTCGACAAGGCGCGGCTGGCTACCTCGGCCAAGGGCGGCCCCCAAACCGGAAGAATGGGCTTTGAACTGTTTGACAAGCCGAACTGGGTGGGATCGGAGTTTGATGAGCAGGTCAACTATCAGCGCGCGCTCGAGGGAGAATTGGAACACACTGTTGCGACTCTGGCGGATGTGAAGTCAGCTCGTGTGCACTTGGTGCTCCCACACGAGTCTCTGTTTCGGGAGCAGCAGCGGCCAGCCAAGGCGAGCGTGGTGCTTGAGTTGCGGCACATCGGTTTGGCCAATGGCGAAGACGAATCGATTCGCAACCTGATTGCAGCAGCCGTGGATGGACTCTCGCCTGCGCAGGTTTCGCTTATCGATGCCGGTGGGCACCAGGCATTCGGCGTGAAAACAGTTGAGGGGGCGCGCCAAAGCCAGGAGCAGGCGCTTGAGGCCAAACTGATTGAAACCCTCGAACCCGTGACCGGCGCGGGCAACGTTCGAGCATCCGTGACAGTGGATTACGACCCGGTTTCAACCGACCAGACAGAGGAGAACTACGACCCGGATCAGACGGTAACGTTATCTATGCAGCGAACCGAGCAAACGACGGGACCGCAGAGCGTCGCCTCCGGGGTGCCCGGAACGACCGGGAATGCCCCGAATACGCAGGCTCAACCGGTCTATCCTCAGCAGACGGCTCCGCCCCAGTCCGCTAAGACCGAAAACGGGACATACGGTGTATCGCGGCTTGTGCGACATACCATCCAGGAGCCAGGGCATATGCGGCGGCTAACGGCGGCCATCGTGGTCAACGACAGACTTGCCGCGCCGGCACTGAAGGGGACTCCGGCGAAGTGGCAGCCACGTACTACGGAGGAGCTGAAGTTGTTGACGGCGCTTGCCCAGGCGGCGGTGGGCTTTGATGGAAATCGCGGAGATGTAGTGACGGTCGAGGATTTGGCATTTGACGGAAATCGCAATGCCCCACCGTCCTCCGTCGTCGGAGAAGCACTGGGTCTGGCGGAGCGGTCACCGCTGTTGATCAAATACATCGCGCTGTTACTGGGGTTGCTGCTAGTTACGGTGCTAGCAATCCGCCCGGCGCTTTTGCCTGCAAATCGGCAGAAAGCGTTACCGGGCACAGCGGCAACGAGGGTGGAAAGGACTGCGGAATTGGCGGCCGGTGGGGCCCAAGGGGTGCTGCAGACGGCTGAACCCACCGAAGCTGACGTGGAGCGCCAGCGGGTGCAGCAGGTCTTTGAACAGGTCACTGAAACTTTAAAGCAGAATCCCACGCAGAGCTCGCGGCTTTTGCAAAGCTGGATTCACTCCGACTGAGTTGGGCACTTCTCCCGTCGGGGTGAGCGATGCGGGATGGCAATAGAGGGAAGCAACTTTGAAACCGGGATTCCGGATTCAGCAAATGGCGCTTAGTCGCGATGGGTGCGGGAGGTAGGGTTGGTCAGTTTTGGAGACAATTCAGCAAAAGATCGGCGCCTTTCGACTCAGATGTCCGGGTTGCGCAAGGCGGCGGTATTGCTGGTCGCCGTTGGCGAAGACCTTGCCAAGGAAATCCTGCGCGCCCTTCCTGAGGTGGACGTCCAGCGATTGACCGAGGAACTGGCCGAATTGAAGGGTATTCCGCCTGAGCTTTCTGCCGAAATATTGGAGGAATTCTGGCAATTGCTGGAGACCCAGCATGTGATGGTTCACGGAGGGCTCGACTATGCAGCGCGCCTCCTGCAGGATACTTTTGGCAAACAGCGGGCAGACGATCTGCTCATGCTGGTTCGCCGCGCGCAGGAGGCTTCGCAGGGCAATCTGGCCAAGCTGCAGAAAACCGACCCGCAGCAGTTGGGCAAGCTGCTGGACTCAGAGCATCCGCAGACCATCGCTCTGGTGCTTGCGCATCTAGATCCGCGCCGGGCTTCGCTGGTGCTGGACAACCTGAGCGAGGAACACAAGGTGGTTTCAATCCGGCGCCTGGCAGAGATGCGCCAGTTTTCACCGGAAATGGCGCAGAAGGTGGCTCTCATTCTGCACCGCCGCCTGGAAAATGTAGGTGACACCAAGCGCAAGAGTTACTCGGGATTCAAGGCAGTGGCAGATTTGCTGAACCGGGTCAATGCCGAGGAAGCTAAGCGAATCCTGGAGGAGATTGAGGAAGGCCAGCCGGAATTGGCTCTGAATATCCGCAACCTGATGTTTACCTTTGAGGACCTTGTAACGGTGCCGTCGGCGACGATTCGCGAAATTGTCTCCGGTGTCGACAAGCGACAGCTTGCCCTGGCCCTTCGCGGTGCCAATGAAGAGTTGCGCGCTCAGGTCTTCAAGGCGATGAGTTCGCGAGCCGTCGAGATGCTCAAGGAGGACATGGAGGTGCTTGGCCCGGTGCGCTCTCGTGAGGTGGCAGCAGCGCAGCAGGAGATTCTCAATCTGGCCCGGCGGCTGGAGGCCGAGGGAAAGGTCATTCTCAAGATGGAAACCGGCGACGAAATGATGGCCTGAACCTGGGCAACTTCGGTGTGTGGACAGGATAGCTTGGTTCGTGGCAGATGGTTGGACATCTTCGCTCAGACGGAGCCGGACGAGAAAAGCG
Organism: uncultured Acidobacteriaceae bacterium; assembly: GCA_903904755.1. Taxonomy (GTDB): domain Bacteria; phylum Acidobacteriota; class Terriglobia; order Terriglobales; family Acidobacteriaceae; genus Acidicapsa. The sequence goes on along the minus strand of CAIVDV010000065.1, from coordinate 36,539 downwards.
GATGGTCAGGTGTGTCGGGGCCGGAAGGTTGGACGAAGGACGGATGAGTCTGGTGACGGGCATACGGGTGGGGTGTGATTCTCGGGGAAGTCCGCTGTGAATGTGGATTTGGGGAGTGGAAGGGAGGCCGGATGGCGGATCAGTGGCAGGAAAACCAGACATTGGGAAGCGACACGGCGAATGTAACGAGCAGTGCCGGACAGCGAACTAGCGGGGCACGCCGTCTCCGATCAATCCCGAAGGTTGAGGTCTTTCACTATCCAGAGACGGCCTGGACAGATGAAGGCGCTGCCGTTGCATCGCAGTACGCGGAGGTCTTTGGCCTCGAGTTGGAAGAGCCGCATCCGGGAAGGCGTGAACCGGATTTGGCCATGGATCCGGCGCTGCCGACGATGCTGAGTTCTGCGGAAGTGGAACTGCTGGTTGACGAGGCCACGACTCGGGCCGAAGCGCGCGGAGAGGTACGCGGCATGGAGCGTTTCGCTGCCCAAGCGAGGCAGGAGGCGCTGAGTCTTTTCGAGGCTGACCGTGCCCGCCTGTATGGGCAAGCCGCAGTGCTCGCTGGCGATTTCGCAGCAGAGAGGGAGCTTTACTTCCACCAGGTGGAGCATGAGATTGTGCGGCTGGCACTGGCGATTGCGGCGAGAGTCCTGCGCCGTGAGGCACAGATGGATCCCCTGCTGCTTACCGGGGCGGTCCGTGTAGCCTTGGGGCAGTTGTCTGAGACAACTGCGGTGCGCCTTAGGGTTCCCGCAGAGGATGAGCCTTTGTGGCGGGAGGCGCTGGCGCTGATGCCGGGCTTGCCGCTGCGGCCAAAGGTTATTGCAGATACGCGTATGGGTCTGGGGGAGTGTCGTATGGAAACAGAGCTTGGTGCCACCGACTTGGGACTGTGGGCGCAGTTGGGCGAGATTGAACGTGGCTTCTTTGACCGGGTGGGGACGGGGCCAGTCGCGGCTCGGCCGGCGCCAAATTCGAAAACGGAGCAGAGCGTGGAGCAGCAGCGGTAGGTGGCAAGGGCAATGAAGATGGGCTGCAGGCAATGGAGCCAGCTGAATTGGGGGATGGGATTGGCTTGGGGAAGGGAGGCGTATAGCGAAGATGAAGACAACTGAAGTGGGCGGGATGGACGGTGAAGTGCGGAAGCAGCGGCAGAGGGTAGATGGGGGCCATCAACCCGAGCAATTGTCTTCTGGGCATCTGGAAGGCTATTTTCGCAGGCTGGCTCGGACGCAACCATGGCATTGGCGGGGACAGGTGCTGGAGGCTGTAGGTCAGACGATTGAGTCTTGCGGGCCAATTTGCTCGGTGGGCGAATGCTGCGAAATCTTGGATCAGACGGGGCAGAGGCATCCGGCCGAGGTCATCGGCTTCCGAGGGCCGACGGTTCTAGCGATGCCGTTGGGTTCGTCCGAAGGGATTCGTTATGGGGACGCGGTGGAAGCGCTCGGAGCTACACCGGAGGTCGAAGTTGGCCAGGCTTTGATGGGACGGGTACTGAATGCGCTGGGGGACCCGATTGATGGGCGTCGCAGGCCCAGGCTGGCAGGTTCGGTGGCTTTGGACGGCCCGGTGCGATTGCCCCTGGAACGAGTGCCAATTCGTCAGGCATTGGGAACCGGTATTCGTGCCCTAGATGCATTGCTGACTGTGGGCAGAGGACAGCGAGTCGGAATCTTCGGTGGCTCTGGGGTGGGCAAGAGTACCTTGATCGGAATGATGACCCGGAACACTGAGGCCGATGTTACGGTTGTGGGCCTGGTCGGGGAGCGGGGCCGCGAGGTGGGGGAGTTTCTTGAAGATGCCTTGGGTGCCGAAGGCCGGGAGCGGTCGGTGGTGCTGGTTTCGACTTCAGATCAGTCTCCCCTGATGCGGATACGGGCGGCTCTGGCGGCAACTTCTGTTGCTGAGTCTTTTGCGGCACAGGGGCTGCATGTCCTCCTGGTGCTGGACTCGCTGACCCGATTTGCCATGGCCGCGCGCGAGGTGGGGCTGGCGGCCGGCGAGCCAGCGACCGCTAAGGGTTATACGCCGTCGGTCTTTACCCGGCTGGCCAAGCTGGTAGAGCGGGCAGGAAATTTTCGCAATGGCTCGATTACCGCCTTCTATACCGTGTTGATGGAAGGAGACGACCAGCAGGATCCACTGGTAGATCAGGTCCGGTCCTTGCTGGACGGCCACGTGGTGCTCTCGCGTGCGCTCGCCGCAGAGGGATGGTATCCGCCCGTGGAGATTCTTGACTCAGTGAGCCGGCTGATGCCTGCGGTCACCACGGCGGAGCATCGCGAGGCAGCCGGGACAGTGCGACGGCTGCTTGCGGCCTACTCCCGATCGGAGGATCTCGTGAGAATTGGTGCTTACAAGGCAGGTTCAGATGAGGATCTTGATCGTGCGCTCAAATCGCTGCCCCTCTTGCGTGAGTTTCTCGCTCAGGATGCTCACGAGCAGGTTGGCTTTACTGGAGGAGTTGACAGGCTGCTGACTTTGGCGCGGGAGCTTTAGTCAACGTCGCGCTGGCTTCAGACCGGCACCCCCGCCGGAAGCGGCCTGAGTTACCGCGGAATCCGGCAAGGGAGATGGAGAGTAGCTTTGGATGCAGGTCGGTTCGGGATTCAATGATGCCGGTTGGCAAGCGGGAGTTGGGGGTAGAATCCAGATGGAAAACAGGAGAGTTTTGTCGCGGCTGTTGCGGTTACGGGAACTCGAAGAGGAGCAAAGCCGCATAAAGTTGGAGGTGGTGGCTAGGGCGCGGGAGCTTGTCGCCCGTGCGGATGATTCGGTCAAGGCACGGCTGCGTGCTGGCCTGCGGGAGGCTGGCGCTGGGTTGCTGAGCGGAGAAGCACTCACCCGCATGGCGGGTCAGGCGGCGGTGGAAGTCGGGATTCAATGGCAAGACAGGCTGGTGATCCGCATCCGGGAGACTGAAGCGGAGCTGGTCCGGCAGCGAGAAGAATTTCTAGTGCGCCGCACCAGCCGACGTCAGGTCGAGATGCTTGCTGAAGCCGACGAGAAGATCTGCCGGGAAAAGGCGGAGCGGCAAGCCCAGCAGATGCTGGACGACTGGTTCGGCCAGAAGCGCCATGCCAACGCCTCGAGCCGCAAGGCAATCCTTCAGAAGACTGCGGATATTCAGGGGTCGCAGAACTCCGATCTATGAATCTCTGCTAACCTTCCCCCCTTAACTTTGGACATCTTGCTGCAACAGTCTCCGCGTGGTGCAAAATACGGCAAATTCCGTGGTGCAGCTCCTGTCTGTTGGGCGGGCGACATCCCCGGCGGCCTGCTTGCCGTCGGCTAGCCGGGAACCGTCGACTGCTCAGCCGCCCGCTTGTCAACGGGGGGGGCGCGCGGATTCTCCGGTTACTGGCCGGGCAGTTGGACTGGCATATCGCAATTCCTCAGCCAATCAGGGGATCGCGGAAGGGGAGGATTTTGCCGGAATATTGAAGCGGATCAAGCTGGATTCCCGAGAGAGAGCTGAAATCGCCGAGGGTGGGCCGGCGATGCTGCTTAGAATGCAAAAGCAGGGGTTGGTTCTCAATTCAGCGGTTGCGAGCCGGATAAATTCAGCAGCGACTTCCGGTGGTTTCGGCAGCGGAAATTCCAGAGCGCGGAGCGCTGGACTGGCGTCGACGCGGCCAACCTCATCGCGGAAAGAAAATCAGGTGGTAGATCTGCCGCCGCGGGCGATCGTCGCGGACGACGCGAATTTCGCAGCCGCATCCGTGCCCGATGTGCTTCCGCTGGAGTGGGTCACAGCGGGCATGGCAAGCAAATCGCAGGAGAACTGGCAAGGAAATGCTGGCAAAACCGCGCATTCGTTCTCTCCGGCCGGTGAAGAAGACGTCATTTCCTTGGGTGCTCCGGCAGTACAGGGCGGAATGCCAAAGACGAAAACCAATGTCATTTCGTCGGAAGAAGTGAGCCTGAATCGCTTCGTTCCTCCAGATGGCATGGGATGTGGACCAGTGGAAGCTGCCGGGCCGAGAGAGATCGAGGCACTTCCAGCGAAGTTCGGAAGGGAATATAGAGGGCTTCGGGGCGCTGGTGCCGTCGAGCTTGTTGCCGGCGCAACTGAATTGGGGGACGAGGGGGCGCTCGATGTGCGGAATCTCTCCCAGGGCAGGGCCTTGCCGGACCGGCAGGAAGATTCCTATTCGGAGGCAGCGTTAAGAGCCCTTAGAGAAGCGAATTCTCGTTCATTGGGGAGGGATGGGGTTGAAGGCGCAATTTCGAGGCAATCTGATATCGAGCGCAATTCCTTCGATGCTGGACCGCCCAATCCTGTGGCGGAGGGTTCGGCTGAAGAAATCTCGATCCATACCGAGCGTTCCGAAATCACTTCTGATGCAATTCCATCGGTGGCCCAAAACCCGTTGGATAAGGGCCTCTTGCACGCGGCCGTTGAAAACGGACCGTACATCACTTCAATTGGATTGATTGCGCCCTCACCGCCCCAGCACGGAAGCGGCGCGCTCGATGCCAATCTCGGAGAGCCACCGCGGCATTCGCTAAATCCAACTTCCCCGCAGTCGGGGCCGATCTCCAAGGAGGCATCGGAACCAGTCACTTCAGGTTCGGCACCAGTTGGCCTGGAGTATGAGCAGCGTATCAGGGTTTCGGCAGAGATGCATAAGGAATGGCGGCCTGAAGTCAAACCGACTGGTGGGAATCCCAGCACTGCCCCGATACCCGGGAGAAAGAAGCTCGCAGAGCTGGGCGGTCAAGCTGGATTGAGTTCGATGACGGCTGCAACAGTCGATACCGGCACAACTCCGAGCGCCGTGCATGGAGCGGCCAGCAGGGTCGAGCAGATCCAGGCCGGAGGCAGGGCCGTTGGAGAGGGTTATGGCCCGCACGAGGCCGGGAGCTTCGACCCATTTAACGCCATCGATCGCGGAACGCCTGCAGTTCGGGCAACTGTTGCAGCCACGCAACGGAGCCTTTCCGTCGGCTATCAGGACCCGGTGCTGGGCTACGTTGAGTTGCGTGCCGGCGTGAAGTCCGACGGATTGCACGCTACGTTGACGACTGTGACTGAGGGTGCGCGCGACAGTCTTGGAGCGCAGATGAGTGGGTTGCGTGAGTGGATGATTACCCGCCATATACCCCTGACAAGTCTAGGAGTGATGGCAAGTGGAGCGGTTGCAGAGTCCGGCTTTGCCGACAGGCTGGAAAGCAGGCCGGGGGGGGGGGGTAGTCAGTATTCCGGTCAGGGGTCCGGCCAGGGCTCGGAGATGCATTCGGGTTCTGGAGAGCAGCCGGATCATCGCGCAGGGCGGGACCCGGAGTCTGGCCGAGGTTGGAATCCGGGAGGAGGCATTGCTTCAGTTGGCGCGCCCGGAGTTGCACCTCTGGCTGGGATGGTGGTATCGGAGACCCTCTATCGAGAGGTCTCGAGTTGGAGCGGAAGCAGAATCTCGGTTGTGGCTTGACCGGAGCCGGGCGGGGAAAACCATAGAAAGGGAAGGGGAGATGGGCATGGTCAGTCTTTGGACACAAAGGGAAGGTGGGACGGGTCTTATGACAGCGGCTTCGGCGCCAACCGGGAAGGCTGCGGCAAATGCGGCGAGCTCTTCCTCGGCGACGATTGGGGCGAATGATTTTCTGACCCTGCTGGTCACCGAAATGCGGAATCAGGATCCGACGGCTTCGACAGATCCGAACGCATATGTGAACCAGCTTGTGAGCATAAACAGCCTGGAGCAGTTAATTTCCATCAACCAGAATCTGTCGACGGCGCTGGGAACCGGGTCCAGCAGTGGGAATACTTCCGGTGCGGCGGGCGGCAGTACTGGACAGGTAGTCGGCTCCAGGGGTTTGGTTGGGGCCGCCTCAGGAAGACCCGGACATGTAACCGCAGGCTCTGGGATCTCCGGTGTGCCTGCCCGCCGCGTGCTGGATTCCGAGGCGCCCGGATTTGCGACACCCTACGGGAACCGGATGGCGTCGGCCGCAGCTAGGGTCGGGCACGCACTTGCCAGGAAGGATGCGGGGCTGCCGGAGAGCAAGGCGCTCCGCGATATTCCCACACACGCGCCGTGACAGTCTTTCGCCGGAGTTCTTCGGTGATCAACGGAATTGCGCCTGAGCCGCGCAGCGGCGCGGGCACGTAAACAGAGGTTTTGAGGAGGAAGAGGATGGCGAGTTTTTATATTCCGCTCAGCGGATTGGATTCCGACACAACGGCACTCAACACGATTGCCAACAACCTGTCGAACATGAACACGACAGGCTACAAGTCTCAGACTGTGAACTTCGCCGACCTGTTTTACACACAGATCGGCGAGGAAGGGTCGGGGAACTTGCTGCAGCAAGGTGCCGGCGTGCAAACGGCCGATATCCAGGCGCAGTTTACCCAAGGAAGCATCTCGTCGACAGGCAACTCCACCGACGTGGCAATTAACGGCAACGGATTCTTTGTCCTGCAAAACGGCGCACAGAATGTCTACACGCGCAACGGGAACTTTGCACTGAGCAGTACCGGAAATCTGACTTCGCAGGATGGTTTGGATGTGCTGGGTTACCCTGCTGTGAACGGTGTTGTGAACACCAATGCGCCACTTGCCCCGGTTGCAGTCCCGGTTGGGCAGGTGCAAAGCCCCCAGGCTACTTCGACGTTTGGGATGACCGCGAACCTGGACTCTGCCGCAGCGGTGGGAGCCACGGTTCCTGGGCAGATCACGGTATATGACTCGCTAGGGGCGAGCCATATTGCCACCGTGACCTACACGAAAACGGCAAACAACACCTGGAATTACTCGATTGCCCTGCCGGCCGGCGACCAAACGGCTGCGGGAACGGCGACAAATGCAACTGGGACGCTTACCTTCAATGCCAGTGGTGCCCTGACCAGTCCGGTGACCAACGTCTCCGGGATCGCATTTACCGGGTTGACGGATGGCGCCAACAGCCTGAGCTTCACCTGGAATCTGCTGGGATCCAGCGGGATACCGACAATCACCCAGGTGAACGCCTCGTCGGCGGTGACTGCCACCACCCAGAATGGCTTCGCCTCCGGCCAGTACCAGAGTTTTACGGTTGGCAATGACGGCACGGTTACGGCCAGCTATTCGAATGGACAGACGATGGCTGTCGGCAAACTTGCTCTGGGTGTGATTGCCAACACGCAGGGGCTGAAGCAGCTTGGAGCTGGGGAATACGCTACGACTCTTGCCAGCGGCAACGCGGCAATAGGCGCATCAGGCACAGCCGGAGTTGGAACCCTGCAGGATGGGTCGCTCGAACAGTCGAATGTCAACATCAGCCAGCAGTTCAGCGAGCTGATTATCGCCCAGCGCGCTTTTGAAGCAAACTCGAAGGCTGTGACTACTTTCGACTCCGTCGTGCAGGAAACAATTAACATGGTCCACTAACCTGGACTTTCTGGAGCACTCATGTCATTTGAGCGGCACGGGCGTGTCGGGCGACAGGTAGCTAAACAACGTCCGCCCGGCACCCGTCCCGGAAATTCTGGCACATTCTGATTTCGGCGGTAACGTCAAGGAACACATTGAGGCCATCCGGGCAGGGTCGGAATTGGATCTTCCTTTCTAATGAGAAATTTCCAATAAACAAATCCCCACAATGGGTATCCTCTTGCAAATTGTTGTCGGCAGGAGGGATTGATGGCGACAATGCTGCAAACCCCGGCGGTGCCAAACGAGAGTCTCACCGAAGAGCAATCTGGTGCTCTTCCCCCGCAGAATCAAACCCATCCCGAAACCGCGCTCACAGCATCAAACGGACACCCGGTGGCTCATACCGGGAATCTCGGCGAGGGCGATGGCGAAAGCCTCGGTGAGGCGCTTCCCGAGGGATGCTCCGGGCTGCCTGTTGGCTTGGTGGTGGCGGTTCCCGTGCGAGATTTTCGGGTGCGGCAACTCCTGCGTATCTCCCCTGGAGAGGTCATTGAGACTCTTTGGGGACATGGTGAGGATCTCCCGCTCGGTTCAGGGGACGTGCAATTGGCCTGGTCGGAGTTTGAGGTTGTCGATACACGTCTGGCAGTCCGGATTACCCGGCTGGCATGAGAGATGCTCGTGCTAGGGAATGGACCAGAGATGGGGGAATGATGAACGAGTGTCTTCAGAAACGATTTCGCGGGCCAGCGGGCTCGTTGGGTCCGCTGGCAAGGCTGTTCTCATGGCTCGGCCGGGTAGTTCGCTCCGGCCGTTGGCCGAGCCGGACGGGCCCGAGTGCAAGCAGCCTGGAGCTTCGCCTTGCCGACCGTTTGTCTCTTGGGCCGAGACAGAGCCTGGCGCTGGTGGAGTTTTCGGGCCAATTTCTGTTGGTGTCGGTCGGCGGGGAAGGCGCCCCGACGGTGCTTCCGTCTCCATTCTTCCAATCGGCGCAAAATGACACGTCAGACAATGGCAAAAGACACCGCCCTGCCGGGGGTGCGTCGAACTGGGGGCCAGCCCAATCAAACGCCCGGACCGGGAATGTGCCAGCCAGGTTGCGCCGCCCGCGGAGGCTCTCGTGGTAGCCGCGGTTGCAGGAGAATGGTTGCGCCCGGCGACTCAGGGCACGCTGCCAGCTCTGGTGCCGGACCTGAGCGGAAAGTTCAATCCCTCAGATGCCACGCCCTGGACTATTCTCTTTGTCCTGACGCTTATTACCCTCTTGCCTGCCCTGGTTATGGCAGTAACGCCTCTGGTGCGGTTGATGGTGGTCTTCCACTTTCTCCGTCAGGCATTGGGGACTCAGACTGCACCTTCAAATCCGACCCTGCTTGGGTTGGGATTAGTGATGACCTGGTTTCTGATGCAGCCGGTGCTCATCCAGGTGGATCGGCAGGCGGTCTCTCCCTATCGGCAGGGTCTTGTGACAGGCTGGGATGCCATTGATAGGGGAGCTGTGCCGGTGAAGGCGTATCTGCTGAGGTATGCGAGGGAGAAAGATCTCGCCTTGTTTACTTCCGCAGCTCAGTTGGGACGGCCTGGCAGGCCGGAGGATCTTCCAATGCAGGTGGTCGTACCTGCTTACATGCTCTCGGAGCTGAAGGCCGGCTTTACCATCGGCGCGGTACTCTATTTGCCTTTCCTGCTGATTGACATGGTAACGGCCGCAGTGACGACCTCGATTGGAATGTTCCAGTTACCCCCGGTGGTCGTCTCGACTCCGCTCAAGATTCTGCTCTTTGTGATGGTGGATGGCTGGAACCTAGTGGCAGGTTCTCTGTTGAAGAGCTTCTGAGGGGTGCGACCATGACACCAGACCAGGTGGCCGAAATCTTGCGTCAGTTGTTGAAGGAAGCCATGATTCTGGCTGCGCCAATCCTGCTGGTGGCCGCAGCGTTGAGCTTCGTGCTGAGCCTGGTGCAGACCCTTACCAGCCTACAGGAGCAGTCGCTGACAGCTGTTCCTCGGCTGTTTGCAATTGTGGCGATTCTGGGGATGGCCTGTCCGTGGTTCCTGCACCGTATGGGTGCCTATACCGTGTATTTGTACAGCAACCTTGGGCGGTACCTGCGATGAACTATCTCTCGTTTCCTCCCGGACCGGGCCTTTCGAGTTTGGCTGCCGCAATGGTTCTCACTCTGGTGCGGGTGAGTACCCTGGTTGCTTTGGCACCGCTATTTTCGTCAAAGTCGCTGCCGGCGAGGACAAAAGCCGCCTTCTGCGGTGTTCTGGTATGGCTGTTAATCCCTTCGGTCGCAGCGGCTGTGGGAACCAGTAAGGTGGATATCACTTTTGGCACGGTGATGGGCGAGGTGGCGGCCGGAGCGGTCTATGGACTCACGCTGAGCCTGCTGCAGGAGATGCTGCTGCTGGCAGGCCAATTTGTCGGGATGCAGTTTAGTTTTTCGCTCGTGAATCTGCTGGACCCGGCTTCGGAGATTCAGACGCCGTTAATGGGCGATCTCTTCAATCTTCTGGGAACGCTGACCTTGATGGCCGCAGGGCTCGACAGGGTGCTGCTGGCATCGCTGGTGCGGAGTCTGCGGGTGGTGCCACCTGGCGGGTTTCATCTCTCCGCGATCCCGACGGTTTCAAGCACGTTGATTCCGATGGTGGCCGGCTGCTTTTTAGCCGCGCTGGAGCTCGCCGCACCGGTGCTCGCAGCAACGATCCTTGTAGAGATATCGGTGGGACTGATGGGCAAGATCTCGCCGCAGCTACCTGTAATCTCGCTCACGATTCCACTGAAAACCCTGACAGGATTCGCTTTGCTAATGGGCTCAATGGCACTTTGGCCGAGGTTTGTGGAAGGCAGATTCTCGGCACTGCTGGATGTTGCTGAGAAGTTGATAGTAGCCGGAGGCCGCGGATAGCAATGGCCGGAGAGCGCACAGAACAGGCAACGCCCGAAAGGCGCAATAAGGCGAGACGGGAGGGGGACCTTCTCGTTAGCCGCGAACTCATTGGGGCCGCCGGAACCCTGGCCGGGGTGCTGGTTCTATGTGTCGCTGCTCCCAGGTTTGTTGCCGCCTGGCGAGAAACCCTGGCAGCATTTCTGGACCTGGGCGCGACCTCTGCCTGGGAGGCGGAAAGCCAGATGAGTACTTTGGTGATGATGCGCAATCTGGCCGGGAAGGTGCTTGCGCCCATGGGACTGGTTGCCATGGCAGTGACGGTGGCCGCCGCAGTTGCCGGCTTGGTGCAAACTGGCGGCGTCTCTGTGCATCCCGAGCGCATTGCATGGAAAATGGAGCGGGTCAATCCTCAAGCAAATCTGAAGAATCTTTTCTCCTTGCGCGCTGCGGCCAGGCTGGCGAAGTCCGTGATTCCGGCCGGATTGCTGGCGGCGGTAGCGGTTCAGGTACTTCTCCGTCAGTTTCACTTGCCACCACTTTCTCTGACCCGGTTGGATACGATCGCTGCAGATGGTTACAGGCTTTTGAAAACTGCCGCTTTCCTGATCTTCGCTTGGGCTCTGGTGGACTACTTGGTTGAATGGAGAGGCCGTGAGCAACGCCTGAAGATGAGCAAACAGGAGATGCGCGAGGAGTTCCGCGACCAAGAAGGCAATCCTCAGATTCGCGGCCGGATACGAAATCTGCAGCGTGCGGCCCGCCGCCGCAGGATGAAAGCCGACGTCTCGCGCGCTGCAGTGGTGATAACCAATCCAACCCACTATGCAGTGGCACTTGCTTTTGATTTTGAATTGATGGATGCGCCCCGTGTGGTGTCAAAGGGGCGGAATCTCTTGGCCGAGGAAATCAAGGCCGAGGCGCGCTGGGCCGGAGTGCCAATTGAGGAGAATCCTCCCCTGGCCCGATCGCTCTACCGGATGCTTGAGCCGGGGGAGTCTATTCCTGCTCAACTGTATGCGGCGGTTGCTTCGATTCTGGCCTTCCTCTACCGCCAGCGCGTGGAGGAGCAGGTGCGAGCACGCCGGCGGGAGACTTTTGGCGGTGAAGTACCGGGTGCTGGAGTGCGAGAACCTTCCGGCGAACCGACTCCCACGGTGGCGATTCGGTCGTCGCGACCGGCGACGGGCGGTACGGAATCTGGGGGCAATTCGGGCGAAGGAGAAAAACGATGAGCGCAGCGGCACAATTGGTAGCGCCGACGGGGCAGTGGACAGGGTTGTGGCATCGCCTGCGGGAGTATCTTCTGCCCGCCGGGACAATCAGCGTGATCTTTGTCATGCTGGTGCCGCTGCCATCGGCAGTGCTGGACCTGCTGCTGGCCTGCTCAATTGCGGCTTCAGTGATTGTCTTTCTCTCCGCGGTGCAGGTGAAGCGGGCTGTGGAGTTGAGCGTCTTTCCCACATTGTTGCTGTTGCTAACGCTTTTTCGCCTGGCATTGAATATCGCATCGAGTCGGCGGATTCTTCTGCATGGCTCTGAGGGAACCGCCGCTGCGGGCAAGGTAATTGAGGCCTTTGGCCAGTTTGTGGTTGGCGGAAATTATGTTGTAGGTTTTGTCCTCTTCCTGGCACTGATTGCGATTCAGTTTCTTGTTGTTTCGCATGGCGCAGTGCGCACTGCGGAGGTGACTGCAAGGTTCACCCTGGATGCCCTGCCAGGCAAGCAAATGGCAATTGATGCTGACATGAACGCTGGCCTGATCAATGAGCAGGAAGCGCGCAAGCGCCGCCAGTCGATTGCCCGGGAGGCCGAGTTTTACGGAGCCATGGACGGAGCCGCACGATTCAATCAGCGTGACGCGATGGCGACGATTCTCATTACCGGAATCAACATCATCGCCGGACTGTTAATTGGAACTCTCCAGCAGGGTGTAGATTTGATGACCGCGGTCAAAACCTACACCGTACTTACGGTGGGGGACGGGTTGGTGACCTTGATTCCCTCGCTACTGGTTTCGGTAGCCGGTGGCATTACACTGACTCGCACCAATTCGGCCGCAACACTTTCCGGCGAGTTGAAGAGCCAACTGCTGGAGCGGCCGGCGACGCTATATATGGCTGCACTGGTCTCGGCTGCGCTGTGCCTCATTCCAGGACTGCCGAAGTTTGCGTTTCTGCTGGTAGCTGGGGCGCTTGCCTCGGCGGGAAGGTCCTTGAAGCCGACAGCGCCGGAAGAGTTGGGTGAAGCGGAATCGGCAACCAACCCAAATCAGGCCCGGCCAGGGGAAGCGATTGCAGCTGGCGAAATGGCGCAACTGTTGAAGCTAGAGGAACTGAGCCTTGAGATTGGCTTTCAGTTGATTCCCCTGGTGGATGAGAAACAGGGCGGACAATTGCTGCACCGGGTCCGAACCCTGCGCCGTCACCTCAGCCAGGAGTTGGGCTTTCTGGTGCCTCCAGTTCATATCTCGGACAACCTGCGGCTGCGTCCGCGCGAGTATCTTTTCAGCCTGCGCGGCATCGAAATCGGGCGCTGGCAGACCGAGGGAAATCAACTGCTCGCGGTTTCCTCGGAAGCGGTACGGCGTCTGTTGCCAGGCAAGGAGACCCGGGAGCCGGCCTTTGGAGTGCCGGCTCTTTGGATTGTGCCTGGGCTGGAGGACCAGGCGGTGGCTGCCGGCTACTCGGTCGTCGATCCAGTGACCGTAATTACCACGCACCTTGGCGAACTCATCCGCCAGCACGCGCAGGAACTGCTGGGACGTGCCGAGACTAAGAGGCTGATGGATAGCCTGAACGAGACTCATCCAAAGCTGCTGGAGGAGCTGGTCCCGAAGCTTCTGACACTGGGAGAGGTGCAGAAGGTTCTCGAGCAGCTCCTGCGCGAGCGGGTTTCCATTCGGGATATGGGCGCAATCCTGGAGGCACTGGTGGAGGCGGCTCCGGCGGGCAAGAACCTGGTGATGCTGGTAGAGGCCGTCCGCCATGCCATGGGACGCAGGCTGGTTCAGCCCTTGGTCGATGCTGATGGGCAGCTTCCTGTTCTTTTGCTTGACCAATTACTTGAAGAGGAGATCCTTGCCACCCTCTCCTCGGAAACAACGCCGCGGCAACTGGCCGCCTTGTCTCGGAACGGCGTGCCACTGGTGCGCCGTCTTACGGATTCTGTGAGACAACTTATTGCTTCGGCCCCTGCGACGGCCCTCCCAGTGCTTCTGTGTCCAAGTCCGGCTCGCTATCAGGTGAAGCGTTGGCTGGAGCCGTGGGTGCCGAGGCTGGCTGTAGTTTCAGCGACGGACATTCCGCCAGAGACGCGATTGAGGCCCATGGGAACGGTTCGCTAGGGTGCGCAGCTGTGGAAAACAGATAAGAGGGAGAGGCGAGGGCATGGAGACCACGGGAGGGATGGCGGCGGGATCGGCAGGACGAGAAGGAAGATCAGGTACAGAGCGGCTAAGGCCGTTGCTCATGCCAGATGCTAAGGGCACATGCGAGATTTCAGGCGGCCGCTCGGGCAGCTATCCGCCCGTTGGTTCAGGAGCTGAAGGCGTAAGCCAGGTCGGTTCCTCCGAATTTACAGACGAGCAGCAGCGGGTTTTGCTTGAGCATTTGCCAATCGTCCGGTTTCTGGCCCGGCGGATCCACGAAAGGCTGCCTCAGCACGTCGAGATGGAGGACCTCTATTCGGCAGGGGTGGTTGGCCTGATGGATGCCTTCGCCAAGTTCGACCCAACCCAAAAAGTCCAGTTTCGCAGCTATGCCCAGTTCCGCATCCGCGGAGCAATTCTGGATAGCCTGCGAACCCTTGACTGGAGTCCAAGGGAATTGCGGCGCAAAGGAAGGGCTGTAGAAGAGGCGATTCGAGTCCTAATCGGACGGCTTGGCCACGCCCCGAATGAGTTGCAGGTGGCTCATGCGCTGGGCATGGAGTTGGATCAGTACCAGCAGTTGCTGGGGGAGTTGAAGGGACTTGAGATTGGCACGCTGCATATGGAGCGCAACGAGGATTCGGGCGAAGAGGAACTGGCCTATGTGCCGGGTCGTCCGGAGGAAGATCCGCTCTTCCGGTGTCTACATGGGGAGATGGAGGATCGGCTGGCGGCGGCAGTTGGCGAGTTGCCCGAGCGCGAGCGCCTGGTTATGACCCTCTACTACTACGAGGAGATGACCATGCGCGAGATTGGCCTGGCACTTGGCGTGGTGGAAAGCAGGGTCTCACAAATTCACGCTTCTGCCGTTCTGCATTTGCGCGCGGCACTGGCCGATCTGGGTGCCAAAGGGCGAAGAGAAAAGCCACGCCGAAGCCGCGCCATGCCGGGGGGCACCTCCAGCCTGTAGTTGCAGATTGGGAATTTCCAACCTGTCGATTCAGAAAGCGGAATTAGTGTGGGGCGAAACCTGAGATTGGTCTGATGATCTGGCTGACCATGAGGCAGAGTCAGAGAAGAGGAAACCGCAAGCGATGGAAAAGACCTTGAAACAGGACGAGATTGATGCGCTGTTCCAAGCGGCACGGACGAATCACCAGGAGGTGCGGCCAGATATCCGCGCCAGGGTGCTTCCGTACAACTTTTCAGCAGCTGGGCAGATTTCCACCGAGCAGTTGCGAGCCATCTCCATGCTCAACGACCTCTTTGCGCGCAACCTGACCCATAATCTTTCGGCATGGCTCCGTACCCGACTTCAGGTGAATCTGGTTTCAGCGGAACAGATTACCTTCAACGACTTTCTCCTGCGGATACCCGAGATTTCCTATGTCGCTTCGGTCCGTCTGGAGCCGTTGGGTGCGCTCTCGGTTTTGCAGTTGGACGTGGCAATTGCGCCGCCGATTGTTGATCTGCTTTTGGGCGGAGAGGGTCAGCAGGCTCCGTTGCGGGAGTTGACTGATATAGAAGAGGCGATTGTAGCCTCAACTTTGGAGATTGTCTGCCGAGAACTGACTACGGCATGGCAACCGGTGGGCTTAAGCTTCAATCTTGAGAGACGCCAGATGCAGACTCAGACAGCCAGGATAATGCCGGTAACCGAAAAAACGCTTTGTCTGAGTTTTGAGATCCGAATGCCAGAGGCATCTGGTCTATTGAATCTGGCCTTTCCGGCGGTTGTTGCAAATACGATTCTGCGCCGGCTTACCGGCGAGTGGGGCGGAAGACGGCGGCACGCGGTGGACAGCAGGAAACGCATCGAGACAGCGGCGCGCCAATTGGTTTTCGGAACGACGCTGCAACTTCCGTCAGTTCGGATTGAAGCGCGAGAACTTGAGGATTTGGAGGTAGGCAAGCTGTTGCGGTTGCGCCTGCCTGCCAACTCCGGCGCGGAATTACGGGCAGGTGGACAGCTGCTATTTCGTGCGCATCCTGTCAGGGTGGGGCCGCACCGGGGTGCGCGGCTGGAATCCCGGGCGGGGACTGCTGGAGATTGAATTGTTTTGTAGATTTGACTCGGGCTGCGTGGGCCTCGTGTTGACAAGGAACCTGAGAGGGTGTGAATGGCCGAGACTGTGACATATCTGGAGTGCTGGTCGCGGGTGGCCGCAGGCCTGTTTTCGCAGGCACTTGTCGGTGAGCCCCAGATGACGGAGGCACTGCCAAAGCCACTCGGTTCGGGTGCCTTTGGCTTTGCGGTTACCGTGGAAGGTCACGAGCAGGGACGATTCTCTGTGATGCTGGACGGAGGTCTTGCCGAAGCGGCGCTGCTGGGCGAGGGTATAGACCAGAGAGCCGCCTGGGCCGAACTGGTGAGGGAGACAGTTGATGCGGCTGCAGGAGAACTTCTGGCAAGAACCGGGCACAAAGTGCAGGCGACCAGCTATCGTGCAATTGCTTCTGAAGGCAAGCTGACCCAAGCCTATCAATTGAAGTCTGGCGATCACAGTTGGCAGGTGCAGGTTCTGTCAGAGTTGCGGGTGCCCCGGCCGAAGGCTGCCGTGCCAATGGAAGCAAAGCCTGAGGAGAAGACCGGGAACTTGGTGCAGGCGGGGTCGGCCCAGGCATCGGAGCCGACCCCAGCGCTCTCGCTCGGCCTGAATTTGCTGCTGGATGTCGAACTTGAGGCCAGCCTGCGCTTTGGTGCGCGAGAAATGCCTTTGGCCGAGATTCTGGATTTGGGACCGGGGGATGTCGTGCAATTGGACCGCCATGTGTCGGATCCGGTGGACCTGATTGTCGGCGACAAGATTGTCGCCAGGGGAGAAGTAGTGCTGGTCAATGGCAATTTTGGACTTCGGGTCACAGAGGTGGCAGAACCGCAGCGGCGGCTGGAGAGCATACGATGCCTGTTTTAAGACGGCTATCTGTCGGTGGAATGGGAAGTAACGGAGAGGGTTCCCAGGGCAGCAGTGTGGGTTGGGTGGATCAGCAGCCGGGGCCGGGCCCTTCCCGACTGCTGACGACCTGCGCGAATCCTGGCTGTTCCAGCGGCTGGCTGCACCTGTTGCGGAGCAGGTCTGCTCCGGTCGTTGAGGGTGGATGGAGTTGTTCGCCTAGCTGTACAGAGGCACGTGTCGCAGTGGCTTTGCGGCGGGAACTGGGGGGCAGACGGGTCGAGGCGAGCTTGCATCGCCACAGAATTCCTCTTGGACTTATGATGCTAGAGCAAGGTTGGATTACCTCAGAGCAGCTCCGCAAGGGGCTGGACGCTCAGAGGGCGGCAGGGCAGGGACGACTTGGGACGTGGCTAGTTGAGGAGCTCGGGGTACGGGAGCAACTGGTGACACGTGCTCTGAGTATGCAGTGGGGCTGTCCGGTTCTGGCTCTGGAATATCACGATGCTGACGGGATGGCTGCCATGCTACCGCGATTTTTTGTCGAGGCCTATGCCGCGCTGCCGTTGCGTGCGGCGGCGGGAAAGATACTCTACCTTGGATTCGAAGACCGTCTTGACCCGGTGCTTTCACTGGCTGTCGAGAGGATGACAGGCTTGTCCGTCGAAGCTGGATTGGTTTCCGGATCACGGTTTAGGGTCGCTCATGAACGGCTGCTGCGCACGGATTTCCCGAAGGTGGAACACGTGGAAGGGGCTTCGAAACTGACTTTGGTGCACGTACTCTCGGAGCGGATTGAGCGGGCAAAGCCGGTGGAAGCGCGCTTCGTGCGCGTCCATGGCAGCTTGTGGTTGAGGATGTGGCGAAAACTGCAGCAGGGCCCGGTGGCGCGACTATCAGAGGTAGAGGACGTGGTTGTGTCGCTGGAGGCGAATTGAGGCAGCGGATTTCCACTCAATATCTAGCCAAATCAGCCGATGAATTGGGAAGCAGAGGAGAAAATCAATGAAGGAAATGCGGGTACTGATTGTGGATGACTCCTCGGTCATGCGCAAGATTGTGGAGCGGGCCCTTCGTCAGGCTGGGTTGGATTCGCTGGTGGTAATGGAGGCTGGCACAGGTGCTGAGGGCATCGAAGTGCTCCGCGGACAGTCCGTGGAGCTGATTCTGAGTGACATCAACATGCCGACCATGGATGGATTGGAGTTTCTGCGCCAGATACGCGCCCAGGAACTGGCAATAGGGGTACCCGTGGTGATGATTACCACCGAGTCAAGCGAAGAGCATGTCCGCCAGGCGATTCTCGCAGGCGCTCAGGGCTATATTCGCAAGCCTTTTACAGCTGAACAGGTCAAGGAGCGGGTGCTGCCGCTGCTGGCTGCTGCCTGATGCAGCACGGCCTGGAGCGCCAGTGAATCGGTTCGAGTCAATTGTCCACGCCGGGCCAGGCTTTCCCGGATTTGGGGTCGGCGGATATACACTTGGTGGGTTTTGGGTACCGGGCATTGAGGTTCCGAAGCGCGGTTAGGCAGCTTCGGGGATGATGTTGGAAAATGCGCAGGCTGGGTTGGCAGGCGCCGTGAGCAGACGTGACGGAGGCTGGCCATGGTCTTGAATGGGGTACGCAGAGGCGCCGGACGGTGGCCTTCCACTGCCGAGGAAACGGAGAAAAGAATGACGCATTCATTGCGGAACAACCTGAATCTGGTGGCAGATCCTCAGAATTTGGACCAGAGCGTCGATGAAGTTTTCAACATGATGCTGGGTGTGGCCTGTATGCCAGAGGCTGAGGTCGCTGTCCATGAGGACGAGACGATTACCTCAGTGGTGGGATTTGGTGGTCTGCTCAGTGGTGCCTGTGTCTTCCGGTCGGGTGGCTTGGGGGCGTTGACAATCGCTGCGCGGCTGACCGGTATGGAGTTTACCGAGATTGATGACACGGTGAAAGACGCGATTGGCGAAATCTGCAACATGCTAGCTGGTGCCTGGAAGAGCAAAGTACCAGAACTGTCTGCAAATTGCGGTCTCTCCATTCCCGCAGTAATAACAGGGCGCAATTACGAGATTCACGTGCAGGCACCTGAATTCCGGCTGCATCATGCCTACCGTTTCGAAGATGCCCTATTCGATGTCACCATTATCTGCGACGGTCTTCAGTAACCGCGGCAACTAGAAGGCTTTTGCAGGACTCTGGATATCCAAAGGCCTTGGGTGTCCGGTAGTCTTGGCGCTTCTCAAATATTCCGTGAGTCTTTTCCAAGATTGTTCCACCGGTTTCGGCCCCATTTCTGCACTGTACTCCGGCATGGACAGTGGATACTACGCCGCATATGCCGGATTGGTGGCTCGGACCCAGGCCTTGGACACGGCCGCCTCGAATCTTGCCAACGCCAACACTGCCGGCTACCGGGCGGAGAGGGAGTATTTTCGCTCGGTGCTGTTGGATCCATTGGGCGGCAACTCGCAGCTGGGCTCCACGGTAAACAACTATGGACTGCTGGGCGGAGACAGGTTGGATCTCTCACAGGGGGTGCTGACTCCGACCGGGAATCCCCTGGACCTCGCTATTGAGGGCCAGGGTTTTTTCGCTGTCTTGACATCCAGGGGAATCCGCTACACCCGCGATGGCGGCTTCCATCGCAGTCAGAGTGGTCAACTTGTTACTGCGGTAGACGAGCAGGTGCTTTCCTCCGCAGGCAAGCCAATCTCGGTGCCGCCCGGTGAGGTCTCGATTGGCTCCGATGGAGTCCTTTCTGTCTCAGGGGGAGTGGTTGCCACTGTTGGCGTTTTCGCCTTTGCGCCCGGCACTGAACTGACGCCCGAAGGCAAGAATCGCTACCAGGCGCCGGAAAAGGCGGTGGTCTTGGCGTCAAAGTCAGCGACCGTGCACCAGGGCTCTTTGGAAGCCGCCAATCAGGACGTGATTCAGGGTTCACTCGAC
Source organism: uncultured Acidobacteriaceae bacterium (assembly GCA_903904755.1). GTDB lineage: Bacteria > Acidobacteriota > Terriglobia > Terriglobales > Acidobacteriaceae > Acidicapsa. Next base: position 17,079 of record CAIVDV010000065.1, on the reverse strand, counting down.
CTGTTGATGATGCAGCGCCAGGCCGAAACGATGCAGCGTGCATTGACGCTGTTCCACACAGAATTCAACAAGATTGCCACTGAGGACCTGCCCCGCATCTAGGAGGACGGTACAGTTCTTCTAATTCTTGGCACGTCAGGATGAGGAGAGAGAGATGATACGAGCCCTTTATACGGCCGCCAGTGGAATGAGCGCGCAGCAACTGAATCTGGACACAATTGCCAACAACCTGGCAAATTCATCGACGACCGGATTCAGGCAATTGCGCCTGCAGTTTCAGGACATGCTCTACCAGAACATGGTGACGCCCGGTGCAGCCCAGTCGCAGTCAACGGTTTCGGCTGGGCTGCAGATCGGTCTGGGAACGAAATCGGCCGCTACCGAAGTCATCATGACCCAGGGCGAGTTGAACCAAACCTCAAATCCGCTGGATTTGGCGATTGAAGGGCCTGGCTTCTTCTCAGTCCAGCGGCCTGATGGAACCACGGCATACACCCGCGCCGGGCAGTTTCATCTGAACAATCAGGGAACGATTGTGACCACGGATGGCGACTCAATCATCCCCACGATCACGATTCCAGCCAACGCGACCTCGGTAACGATTACCCAGTACGGCGTGGTGAACGCAACCCTGCCGGGGCAGACCAATCCCTCGCAACTCGGTCAGTTACAGCTGGCCACCTTCGCTAATCCCGGAGGTCTTGAGTTGCTTGGCGGCAATCTGTTGCAGGCAACGCTCAGCTCCGGCTCGCCTGTGCAGGGAAACCCTGGCGGCACAGAAGGCCTGGGCACACTACAGCAGGGGTATCTCGAAAACTCGAATGTGGACGTCGTAACCGAGTTTGTACAGATGGTGCTGGCTCAGCGAGCCTATGAGTCTAACTCAAAGGTAATCAAGGCTGCCGATGACATGTACTCCCAGGTCAACAATATGACCCGCTAAAGCGAACCTTGGTGCGAGGGGCAAAGATGAAGAATCAATTTCCAAGTGCCTTCCGGAAGACCCTGCTCAACCTGTCTCTGCTAGCCTATGCTGTGGTGAGCTCCGGCCAGCCGCGGCAGGCGACCGTAATCAGGGACCCATGCCTGAACGTGCGCTGGCAACTGCAGGCGGATCCAACCCACCCGGCCGGCCCCGGACGTTTGGTCGAATTCTCTGGTTCCTTCGCGTCGGGGGATCCGCAGAGGGAGCAATGGCCATTGATACGAGCCGGTGACTGCGTACTGGTCACTCAGTCCACCGGTTGGGTAACAGCTCTGCTGATGGCTGTGGCTTTGGAGCCAGCGCGTGTCGGGGAAAGCTTCCGGGTCCGGCTCGCGAGTGGCCTCGGCGAAGGGTCAAGATTCTTTGGCGGACCAGTGGTACAGGTGGAGGCCACTGGGGCAGGCGCAGCGCGATGGCTCTATGGGAATGGTAGGCAGCGATGATGCGGAATTTAAGGGTTGCAGGAGCTTTGGCAATGGGACTCACTCTCCTGGGTGGCGCAGTAGGCGCGCAGCAGAAACCCGGACCGCAGGAGAAGGGCAAACTGCAGGTGTCAAAATTAACACCACCCGAGGCAGCGCTCACCGCGTACATCACCAGGGTGCGCGCCCAGCAGGCCAGTGAAGAGCATACGCCGGGTTCCATCTGGAGTGATCAGGGACGGCTGGTGCGGTTATCGAACGATGCCAAGGCGGTGCGGCTGCACGATGTCATTTCGATTGTGGTTTCGGAGAGCCTCGCTGCTTCGACTGATGGTCAGGTGAAGAACTCCAGAGCCTCATCCGCAAATTCGGGGTTGACCGCAATCTTTGGCGCCCAGAGCGCGACGGGGAAGCTAGCCAACCTGCTGGGACAGACCTCGAGTTCGGGTCTGACGGCGCAGGGGCAGAGCGTGACGAACTCATCGTTGGCGACGACATTTGGAGGTGAGGTCGTGGAGGTCTTGCCGAATGGCATGCTGGTCATTCAGGCAACACGGCAGTTGACGTTTTCCCAGCAGACGCAGGTAATCAAGCTTCGCGGACTGGTTCGGCCGGAGGATGTGAGCGCCCAGAACCAGGTGGCTTCGACGGCGATGACTGACTTGGAATTGGAGGTTACTGGGAAGGGCATCGTGAGCGACTCAACCTATCGCCAGAATCCAATCTGGCGGCTGCTTTCAAGACTACTCGTTTTCTAGTCGGTCCAGCTTAGGTATGTCGTGGATGAATGAGTTCGAGCTGTACGGTGGGTGTAATTTCCAGCGGTTGATTGCGAGCGGTTCAGGGAAGGCCGAGGAAGGTGGCTGGCATGGATGGGTTTACCAGGTTGACGGTGGGAGATTGCCAGAAGGGGATTCGCCGAGGAATTGCCAGACTGCTATTGGCGACGATTGCTATTGTGATGGCGGGCCAAGCGAAGGTCGCAGCCATGGTCCAGCGAGCCCGCGTGAAGGATGTCGCCACGGTGGAAGGGATTCGCGACAACCAGCTGATTGGATACGGAATAGTGGTGGGGTTGAAAGGAAGTGGGGATACGCAGCAAACGGTCTTTCCAGTGCAGACGCTACTGTCGACGCTCGAGCGGCTGGGAATCACAGTTCCGCAGACGGGGAACAACTCAGCGGCGAATATGCAGGTAAAGAACATGGCCGCTGTGTTTGTAGTGGCGACCTTGCCGCCGTTCAGCCAACCAGGAGAGCGGCTCGACATCACCCTCTCATCGGCCGGGGATGCACGGTCGCTGGAGGGCGGGGTACTGCTTCTGACTCCGTTGTATGGACCGGACGGACAAATTTACGCACAGGCACAAGGGGCGCTGGTGCTGGGAGGATACACGGTCACTGCGGCCTCGAATACACGGCAGGTAAACCACCCGACGACTGCCCGGATTCCAGGCGGCGCGTTGGTGGAGCGAGGAGTGCCCTTTGAGTTGAAGCAGATACATACAGTGACTCTCATACTTGCCGATGCGGATTTTCATACCGCCGCGGCGATGGCCGAAGCAATAAACAAGGAGTTGGCGGGTACGCGGGCGCGTGTACGTGACAGCCGCCGGGTCGAGATTCCGGTAGTGGAAGGCGAAGACTTGCCGCGTTTGCTGGACCGTGTGGAAGAGGTGGAGGTAGAGCTTTCCCACCGGGCGCGCGTGGTGGTGAACGAACGCACGGGGACAGTTGTAATTGGAGGCGAGGTGCGCTTGGAGCCTGTGTCCATTTTGCATGGTGGTTTGCAGGTAAATGTGGTGACGAGGAAGGAGGTTTCGCAGCCGAATCCGATGGCGCAGGGAACGACCGAAGTGGTTCAGCAGACAAGCGTTCAGGTCTTGGAGAAGGCTGTAAACCGGATTGAGCTAAAGGAAGGTGCGACAGTGGAGGATCTGGTTAACGAACTGCAGCAGATTGGAGCGACGGCGCGGGATGTGATTTCGATTCTGCAGGGGATGAAGGAAGCCGGCGCACTCGAAGCCGACCTGGAGGTGTTGTGATGGCGCATGCCGTTTCGAGCCTGAATTCAGGCGGAAGTCCAGGAGCAGTTGTGGCGGTGCCGTCACCAATGCTGTTGACAGCTGCGCACGAGTTTGAAGCAATGATGATGAAGGAGTTGCTTGCGCCGCTGGAGCAGAGCCAAGATCCGCTGACGGGCGAAGATGAGGCGGGTTCGGGCAACGCTCTGGGATCCTTTGCAGATGAAAGTTTGGGCCGGGCCATCAGCGCAAGGGGTGGGTTTGGCATCGCTGACAGCATCTTGAGCCGGCTATCGAGCCAGGCTGCCCCGCCATCGTCTGGATCGTTGCCGAGCGCGGGATGTGCTTTGTCTCGATTCAGGTAGCCATTCTGGTCTTGAACCGGTACACGGGTTCCGCAGTGAACCCGGGAAGGATTCGATTCTCAAATGACTCAAGTGATTAGAAACCGCGCCGATATTGGAAGGAAGGAGATGAAGAGATGAACGTTCGGAACGTAATTGACAATCTCGGTATGGTGCTTCCAGCGGCTGGGGTGGATAGTACGCCGGCATCCTCGCCACTCACTTTGGGACAGACTGGCACGCATGCCGAAGGGCACACGGCTGCGCAGCTGGCGCAGGATCAGGCGCATCTTAGCCTGGCCGCTGGACAGATAGCTGAGTCGGCTATTGGCCCGGATGTCCGCATGGACAAGGTCGCGGATATCCAGAAGGTACTGACTGTGGGGACCTACAACGTGTCTGCGCAGGCTTTGGCAAAGAAACTGATTTCGTCCATGCTGGCCCAGGGCTAGCCGGGTTGGGGTGCGGGGATGACGGGTGAGCAGGATTGGGTTAGGAATGCTGTGGGCAGGGTTGCCCCTGATGCGAACCTTTCGGGGTTGAAGGTGACTGCAATCCTGGCAGAGGCAACCGAGGCACTGCTGGGGATGGACGCGAATCGTCTGGAGGAGTTGGCGCAGTGCTGCCAGGATTTGAACCGCAGTCTGGGTCCAAGTGAGCGGCAGGCGGCAGGTTGCGAACTGGCGGAAGTGCCGGTGGAGATTGAGACGCTGCGACGGATTCTGAGTGAGACGCGCGCGAACCTAGTTGTGCTTACCCGAGTGCGGCTCCTGGGAGTTGGTGGTACGAGGGGCGGTCAGAGACCTGTTTGGGGATTGAGCAGGCAGGAGGGCGAGTATGGGGACGATTAGCGCTGCGTTGAGTCTGATAACCGGGGCACTGGAGGCAGATCAGTCCGCACTGGATGTGGTCTCGAACAATGTGGCCAACGCCTCAAACGCCACCTACACGCGTCAGGTGCCAAACTGGAGCGAGAATCAGCCTGTCTATGTTAGCGGGACGTTGGTGGGAACCGGGGTGACGGTTACAGGGGGGGTATCGCAGCGGGACCGAGTCCTGAATCAGCGCCTGCAGCAGCAACAGCAGGCGAGTTCGGCGGCGACCTCGCTTCTTGGCGCATTGACGACGCTTGGGAGCAGCTTCACCCTAGCTTCGACTTCGGCGACGACGGGGGGAAACATCGGGACGGATATCACGAGTTTTTTTGATTCCTATACGCAGATGGAATCCAACCCGAGCAGCAACTCGCTGCGCCAGCAAGTGCTGTCGTCAGCAACGATTCTGGCGGGAGATATTTCTGCAGCGGCGACGAATGTAATTGAGCAGCGTGCGTCGCTGGACCAGTCGGTTGGAACAGTAGCCTCCCAAGTGAATACGCTTACCGCGTCGATTGCGGCGGTGAACCGGCAAATTCAATCGCTCTCTCCGGGGACAGATGCAGGCAGTCTTGAGGACCAGCGTCAGAGTGCTCTGGCGCAACTGTCAAAGCTCATTGGGGTGAATCAGATTGACACCGAGAATAACGGGCTCAGCCTGACGACGCCTGGGGGGCAGTTGCTCGTTTCTGAAGGGGCTTCGATTGCGATTTCGAGCGGGGTCGTGAATGGCGTCACCCACATGTTTGCGGGTGGAAACGACATTACGAGTGATTTGACATCGGGTGGTGGGCAACTAGGGGGCTTGCTGACGGCGCGCGACCAGAGATTGCCGACGGTGTTGTCGGCTCTAGATGAGTTGGCGTACGGGATTTCGACCCAGGTGAACACGGTGAATAACGCCGGCACGGATTTGGCGGGGGACAACGGGAACGCCGGGAACGTCTTCAACGCTCCGCCACAGGTTTCGGGCAGTGCGATGGCAATGTCGGTTGTCATGACCGACCCAAATCACATTGCAGCGGCTGCATTGAATGGAGGGGTGGGGGATAACTCGAATGCGGTGGCTGCGGCGGCGTTGGCGACGCAGTCAATTGTGGCCGGGCTCACGCCGTCAAATTTCTATTCCAACATGATCAGCACGATTGGCTCGGAAATGAATGAGACGACGATTCAGAGTACGGCATTGACGGCGTCGGTTTCACAGCTGCAGAGCCAGGTGAATTCGCTATCTGCGGTGAGTTTGAATGATGAGGCGAGTGCGATGCAGGAGTTTCAGCGGTCATACCAAGCGGCCTCGAAGGTGTTCACCATCCTGGACACGCTGATGGCTTCAGCGATCAATCTTGGGGTGCAGACTGCGGCCTAGCCGGCGGCACTGGAGGGGTTTTGCGATGCGTGTAGATCCGTTTTATGTGGTGAATCTGAGTGGCGCACTGGACAAGACGCAGTCGCAGCAACAGCAGTTGACCAACGAGGTATCCAGCGGATTGCGAGTAACGACGCTGGGGGCGGATCCGGTGGCCGTGGCGGAGAATGCGCAGTTGCTTAACCAGATTCAGCGGGATGATTCGTTTACCCAGACCAGCGGGCTGACTGAGGGAATGCTGCGGGTGACCGACTCCGCTTTGGGAAGTGTTGTTACGGAGTTGACCCAGGCGATTCAATTGGCAACGGAAGGCAACAACGGGACGCTGAACGGGAGCGACTTAAAGTCGATTTCGAACCAGATTGCCGGAATTCGTGATGAGGTTTTGTCGCTGGCGAACACGTCGTATCAGGGCCAGTATGTCTTTGCCGGAAGCGCGACGGGAACATCTCCGTTTACGCTCGACAATACGTCGACTCCGCCGACAGTGAACTACGGGGGAAACAGCAGTGTGAATGTGCTGCAGGCACCGAATGGGCAGACGGTGGCTTTGAATGTGCCGGGTGATAAGATCTTTACCGCGACGACGTCGAGTGTTTTTGGGGCGCTAGACAACCTGATTCAGGACTTTGCGAGCGGAAGTACGGCATCTTCTGCCTCGGACCTGGCGAGTTTGAATGTTGCGATGAATTCCGTGAACCAGCAGCGGGTAGCGCTGGATAACTCTCTGAACCAGATTACTGCGGCGTCGAGTGCGGCGAATTCGGAGTCGACCCAGTTGAAGACGGTCCAGACGAATCTTATGCAGGCGGATATTCCGGCGGTGGCGACACAGCTTGCGTTGACAGAGTCGCAGCAGACGGCGCTGATTAACGTAATTTCCGCACTGGGCTCAGGTAGTCTTTTCGACAAGCTTTAGGGCAGTTGGGCTGGTGATGGTGCAGGTCGTGGGGTGATTTGATTGCCTGGGTGTCTCGCCGAGTCATGGGCTCGTATACTGGTTGGGAATGGATCGATTCACCTTTGCCCCGATTGTTTTCATTTGGAATGCCACGCGCGGTTATCGGCTGAGGCCCTGGCGAAGTCCGTACGTCCGCTGGCGGGTGGAGACGTATTCCGGGAAGAAGGCGGAGACTCTGACGGCGGGCGATGTGCTGCATTTTGCCTGGGAGTCGCGGTGGGAGTTGCTGGGCTACCTGGGATGGACGGGGCATGTCCAGCGTGAGGCGCACCGTAGCCGTTAGCAGCCCGTTCCATCCCGTATTCCCTCTGAAGTGCGTGGTGAGTTCCGCGGTCGAACGCAAGGTATAGGCCATAGTAGGGTTGTATCTCAGGATGCGGTGAAACCCTTGACGAGTACAAACTCATGAGCAATCTTTCCCGACGAGAATTTGCAAGACATGCAGCCGCCTTCGCAGTTGTCTCCGGCGTGGGATTGTCGCAGGCTGCGCTTGACAAACGGAAGAAGAAACAGCAGGCTTTGACGCAGGACGAGCAGTCGGTTCCCTTCAAACCGTCGATTGCAGGTCCGGATTCACTGCGAGCTCACGCCGAGGCAGTGGGTTTGCGTTTTGGTGTTGCTATCCAGACGAACCTGCTGGATTTGCTGGGTACTTCCAGGGAGGAGACTTCGGATCGTTATACATCTGCGATTCTTGCCCAAGCGGATATGCTAGTGGCGGAAAGCGCGATGAAGTGGCGACAGATGCGACCTTCGCCGACGACCTACAACTTTGACGATGCGGACAAGTTATTTGCATTTGCTGGCGCAAGCGGGCAACTGTTGCGGGGACACAATTTGTGTTGGCATGAGGAACTGCCCGACTGGTTTGCTGCGACGGTGAACAAGGACAATGCAGCGGAGTTGCTTACGGACCACATTGCGCAGGTTGCCGGGAGGTATGCGGGCCGGGTGCATAGCTGGGATGTGGTGAACGAGGCGGTGCATCTGCCGGACGGGCGCGCGGATGGGTTGAGGTCGACCCCCTGGCTGCAATCGATGGGGCCGGAGTATATCGAGGTTGCATTTCGCTCTGCCGCAAAGGCGGATCCGGCGGCGAAGCTAACCTACAATGAGACCAATTTTGAGTTGGACACACCGGAGCATACAGCCAAGCGGGGCTATGTGCTGGCGCTGCTGCGCCGACTGCATGCCAGGAAAGTGCCGCTGCATGCTGTTGGTATCCAGAGTCATTTGCAGGCGGCTGGACCGCAGCCTGGGCTGGGGTTGGTGGATTTTGTGCGGCAGGTGGGGAAATTGGGATTGGAGGTCTACGTGACAGAGATGGATGTGAACACGCATGGCCTGGATGGGGACGATGCTGCACAGGATGTTTCGGTGGCACAGGTTTATCACAGCTATCTGTCGCTGCTGCTACCGGAGCCGAATGTGAAGGCGGTGTTGACCTGGGGTCTTTCGGATGCGAATACATGGCTTAATGTTTTACAAAGGCCATGGATTACCCGGCCGGACGGTCGGAGGCAGCGTCCTTTGCCGCTGGATGAAAATTTCCAGCCGAAGGAGGCGTTTTTCCAGATACGGGATGCATTCGATGCCTCGCGCATGGCGGTGAAGCCGGCGGATATCACCGCTCCGCAGGGGGATCCGTGGGCGCCATTTGCGGTTCCGGGCAGCCCGACGGCAATGCCGAAGAGCTGATTTGGCGCGTCCAAGGGAAAGAGGCTGGAGATTTGATGGCTTGGAGTGGTGTGCGAACGGGTTTGGCTCGGGGGATGTCGGGGATTATTGGGACATTGTGCGTGGTTTGCGGCGCGTGGGCGCAGCAGTTAACAGCACCGGAGCCGGCGTTGCCGATGCCGCGTGGGGGGCAGGAGACGACGACGCTGCGGGTGACGACGAACGAAGTGTTGGTGCCCACCCTGGTGGAAAAGGACCATGGGCAGGTGGTGTATGGGCTGAAGGCGGCGGACTTTGTGGTGGATGACAACGGGGTACCGCAGCAGATCCAGGTGCAGGAGGAGATGGACACGGCGCCGGTGGCCCTGGTAGTTGCGGTGGAGCAGGGAAGAAGCAGTGCTCTTGAGTTTGACAAGGAGGCGAAGCTGGGGCCACTGCTGGACTTGTTCCTGAGTGATGGTAAGGGCGAGGCGGCACTGGTGGGGTTTGACAGCCAGCCGCAACTGATCCGGGACTTTACGCACTCGGCGGAAGAGATTGGCGGGGATCTACGGCACTTGGCACCGGGAAATGGCGGAGCGGCGATTCTGGATACTGTGGGGTATGCGGTGGATTTGCTGCAGTCGCAACCGAAGGAGTACAGGCGTGTGCTTCTGCTGATCAGTGAAGAGCGCGATCACGGCAGCAAGCGGGTGAAACCGGAAAAGCTGATTGAACGGATTGGGCTGACGGATGTTCTGGTGCTGAGTGTGAGCTTTTCGCCAAGCAAGGCAGAGTTTCTGCACGACGCGAAGGATAACGGGACGAACCGGATTCTGAGCCCGATGGGGGCACTGTTTATGGCAGTGCAGGGGCTGAAGAAGAATGTAGCCGCACAGATTGCGCACATGAGCGGCGGCGAGTATGCAACATTTACCCGGGACAAGGGATTTCAGGAGCAAGTTGCCGAAGTGGCGAAGCATGCACGTAACCGGTACCTAATCAGCTTCCATCCAACGGATGCGACGCCGGGGTTGCACACGCTGAAGGTTAGGCTGAGGGAAGACCTGGGCGCGCGCGTGGTGGCCAGGGCGAACTACTGGGCGGCGGCGGAGCAGTAGGGAGTGATGCGAGTTCATTGGCTTCAACATGTTGATTTTGAGGGGCCTGCTGCAATTGCGGAGTGGGCGCTGGAGCGTGGCTATGCCCTGAGCAGCACGCATCTCAACTACGGCGAGGCGTTGCCGCAGTTGGACGCATTTGACTTACTGGTGGTGATGGGTGGGCCGATGAGTGTGAACGACGAGCGGGAGTTCCCGTGGTTGGTGGCCGAAAAGGAGCGGGTTCGTCAGGCTATTGAGGCCGGCAAGGCTGTGTTCGGAGTTTGTCTGGGGGCGCAGATGATTGCCAGCGCGATGGGGGAGCGGGTTTACCGGGGAGCGGAGAAGGAGATTGGGTGGTTCCCGGTAAGCAGGGTTACGGACGAAGGGATTGGGGCGTTGTTTCCGGAGGAGTTTACGCCGCTGCATTGGCACGGGGAGACCTTTGAATTGCCGGCGGGTGCGGTGCGGCTGGCCCAGACTGGGGCAGTTCCGAATCAGGCTTTCCAGTTGGGGGAGCGGGTGTTGGGCTTGCAGTTTCATCTGGAGGCGACGGTGGAGAGCGTACGGGCGATGTTGGACAACACAGCGGATGAGATTGAAGAGGGCAAACCGTTTCAGCAGGCGGCGGGGGAGCTTCTGAAGGGATCAGCTCTGGGGGCTGCTGCGGTGCGGCCTGTTTTATGGCGAGTTCTCGATCGTATCGCCGAAACTGGCCGGTAGATTCCGGGCTGCGGCACCGTTCAACGGGCTGTTCTTCAGCTACTCCGGTTGCGCGGAATGGTACAGATGGCTGGGAAGAATTTCCGGAGGGGCCGTGGATGGGGTGGAATCCGTATTCTGGCCCGCCAATCCGTGGTAATCTACATGGAGACATTGTGATTGATTTGACTTTTTGAGGAGTAGCAAAAACGCTGTGCTGGCATCTGCAACCAAGACCGAACTGATTGAACGCTTCCGCACCCACGAGTCTGACACCGGTTCTCCGGAGGTCCAGATTGCAATCCTGAGTGTGCGCATTAGCGAGTTGACCGAGCATTTCAAGACGCACAAGAAGGATCACGCTTCACGTCGTGGCCTATTGATGCTGGTCAGCAAGCGCCGCCGCCTGCTGGATTATCTGAAGGCACACGATACGGACCGCTATCGCGACGTTATCGCCAAGCTGGGCATCCGCAAGTAAGCGACTCACCCCATTGAACAGGAATTGCCTAGACCGAGAAGTGGTCGGGGCCGCACCCTGCGAAGGATTGTGGGCCCAAGGTGTATCTGGCGAATGGCAACATGAGCCGGGGCAGCTGCCCCGGTTTGCCCCTCAAAAGGGAACCCAGCCTGTGTCAAGCGCAATGCTTGGCGCAGGTTCTGTGTATTCGGGGAGAAGAAGGCGCGTGTTTGGCGCGTTCCCCGGGGTTGTTGCTGGCGGTTCTGATAATCAAGTTTCCCAAGTGAACCATGAAAGAGGACTCCATGAAGCATGAAGTAGCAGTTGAGCTTGCCGGTGGCAAGCGGCTGGTTTTTGAGACCGGCCGTATTGCCAAGCAGGCCTCTGGCGCCGCACTTGTTACGCTGGGCGACAGCCTAGTGCTGGCCACCGCCGTAGCCTCCCCTGACCCGAAGGAAGGGATTGATTTCTTCCCGCTGACGGTCGATTACCGAGAATACGCCTATGCGGGTGGCCGCATTCCGGGTGGATTCATCAAGCGCGAAGGCCGTCCGAGCGAGAAGGAAATTCTGACATCGCGTCAGATTGACCGCCCGATTCGCCCGTTGTTCCCGGATGGGTTCCGGAACGAGACGCAGGTGATTGCGCTTGTTTTCTCGGCGGACAAGGAAAATGATCCGGATGTGGTTGCCATCAATGCGGCATCTGCAGCGCTGGGTCTTTCGGATATTCCGTTCAGTGCCACGGTTGGCGCGGTTCGTATTGGCCGGTTGAATGGTGAGTTTGTCATCAACCCGAGCTATTCGGAGCGCAAAGAAAGCACGATGAACATCATGGTTGTCGGCCACAAGGACGGCATCGTGATGATTGAGTCGGGCGCGAAGGAAGAGTCGGAAGAGAATATTCTGGCAGCGATTGAGTTTGCGCATGAAGAGATCAAGAAGATTTGCGCGGCGATTGATGAGCTGGTTTCTCTTGCAGGCAAGAAGAAGCGTTCGTTTACGGCTCCGGTCGAGGATGTGGAGTACTACAACGAGCTAAAGGCCAAGGTTGGCGAGCGGCTGGCAGATGCGCTGGATACAGCGAAGTATGCCAAGACCGACAGCTACGCGCTGGTGAAGACGATCAAGCAGGAGCTGGCTGCGGAACTGCCGGCAGACGATCCGGCAGCGAAGAAGAAGTTGAGCACGTACTACGAGTTGCTGCGTGAGCGGATTTTCCGCGAGCAAGTTACGCGGGATCGCATTCGTCCGGATCGCCGTGCGTTTGACGAAATTCGCGCCATCAGCATTGAGACTGCTGTGCTGCCGCGCACGCACGGTTCGGCGCTTTTTACCCGCGGTGAGACCCAGGCGCTGGTTACGGCTACGCTGGGCACGACCGATGATGGACAGCGGCTGGAAGGCTTTGAAGGAGAGCAGAAGAAGCCGTTCATGCTGCACTATAACTTCCCGCCGTTCTCGGTTGGCGAAGTGGGCCGCATGACGGGAGTTGGCCGTCGCGAAGTGGGCCACGGTGCCCTGGCTGAGCGCGCGATTGCCGCAGTTCTGCCGAGCCCGGAAGAGTCTCCGTATACGGTTCGCATCGTGTCGGACATTCTGGAGTCGAACGGATCATCGTCGATGGCTTCCGTTTGCGGAGCATCGTTGGCACTGTATGACGCTGGAATTGCACTGAAGGGCGCAGTTGCAGGTGTGGCGATGGGCTTGGTCAAGGAAGGCGACGACTACGCGATTTTGTCAGATATTGCCGGTGCGGAAGACCATTACGGTGATATGGACTTCAAGGTTGCCGGAACCCGCAAGGGCATTACGGCGCTGCAGATGGACATCAAGATTGGTGGCCTGACGCGGCAGATTTTGCAGGAAGCGATGGAGCAGGCTCGCAGGGGCCGGATCTTCCTTCTGGACAAGATGGATGCCGTGATCGACGGGCCCAAGGTTGAGCGCTCGAAGTATGCGCCGCAGATCAAGACGGTCATGATTCCGACTGACAAGATTCGCGACCTGATTGGACCTGGTGGCAAGACGATTCGTGGAATCATCGAGCAGACTGGGGTGAAGATTGACGTGGACGATACGGGCCGCGTGAATGTTTCCTCGAGCGATGCGGATGGTTTGGCACAGGCCCTGGCGATTATCGCCAACCTGACTGCGACGCCCGAAGTGGGCAAGACGTATCTGGGCAAGGTCGTTCGTCTGGCAGAGTTCGGCGCGTTTGTCGAGCTGTTCCCAGGGACGGACGGTTTGCTGCACATCTCCGAGATTGCCGAGCATCGCGTGAAGGAAGTGAAGGACGAGCTTCGTGAAGGCGATCAAGTGATGGTAAAGGTGCTTGCGATTGAAGGTAACCGCATCAAGCTGAGCCGGAAAGCGCTGATCAAGGAGCAGAAGGCAAAGCTGGGCATTGCCGATGCACCGGCTGAGCAGCAGGAAGCTCCTGCGCCTCCGCCTGCGCCGCGCGCACCGCGTCCGGAGCGCCCTCGGAATGAGTTTGACGAGCGTCAGCCGACCTCGAATCAGAGCACGATTCTGATTGAAGGTGGCGATGACTCGGATGACGATATTGAGGAGTTTGACGAAGAGAACGAGCCGAACTTCAACGTTGCAGATGGCATTCAGCCGCCGGTCGCTGCTCGTCCGAGCGGTCCGGGAGGTCCGGCAGGTGCCAACAATCGACGTCGCCGCCGTCGTGGGCGTCCGGGATCGGGTGACCGTCAGAGCGGTCCGAATCCGGGCAACCACTAGACTGAAGGTAATGGAAGAAAGGCCGCTCTGCGCAATCAGAGCGGCCTTTTGCAATTTGGAATGAAAGGGATACGGGAGCGAACTGCTCAGAGACTAGCCGTCTGGGGCTCGGGTGCGGGTTTGGCGGCGTACATGCGCTGGTCGGCTGCAATGCAAAGTGCTTCCGAGTCGAGCCCATCGTCCGGGTAAATCGCAACGCCGACGCTGGCACCGATGATGATGCGTTTGCTTGAGATAACGAAGGGCTGGGAGAGCATTTTCTCAAGGACCTTCGCGAGGGCCTCTGCCTCATGATGTAGCGTGGGCTCTTCCAACACAAGTGAGAACTCATCGCCACCTGTGCGGGCGAGGGTGTCGGAACGGCGAACGCGAACATCAAGGCGATGGGCAACCTCTTTTAGTAGTAGGTCACCAACATGATGCCCGTAGGTATCGTTTACGAGCTTGAATCGATTGAGGTCAATCAACAAGAGGCCCATCGATGAGTTGGCTCGGCGGGCGCGTTCCATGGCGCAAATGAGGCGATCCTGGAAGAGGCGGCGGTTTGCGAGGCGGGTAAGGTCGTCGTGGAGCGCCAGGTATTGGGTGCGCTCAATCTGATTTTCAAGCAGAAGCAGCAGCATTCCGACGGCGACGACGTATTTCGGGAGATTCCAGACTTCGGACTCGAGGTGCAGGTTGGGGAAATCGAAAGAGAGCCATGGACCCAGGGCAAAAACGAGGGTCCAGGCAAGGAAGCCGCCGATGGTGATGAAGGCACCCGCAGTGCCTTTGCGATGAGTGAACCAGAAGTGAATGGTGCACTTGAGGTAGACGGTGAAGAGAAGTGCGTTTATGAGGAATGACGGGCTGTTCAGGCCTGTGTGACGAGAGAGCAGCAGGAGCATGCCGAGGATGAATTGGGCAGCAACCGAGATTTTGCGGATTGTCGGTATGCCTTCCTTGCGGAAAGCGAGGGCGACGGCGAGGGGCGCAAAAGCGAGGAGAGCGGCGAGTGTGTCAAAGAGGGGAGTGGAGATGCCGTCGACACCATCGAGGCAGACCATGGACGACACGGTGAGGATGAGTACCGAGGCCATCCAGAGGGAAGATTTTGTCTTTCGGGTGGGAACGGTGGCCCAGGAGAAGAAGATGCCGGCGGCGGCGAGTGATACAGAGCCAAGCTGGACCATCACGAAGCCGAGCAGACCGGGAAGCTGCAGGAACATATAGCCGATGAAGTGAATGACAATCAAAATCCATCCGATGAGCCATTGGCCGGAACCTGAGAAGTCTTCGGGCATAAACCGGCGATTGCGTTTGAGGATGGATGCAAAGGCGCAAACCAGGCACGCAATGGCGAGAATGTCTGGAATCTTTGACCAGTCGAGCATGATGGGCCTTTATGGGGGAATCAGGACTCCCAGCACGAATAGAATCGGGCATCTGTCAGCGATGTCCATGACCCTATTGTGCTACTATCCCCGGAAATTCAAGGGATACGTCATGATACCGACTTGGCAGCAGTTTGTGTAGACGGGAAGGAAATGGAAACGGTTACGGCGAGACTTCGAGGAGAAATCTATATAAAACACGCGTTGCGCATCGCAAATATCTGTTAGTCGATGCAGCCATACTGACCGTAGCGTTTGAGATGGCGTTTTCGAGTCTACTCGTGCCAAGCATCTTCTCTGGGGGCGAACACATCGCCCATGCGTCGGATTTGCGCGCCGACGCCACGGAGCTTTTCCTCGATGCGCTCGTAGCCCCGGTCCATGTGATAAACGCGGTCTATGATGGTTTCCCCATCAGCGACCATGGCGGCAAGGACGAGGGAGGCCGAGGCGCGAAGATCAGAGCACATGACGGCGGCTGAGGAGAGACGGGAGGAGCCGCGGACGGTGGCGGTGCGTCCGTCTACCGTGATATTTGCGCCCATACGGTTGAGTTCCTGAACGTGCATGAAGCGGTTCTCGAAGATGTTTTCCTTGACCATGGTGACGCCTTCTGCCTGGGTGGCGAGGGCCATGTACTGGGCTTGCATGTCGGTGGGGAACCCGGGGTACTCCAGTGTTGAGATGTCGCTGGCTTTGAGGGGACCGTCGGCGCGGACTCGGACAGAATCAGAGGAGAGGATGTCGATGCGAGCGCCGGATTCCTCGAGCTTGCGGATAACTGCGCCGAGGTGTTGGGGATTGCAGTTGGAGACGATGAGGTCGCCCTGGGTGATGGCGCCGGCGACGAGGAAGGTGCCGGCCTCGATGCGGTCGGGGTTGATGCGGTGCCTGGCGCCGTGGAGTTTGGGGACGCCGTGGACGTGGATTGTGGGGGTGCCGGCACCGTGGATTTTGGCTCCCATGGCGATGAGGAGGGCGGCGAGGTCGGTGACTTCGGGCTCGCGGGCGCAGTTCTCCATGGTGGTTTCGCCCTCGGCGAGGACGGCGGCCATGAGGAGATCTTCAGTGCCGGTGACGGTGATTTTGTCGAAGACGAGGTGGGCGCCGTGGAGGCGGGTGGCACGGGCTTCGAGGTAGCCGTGTTCCTGGGTGATGACGGCACCCATCTTCTCCAGGCCCTTAAGGTGGAGGTCGATGGGGCGTCCACCGATTGCGCATCCCCCGGGCATGGCGACGCGGGCCATACCGCAGCGGGCGACGAGGGGGCCGAGGACCAGCGAGCTGGCGCGCATGGTCTTGACGATCTCGTACTTTGCGACGGGATCGGAGAGGTTGCGGCAACTGATGGTTGTCCGGTGTTGGGCGCGTCCGTAGCCGAGTTCTACCTCGGCGCCCATGGAGGCGAGGAGCTTGCGCTCGGTCTCGATGTCACGGACCTGGGGAATGTTCTCGAGGGTGACTTCGTCTTCGGTGAGGATGGCAGCGGCCATGCAGGGCAGGGCGGAGTTTTTGGCACCGGAGACACGGATGGTGCCGACGAGCGGATTGCCGCCACGCACGACGAACTTGTCCATAAACGAGAAACCCCCAAAGGGTTAGTGTAAATGGACGAGTGGACAGGGGACAGTTGTCAGTGATTCGTGGTCAGTGACCAGTGATGAGTTGTCAGTGGACAGGGGATGCAGAGCTCGTTTTTGGGTCAGGTAACCATGGAAAAAGGGGGGGGGTGGGTGTCTTTTGAGGGTTGTTTGGCTCCTATGTAGTTGATGGTATGTGAGTTACGGGGTGGTTGCCAGGTGCGTTTTGTACCTTTTTTGCGCCCTTTTTTGCGCGTTTTTGGGGGAATTGGGTTTGGAGTGATGCTGTGGGGGGCGGGATTTCGAGTTTCTGCCGGCATGGAGTTCTCCGCTGTGTGGGACTGACCTTGCCCCCGAAAAGCGTACCTCATATAGAGCTCTGAGATACTGGCGAAGGAGCGGCGAAGATGGTGCGTATACCGAGGAAGATTTACACCTACGAGTTCAAGATGGAAGCGGTTCGGCTGGTTGAGTCGGGCCAG
>CAIVDV010000064.1 GCA_903904755.1 uncultured Acidobacteriaceae bacterium | reverse complement strand
CTGGCCCGACTCAACCAGCCGAACCGCTTCCATCTTGAACTCGTAGGTGTAAATCTTCCTCGGTATACGCACCATCTTCGCCGCTCCTTCGCCAGTATCTCAGAGCTCTATATGAGGTACGCTTTTCGGGGGCAAGGTCATGACAAGCAAAAAAGCAAAAGCAAAGGCAAAGGCAACAGCAGATTCCCTTCGGGAATGACAAACAAAAAAGCAAAGGCAAAGGCAACAGCAGATTCCCTTCGGGAATGACAAACAAAAAAGCAAAAGCAAGAGCAAAGGCAATGGCAAAGGCTAGGGCTGGAGCGGTCGCAGGTCTTCGAACGCGCAAGATGACTGGCGGGTGGGGTTATTGGGTGGTGGTGGATTGGACTATGGCGGGGATGACGATGCGGAGGAAGGCATGGGGGTGTTCCTCCTGATGACGGAGGTACGTAAGGAGGGGTGCGGAGGTTCCACAGGGGGAAGCGGGGCAACGGTACACTAGAGGTTGGGCAGTTGGCCCTGGGATGGGTGCGTGCGGGAATTGTTGGACAAGTTGAATCCGGAGCAGCGGGCGGCGGTGCAGACGATTGACGGGCCGGTGCTGATATTGGCTGGGGCGGGGTCGGGGAAGACGCGCGTCATTACGTTCCGGATTGCGTATCTGATTCAGGAAAAGGGAGTTGCGCCGGACTCGATTTTGGCGGTGACGTTTACCAACAAGGCGTCGAAGGAGATGGGGGAGCGGATTGACAAGCTGCTGGAGCATGGGTCGCTGGCGAAGCCGCTGATTGCGACGTTTCACAGTTTGTGCGTGCGGATACTGCGGCGGGATATTGAGGCGCTGCGGGTAGGGACGGGACCGGATGCGGGACTGACGAAGGACTTTGCGATTTATGACGAGAATGACCAGCAGTCGCTGGTCAAGAGCATCATGAAGCGGATGGGGCTGGATGTGAAGCAACTGACGCCGCGGGTGGTGTTGGGGAAGATTTCGTGGGCGAAGAACCACATGCTGGATCCGCAGGAGTATTACCTGGGGTCGAGCGACCCGACGAGTGAGCGGGTGGCGCATATCTATGAGGCGTATCGGAAGGAGATGCGCAAGAACAATGCGCTGGATTTTGACGATTTGCTGCTGGAGGCGGTGCGTCTGCTGAAGGTTTCGACCGAGGTGCGGGAGCGGCTGCAGCGGCGGTGGAAGTATCTGCTGGTGGACGAGTACCAGGACACGAACCGGCCGCAGTATGAGCTGATGAAGCTGCTGGCGGGCGAGCGGCATAATGTATGCGCGGTGGGCGACGAGGACCAGAGCATTTACAGCTGGCGGGGCGCGGATATCCGCAATATTTTGGAGTTTGAGAAGGATTTTCCGAATGCGGCGATTGTGCGGCTGGAGCAGAATTACCGGTCGACGGGCGTGATTCTGGAGGGTGCCGGCGCGGTGGTGGCGAACAATGCGCAGCGCAAGGGCAAGCGGCTGTGGACGGAGCGCGAGGGTGGCGGGCTGATTGGGTACTACGAGGCGCCGGATGGGGAGAATGAGGCGCTGTTTATTGCCGACCGGGTGAACAAGTATCTGCGGGAGAGCGAGCGGGAGGCGCATCCGGAGCGGGCGCGGTGTGCGGTGTTGTACCGGACGAACTCGCAGTCGCGCCTGGTGGAAGAGGCGCTGCGTCGGTACGGGATCCAGTACACGATGGTGGGCGGGTTCAGCTTTTATGAGCGGGCCGAGATTCGGGACATGCTGAGTTATGTGAAGCTGGTGCTGAATCCGCATGACTCGATTGCGCTGGGACGGGCGATTAACACGCCGGCGAGGGGCATTGGGAAGAGCACGATGGAGACGCTGGAGCGGATGGCGCTGGAGACGGGGCTGTCAGTGTGGGACGCGATGCGGGAGGCGATCAAGGGGAAGCTGGTGCCGGCGCGTGCGTGTGTGGCGCTGGAGGGATTCCGGCAGTTGATTTGGGATGCGCAGCGGATTTTGACGCCGGATTTTGGGAAGCAACTGGCGGCGGATTTGAAGTCCGTGCCGGAGCAGGTGCTGGAGGCTGCAGCTGAAGCAACGGAGCCGGATGCGGATTTTGGGTTTGGGGCGAATGCGGAGACGGATTTTGGGTACGGCGAGAATACGGCGTTTGATTTTGGGGCGGCGGAGAGTTTTGATTTTGGCGGGGGCGCGACGGAGGAGCCGGCGATTCCGGTGGTTGATGTGTCAATGCTGAGCCCGTTCCACAAGAGTGTGGCTGCGAAGACGGCGCGGGTTGCGAAGAAGATGCGGGAGATGGAAGAGCCGGTTGGGGGGATTGGCAACTCGTCGAATGGGGAGGACGAGGGAGCGTTCCGGAAGCCGGGCGAGGCGGGGACGCTGCCGGAGCTGATTCGGTTCCTGATTGACCGGAGCGGGTATATCCGGCAGTTGGAGCTGGATGGGTCACCGGAGGCGGTGAGCCGGATTGAAAATCTGAAGGAATTGGCGAATGCGGCGCAGGATGCACAGGAGCGGGGCGAGACGCTGAGTGAGTTTCTGGACCATGCGGCGCTGGTGAGCGATACGGACAAGTTTGACGCGGACAGCCGGGTGACGCTGATGAGTCTTCATGCGGCGAAGGGGCTGGAGTTCCCGCTGGTGTTTTTGGCGGGGATGGAAGAGGGGCTGTTCCCGCACTCGCGGACGCTGAGCGACCCGGACGGGCTGGAGGAAGAGCGGCGGCTTTGCTATGTGGGGATGACGCGGGCGATGGATACGCTGGTGCTGACGCGGGCGCAGTACCGGCGGCGGTATGGAAATGATGCGCCGGAGGCGAGTATGCCAAGCCGGTTCCTGGAGGAGATTCCGGGGCGGCTGATGGAGAATCTGGGCGGGGGGCTGGGATATGGCTCGGGCGGGTACGGACGCGGCCGGGAGAGGGCTGGAGAGCGCGGCGATGATTTTGGGAGCCGGCATTATTCGTATGAGGATGAGGACCAGAGCGCGCTGCCGGGGAAGGCTCCGGCGGGGTTGCGGCCGGGTGTGCGGAGCATGGCTTACCCGAGCAAGGGTGGGTTTACGGGTGGAAGCAAGCCGGTGATTTTGCCGCCGCCAAGGATGGGCGGGGGGGTGACGGGAACGAGGAGCGGAGGGGGAGCAGGGGTGGAACCGGATAGTTTAGACAACATTGCGCAGTTCTTTGGAGGGAAGGCGGGGGCGGTTGGGAAGTTGAAGGCGGAGGCCCCGGAAATGCCGAAAAGGGTGGAATTTCAGCGAGGAAACCGGGTTCGACATGGAAAATATGGGGATGGGACGGTAATTCTGCGAGAAGGTGACGGAGAAGACGCCAAACTGACGGTACATTTTGCTAAATTTGGGGTAAAGAAGTTGGTTGAACGGTTCGCCCAGCTAGAGCGTTTGTAGCAAGGTTGGGGAATTGAAGTGGGTCCAGGAACTGGGCCGACGTACCCCGACCTGACTGAACCCACCAGAATTTTTTGAGAAAAGAGAAGAGACATGGCAAACACGAAGGCAATTACGGACAAGGAAGCTCGCAAGGAAGTAAAGCGGGAAGCGCGCAAGAAGGCAGCCCCGAAGGGACCTCGGGTTGGCGCCCGCGGCGAGAACAAGCAGAAGGTGAAGAAGGCAGCTCGCGGCCAGTCGAAGCGCAAGTAAGCTGACAGAAGTGCTGGCCACCGTGCAGAGACGCGGTGGCCAGTTGCTTTTTGGGGTCATGCGCGGGGCGGGCGGGAAGCGGAAGCTGAAAGGGATATCGGATTTGCAGGGACAATCCCTATTGGTTGAGTGATATATTCGTTCGGAACCGAGGAGCAACCTGTTTGCAGCCGCCCGCAGTGGAGAGGCTGCCAATCGCCCGGCAAGGAGTGAGCCCTGTTACGTCAACTGGTTTCGCGCAAATCGATCGACAAGCTGATATCGGATTCGAATAATCCGGAGACGAGCCTGAAGAAGACTTTGGGGCCGTGGTCTTTGACGGCGCTGGGTATTGGCGCGGTGATTGGTTCCGGGATTTTCACGGTAATCGGGACGGCGATATCGGGCGAGAAGTTTGACACGACGAGCCTGGTGAATACGCCGCTGGCGGATTATCTGATTACGCATACGGCGCTGGCGGGGCGGCCTGGAGCGGGGCCTGCGCTGGCGGTGAGCCTGTTTTTGGTGGCGATTGTGTGCGGGCTGACGGGGCTTTGTTACGCGGAGCTTGCGTCGATGATTCCGATTGCGGGGTCAGCGTACACGTACACCTATGCGACGCTGGGCGAGCTGGTGGCGTGGATTATCGGGTGGGATCTGATTCTGGAGTATGCGGGATCGAACATGACGGTGAGCGTGGGCTTTGCTGCGCACGTGGTGGACATGCTGGACTGGTTTGGTCTGCATCCGAGCGCGAAGTGGATATCGCCGGCGTATTTGCCGAGCGGGTTGCAGGATCTGGCGGGGAATGACATTTACAAGGCCGGGTGGCATTTCGGGTTCAACATTCCGGCGTTCCTGATTGTGCTGCTGCTGACGGTGGTGCTTGTGCGTGGCATACGGGAGACGGCCGAGGCGAACAACACGATGGTGGGGCTGAAGCTGGCGGCGATTCTGATTTTTGTGGTCGCGGTGGTTGGCTACATTCATCCATCGAACTGGCATCCGTTTATGCCGAACGGGCTGAGCGGGGTGCTGGCGGGCGGGTCGATTATCTTCTTCACGTATATCGGGTTCGATTCGGTGTCGACGGCGGCGGAGGAGTGCCGGAATCCGCAGAAGGATTTGCCGATTGGCATTATCGCGACGCTGATTGTGTGCACGGTGCTGTATGTGGCGGTGGCGGTGTGCCTGACGGGTCTGGTGCCGTGGCAGTCGATGGTGGGCGATGCGGCGCCGGTGGTGAATGCGCTGAAGAAGCTGAGCCTGCTGCCGGGTGGGCATCCGCTGCACTGGGTTCGGCTGATTGTGCTGGTTGGCGCGCTGATGGGGATGATTTCGTCGCTGCTGGTGTACCAACTGGGTCAGTCGCGGGTGTGGTACTCGATGTCGCGGGATGGGCTGTTGCCGAAGATATTCAGCAAGGTGCATCCGCTGTTCCGGACGCCGGCGTTTTCGACGTGGGTGGCGGGGTTTGTGGTGGCGATTCCGTCGGGGCTGTTTGATATTGGCACGCTGGCGGATTTGTCGAATATCGGGACGCTGTTTGCGTTTGTTCTGGTTTCGATTGGGGTGATTGTGCTGCGGATTCGGGAGCCGGAGCGGCGGCGTGGTTTCCGGGTGCCTGGCGGGCATTTGATTCCGGTGCTGAGCGTGGTGTTCTGCCTGCTGCTGATGAGCGGTCTGCCGATTATCACGTGGTTCCGGTTCCTGATATGGCTGGCGATTGGGCTGGTGATTTACTTCACCTACTCGCGATTCCGGTCGGAGTTTGCCGGGGCGAAATAGAATTGGGGTATGGCTGAGGAAACAGACTGTACCCTGACGCAGAAGACAATAGAGGAATTTATCCGGGCGCTGCCGAAGGCGGAGCTGCATTTGCACCTGGAGGGCACGCTTGCGCCCGAGACGGTGGTGGAGCTGAGCGAGCTGGGCGGGGGTGCTGCGATGACCCTGGCCGAGGCAGAGGCGCTGTATGCGTACACGGACTTTGGGGGCTTTCTGATGGCCTTCAAGGCGGTGGTGGGGCAACTGAGGGGGCCGGCGGAGTATGAGCTGGCGGCGTGGCGGATGCTGGAGAAGCTGGCGGCGCAGGGGGTGAAGCACGCCGAGGTGTACATCTCGGTGGGTGTGATTTTCCGGATGAAGGCGGAGGAAGACCGGGCCGATCCGGAGCTGTTCCAGAAGATATTTGCCGGGCTGGAGCGGGCGCGGGTGCGCGGCGAGCGGGAGCTGGGGGTGACGCTGAGCTGGATTTTTGACGCGGTGCGGCACTTTACGGTGCCGGAGGCGGAACGGGTGTTCCGGCTGGCGGCCCGGATGCGGGCGGAATACCCGTCGATTGTGGGGATTGGGCTGGGCGGGGATGAGCGGCTGACGGGCTCGGAGCCGTTTGCGGCGATCTATGCCGAGGCGCGGGAGGCCGGGCTGCGTCTGACGAACCATGCCGGTGAGACGACAGGGCCGGAGGCGATTTGGGAGGCGCTGGCGATTGGGTCGGAGCGGCTGGGTCATGCGGTGTCGGCGTTTCTGGATGATGATCTGCTGGCCGAGTTGCTGGAGCGGCAGGTTCCGCTTGAGCTGAACCCGACGTCGAATGTGCGGACGGGGGTGGTGGGGAGTTTTGGGGAGCATCCGCTGCGGCGATATTTTGACCGGGGACTGCTGGTGACGCTGAATTCCGACGATCCGGCGTTTTTTGGATCGACGCTGGAAGAGGAGTACGGGAAGGCGCACCGGGAGCATGGATTCAGCCGGGAAGAGCTGAAGCGGCTGGCGGCTAACTCGTTCCGGGCGAGCTTTTTACCGGAAGAGGAACGGGAGCGGTGGGTGCGTGCTGTTGAGGAGATGGCCTGAACGGGTGACGAAGGGTACCTGTTTGTCCACTGGACAAGGCACGATAAGGGTGGGGTATCATCAAAAAACAAGGAGATTTGCCGCCATGGCCGAGACAGACGCAACGAACACGACACAGACACAATCCGTTCTGCGGGCACTTGGCTGGGTCTCTGTGGGATTGAGCATTGCCGCAGTGGGGATGATAGTGGGCAATGAGCTGCGGAAGCGCTACCAGTTCAACCACCGGACGCCGTACGACTTCTACGCGAATGCGGGGAACCAGTCGGCTGAGTTTGGGGTGGGTGTTTAGCCGGGATTCGCGGGAAGAGAGCGAAGGGATTTTGTGGAAGGCCGGGCAGGGATGCCTGGCCTTTTGCTGTTTGGGGGGAAGATGAGGCCCAGCGGGTCAGGCGAGGGCTCAAGAGAGTTCCGAGCGCTGAGAAGGTTAGGGGAGCTCATCTTTCAGGCGATTAACGAGCTCCAGGGTTACCGGGGTGGCACCGGGTTGAACTGGAAGCAGGGGAACGCCATTGCGGAAGACTGGGGTAATTTCCGGCGGGGGGAGAGCCTTCCGGACGAGCGCAGAGATGACCTCGCCGATGGACTTTTGCTCGAAGTTGGCGCGTTCGCGGGCGTAAGCGAGGATGTCGTCGTCGATGTTGAGGGTGGTCCGCATAATTTGGCTTCGGCAACCATCATGCGTCTGATGCGTAATGCCATGCAAGGTGGAATGGGGGTAAAACGGGGAAAGCTGGTCGGTAGGGTAGCAGAAGCGAACTGCGCTCGATTTTGGGAGCGGGCGCAGATTTGTTGCTCCCATGTCCCAGAAGCGGGACATGGGGCACCCGGAGAGTTGTTGAGGACAAGGAGGAGACGGGAAAGCTGAGGTTGGGGGATACGTTACTCCCCGGTCTCAGAAGCGAGACCGGGGGCACCCGGAGGGTTGTTGAGGACGGGGGTTTCAGAGTTCCATGGAGTTGGTTTTGACGAGGTTGATGGAGCGGGCGAGGAAGTCGGCAAGGGGGATGGAGCCCTGGTCGCCCTTGCCGCGGGTGCGGACGGAGACTGCGCCGGCTTCGGCCTCTTTGTCGCCCATGATGAGGACATAGGGGGTTTTCTGGTTGGCGAAGTCGCGGATTTTGGCGTTCATCTTTTCGTTGCGGGCATCGATTTCAACGCGGAATCCGGCGGCATCGAGCTGGGCCTTGACCGAGCGCGCGTAGTCGTGATGCCGCTCGGAGATGGGGACGAGGCCGATTTGGACGGGTGCGAGCCAGAGGGGGAATGCGCCGGCGTAGTGCTCAATGAGGACGCCGAAGAAGCGCTCGACGGAGCCGAAGAGGGCGCGGTGGACCATGACGGGCTGGTGGCGTTCGCCGTCTTCGCCGACGAATTCGAGATCGAATCGGGCGGGGAGGTTGAAGTCGAACTGGACGGTAGAGAGCTGCCAGAGACGGCCGAGGACGTCGACGAGCTTGAAGTCGATTTTGGGGCCATAGAAGGCGGCTTCGCCTTTGATGGTTTTGTAGGGGATGCCTTTGCGGGTGAGGGCGCGCTCGAGCGAGCCGATGGCGATGTGCCAGTTTTCGTCGGAGCCGGCGTAGGTTTTGCGGTCAGCGGGGTCCCAGGTGGAGAGCTCGACCTTGAACTCGGCGAAGCCGAAGGTCTTGAGGACGGCTTCGGCGAAGTCGATGCAGGCGATGACCTCGTCTTCGATTTGACCGGGGGTGCAGAAGATGTGGGCGTCGTCCTGGGTAAAGCCGCGGACGCGGAGGAGGCCGTGCATGGTGCCGGAGCGCTCGTAGCGGTAGACGTTGCCGAGTTCGGCGAGACGGACGGGGAGGTCGCGGTAGCTCTTGGGGGAGTTTTTGTAGATAAGGATGTGGCCGGGGCAGTTCATGGGCTTGAGGCGGTATTCCGCGTCGTCGAGCTCCATGGGGGTGTACATGTTGCCGGCGTAGAAGCCCTCGTGGCCGGAGATCTTCCAGAGTTCGCGGCGCATGACGTGGGGGGTGTAGACGAGGGAATAGCCGCGGCGAATGCACTCTTCGCGCATCCAGTCTTCCATGATTTTACGGATGGCGCCGCCCTTGGGGTGCCAGAAGATAAGGCCGGCGCCGGCGACTTCCTGAATGGAGAAGAGGTCGAGCTGCTTGCCGAGGAGGCGATGGTCGCGGCGGGCTGCTTCTTCAAGATGGGCGAAGTGGGCGTCGAGGTCCTTCTGGGAGAAGAAGGCGGTGCCGTAGATGCGCTGGAGCTGGGGGTTCTTTTCATCGCCGAGCCAGTATGCGCCGGCGAGGTTGGTGAGCTTGATGGCCTTGACGCGGCCGGTGGAGGGGACGTGGGGTCCGCGGCAGAAGTCGAGGAAGTTTCCGTTGCGATAGAAGCTGACCTGATCGCCGGGGTTGGTGAATTTGGAGACGAAGTGGGTCTTCATGAAGTCGCCGTCACGGTCGAAGTCGGCCAGGGCCTCTTCGCGGGGGGTGGTGATTCGGGAGAAGGCTTCGTCGCGGGCGATGACCTCCTTCATGCGGGCCTCAATGGCGGCGAGGTCGTCCGGGGTGAAGGGGGTGGGGCGGTAGAAGTCGTAGAAGAAGCCGGAGTCAGTGGCGGGGCCGTGGCCGAGCTTGGTTTCGGGGAAGAGCTCGAGGACGGCGGTGGCCATGACGTGGGCGGCGGAGTGGCGGACAACCTTGAGGGTCTCGGTGTCGCGCTCGGTGAGGAGTGCGAGTTGGGTGTCTTCGGTAAGGGGGGTGGCGAGATCGACGAGGCGCGGCGCGGCTGAGTCTGCGGCCGAGTACATGGCGGCGTCGGAGGAGATTTCTTCCGTGGAGTCAGCGGGAGCGGCGGCGTTGGGGGGAGTGAGGCGGGCAACGACGGAGGCGGCGGCAAGGCGCGGAGAGATGGAGTTGGCGATATCGAGTGGGGTGGTGCCGGAGGGGACCTGTCGGATGGAACCGTCGGGGAGGGTGATGGAGATGACTTGCGCGCTCATGGGCGGAATCCTGGCTGGCCTGCGCTGTGGGCGAGGCGGAGAGTGAGTGGGTGAGTTTGCGGCAGGCTGGAAGGCGTTGCCGCAGGGGCAAAACGGGCGTGTGGTGCTGACAGTTCAGGATAGTCGGGTTTGGGGTTGGCCGTCGAGGAGGTGGTGGGTGAGGAGCGGGATTAAGTGGCGCATCCCCTGAAGGTGGAGGGTGGGAGGCCGGAAGGGGGAGAGGGGGATTGCGCGAAAGAGCGCAGGAAGGCCCTGCACGGGGAATGTTGCGGGAGTCGAGATGGAGGTACTTTCAAGATGAGGCCGGGAGATACCGGGCGAAGAGACAAGGGAGAGACCGAGATGCAGGTATTGTGCAAGAGCAGTGAAGGCGCCGTCGAGACCCGTTGCAGTGTGTGTGGACAGGGTTTTGTGTTGTTCTGGGAGCGTCAGACGCGGATGGAGCGCGCGGAAGCGTTGCGCGAGATTGACCGTACACTGCGGGAGCACCACCTGGAGGGATTTGGGAAGAACGTGCATCCGGGCAAGGGATTTCTGGTGCCAGCGTGGGATGGACCGATTGCGTTTTCGGGAGCTGCGCTGCTGGGCAATGCGCCGGCATGGGCGCTGTAGGGGCGGAACGACGGGCATAGCATCGACGATAGTCTTTGCGTCAAGGATTCAAAATCAAGGATTGGAATTTTGGTGGTCTCTCTGCGAGGAGAGGCCGCTTTTTATTTGATTAAGCGGAGGTTGAGTGTGGTGTTTCAGCCCATTTCGGGTCGATGGAAATGAGGGGAAAGGCCCTGGCGTAACGGGGCTGAACAGGCATCTGAAAAGTTGCTGCATGGTATAGTTAAGATGGAAGGCGCCGTCCCTATCGAGTTTGAAATTGGTAGGATATGCGCCGCATCTCACTGCCGCGCAGTGTAACTCTGGTTCAACAATCCACGAGGTTGCGGGTGAAAGCTCACGTGAAACTGACATCGATATTGCTGGCCGGCCTGCTGCTGGTACCGGTTGCATTGCAGGGGCAACAGTCGGGCGAGGCGGAGTCAACGACGGGTTTGGTGCCCGGCGACCAGGTGACGGTGCATTTTTTTGATTTTCCGGAGTTGGTAGGCGCCCCGCTGCAGGGGCTGACGGTTCGCGATGATGGAAGTGTGCATTTGCCGTATGTTGGCAGCGTGAAGATTAGCGGCCTGGGTCCGGAGGAAGCAGAGCATACGATTGAGGCGGCATTGCAGGATCGGGGAATCGTGAAGCAGCCGACGGTTGCCGTGACGCTGGTGGCTGCGAAGAACTACATGATTCGCGGGGTTGGGGATTTCCGGGCGCCGCATTCGGTTTCGGTGCAGGGGCCTGTGCAGCTTTCGTGGGTGGTGGAGCAGATGGGGGGCATGTCGGGTACGGCGGAGTCGCGAGTGACGCTGATTCATCGGCGGGACACGATGCCAACCTCGATTGAATATGACCCGAATGCGCCTTCAGTAACGGCGATGAACACGGTGGTGAACCCTGGGGACACGGTGGAAGTGAGTCCGAAGGGTGTTGTGTTTGTGATTGGAGAAGTGGCGCGGCCGGGGATTTTCAGCCTTTCTGGAACGTATTCCCTTGGGCTGCCGAGCGCGACGTTCGGCTATGGAGCGGTGAAGAAGATGACCCTGCTGCAGGCGCTGACGCAAGCGGGTGGCGTGACGGCGATTGCGGGGCGCTCGCACAGTGTTCTGCTGCGTACGGTGGATGGGAAGCGGGAGGCAGTGACCTTCGACGTGGTGAAGCTGGAGAAGGGCGAGATTGCCGATCCGGTGTTGCAGGCGGATGATGTTGTGTTTATTCCGTCGAGCTACTTCCGCTCGCAGACGAACAATCTGTTCAGCACGATATTGGCTTCGTTGTCGGCAGCGAACCTTGTGAAGAGCTTCTAGGGAAGCGGGAAAGGCGAGCCTGAAACATTGTCAACGTTGCTACAAGCCGTACTGGCGAAGCCAGACTGTCAGACGAAGGAAGACCGGCAGATTCGGATGATGGCGCGGCTGTTTTTTGCAACGTTCTGGCTGATATTTTTTGTGGGAGCCATTCGCAAGTGGATGTTTCCGAGCATGAACATACTCTACTTGCTTCAGGATGTTCCAATCGGGTTAGCGTACCTGTATGCGTTCTGGGCGGGGTTTGTGCGCAGGTCGGTTCTGCTTTGGGGATGTGTGCTTCTGGCGGCGCTGGTGATGCTTCAGGCATTTTCGCAGATGTTGATTCTGGAGTTGTCGCCGGTTGTAATTCTGGTGGGTTTGCATCACTACCTGTTTTACATTCCGATGATGCTTGTATTTCCGTTGGCGCTGGAGGATTTTTACCGTCGCAAGTTCATCCTGTGGAATTTGCTTCTTGTGATTCCGGTATCGGTGCTTGCGGCGTTTCAGACCACGAGTCCTAAAGACGCGTTCATCAATTTGACGGCAGGTGGAGAGGCGATGAGTGCAGGTGTGGATGTGATTCGAGCGACGGGGACCTTTAATTTCACCATTGGCTATGCGATTTGGACAGCGATTGCGGCGTCGATGGTGATTGGGGAGTGGCTTCAGCCACAAGGGGAGCGGGTAATTCAGAGCAGGGTTTTGCTGGCGTTGAGTACATTTTGCGCATTTTTGTGTTTTCTGGTTTCAGGGGAACGGACGGCGATTCTTCTTTCAGCACTAGCGGTAATGGGCGGGATTCTGGCTGCGATTTTGAAGGGTTCGAAGCGTTCTCTGATGATAATCGGGGCAGGGATTGTGGCGATTCCGCTGTTCGTTGGAGCAACTGCGATCATCGCGCCGCAGGAGTACGTGGTTATTACCGATCGGTTCACCAGCGATCGGAATGTTGATGAAGCTCAGGGGCGCACGATGACTCTGGCAACGGGTTTTCTGGTTCAGCCGCCGGTATCGTTGCTGGGGGCAGGGATAGGGATGGGCATCGATGCGGCGCATCCCGGGGATCCAATGGCGAATGTGTACACGTACAAGTACAGCGAATATGACACGATACGCATTGTCATGGAGGCCGGATCTGTAGTGGGTTTGCTGTATGTGGCAGCGCGGATTTTCTTTGGCCTTGGGATGATATTTCTGGCAGTTGTGGTGGTTCGGCGTAATGGATCGCCTCACGTACTACCTCTTGCGATGGCGATGTTTGCACAATGCTATCTTTTGGATTTGACGAGATTTGGACCGGCAACGTTTGCTCAGGTTGCACTGGCATACGCCTTTGTATTCGGAGCAGAGATATCTTCGCGTAGGCAGGTAGAATTGCAACCGGATGCGATGTTTAACCAAACGAGGTTTGCGTGACGACTAACCCTTCTGCAGGCAGGTTATCGCAGTCTGATACCCCGATTCAGTTCGCAGATATTCTGCGGATGTTGAAGAAGTATGGCTGGTATCTTTTTGGCATTATGGCGCTCGGGGGAGTGCTGGGAGTGATTTGGGCCAAGACCCAGCCGAACAAGTATGACGGCATAGGACTGGTGCATCTGACGCAGCATAACTCATTCAGCCTGGCGAGTATAAGCGGGGCGAGTGAAGACTATTCGCTGAAGGTTGCGACCGAAGTGATGGGCATGACGAGCCCGGCGATTGCTGAAGAGACGATGCGGCAACTGAATTTGCCATCGAATCCGAATTTCAATCCGGATCCGGCGAACCGGGACTTGAACAATCCGGTGCAGCGGGATTATCTGGTACAGATGTTCCAGAGCAACCTGACGGTCATCCAGAAGAACAAGACGGAGCTGATCCAGGTAACGTTCCGGAGCAAGAGCCCGGTTCTGTCTGCGATGGTAGTGAACACGATGATTGATGTGTACTTCCGTCACAGCTTTGAGACGCGTTACCAGAGCACAGGCGACATCCAGAAGTTTCTGATGGAGCGGATGGATCAACTGAAGTCGACGATCCATGGCGAGCAGATTGATTTGCTGGACAAGGAAGCGGAGTTGGGAGTTCTGGATGGCGGAGACCATGCCGGGACGTCGCTGCTTCAGGTTCGGGTTCAGGCAGTGTTGGCTGAGCATGTGAAGGCGCAGAGCGCAGCGATTCTGGCTGAGGCCGAGTACGAGAATATGCTGAAGAATCCGGATTCGCCTCAGCCGTCCGAGATTCCGGGAGTGAATGCGATAGCGACGCTGGTGACTTCGCTGGAATCTCTGCGGTCGCAGCGGGTGGCGCTGGAAACGAAGTACGGGCCGAACTATCCTGGGGTGCAGCAATTGAAGTCCCAGGAAGCGGAGACGGAGAAGGGGATTGCGGCGGCTCGTGCGGAGGCTCTGGATGCCGCGAAGCATGGGGTTCAGACGGCGAAGGAGCAGGAAGCGAGCCTGGCGAGTGAACTTGCGAACCTGCAGTCGCAGGCGAAGGGGATGACTCCTGAGGCGGTGAAGCTGGAAGTTCTGAAGTCGAATTACATGAGCGATCAGACTCTTTACAATACGCTTCTTGCGACGCTGGGAACGGGCAGCATTCAGGCGGGGCTTCAGAGCCAGGATTTGAACCGGTTTATGCCGGCCGAGATTCCGGGCCTGAAGTCGTTTCCGATTACCAGGATTTGTGCGCTTGCGGGTGCGGCGATTGGTCTGGTGCTGGGGAGCATCATCCTAGGTATTGTGGTGATGAACAGCGACACGCTGGAGACGGTGGACCAGATTGAGCAGATTCTGCCGATTCCGGTGCTGGCAGCTGTGCCGGAGTACAAGGACGAGATTGCGGCGATGCGAATTGCGGAAGAGGCGCTGCCGCTGGTGACGCTGCTGTCGCCGCGGTCTGCGGGCTCAGAAGCGTACAGGCTGCTGCGCACGGCGATTACGCTGATGCCGGTGAGCCAGAAGCACCGGGTAATCTCATTGACGAGTTGCGGACCTGGTGAAGGCAAGTCGACGACGACGATGAACCTTGCAGTGGTGCTGGCGACGCAGGCCAAGCGGGTGCTGCTGATTGATGCTGATTTGCGCAAGCCGACGATTGCGCAGCGGTTGAAGCTGCCGGTGACGGACAAGCCTGGATTGAGCCGATTCCTGAGCGACGACTCGGTGCTGGCGGAAGACTGCATCCAGAGCGTGGAGGAAGTTTCCGGGCTGGATGTGATTCCGGTGCAGGAGATTCCGCCGTTCCCGTCGGAGTTGCTGGGGCAGGGGCGGCTGGAAGTGCTGCTGGCATGGGCGCGTGAGCACTATGACTATGTGCTGATTGACACGCCGCCGGTGCTGCTGGTGACCGACGCGCTGATTGTGGCCTCGCACTGCGATACGCTGCTGACGGTGGTTCGCGTGGGTGTTGCGCAGAAGCGCGCACTGCGGCGCATCCGGCAGGATATTTCGAAGTTCCCAGGGAAGCAGATGGGCCTGGTGGTGAATGCGCTGCCGATTGCGGACACCTACTATGGCGGCTATGGCAACTACCGCAAGTACTACGGGCGGAAGGGCTATGGCAGCTACGGGTACGGAGAAAAGGATCTGTACTAACCAGTCAGGAACGAGAGAACACGATGGGCCGACAGCGGAAGCTGTCGGCCCATTGCTTTTGCAGGGGAGAGAGCTAACGGGCTGAATCGGGCAGGGTGATGGGGCGGCCAAGGAGGAGGGCCAGGGCGCGGCGAAGCCAGGAGGGCCGGGTGGCCGGATTGCGGGGAGGGGGGACGGGAATGGGGATGGCGGTGGGAAGGGATTGGCCGGGAGCGGGAAGTTGCTGGGGCTGGGGACGAAGCCCGGCGATGGCCTGCTTGACCTGGGCACGGAGCGAGTCGGCCTCGAGAACGCAGGAGCGGATGTAGGCGGAGACGGAGACACCGGATTCGCAGGCGCGGAGGCGGAGGAGCTCGATTTCTTCCAGGCTGAGGCGGATGGAGATGGTGCAGCGTTTGCGGCTGGAATCCTGATCGAATTGGGAGATGGGGATGAGCTGGCCCGAGAGGGCGTGGCCGGCAGCCTGCGGGATTGGTCGCGAGGGCTGCCCTGGGAGGCTGACGTTCGGGAAGGTGTAATTGGAGAGGGAGTCATCGGGAGCAGGAGCCGGACGGCGAAGCGCGGACTCGTAGCTGAGGAGGGAGATATCTGTGGTGTCTTCGGGGTCTTCGAGTGGAAGAGAGCCAAGGAAGGAGTGATTTTCAACAGGGGACTTGTCGGCGGCGAGTGCGATGCGGGCGAGGACATCGGAGAAGGCCTGGGAGTTGGTCGGGGAGGTGACAGCGGTGCTCATGCCGGGAGGATAGCGCGGGGTTGGGTGGGGATTAGCGGAAAAGGGATGCTGGATGAGTGGCTGGCGCAGGAATGGGAAGAGCGCTCCGGAATTGGGAAGGGATTAGGCGGAGAGTTTGCAGGAGACGAGGGAGGGGCCGGGTCGGCGGGAGGCGATGGGGGGAAGGCCGGCGGGGGCGGTGATTGGGGAGAGGATGCAGTCGGGGGTGGCGATGAGGGATTCGATGTCCTGAGCTGGGAGCGGGGGGGAGAAGAGGTATCCCTGGCCGTAGCGGCAGCCGGTATCGCGGAGGATTTGGAGCTGCTCGTCGGTTTCGATACCTTCGGCGACGACATCCATGCCGAGGACGCGGGCGAGTTCGATGATGGTTTGGACGATTTGGAGGGCCTGGCCACTGCGCTCGAGGCGCTGGACGAAGGAGCGGTCGACCTTGAGGACGTCAAAGGGGAAGCGGTGGAGGTGGCTGAGGGAGGAGTATCCGGTGCCGAAGTCGTCCATGTGGAGGGAGACGCCGAGGTCGCGCAGGCTGCCGAGGACGGAGACGGCGGTATCCATGGAGGGGATGAGGGAGGACTCGGTCATTTCAAGGCCGAGTTGGTAGCCGGAGAGGTTGGATTGGCGGAGGAGGGAGTCGACGTGATCTGCAAGGCCGACGCGGGAGAACTGGCGTGCGGAGAGGTTGACGCAGACGCGAATGGACTTCATCCAGGGGCGGGAGAGTTGCCAGTGCTGGAGCTGGCGGCATGCCTGGCCGAGGCCCCAGTCGCCGATGGGGAGGATGATGCCGTGTTCTTCGGCCTGGGGGATGAATTCCATGGGGGGGACGAGGCCGCGGGTGGGGTGTTGCCAGCGGATGAGGGCCTCGAGGCCGACGATGCGGTTGGTGGCCAGCTCGACTTCAGGCTGGTAGTGGAGGACGAACTGCTGCTGTTCGAGGGCGATGCGGAGGTCTTCTGGGCCGGGCCAGGCGATGGCTGGAACCGAATGCGGCTGTTCGGAATCGGAGCAGGCGGAAACGGTATGGAGGGAGTGTGTGGTGGCGGGCTGGATGCGGAAGCGGCGGAGTTCGAGCTGGTCTGTGACGAGCCCGGCGAGGCTGGAGAGGACGGCGAGATCTTCAGGGCGGAGGCGCCTGCGGGGCTGACGGCTGCCGACGGCGAGGATACCGACGATGGAGCCGTCGCCACCGAAGACCGGGACTGCGGCGAGGAAGCGTATAAGAAAGCCGCTGGAGAGGCCGCTGCCTCCGGAGCGAGAGGGAGAGTGGTCCAGGTCGAGGTGGACGCAGGGAGCGCCGTCGCGGAGGATGGGTTCTGCAAAGGAGCCGTGGCGCGGGAGTTCGCGGAAGTGGGCACCGAAGACGGATTTTGCCCAGACGCGGGTTTCATCGACGAAGGTGAGGGAAGCGGTATCGGCCTGGAGGGTATGAGCGGCCATGCGGGTGATGGTGTCGTAGCACTCTTCGGGGTCAGTATCGAGGATGGCGAGGGCGTGGAGCGCGGCGAGTCGCTGGTTTTCGCCAACGCGGTCGGTGGGGGGATTGAGCATCTCCGGGTTGTGATTGAAGGAGGTTGCCAACATGCCAGCTCCGCGTTGCGATTCGGCCTGGTGGGGGCGAAATCAAAAGAGTTCGAGCCCAGGCAGGTACGTCATGTGGTGACAGCAGAGCCGGTTTCGTGACAAGAGCCGGCAGACAGAGGGGCAACTGCACCATGGGAATGGGTGAGATTCCACACATGGTTCATCGGAGTTCCAGCGAGGAACAAGAGGTTACCCGGAGAAAATGGCTGAGATTACTTTGGGCCTGTCTCAGTCCAGAGGAAGGCGAGCTGGTCGGCGTAGTCCTCAACAAGTTGCTGAGCGGCGACGCCGGCGGAGTGGCCGCCCTTGAGGCTGTAGTGAAGGAGGATGGGGCGGCCGGAGGAGGAGGCGGCCTGGAGGAGGGGGGTCATTTTGCGGGCGTGGAGGGGATCGACGCGGGTGTCGGAGTCGCCGGTGAAGAGCATGATGGCGGGGTATGCGGTGTCGGGGGTGACGTTGTGGTAGGGCGAGTAGGCACGGAGCCAGTTGTAGTCGGGGCGATTTTCGGCTGAGCCGTACTCGGTGGTCCAGAAGCGGCCGACGAGGAAGCGCTGGTAGCGGAGCATGTCGAGGAGGGGGTAGCCGCACCAGATGGCGGAGAAGGTTTGGGGGCGCTGGGTGATGGCTGCGCCCATGAGGAGGCCGCCGTTGGAGCGGCCGCTGATGGCGAAGTGCTGGGGTGAGGTGTAGTGCTGGTCGATGAGGAAGTCGGCGGCGGCGAAGAAGTCGTCGAAGACGTTCTGCTTTTTGCCGAACATGCCGGCCTGGTGCCAGGATTCGCCGTACTCGCCGCCGCCGCGGAGGCTGGGGAGGGCGAAGTAGGCGCCCTGCTGGAGCCAGGCGGCCCAGAGGGGGCTCCAGGCGGGAGTTTCGCTGAGGTTGAAGCCGCCGTATGCGGTCATGAGTAGGCGCTCTGAGCCGTCGCGCTTGAGGCCCTTTTTGCCGGCGATAAAGATGGGGATGCGGGTGCCGTCTTTTGAGGTGTAGAAGTCCTGCTTGAGCTCGAACTGGGCGGAGTCGAAGGGGATTTTGGGCTGGGCGAAGATGTCCTGCTTGCCAGTGAGGGTGTCGTAACGGTAGATGGTTGGCGGCTGGATGAAGGACTGGAAGCTGAAGTAGCCGTAGCGGTCAGAGAGTTCGCCGGAGAGGGTGGAGGCGGCGCCGAGGGTGGCGTAGGCGATAGAGCCAGCGGGCTTGCCGGCGAGGGTGTAGATGGCGGTGCGGGAGATGACGTCGTGGAGGGTGTTGACGAAGATTTTGCCGCCGACGAGGTTGAAGCTCTCGATGACGTCGGGCCCTTCGGGGACGATGGATTGCCAGGCTTCGGGAGCGATGCCGGGGTTGGCCTTGAGGATGCGTCCACGGGGGGAGTTGTAGTCGGTGAGGACGTAGAAATCGCCGTGGGCGTATGCGGCGGAGAAGCGGGAGTCGAAGCCCCAGACGAGGATTTCGAAGGGGGAGTCAGCTTTATGGAGGTCGCGGTAGACGATGTCTTCGCGCTTGGCGGGGACGCCGCGGGAGATGGAGAGGACGAGGTAGTGGCCGTCATCGGTGACCGAGGCGGAGACGAGGTCGAGGGGGCCGAGGAGTTCGGCGTGGAATTCGCGGCCGAAGAGGAGGGTGTCGGCGGAGTTGCGGGTGCCGAAGCGGTGGAAGGAGACCAGGCAGCCTTTGGGGGTGTAGAGGGAGTAGTAGATGCCGGAGTGGTCGGGGGCGAAGGCGAGGCCCATGTAGCGACCAGAGGGGAGGATATCTTCCAGGGGTTTTCCGTTTGAGACGGTGAGGAAGTGGATTTCGCCCTCGTCGGCGCCGCCCTGGCGGACGGAGTAGGCGAGGAGCGAGCCGTCGTGGGAGACGTCAGCGATGGAGACGGAGGTGTTGGGGTCTTTGGAGAGGGTGGCGGGGTCTACGAGGCGTGTTTCGGAGGGTTGGGCACCGGGGGCGGGCCAGCCTTTACGGAGGTAGATGGAGGCCTGCTCCTCGGAGGCGAAGCGCTTGGAGAAGAAGTAGAGGTCGCCGCGCTGGATGGGGGTGGACCAGGTGGTGACGCGGATGAGGGCGTCGAGGGAGTCAGCGAGCTCGGGGCGGACGCGGGCCTGCTTGAGATAGCGGTCGGTGTAGGCGATTTGCTGGTCAAGGAAGGCGCGGGTATCCGGGGATTTGGAGTCTTCGAGCCATCGGTAGGGGTCAGTGATCTTGTTGCCGAAGTAATCGTCAGTGACGGGCTTGGCCTGGGTGGGCGGGGGTGCGGGGAGGGCGATGCGATCGCGGCCGTGGATGGGCAAGGGGGCGGATTGGGAGAAGGCAGGCATGGCGGAAAGGAGGACGGCGGCGAGGCAGGTCGCGACGGGCTTCATGAAGCCACGATACAGGTTTTTGGGGAGGGGGGTGGAGGGAAAAAGTGAGGGGAGGGGTGGGAGTGCCGGTGATTCCTGAGCGACGTGCGGGTGGGAAAGAACGGGGTGGAATCGGGGAAACCCGTAGAATAGGCTGGATGGACATGAATTCCAGCGAGGACGCAGGGCGAGCCGTGGAGCGGGCGCCGGGACGGCTGAAGCGGCTGCTGCTGGTGCTGCGGCCGGGGCACAGCCACACGGCGTATACGGCGACGGTGCTGCTGATGGCGAGCGCGCTGCTGTCGCGGCTGATGGGCCTGGTGCGGGTGAAGTACATTGCCCTGGTGTTTGGCCGGGGGATGGAGGCGGACGCGCTGAATGCGGCGTTTGTGCTGCCGGATATGATTTCGTACTTCCTGGTGGGTGGGGCGGCGTCGATCAGCTTTGTGACGATTTTGACGCGGTACCGGGATACGGGGCGGGAAGAGGCGGGCCGGCGGTCGCTGAACGTGATTTTGACGACGATGCTGCTGGTGCTGGGCGGGGCGATTGTGCTGGCGGAGCTGGCCGCGCCGTGGTTTATCCAGTGGTGGTTCCCGGGGTTTGACCCGGTCAAGACGGGTTTGTGCGTAGGGCTGACGCGGATACTGCTGCCGGCGCAACTGTGCTTTTTTGCGGGGGGGGTGTTTGGGGCGGTGCTGCTGGTAAGGAAGCAGTTCAGCGTGCAGGCGGTGACGCCGCTGATCTACAACCTGGGCACGATATTGGGCGGTGTGCTGCTGGCGAAGAAGCTGGGGGTGTCGTCGCTGGCAGTTGGTACGCTGGCGGGTGCGTTGCTGGGGCCATTTCTGCTGAACTGGCTGGGCGCGTGGCGTGTGGGGACGCGGTACCGTATGGTGCTGGACTGGCAGGATGAGGGCTTTCGGGAGTGGGTGAAGCTATCGGTTCCGTTGATGGTGGGGATATCGCTGGTGACGGCGGACAACTGGATTATTGCGCATTTTGCATCGGTGACGGACGGCGCAGTGTCGATGATGAACTATGCGAAGCAGCTTTTTATGGCGCCGATGGCGGTGCTGGCGCAGGCTGCGGGTGCGGCGTCGATGCCGTTTTTTGCGAATTTGTGGGCGCAGGAAAAGCGGTATGAGTTTGCGGTAGAGGTTGCGGACAGCGTATCGCGGGTGGCGGCGCTGGGGATGCTGGCGGGTTCGGCGATGATTGCGATGGGGCCGGCGCTGGTGGATTTGCTGCTGCTGGGAGGGCGGTTCCGGGCGGCGGATACGGCGCAGACGGCGGCATATTTTACGGTGTTCTCGCTGGCGGTGTGCTTTTGGGCGGCGCAGTCGATTTATTCGCGGGCGTTTTATGCGGCGGGGAATACGATGACGCCGATGGTGGCGGGGACGGTTATAACGCTGATTTCGCTGCCTATGTATGCAGGGCTGAACCGATGGCATGGGGCGATGGGGCTGGCGGTGGCGTCGGACGTGGGGATTGGGATGCAGACGCTGGTGCTGGCGTGGTTGCTGCACCGGAAGCGGATGGTGTCGCTGGCGAGCCTGGATTACAAGGAGCTGGGGCGGTGCCTGCTGGCGGGGAGTGTGGCGGGCGCGGTGGTGTGGGCGGCGATTGCGGGTTCGGCGCGGGTGGTTCCGCTGCATGGTCGGACGCTGGATGGGGCGGAGCTGGTGGTGGGCGGGGTGCTGTGGCTGGTGCTGATGGACCGGCTGCTGGATGGGCTGGGGAGCGCATTGCCCGGGGTAGCGCGGAAGCGGTTGGGGTTGGCGGGCTGACGGTGGAATCCCAGGAAGCTGGTTCTTTCCTTTTTCAAGAGAGTGCGCATAGTATGTATTGATACGTATTTCTGCGGGCGGGGGAGGAGACCGATGACGATGCAGGTAATTCGAGCTTCTGAGCTTGCCCGAAAGACGAGCGAGATTTTGGAGCGGGTGGTGATGGGGGAATCCGTGCGGGTGATGCGGAACCGGACGGAAGTGGCCCACCTGGTGCCGGCAAGACGCACCATGACATGTCAACAGGCGATTGCGGGGTTGGTGGGGCAACTGCCTCCTGGTGAGGGTGAGGCATGGCTTCGGGAGAGCCGAGGTGATTTTGACGAAGGGATTCGGAACCCGTGGGAGTGATCTTCGATACTTCGATTTGGGTTGGACTCGCTGAGGGGCAAATTTCGGCGAAGTCAGTATCGGAAGCGGCCGGGCCGGAGCTTGTTTTTATTTCGGCGATATCGCTGGGAGAGTTGAGCTTTGGCATAGAGACCTGCGAGCATCCGGGGAAACGCCTGCTGAGAATTCGGTATTTTGAGAAGCTGCTGGATCGACCGATTCTGGATGTTTCGCGAGAGACGGCGCGGGCGTTTGGGATTCTGGCGGGATATATGAAGCAGTCGGGGCGGTCGCCGAGGACACGGGTGAATGACCTTTGGATTGCGGCGCAGGCGCTTGAGAATGACCATGCATTGCTGACGGCGAACGTGAGGGAATTTGAGGGGTTGCCGGGGCTGCGGGTGTGGAGTTGTGGCTGACAGCGATGTACCATCTCTGAACTTTTGAACCATAAGCGCATTTGGTGCATGATGGTTATATGAGGACACGGACGAATCTCCACATTGATAATGACGCGCTGGCATTTGCCTCTTCGTATGCGAATGCAAAGGGGGTTTCCCTGGGCATTGCGGTGAGTGAGCTTATCCGAAGGGCAGAGCGGGCGGCAGGGCCGGAGGGGGGCTCGCAGCGGCTGGTGAGGAATGCGCACGGCTATCTGGAGATTGCCGAGACGGGCGACAGGATCACGCCGGAGATGGTGAGGGAAGCCGCGGAGGACGCTCTTGTCGGAGAGTGAGTTTCTGCTGGACGTGAACGTTCTGTACGCGCTGGCAGCGAGGAACCACATACACCATTCGGTTGTGACGAACTGGTTTTATGGGGTTGCCGATTTGCGATGGGCAATTTGTCCGTTTACCGAGGCGGGGTTCTTGCGGAATGCGACGGCGCCGCGCGCGGGGCAGATTGAGATGGCGGAGGCTACGGCAATTTTGCGGAGCTTCGCGGCGCATCCAGGGTATCGCCATGTGCCGATTACCGAGGACTGGCCTACGCTGTGCGGACCATTCTTCAAGCGCCTCTTTGGCACAAAGCAGGTGACAGATGCTTATCTGCTGGGGCTGGCGGTGCGCAATGAAATGGTTCTGGTGACGATGGACAAAGGCATTGTGTACCTTGCAGGGGAGGAATTCCGCAGGCATGTGCTGCTGCTGGGGTGATTCTGTGCAGATGGGGATGGCTGGCGGGTTGCAAAGAAAAGAGGCATCGTCGCGGGAGCGAGGATGCCTCTTTTGCGTTTGGGGGTGGGTTAGCTTTGGGCGGGTTCCGGGGTGGAAGGGGCACCGGGGGTGGGTTTTGCTTCGGGCTTGCGGATGTCGATGCCGCCCTTGAAGAATGCGCCGTCTTCGATGGAGATGCGGGCAGCGGCGACGTCGCCGGTGAGTGCGCCTTCGCTGCGGATATCGACGCGGTCGGAGGCGGCGACGTTGCCGCGGATTTTGCCGAGGACGACGATTTCGCGGGCGGTGATGTTGGCGGCGACCTGGCCGTTGCGGCCGACGGTGACGCGATTGCCGGGGAGATTGATGGTTCCTTCGACCTTGCCGTCGATGTAGAGGGATTCGGAGCCGGAGATTTCGCCTTTGATGACGAGGCCCTTGCCGATGGTGGCCTGGTCGCCGGCGGGAGCGGTGGCGCGAGAGGAAGTCTGTTCGTATGAAGCCGGGGGCGGAGTGTTCCGCACCGGCTCAGGGGTGGGAGCGACAGGGGCGGGGGCGGGTTGACTGGGTTTCCACATAAAGTTT
The DNA here is from genome assembly GCA_903904755.1 of uncultured Acidobacteriaceae bacterium. GTDB lineage: Bacteria > Acidobacteriota > Terriglobia > Terriglobales > Acidobacteriaceae > Acidicapsa. The sequence goes on along the minus strand of CAIVDV010000064.1, from coordinate 105,686 downwards.
GGGTGATTCCTTTCAAGCGGTATTTCGCGCAGCGATGAGAGCGGCAAGGCTTAAGAATGTCACGGCCAGTGTAGAGCGGACGGCCTAGTGCAATTGTAAAGATTGTAGTCGCGGGTGTGGGAAGGGCAGGGGAAAGCAGGGTGTGGGAAAGTTGAGACGACTCAGGGAAGGTAACCGGGAGGATGGTGGGGAGCAAATCGTATATGGGTGCGTGATAGGATGCGGCCACGGAGATGAAGCCGGGAAAGAGGATGCGGATGAGGCGGATTTGGCTGGCGATGTGCCTGGGGATGTTGGCGGCGAGTGCGGCGGGGCAGGCGGGAGCCGGCAAGGATGCTTTTGATGTGGTGATTGAGCATGGGCGGATAGTGGATGGGACGGGGTCGCCGTGGTACATCGCGGATGTGGGGATACGGGACGGGCGTATTGCTGCGATTGGGAAGCTGGATGGAGCGGCGCGGAAGCGGACGATTGACGCGACGGGGAAGACGGTTGCGCCGGGATTTATCGACATGCTGGGGCAGAGCGAGCTGACGATGCTGGTGGATCCGCGGGTGCCGTCAAAGGTGTTCCAGGGGATAACGACGGAGATTACGGGGGAGGGGAGTTCGGCTGGGCCGCTGAACGAGGCGATGATTGCCGGAGATGCGGCGATGTACAAGCACCTGGGGATTACGCCGGACTGGCGGACGCTGGGGGAGTATTTCCGGCGGGTTGAGCGGCAGGGGATGGGGATCAACCTGGGGACTTATGTGGGGGCAACGAGTGTGCGGCGGATGGTGCTGGGGGACCGGGATGTGCAGCCGACGGCGGCGCAACTGGAGGAGATGAAGGGGCTGGTGGACCAGGCGATGCGGGATGGCGCGCTGGGGCTGTCAACGGCGCTGCAATACACGCCGGCGCCGTATGCGAAGACCGAGGAACTGATGGCGCTGGCCGGGGAGGCGGGGAAGTTTGGGGGCATCTACGCCACGCATATGCGGAGCGAAGGCGACACGGTGCTGGATGCGATTGACGAGGCGGTAAGGATTGGCCGGGAGGGGAAGCTGCCGGTGGAGATTTGGCATTTGAAGGCGGCTGGAAAGGCGAACTGGGGGCGGATGCCGGAGCTGGTGGCGCGGATTGAGAAGGCGCGGGCGGCGGGTGTGGATGTGGCGGCGGACACGTATGCGTATCCGGCGTGGTTCAACACGTTTTCGGCGTTTATTCCGCCGTGGGCGCATGACGGCGGGGATGATGCGCTGATTGCGCGGCTGAAGGACCCGGCGACGCGGGCGCGGATACGGGCGGAGATGATGGACCCGAAAGGCGACTGGGACAACGAGTGGCAGGAGATTCCCGGGCCGGGGGCGGTGCAGATTGCCGTGGTGCAGAACAAGGAGCTGCTGCCGCTGCAGGGCAAGCGGCTGAGTGAAGTGGCGGCGATGTGGAAGGAAGACGCGATTGACGCGCTGTGCGACATCTTGATCAAGGACCACGCGTTCACGATGGTGGCGGTGTTTGGGATGGACGAGAAGGATGTGGCGCTGGCGCTGAAGCAGCCGTGGGTCTCGGTGGATAACGATTCAGAGGGGACGGCGCCGGATGGGCCGCTGGCGGGCGAGCATCCACACCCACGAGCGTATGGGACGTTTCCGCGGGTGGTGCGGAAGTATGTGCGGGAAGAGCACTTGCTGACGCTGGAGGAGGCGGTGCGGAAGTTTACGGCGCTGCCGGCGGGGCGGATGCGGCTGACGGATAGGGGAGTGCTGAAGGCGGGGCTGGCGGCGGATGTGGTGGTGTTTGACGCGGAGAAGTTGCGGGACCTGGCGACGTTTGAGGAGCCGAACCAGTTGAGTGTGGGGATGGAGTGGGTGCTGGTGAACGGGGTTCCGGTGGTGGCGGAGGGGAAGTTGACGGGGGCGCTGCCGGGGAGGGTGTTGAAGGGAAAGGGACATAGGGACTGAGGGACATAGGGACTGGGGCTGAGACAGGAGCGGCAGGGTAGGGGGGTATTCCGCGGTCCCCAGGTGCGAGGGACCGGGGGCACCCGATTGGTGTGGTTGGGGAGGGATGGAACTTTTTTGAGGGGATTGCGTAGATATTGTGCAGGAAGTGAAGGAGCATGGGCGTGTAAGCGCTTGAGCCAAGAATTCCGCAGAGCCTGGGTGGGCGCGACTGGTGAAACGACCGGGTTGCGCCGGCTGAGGACGAGTGGGCTGTAGAGGCGATCCGGTACCCGGAGGAAATCGTCACCGGCCACGCTGGAGAATCCAACAAAGTTCTCAGATGGCATGGAGACCGCGCAGGGGCGAGCCTGATGCGGTGTGCATGGGGAAATTTCCTGTGCCCAAGAGCTGCATGGACCGGGTTCCGTGCAGAATGGATGTGTGCGCGCGGCGGGCAAGAGGGCGACGCGTGCAAGCGGCAAACTCGCCCTCTGAAAGGTTTGAGGAGAGCCAATTTTATGGATTCAAGTCTGGTGTTGTTTGCGGAGCGGAATGCGTGGTGGATTCTGCTGATTCTTGCGGTTGTGGTGTTCAACCGGGGATTCCTGCGGGTGTTCTTTGGGACGGTGATTGTTTCGAAGGACGAGATTGGGATTTTGACGAAGAAGTGGGTGCTTTTTGGGGCGCATCGTGAATTGCCGGGTGGTGCGATTGTGGCGCTGAACGGGGAAGCAGGTGTGCAGGCGGATACGCTGGCGCCGGGGATTCATTTTGGTCTGTGGGCGTGGCAGTATGCGGTGGTGAAGGTGCCGTTTACGACGATTGAGAAGGGGAAGATTGGGATTGTGGAGGCTCGGGACGGTCGGCCGCTTTCGAGCGGGCGGGTGCTGGGCCGTACGGTGGAGTGCAGTTCGTTCCAGGATGCGCGGGCGTTTTTGACGGGTGGGGGCGAGCGCGGCCCGCAGATTGCGATTATTCCTCCGGGCACGTACCGGATCAACCTGGCGATGTTCCAGGTGTCGATGGGGGATGTGCTGGAGGTGCCGGACAACATGGTGGGGATTGTGACGACCAAGGACGGCGCGCCACTGGCGACGGGCGAGATTGCCGGCAAGGAGGTTCCGGGGCACAACTCGTTCCAGGATGCGGAATCGTTTGTGCGGAATGGCGGACACAAGGGCCTGCAGGAGCAGGTGATTTTGTCGGGCCGGTACTTTATGAATCCGCGATTTGCAACGGTGGAGATGAAGCCGATGACGGAGGTGCCGATTGCGAATGTGGGCGTGGTGATTGCCTATGTTGGCGCGGAGGGCGTGGACCAGACGGGAGACGCCTTCAAGCACGGCAACCTGGTGAAGCGGGGGCAGAAGGGTGTGTGGGTAGACCCGCTGGACCCGGGCAAGTATCCGGTGAATCCGTATACGCACAAGGTGGAGCTGGTGCCGACGGCGAATATCGTGCTGAACTGGGCGACGGGCAAGAGCGAGGCTCACAAGCTGGACGAGCGGCTGTCGACGATTACGGTGCGATCGAGCGATGGATTTACGTTCAACCTGGATGTGGCGCAGATTATCCACGTGCCGCGGAATGATGCGCCGAAGGTGATTGCGCGGTTTGGCACGATGGCGAACCTGGTGACGCAGGTGCTGGAGCCGACGATTGGCAACTACTTCCGCAATGCGGCGCAGACTTCGGATGTGATTGAGTTCCTGAAGAAGCGGAGCGAGCGGCAGGTGGAGGCGAAGACGGCGATTCAGGCGGCGTTGACGGAGTACAACGTGAACGCGATTGATACGCTGATTGGCGATATTGTTCCGCCGGAAGCGCTGATGAAGACGCTGACGGACCGGAAGATTGCCGAGCAGGAGCAGGTGACGTACAAGACGCAGCAGCTTGCGGAAGAGACGCGCAAGGACTTGCAGCAGGCACGGGCGATGGCGGATACGCAGGCGCGCGTGGTGGATGCGGAGCGGAGTGTTTCGATTGCGGAGTTTGCGGCGCAGGTGCAGGTGAAGCAGGCGCAGGGCTCGGGTCAGTCGAAGACGATCAATGCGGAGGCGGATGCGCGGGTGAGGACGATCAGCGCGGAGGCCGAAGCGCGGGCGAAGACAATCAATGCGGAAGCGGATGCCAACGTGGTGATTACGGTGGGCAACGCGGATGCGGAGAAGGCGCGCGCGGTGGGTACGGCTGAGGCGGACGTGATCAAGCTGAAGATTGAGTCGATGGAGAGCGGGAACTATGCCGCGGTGCAGATTGCGCAAGCGCTGGCGGTGAACCATGTGCAACTGGTGCCGCAGATTGTGGCTGGTGGCGGCTCGAATGGGGGATCGCTGGTGGATGTGCTGCTGGCGAATCTGATTCGGGACGGGATCAAACCGAAGGTTGTGGAGATTGAAGAAGCCAAATAAGGCGTTGTGGTTGTGATTTTTGGGGAGGCCGGAGACGGCTTCCCCTTTTTTCTTTTGGGTGGAATCAGGTGGGTTGACGGACGGAGCGGGCGCAGAGGGCGGTGATGAGGAGGGGGAAGGCGAGGGCGAGAAAGAGGACGATTTGGGGGAGGTGGAAGGAGAGGATAAGACCGGCGAGCCAGGGGCCGAGGATGCCGCCGGCGCGGCCGAGTCCCATGGCCCAGCCGAGGCCTGAGGAGCGGACCTGGACGGGGTAGACGCAGGTTGCGAGGGGGTAGATGCCGTTGAAGCCGCCCTGGAGGGTGAGGCCGATGGCGAAGGCGGTGAGGAGGACGAGGGCGACGGGCATGTGGACGCCGCCGAAGAGGATGAGCAGGACTGCGGCGGCGAGGAGGAAGCCGGCGATGAGGCGCTTGAGGCCGGAGGAATCTGCGAGGCGGGCGAGGAGGAGGGTTCCGACGAATGCGCCGATGTTGTAGACGGCGCCGGCGTAGATGCCGGATTTGGGGTTGAGGCCTGCGTCGATGGCGAGGCGGGGGATCCAACTGAGGACGGAGTAGAGGACCATGAAGCCGAAGAAGATGGCGGTCCATAGGAGGAGAGTGTCGTGGCGGAGCTGGGTGCCGAGGAGGGTGCGGAGGGGGCTGTTTCGGGGCTGGAGGGGGGTGTTGCCGGCGGGAGTTGGGAGGGATGTGAGGGGGGCGGCGTGGAGGCGGGCTCGGAGGCGGTTGATGCGCCTGAGACTGCTGGCGGCGGCGGGGCGCTGGATGTGGAGGAGGAAGGAAGCGGATTCCGGGAGGAGGAGGAAGGTGACGGGGAAGAGGGCGAGGGAGCCGAAGCCGGAGGCGAGGAGGATGAATCGCCAGGAGTGGAAGGCGATGGCCCAGGCGGTGACGAATCCGGTGATGGTGGCACCGACGGGGTAGCCGCCCTGGAGGAGGCCGACGGCGAAGGAGCGGCGGTGGGCGGGGGCGAATTCGGCGACGAGGGCGGTCATGCAGGCGAGTACTGTGCCGATGCCGATGCCGACGATGACGCGGGCGAGGATGAGGGCGAGGACGGAGGGGGCGTATCCGGAGAGGATCATGCCAAGGGACATGGTGAGGAGGGAGGCGAGGATGAGGGGGCGGCGGCCGAGGCGGTCGCCGAGGGGGGCGATGAGGAGTCCGCCGATGGCCATGCCGGCGAGGCCGGCGGAGAAGACTTCGCCGAGGGTGGTGGAGGAGAGATGCCAGTCTGCCGCGACAGAGGGGGCGAGGTAGGAGAGGAGGAAGACGTTCATGCCGTCGACAGCGTTGATGAGAAAGCAGAGGGCGACGGTGAGCAGCGAGAGAGAGGACCAGCGGCCAGCGGGGAGGTCGAGGAGGAGGGCGGTTTCCGAGAGGACGGGCTGTCGCGCGGGAGCGGGGGTGGTCATGCTGGGGTCGTCACTTCGAGATGGAATCCGCTGGGGACAGGGTGAGGACAGGATACGTTACGGGGTGGGGGAGTGGCTGAGGAAGGTGGCGGCCATGCGCTGTGGATTGGGTTCGAGGCCGGTGAAGAGGCGGAAGGCTTCGACGGCCTGGTGGATGGCCATGAGGGAGCCATCGAGGGTGGGGCAGCCGAGGGCGCGGGCGGTGCGGAGGAGCTCGGTTTCGAGGGGGAAGTAGACGATTTCCGCAACCCAGAGGCTGGGGCGGAGGAGGGTGGCCGGGAGGGGGAGGCCGGGGTGGGAGGCCATGCCGGTGGGGGTGGCGTGGACGAGGCCGTCGGCGGAGGCAAGGGAGTGGGCGAGGTCGCGGGCGACTGAGATGCGGGAGGCGGGGAAGAGGGGCTGGTAGCGGGCGACGAGGGATTGGGCGCGGGCGTTGTCGGTGTCGTGGATGGTGAGGTGGCTGGCGCCGAGTTGGAGAAGGGCGTAGGCGGTGGCGGCACCGGCGCCGCCGGCACCGAGCTGGACGACGTGATTGAGAGGGGCATCGGGGAGGCCGTGGATAAGGGCCTGGCGGAAGCCGAGCCAGTCAGTGTTGTGGCCGGAGCGGTGGCCGTCGCGAAGGAGGACGGTGTTGACAGCGCCGATGGCGGCGGCGTGGGGGGAGACATCCGTGAGGAGGGGGAGGATGGATTGCTTCGAGGGGTGGGTGATGTTGAGGCCCGCGAATTGGGCGAACTCGGCGAATTCGAGGAGGGCGGGGAGGTCGGAGGGAAGGAGGCCGAGCTGGTCGAGGTCGATGAGCTGGTAATGGCAGCGGAGGCCGTTGGCGGCGGCTTCAGCGATGTGCATGGCGGGGGTGCGTGAGGATTGGATGCCGGAGCCGATGAGGCCGAGGAAGAGGCGGTGGGGTTGGGGGGACTGCGTGGGCACGCAACAAGGGTACCGCAAAGGGCGCGCCTTGAGCGGGCGGATGTGCTAACGGATTGCCATGACCGCGGATGCGCCGAGCAGGCAGCCGACTGCGCTGGCGAGAGCGATCAAAGCGCGACGCCGCACGGGATTGTGGGCAAAGCTGTCGAGCGAGAAGCGGGAGGTGGGGTGGCTGACAGCTTCGGGTTCAGGCTCGATTGGGGCGAACATGTGGCGGATTTGGTTGGCAAGAAAGGGGTGCTCTGTTGGTGCGAGGGTATGAGGCATGACGAACTCCAGCGGAGAGAATCCGCGCAGGATCCCTAATGAAAATGCTAACGCCGTTGGGAAGAAGTGAAATGGCGCAATGGTGGGAGGGGGAAGAACCAAGGAGCAAGAGGAAGGGATGCGCGGGAGAAATGCAGTGCGGGTTGGGGTGGGAAGGCGAGTAGTCTGGAGATATGACTGACAGGGATTTATTGCGGCGGATTGAGAAGCAGGCGGGCGAGAAGGCCGGATACAAGCAACTGATACGTGAGTTGGGGCTGGGCGGCGGCAAGGAGCGGCGCGAGTTGCTGGAGCAACTGGAGCGGCTGACGACCCTGGGCGAGCTGGTGAAGGTGGACCGGGAGCACTGGATGCTGCGGAAGAATGTGGCGAAGAGTGCGGTAGGACATACTCGGGAGAACCTGGTGGCGGGGCGGTTGGATCTGCACCGGGACGGGTTTGGATTTGTGCGCCCGAATACGGGGATTGGACAGCGGGGGCCGCAGGGTGAGGATGACATTTTTATCCCTCCGACCGAGATCAACGGGGCGATGCAGGGCGACCAGGTGCTGGTGGAAGTGGAGCCGCGGCGTGCCGATGGCCGGCGGGCGGGACGGATTGCGCGGGTGCTGGAGCGAAGGAATGCGACGGTGGTTGGGGTATTCCACTACCGGAGGTCGGGCCGGCGGGGAGTGTATTTGCCGGGTGAGGTGCGGGGGAACTATGTGGTTCCGTTTGACTCCAGGATGGGCCAGCCGGTGATTGTGCCGGAGGGGATGGAGACGCCGGAGGTGGGCAAGGAGCACCGGGTGCTGGGAGCGGAAGCCGGCCGGGCGGGAGATTGGGAGGACCTGGAAGGGCTGGTGGTGGATGTGGAGATTACGAGCTGGCCGACGCCGACAAAGCCGCCGATGGGACGGGTGATTGAGGTGCTGGGCGCGCCGGATGATTTTGGCGTGGATGTGGAGATGGTGATTCGCAAGCACCAGCTGCCGAGGGTCTTCCCGGAGAATGTGCTGGCAGAGGCTCGGGCAGTGGCGCGGCTGGATTTGGACGAGATGGCGCGGCGGAGGGACTTCCGCGAGTTGCCGATTGTGACGATTGACGGGGAGACGGCCAAAGACTTTGACGACGCGGTGCTGGTGCGGCGGACGGCGGGCGGCGGCTGGGAGCTGCAGGTGCACATTGCCGATGTGGCGGAGTATGTGCGGGAGGGAACGGACCTGGACCTGGAAGCGCGGCTGCGGGGTACGAGCGTGTACTTTCCGGACCGGGCGATACCGATGCTGCCGCTGGAGCTGTCGACGGATATCTGCAGCCTGCGGCCGAAGGAAGACCGGCTGGTGCTGAGCTGCGTGATGCAGTTGACGGAAGATGCGCGGATTGTGGGATTTGAGGTGGTGGAAGGGGTGATTCGCAGCGCGGCGCGGATGACCTATGCGGAGGTGTGGGCGATATTGGATGGCGATGCGGCGACGCGGGCGAAGTATGCGGAGCTGGTGCCGGAGTTTGAGCAGATGCAGGAGCTGGCTGAGCGGCTGAACCGGCGACGCCATGCGCGGGGGAGCATTGATTTTGATTTGCCGGAGCCGGTGATTGAGTTTGACGCCTCGGGCGAGATGCAGGGCGTGACGCGGGCGGAGCGGACGTGGGCGAACCGGCTGATTGAGGAGTTTATGCTGGCGGCCAATGAGTGCGTTGCGACGTGGCTGGAGGATTTGCAGGTGCCAAGCCTGTACCGCATCCACGAGCGGCCTGATCCGCGGCGGGTGGTGGACTTTGAGGATGCTGCGGCGGCGTTTGGGTTTTCGCTGGGAGTGGGCGCGCTGCCGGTGAAGACCTTCCAGCCGCGGGGAGACCGGAGAGAACAGAAGCGGCAGGGGCGGAATGAGCGCGGAGCGCGCGGGCACGAGGTGGTGGAGGAGATTGCGGTGACGCCGAAGATGTATCAGCGGCTGGCGGCGAAGATCCAGGGGAAGCCGGAGGAGCGGATTTTGAGCTACCTGATGCTGCGTTCGCTGAAACAGGCGCGGTATGCGGAGGCGAATGAGGGACACTTTGCGCTGGCTGCGCCGAGCTATACGCACTTTACGTCGCCAATCCGGCGGTATCCGGATTTGATTGTGCACCGGATATCGAAGGCACTGCTGCGGGCCGGGGTGAGTGGATTGGGCGAGGTGGGGGAAGGAAGGCAGAGCTCGCCGTGGGCGCATACGAACGAGGGCCTGGGGGCGAAGTTTGGGGTGCGGGATTTACGGCCGGCTGCGGGGAAAGATGTGGCGCTGAAGGTGTATGCGGGCGAGCCGCCGCTGCCGGCTGCGGAGCTGGCGGCGATTGGCGAGGAGACGAGCCTGACAGAGCGCAGGGCGGCGGAGGCGGAGCGCGAGCTGGTGGAGTGGAAGAAAGTGAAGTTCATGCAGGACCGGGTGGGCGAAGAGTTTGACGCGATGGTGCTGAATCCGGCGAAGTATGGGCTGTTTGTGGAGCTAAAGGATTTGTTTGTGGAGGGGCTGGTTCCGATAGAGACGATGATGGGGGACCGGTATACGTACCGGGAAAATACGCGGGAGATTGTGGGCGTGCAGACGGGTCGTGTGTACCGGGCGGGCGCGCCGGTGCGGGTGGTACTGGACCGGGTGCTGGCGCTGGAGCGGAAGCTGCAGTTCGCGCTGGTGGAGGAGAAGCTGGCGCCGGGGATGAAGAAGGGCGGCACCAAAGCTGGGAAGAAGAAGCTGCCGGTGGTGGAGGTGAAGGGGCCTCATAAGGGCGCGAAGGCGAAGCGGGAGCCGGTGCGGCCGGCGCGGAAGCGGAAGCTGGCGAAGGGCAGGCGGAGGAAATGAGGCGGGGGCTGGGAGAGACAGCCGGGCTGCTGGCGGGGACGGTGGCGCTGGGGCTGGCGGTGCGGTTTGCACATGTGGGCTTGCCGTGGGGAGTGAGCAAGTATGGCGGGAGCGCGCTGTGGGCGCTGGCGGTGTACTGGGTGGTGAGCTGGGCGGTGCCGGGGCGGGCGGGGGTGTTGGCGAGCCTGGCTGTGACGGCGGCGGTGGAAGTGGGAAAGCTGTGGCATACGGTGGGGCTGGACGGGTTCCGGGAGACGATATGGGGGAAGTTGCTGCTGGGGAAGGTGTTTTCCGGGTGGGATGTGGTGGCGTACTGGGTGGCGATTGGGCTGGTGGCGGGAGCGGAAGCGAAGATTCGGATGAAGCGGGCTCGGGGTGAGCGGCATCCAATAGAATCGAATGGAGGAGTTAAGGACTGATGGCAAACATGGTTTTTTGCGCGCGGTACAAGAAGGAGCTGGAGGGGTTGGACGAGCCTCCGTTTGATTCGGATTTTGGCCAGCAGATTTACAAGACGGTTTCGAAGCAGGCCTGGGCGGAGTGGGTGGAGCGGCAGAAGATGCTGCTGAATGAGTACCGGCTGCAGCCGTGGACTCCGCAGGCGCAGAACTTTCTGGTGGAGCAGATGCAGGAGTTTTTCTACGGGGCTGGCGGCGCGTTGCCGGCGGAATACGTGGCGCCGGAGAAGTAGAGCCGGGGTACATCGTGTACACTCATAAGAAAGGACCCCACGCCGGCATGGCCTTTTGGTTCGATGCCGGCTTCCTTGTGTCGGGACGTGGCTCAGCCTGGTAGAGCACTCGCTTGGGGTGCGAGGGGTCGGCAGTTCGAATCTGCCCGTCCCGACCAGTTTTACCGAACCCTTTCAGCCGTTGGCTGAAGGGGTTTTGTGTTTTTGGAGCTGCGGGGCGGGGATGTGTGGAAGTGTGGGATGGGTGGCTGGGGAGTCGCGCTTCCAGTGAAGGCCGAGCCCCCGGGGGAATGGCGACCTGGTCAGGACAAGGGTGGCCCGAGCAATTCGATTCCGTAGTCATTCATGATCTGTTCGCTGCGAGCGAAGTCTGGAGTTGCCAAGCCGGCGTTTGCCGCTGCGAGATCTGCAAAGAAATCACTGAATCCGCCTGGGGTGGTCATGACGAGGAGCTTTGCGGTGGTGGAGGTGAAGTTTTGAAAGGCATGGGCGGTGCCGCGGGGTGCAAGTCCTGACCCGCCTGCGGGCAGCGCAAACCGGCTGCCGTCGGCCTCGAAGGTGAGATCGCCTTCAAGAATGTAGAACCATTCATCTTCCCGGGAGTGGCGATGGAGGGCTGGACCGGAGATGGGCGGCACCGTCCTGTGAAAGACGGCTGCGGCTCCGCCGGTGTCGGCGCTGGCCAGCTTGACCAGGGTGAATTGTCCGAGGATGTCAAGAGGCTGCGGCGTACGCCCTTCTTCGGGCGCCAGGGAAAGTGCGGTCAGGTGGGAAAGAGGGGAAGCCATGCCATTGACCCTTCTGGTTTGGATTTGCATCTTCTTTGAGTCCATGCAAGAGAGTTCGCATGGCCCAGGTTGTCGCCTGGATGGCGTTTTTTCCGGAAAGATCGCCGCGGGTTCTCAGCAGATTCCAGAAGGGGGCCGAGTAGATGGCGAGGAAGAGCGCGATTTTCTGAAGCTTCTCGGCGTCGGTTTGCCCGGATAGGAATGCCTGAAGGCTGCTGGCGAAGGCGGCACGGTCTTCCGGGGCACCGCGTTCTCGCACGCGATGGCCTGCGGGGGACTCGAGTACGGCGCGGATGATTCTCTCGTTGGCGTCGAATTTCTCGAAGAGGATCGGAATCTGGGGGAGGATATCCTCTTCGCGGGAGGGAAAGATGGTTCCCGACTGCCTTCGCAGAGTGAGCCACAATTCCTCGTAGAGATTGGATTGGGTGGGAAAGTAGCGGTAGACCGTTCTGGCACCGACGCCTGCCCGCGCGGCTACGGCCTCGTGGGAAACGGGCTGATCCGGGTGCTCCACCAGCAGCGCATAGGCTTCGGTGAGGATGTGTGTGCGGGTTGTGGCCGCGTGTTATTCCCGCAGGGATAGCGCCGGACCTGAACTGGTGGCAGTAGTACGCCAATGTTGGCAGTGAACTGTCAACAAGTCTTTCTACAATACTTCCGCGCGTTTTCTGGGGGGGCGATGGCCAGACGGGAGAGGTATTTCGTTGCCGGGGTCAAAAAAAGCGCCCGTGGGGGCGCTGGTAATGAGTGCTGGCAGAAGAACTGGGGAGTGCTGGAGGTGCTACTTCAGGGTGTTTTCCTTGAGGAGTCTTTCTTCGCGGCGTTGAGCGGCTTCTTCGCGGCGGCGGACACGCTCAGCCTGGAGGACATTGAGAGCGAGGGAGAGGCCGACATAGGTTCGTTCGCGGCAGAGTTTGCAGCGGACTGGGAACTGCAGAAGGGCGAGGCGGGCCAGATCAGGGAAGCGCAGGTGCGACGTTCGAAATTTTGCGGTGCCGCAATAGGGACATCTCATGGGTGAACCTCTGGTTGCTGGAAGGGGGAAGGAGCGGCTTCACATCAGCGAAGGGGTCGTTTGATGAAAGTGATTTCATGCTATCACGATTGTGTAAAAACCAAGTTTCGTTTTTGATTTCTGGCGCTTGCGGGCGAAGGATTCCTAAAGCGTTTTGATTGAGCAGTTTGCGGTAACTGTGGCGGTGGAGTTAGCGGGAAGACAGGTCAAGTTTAATGAATTCGACATCGTACAAGGCGGAAGCGGGCTTGCCCTGGGCGACGCGGATGGCGGCGCGGATGCCGGAGAATCCGAAGGCCAGGAAGAGGGAGCAGGCGAACATGACGGCGACGAGGGAAACGATGCCGAGGATGAGTTTTGCGGTGTCCTGTACGACGGCCTGGAAGGGCTGGCGGGAGTGGGCGGCTTCGCCGGCCATCTCGGCTTCGTAGTGGACGAGGGAGATGAGGCGGTGGGCGTCGTCCTGTATGGGGTCGCCGGAGACGAGGGCGACGAGGGGGCCGGAGCGGCGGACTTCGAGGACGGTGGGGTTGGAGTCTGCGAGGGGTTTGGTGAAGGGGTGCTGGGGGGAGTTGCCGGCCTTGAGGTAGGCAGAGATGGCCTGTTCCTGGGCCTGGGCGATCTGGGGGGTGGGGTAGTTGATGAGGGTGAGGGTGGCGGGGCCGGAGCGGAGGGTGTAGCCGGCGGTGACGACTTCAGCGCCGTGGTCGAAGGCGACGAGGGCGGGGGGGAGGACTCCGCCGGAGCCGGCGTAGGCTGTGGCGCCGAGGGCGTAGTGGGTGGATTGGGGATCGAGGGAGGCTTTCGGGAGGTCGGCGAGGATGGGCGGGGGAAGGAGTTTGCCGCCGGTGGGCTGGGGGATGGCTGCGGCGAGCTCGCGGAGCTCGGAGCCGGTCATGGAAGAGACGTGGGGCAGGGTGGCGTCGATGAGGACGTTGCCGGTCCAGAAGAGGATGCGGTTGTGGTCAGAGGCTGCGCCGGAGCCGATTTGCTCTTTGGGCCAGCCGGATTGGCGGTAGAAGGTGTAGGCGCCGTAGGCCCCGCTGGCGTCCTGAAAGCGGAGGGCGCGGAGGTGGAGGGACTGGCCGTCGCGAGAGTAGTCAGCGGAAAGGCCGTCGGAGAAACCGTATTCAGTGAGGGCTGTGGGGGTGGCGGGGTCGGCCAGGGCGGGGTTGGAGAGGGGCTGCGAGGTCTTGAGTTCCCATCCGGCAAAGACGGAAGGGATGAGGGGCTGGGCTGAGACGCCGGGTGCAGACGGGGCGGCGGAGGCGGCGGGGTGCTGGCCGGGCTTGAGATTGAGGTCGATGGAGGTGGAGGGGTGGGGATTCTGCTGTGCGCAGGCGAAGGGGGCAGCGGCGAGGGAGGCCGCGAGGCAGAGCAGGAGGGGTGTGGGGTGGGTGCGCATACGGGTCTTTTCCAGCGTATACCCTTTTGGGGGCGAAATGGGTAAACGGTGGTTAGGGGAGGGTGAGGCGGTGGCCGGTGAATGGGGGCGGGTGGAGGGGCAAGCGGGATTGGGTTGAGATTCAGTTGTGGGGGAGGACGGGAAGGCGGTCACTTCCCGGTCTCAGGAGCGAGACCGGGGGCACCCTGAGAGTGGTGGGGACGAGGGGAGAGCGGTGGGTGGGGGTTAGAGGGTGTGTGTGGTGATGGAGGGGGAGGAGAAGTCGGGGAGGAACTGGGAGCCGAAGTGGCGGAAGTCGGTGACCTGGTTGAGCTGGAAGGCGGGGGTGGAGCGGGGAAGGCGGAGGCGGAAGAAGTCTGCGCCGTTGACGTCCTGGAGGGTGATGGCGGGGAGGGTGGGGTGGGAGCTGGATGAGGGGTCGAGGGAGATTTCGAGGTTGGAGACCTCGATGTTTTGGAGGTGGCGGAGGTAGAAGCCGGTGGCGGGGAGGGGGCCGAACATTTCGGGTTCGGGGTAGGCGGACTCGTTTTCCGGCGGGTTGAGGGGGGCGGGGCGGTCGTCGGGGAAGTGCTGGAGGTAGACGTTGGAGATTTTGATGTCCTGGATGGGGTGATTGGGGATGCCGGAGAAGACGGATGGGGAGAGGGTGGCGGAGGAGCTGACGATGTTGGAGAAAAGGACGCGCTTGATGGAGCCGACGGGGGTGCCAGCGGGGCCGCGCATGCGGGAGCCGAGGCGGAGGAAGAGGGGTGCGGCGATGACGGAGCGCATGGCGATGTTGGAGAGGGTGATGTCTTCGCAGATGGCGCCGTCCTGAGAGACGAGCTCGAAGCCGTGGCAGTGGTCGAAGACGCAGTTGGAGATGGTGATGTTTTTGAAGCCGCCGTTGGATTCGGTGCCGCACTTGATGCGGCCGGTGCGGTAGGGCTTCTGGTCGGCGGGGATGGGCTTCCAGGAGCCGTCCATGACGGTGCCGAGTTGGTAGTGGCCGGTGACGAGGCAGTTGGTGATGGTGAGGTTTTCGGTGGGTCGGGGGTAGCCGAGGGCGAAGGAGGATTTGGGGCAGATGCCGTCGTCCCAGGGGGAGTTGACGGTGCAGTTGGAAACGCGGACGTTGCGACAGCAGTCGAAGTCCATGCCGTCGCGGTTGGTGTCGATAACGAGGTTGTCGACGGTGAGGTTATCGACGCCGGTGGCGAGGAGGCCGAACCAGCCGCCCTGGAGGATGCCGAAGTCGCGGAGGGTGACGTTGGCGCAGTTTTTGAGGGCGATGGATTTGTTGCCGACGCCGGGCTTGTTGCTGTCGGGGAGGGCGACTTCGGAGTCCCAGCCGCGGGAGAGGCCGCGGCCCCAGATGAGACCCATGCCGAGGATGGCGATGTCGTGGAGGCCCTCGCCCCAGATGAGGGAGTTGTGCCAGTGGTTGTGGCCGTAGTCCTGGTAGGGCTCCCAGGGACCCTGGGGTTCGGCGGAGTCGTAGCCGCCGGTGGGGAGGCCGTCATGCGGTGTGGGGGCGGCGAGGATGGTTGCGCCCTGTTCGAGGAAGAGGGTGATGGAGGATTTGAGGCGGATGGAGTATGAGGCGTAGGTGCCGGCGGGGAAGTAGACGGTTCCGCCGCCGAGGGCGGAAGCGGCTTCAATGGCGCGGTTGATGGCGGGGGAGTCGATGGTGGAGCCGTCGCCGGTTGCGCCGTAGTGTCGGACGTTGTGCCAGGGTGGGGCGTTGGGGTTGGACTGGGGTGCGGCCGAGGCGGACTGGGCGATGACAGGGAGGGAGGAGGCGGCGAGGGAAGAGCCAGCCCAGGCGACGAGGGAGCGGCGGTTGAGGTGCATGGTGCCTCCGTGAGAGGGAGCTATCAGCTTCCAGGCTCCCGCCTTTCGCTTGTGGTTGGAGCTTGAAGGTGTGGGTGAGAGCCGGCAGGGACCGGATTGGGTATTAGTGATTTGGGACTAAAGCGGGTCGGGGTCGGCGCCATCGGGGCCGGTCCAGTTGAAGGTGCGGTTGAGGGTGGTGGAGCCGGAGCGGAATTGCCAGTGGGCTGGGGTGGTGCTGGTGAGGGCGTCGAGGGGGGTGCCGGAGGAGTTGCCGGCGGCGGCGATGGCGAAGGCTTCGCGGAGGGCGGATTGCTGCTCGGGACCGGTGGCGCCGGGATCGAGGGAGCAGAAGAGGACAGCGCCGGAGCGGGCGACGGCATCCAGGAAGGCGCGGTTGAGGGGCCAGGGGATGGCGGGGGTGATGCCGATGCAGTCGGGGTCGGTTGCGAAGAAGGTGCCGTTCTGGGGGAGGCGGTGGGCGAGGGTGTTGACGCCCATGCGGCGGGTGCGTTCCCAGCGCAGGCCGCTGGTGTCGTCGCCGATGCGGGATGCCTCAAAGATGCCGGCGGAGAGGTGGCCGACGGTGTTGCAGCCGAGGAGGAGGGTGTCGCCGACGGCTCGGCGGAGGGCGAGGTAGTAGTCGCGGAGGATTTCGGCGTTGGTTCGGGAGGGGTCGTGGAAGCGCCAGCCAGGACGGGTGATGGAGGAGCCCATCTGGAATCCCCAGAGGCCGAAGATGTCCCAGGTGGAGAAGTCGTGCTTGAGGAACTCGTAACCCCAGGCGAGAGGCTGGGTGAGTTTGTCGAGCATGGCGTGGAGGGCTTCGGGGATGGTGGGGTCGTATGCGGGGGCGGAGTCTGAGGATCCTGCGAAGCGGGCATCGGGGAGTAGGAGGGAGGGGGAGGCGGATTTGGGAGCGAGGGTGGGGCGGAGCCAGAGGCCGGGGCGGACGTTGCGCTGGCGGATTTGGGCGGCGAGGTCGGCCATGTCAGGGAATTTGGGGTTGGGGACGTATATGTCGGAGACGCCGCCGGAGCCGGCCCAGCCGCCATCGATGACGGAGAAGGGGCGCGGGCCGGAGGTGGGGGCGAGGGTGGCGAGGAGGTCGGTATCGCGGAGGATGGACTGGGCGGTGGATGCGCCGTAGGTGGCGTACCAGTCGTTGATGCCGTAGATGGGGGTGGGTGAGAGGCGGGGGTTGGGGCACATGAGGCGGCAGAGCTGTGCGATGGAGTGGGTTGGAGATTCGCCGGGCTGGCCGGAGCGGGATATGACAGTGGCGGCGAAGAGTTCGAGGTCGCCGAGGAGAACGCCGGAGCCTCCGTTGGAGGTGTCGAGCCAGAGGGTGATGCCGTTGGGGTCGATCTGCCAGAAGCAGAAGGCCCGGGCATCGGTGGTGACGCCGTAGGCGTGGGTGAGGCCGGCGGAGTGGGTGGCGAAGTACCAGGGGAGGACGCGCTCCGGGACGATGGAGCGCCAGGCGAGGTCGCCATAGGAGCGCTCCCAGGCATCGTTGAGGACGAGGATGTCAGTGGAGACGGGGAGTTGCCAGCGGAGACGGATGCGGGAGAGGGAATGGCCGGGGCAGGCGAGGAGGATGCGGAGGCTGGCGGCGGAGGGGGTGGTGTGTACGTTGATGCCGGGGGCGTCAAAAGAGAGGCCGTTGGGGGAGAGGGAGATGGGTTTGGGGTCGTCGGCGGGCAGGGCGGCGACCCAGGCGGTGACGGTGGTGGGTGGGCGAAGGATGGAGAGGAAGGTGGAGGCGTCGGGGGTGGGGGAGGCGGGAGCGGGGGTGGCTGAGACGGCGGCGAGGGCGGCGGCGGAGGTGAGGAAATGGCGGCGGTTGAGCGAGGACATGGAGGGGCTCCGGGGGAGTTTGGATGAGGAGATGCGGGTCACAGAGGAGGGTAACAGAGGGGTGTGCGGGAGGGGAACTGGCGGGGCGCGATGGGGATTGCAGAGGGGAGACTGGCGCGGGTGTCAAGTGAGGAGGGTCTGGGCGAAGTTTTTATGTGATTGATTGCAGGATAGTTAGAGATTTTTCTGGGTTTGCAGGGAATTATGGGGTAAATGGTTAGGATTAAAACACTTGAGGACAAGAGCGGGGCCGGGGCGGGAGAGTCCCTGGCTGAGACGAATGGAGCGAAGAACAGGGTGATGTGGCGAGGGTTGCCAGTGTCCTGCTTTTTGCGTGGCGAGGCAACCCATGGCCGGGAAGTGACGGTGCGATGGGAATAGCTGACATAGGAATCGAGGGCGACCGGGAAGCTGGGGAAGCGGGGAAGGGGCCGGTGACGCAGCTTCTGGAATCTGCAGGGAATGGGTTGGCGGGGCATTTCGGGGAGATTCTGCGTGAGATTGTCGAGGAGGCGGTCCAGGGAGAAGTTTCGAGTGTGCGGCTGATTCTGGAGTATGGGATGCAGGTGGACGGGGGCCGAGAGGCGAAGGCTGAGGAGATTGAAAGCCTGGCAGAGAGGCTGGGCCGGGAGATCCGCGAGCTGGAGCGGGGCGAAGCAGAGTAAGAGGCGGGAGCAGTTGAGCCCCGAGGAGCGGAAGGGCCGAAAGGTCTGGATGGCTCCCCGGGGCTTTTGTTGTTTGGGGAGATTTTGGAGCAGAGGCTGGCCGGCAGGGAGCCGGGCAGCGATGGATGGATTTTGAGGATGGGAAGGACGCTGACGATGACGAAGAGGATGGCGGGTTTGGCTGGGGTCTTGCTGTTGCTGGTGATGGCGGCGGGTTTGGCGGTAGGCCAGACGGTGACGACGACGACGGTGCAGGGGACGGTGTACGAGGCCAATGGTGCGCCAGCCTCGGGGACTTTGCTGGTGAGCTGGCCAGCCTTCCGGACGGCAGCGAACCAGGCGGTGGCGGCCGGGCAGACGTCGGTGTTGATACCGGCGGATGGATTTGTGAGTGTGAACCTTGCGCCGAATGCGGGTGCGAGTCCGGCGGGGCTGTATTACACGGCGGTGTTTCATTTGGCGGACGGGACGGTGCACACGGAGTACTGGGTGGTGCCGGCGGCAGCCTCGGCGACGCTGGCGCAGGTGGAGGCGCAGGTGATGCCGGCGGCGCAGGCGGTGCAGTCGGTGAGCAAGACGTATGTTGATGGGGCAATTGCAGCGCTGCAGGGGAGTTTGCTGACGGCGAGCGGCGGAACGCTGACGGGACCGCTGACGCTGAATGGGGATCCGACGACGCCGCTGATGGCGGCGGACAAGCACTACGTGGACCAGCAGGTGGCGGGAGCGGTGCCGTTGGCGGGGGGAACGATGACGGGGGGGCTGGCTGCGCCGGCGGTGAATGGGGTGCTGTCGCCGGTGTCTGGTGGAGCGCAGTCGACGTTGCAGGCGACGGTGACGGCGGCGGGGACGACGGGGGCGATGGTGGTGCCGCCGAGTTATGCCGGGACCGATACGTTTACGAATGGGAACGGGGTACGGGTGGAAGACCTGCGTGCGACGGGCGCGCAGCAGCACGAGCGGAGCGTGAAGGAGTTTGGGGCGGTTTGCAACGGGGTGGTGGATGATACGGCGGCGCTGCAGGCGGCGATCAACTACGCGAATGCGAATGGTGTGGCGCTGACGCTGCCGGCGGGGGTGTGCAAGACGCAGCAACTGGTGTGGCATGGGGAGTCGATTGGGGGGCAGGGAGCGCAGGTTTCGGTGCTGATGGGAGCGCCGGGGCAGGATGTGCTGGCCGCGCCGACGGATGCGACGGGAATGCTGAGCCGGACAAGGCTGCATGATTTGACGATATTGGTGGACCAGAGCCTGGATGTGTCGTGCACGGGGGCGCAGGGTCGTGCGGCGGCGGGCAGCTGCGGGGTGAACCGGCCTGTGGAGGCGGGGAGCATTTTTTCGCCGGGGGGCAACGGGCTGACGGGGACGGCTGGTACGGGCGCGGGCTGGTATGCGGGCAACTGCGCGATTGCGATGCCGGCGTCGCTGGGCACAGGCGGGAACGGTCTGCGGCAGGCGGTGGTGGAGAACGTGGTGGTGGGGACGGTGGGCGCGGATCCGTTGGCGAGCTATGCGCAGGCGGATTCGACACACACGTGCGGACTGTATCTGGGGCAGTGGCCAGTGCAGACGGAGTTCCGAAACCTGGTGATTACGGGAGTGGGGACGGGGATAGCGATGCCGGGGTTGCCGGGGACGGTGCCTGCGGGGCTGGTGGCGGACGGGAACCGCTGGCGGGATGTGACGATTGCGGCGGTGCATGGGCTGGCGCTGGCGGTGGGATCGAACAATGCGCTGGAGAATGTGGTGGTGACGGCGGGGAACTCGGCGGCGGCCGGGGAGAGCCCGACGGGGCTGGTGCTGGACTTTGGGAGTTTGCAGCAGGGATGGGAAGTGCGGAATGTGGTGGTGGCTCCAAGCTGGGCGGCGGTGCAACCGAAGCTGACACCGGCGACCAGTGGCGGCGCGGTGACGAGCGTGACGGTGGGGCCGGAGCATGGGCTGGGATTTGAGGCGTATGGGCCAACGGTTCCGTTGAGCTTCAGCGGGAGCTGCTCGGCGGCTGCGAATGTGGCGGTCAATGGGGATGGTTCCCTGGGGACGGTGACCGTGACGTCGGGCGGGGTGGGCTGCTCGGCCTCGACGGTGGCGACGGTGAATGTGGCGGGGACGTGGCTGGCGGGGCGGCCGGTGAACCTGGTTACGGGGCAGAATATGAGCTTTGCGGCCGGGAATCTGCTGAAGGGCACGGGTGGATACACGGTTTGGAATGCGGCGGGGTCGCGGGCGGTGGGGACGCAGGCGGGAGGCGGCGGAACGCTGACGGCTTCGACGAGCGGGTATCCGGCGCTGGTGATTGGCGCGGCTGCGGGGAGCATGAGCGCGAAGTATACGGGGAGTGCGAACCGGTTTGAGGGGTTGGGGCTGGTGGCCGGGCAGGTGCTGGACGGCGGGCTGGGCAATACGGTGAGCGAGCCGAGTGCAAGCGGTGTGGGGCAGACGGGAGTTGAGCCGCAGCGGGGGACAGCGGGGACGGTAAGTGCCGATTTTGCGTTGCTGGGCGGCGGAAGCGCGGCAGGCGCGTTTACGAGTTTGAACGACCTGTTCTACAGCGCAGAGGATTTGTGGGCGGCCGGCGGGGAGAGTGTGGGTGCGGGGAGCGTGTTTGCGAAGGACGGGACGGCGCCGGTAACTGGGAGCTATGTGAAGGCCGTTGGCGGGGCGTGGGATACGACGGGGAACTGGAATGTGCGGGGTGCGAGTGGCGGGCTGCTGCTGGGGAAGGGATTTCCTGCGGGAGCGGGCACCTGGTATGTGGCGGCGAAGGCGGATGCGGCGGCGACGCAGGAGCTGAAGCTGCTGGGGACAACCGGGTCGGTGAGCTGCGTGTTTGCCGACCAGACGGTGAGCCTGACGACAGGCTGGCAGGTGTTTGCGATTCCGTACAACACGGTGACGGGCAACGGGAGCTGCGACAGCGCGACGAGCGGGAATGCGGTGACGGCGCAGGGATTGACGCCGAGCGCGACGACGAATGTGGAGACGGCGTGGGTGAGCTTTGTGCCGGCGTTCCAGCGGTTGCTGGTGGCGAACCAGCCGACGAGCGGAAACCAGGCGGCGAACAAGGCGTATGTGGATGCGCAGATTGCAAGCCAGATTGTTAGCGGCGCGGGAGCATTGCCGATTACGGGCGGAACGATGACGGGGGCGCTGAACGCTCCGGTGATCAACGGGACGAAGAATTGCGCGCTGGCGGGGAGTGTGAGCGGGTGCGTGAGCGGAGCGAGCTCGGTGCTGATTCCGCCGGGAGTGACGGGGAGCTATGCGCAGAATGTGTCACTGGGGGCGACGGCGCAGTGCACGTATGACCCGACGCTGGGGGGGAAGATAACGAGCGTGTATCCGGGGCAGCTTGGGCAGGGGTATACGAGTGCGCCGGCGGTGGTG
Source organism: uncultured Acidobacteriaceae bacterium (assembly GCA_903904755.1). Lineage (GTDB taxonomy): Bacteria > Acidobacteriota > Terriglobia > Terriglobales > Acidobacteriaceae > Acidicapsa. Next base: position 84,288 of record CAIVDV010000064.1, on the reverse strand, counting down.
CCGACTGGCGGAGGCGGCAGCGGGCTGACGGTGGCGGCCAATGTGGTGGGCGGACAGGTTACGAGCTACACGATTTCAAACGGGGGAAGCGGGTATACGAGCTGCCCGACATTTGCGGTGGCAGCGCCGCCGTTAAGCAGTGCACCGAGCCTGGTGCTGGACCAGCGGAAGGGGATGACGAGCTACTCGGGCAGCGTGCGGGTGGATGATTTTGGGTGCGCGGGCGACGGGGTGACGGATGACACGGCGTGCTTCAACAACGCGATCAGCTATGCGACGCAGAACGGAACCCAGGCCGGCGCGGTGACCTTGAGCAGCGGAAAGAGCTACTACATTGGGACGATAACCGGGTATATGCAGACGGCGTGGGATGACGGAACGGCTCCGAGCACGGATACGTGCGGCGGTGTGGCTTGCACGAATCTGGCGCCGGAGACGCCGGGGTACCTGGGGTATGGGGTTCGCATCCAGAGCACGGTGACGCAGCCGCTGACGATTTTCGGCAACGGGGCAACGATTGTTTCCGGATTTAACCTGACGGCGGCGAGTGCGGCGACGTACACGCTGAGCGCGCCGTATATGGCGGTGTTTGGGTCAGACCAGATTACGAACGGCTGGAATTTGTACGACGTGACTGTGAGCAACGCGTTTGTGGTGGCGGCGGTGCCTTCGTCGGCGTACTGGCGGTGGGAGCGGGTGAATTTGAACGGCGGGGGGATTGCGCTGATCTCTGGCTCGTCGCAGTACAACGAGTTCCGGCAGATTGAGATGCAGGGGAACAGTGCGGGATTTGTGATTGGGGGATGGTGGGGCAACCGAGCGCCGTGGACGCAGCCAAGTGGCTCGACGTTTTTGAATTCGCTGGATCTGGGAGACGGGACGGTATTTGACGGGCTGCTGTACTACGGGCGGAGCTGGCCGACCGGGGCGCAGAGCCAGGCGGCGCAGAACGCGCTGGACTCCTGGTTCAACACGTATTTTTTCCATTTGGGGGACAATGCGACGCGGTTGACGGACCAGAATCTTGCGTTGATGGGGCCGGCATCGGACTCGGTGTGGCGTGGTGTGTATCACGTGGGGGTGGCGGTGTATTCGCGGTTTATGCGGCCGGTGGTGGAAGTGACGCTGCATAACGTGCAGGTGAAGGAGACGCAGAATCATCCGGTGATTGTGACGGCGCCGCAGGGATTGACGGTGGACTCGATGTCACTGGAAGGGGTGGGCTGGTGCAACGGGGGGTCGTCGTTTGGAGCGTTTGGGTCGGCAACGTGCCCGAACCCGTATGACAGCACGAACTACGAGCTGCCGGGGGCGATTCTGCTGTACCAGCAGCAGTTGACGACAGTGCGGAACGTTCAGGCGGGCAGCGGGTCGAGCGCGGTGCTGGAGGTGGTGGCGGAGCCCTGGCAGGTATCCAGCAGCCAGCAGTTGGCGGATTTTCGGCAGAACATGACGGAGACGAACAGCCTCTCAGGATCGGCGGTGGCGGTGCGGAGCCAGCCGGTGCCGACGAGCCGGGTTGTGGTGGGGCCGTCGAATGGAGCGCTGCCGGCGGGAGTGACGGGGCTGGACTCTGGGGAGACGTGCTGGAAGGGCGCGAACTCGGGGTATCTCGACGAGTGGTGCGAGCGAGCGGTGGAGCAGACGTATGGGGGCGGCATGGGAATGCCGCGCTACCTGGCGATTGAGAACGACGGCTATTCGGGGTTTACGGGAGTGACGGCGGTTCAGATGCCGGGGTTGCGGGTGCGGCCGGGGCAGATGAATGCGACAGACGGAACGCTGCCGGTGACGGACTTTGCCGAGCAGGCGTTCGCGATTGCCGGCGGGAGCGTGAACGGGGAGAGTTGCGCGACGGTGCCGGGGATTGCGGTGGCGAATGCAGCGGCTGGCGACGGGGTGCTGTTTGTGAAGGCACCGAGTGCTGCGAGTCCGCTGCAACTGGGTGGAACGGTGACGGGCGCGAACACGATGAGCCTGACGGTGTGCAATCCGGGAGCGACGGCGGCGAGCTATCCGGCGGGGACGTATTATGCGTTTCTGCTGGCGGGGGCAGCGGCGGGGACGAGTCCGGCGGTGAGCGGCGGAACGCCGGTGATGACGCAGGCGCTGACGACAACGCAGGGTGACCTGGTGGTGGGCGATGCGAGCGGAAATCCCAGCCGACTGGCGGGCAATACGGGTACGGCGGGGGCGGTGCTGACGCAGCAGGGCAATGGCACGACGGCGAGCGCGCCGGTGTGGCAGACGGCGCCGGCGATTTATGGCGGGAATATCACGGGGCTGAATGCGAGCAACCTGACGACGGGCACGATCAGTGTGGGCAATGGCGGAACCGGGGCTACGACGGCGGCGCAGGCTCTGGTGAACCTGGGTGGCGCGAGCGTGGCGGCGAGTGCGACGCAGTTTGCCGGGACGCTGACGGCGAAGCAGATTGGCGGGTTGTACCAGGTGGACCAGTATGCGGGGACGGACCTGGGCGCAAAGCTGGCGGCGTGCGTGGCGAGCCTGAATGCGGCATATGGCGGGGTGTGCGATGCGCGGAACTTCAGCGGCGGGCTGGGCATTAGTGCGACGCTGACGTTGAATGTGGCAAACGCGACGATCTACCTGCCGTGCGGAACGATTTCGGCGAGCAACCAGGTGGTGGTTCCGGCGGGAGTGCGGAATGTGACGATTCACGGATGCAGCCTGCGTGGCGGCAGCGCGGCGAGCGGGAGCCAGGGCGGGACGGTGCTGTTGTATTCGGGAGCGGGTGCGGCAGTGCAGGTGGGCGATACGACGTATGCGGTAGATACGCAGGGCTTCCATCTGGACAACGTGCTGGTGAACACGACGAATGCGACGACGGGGACGACGACGGGAATTTCGGCATACCGGACGCAGGAGATGGACGTGGAGAGCGTGTATCTGCTGGGGAACGGGAACCAGACCGGCGTGGTTTTGGATGGGACGGGGAACTATACGGGGGGAACGTTCTATGACGTGCAGGTGAATGGGTTCCAGACGGGGGTAAGCGGGATTGGGCATCAGGTGTCGAATCCGGCGACGACGGACTGGATGAATGCGAGTACGTTTGTTCGGCTGCACATCAATTGCCCGGTAGTTGGGGGAAGCCCGGTGGCGGGAACGGTGGGCATCAACCTGGCGCAGGGTGATGGGAATACGTTTGACGGCGGGGATGTGGAGGGCTGCGCGACGGCGGTGCACCTGGGCGCGAATGCGGTGAACAACACGCTGGTGGGAGTGCGGAACGAGAACTCGACGAGCCAGGTTGTGGCCGATACGGGGAGCAGCTACAACCAGTGGATTACCGGCGGAACGATGTTCACGGGCCAGTTGACGGACAACGGGAGCCGGAACAGCTTTCTGGACAGCTTCCACCGGACGTTCAACGGGATGAAGGGGGACTGGTACGCGAGCCAGCAGGATGCGACGGTGGTGAACCACTACCGGTTGGGAACGGGCGCGGGCAAAGTGCGCGGGCTGGAGTGGGAGTCGCAGGTGGACGTGGGGACGACGGGGAGCCAGTACAACTGGCTGTGGGGATTGACGGACGGCGCGAGCGGGCAGTCGAACTGGGTGTATCAGGACCTGATCAACAACACGATGCGGTTGCAGATGCAGGAGAACAACGGGGCCGGGGGGAACAACCAGACGGCGATCAGCGGAGCGGGTACGGGGAATGTGTGCTTCCAGTGCGCGGCGAATGCCGGTACGGGGGGTGTGGCGTTCAGCTCGGGTGGTGCGACTCCTACGACGGTGGCGACGGTGGACGGGAGCGGGAACGCGAACTTCCTGGGGACGCTGCAGGTGGGCGGAGTGACGACGCATGTGGGCACGGTGACGGTGAAGAACCAGGCGGATGCGGAGATAGACCAGGTGCTGTGGGCGGGGTTGACGACGGCGCAGAAGGAGAGCCTGATCTACAAGGACTGGAACGGGAATTCGCAGTGGTATGCGGTGAAGGATGCGAGCAACAATTGGGCGCTGAACTCGGCGGTTGGTGGTTTGGACAGCTTCAAGGCGTACCAGAGCACGAACTCGGGGGACACGTATGTGAACGCGGCGAACGGCACCGGGCATGTGCGGATCAACTACGAGACGGGCGCGGGCGCGGAGACGGATATCTACTCGGGCGGAAGCGGGAGCCTGGTAGCGGCGTTTCTGGGAGCGACAAGCATCAAGCTGCCGGGGCTGGCGGCGACGAGCGGATATAACTGCGTGCAGATTGACAGCTCAGGGTACCTGACGAACACGGGAGCGACGTGCGGGACGGGGAATGGAACGATTACCAGCTTTGCAGCGCCTGCAGGGAGCTGGCCGAGCTGGCTGGTGCCGACGGTGACGACGGCGACGAGCACGCCGAGTCTGGCGGTGGCGGCGAGTGCGATTCCGAACTCGGCGCTGGCGAATGCGGGGCTGACGCTGGGAAGCACGGGGCTGACGCTGGGCGGTACGACGACCTCGGTGACCGGGCTGAGTGTGGATGGGGTGAGCGCGGCGACGATGGCGTATCTGGATTTGACCAGCAGCGTGCAGACGCAACTGAATGGGAAGGCGGCTGCGGGGGCAGCGACGACGGTGAACGGGCAGAGCTGCGCGCTGGGTGGAAGTTGCACGATTGCGGTGGGCGTGGGAACGGTGAATGCGGGAACGAGCGGGCAGGTGGCGTACTATGCCGGGGCCGGCTCGGCGGTGAGCGGGCTGGGTGTGACGGGAACGGGGAACGCGGTGCTGGCGACGAGTCCGAGCATTTCGACCCCGACGATATCGAGTCCGTCGATATCGGGGCCGACGGTGACCGGGACGCTGGCAGGCGCGAGCGAGACGCTGAGCGGAACGCTGGCGGTGACGGGGACAACGACACTGACGGGCGCGACGACGCATGTGGGCAACGTGACGGTTGCGAACGGGGCGGCGAGCGAGGCGGATGTAGTGATTCAGCCGGGTACCGGGGCGGACCAGATAGGCGCGTATGCCTTGAGCAACTACTCCGGTACGGTGCAGTGGAAGCTGCGCAAGGATGCAAGCAACTACTTCCGGCTGACGGATGCGGTGAACTCGATGGACCGGCTGATTCTGTACCAGAACGGGCAGACGGGGATCAACTCCGGCGCGGGCGCGAATGCGGTGGTGCTGAACAATACGAGCGGCTCGGGCACGGGGGGGCTGATTGTGTATGAGGGAGGAGCGAACTACGCGGTGGCGGCGCTGACTGTGACGGGTACTGGAGCGTTGACGGTGCCGGGGACGGCGACGGCGAACTCGTTTGCCACGACGAATGGTGGCATTGCGGTGGGCCAGGCGGGGGCGGTGGTGACGACCAACCCCAATGTGGCGACGGCGAGTGCGTGCTTTGCGGGCGGAGCGTACAAGACGGCGGGAACGTACTGGACGGGCTCGGCGAGCGCGACGGACACGATTGCGCTGACGCCGAGCTGCACGGTGGGCACGAACGGAGCGGAGACGCTGACGATTGCCAATACGGGGTCTACGGGAGCGTTTACGACGGTGGTGAGCGGCAACCTGCAGGCCTCGACTCATGCCGGAACGGGAACGATGACGCTGGCGGCGGGAGCGGCGGCGGGGACGAGCCCGACGATTGCGTGTGCGGCGAGCCACACCTGCAACGGTGTGGACGGGACGGTGACGTTGACGACGGGAACGAGCCCGACGACTGGAACGCTGGCGACGCTTACGTTTCCGGCGGCGCACACGAACTTTGCCAACTGCGATGTGCACGTGCTGAGCTCGACGGCGCAGATTGTGACGGTGACGTGGTCGGAGAGTGCGTCGGCGGTGACGCTGACGGCGAATGCGGCGCTGACAGCGAGTACGGCGTACACGGTGAAGTACTGGTGCGGCGGCAACTAGAGAATGGCGGAATCCCCGCCGGCTGAGGAGTTTGGCAGCAGGCGGAACGGGACGCTGGCGACTGTGGTGGGGAGCCAGCCAGGGAGCGGGGACGGAGGGCGGTCCGTCCCCGCCGGACCCCCATGCGGGCAGAGAGATGAGGGGGCGGAGATGGCCCGGAGCAGGTGGGGGGAGAGGGAGGAACTGGAGCGGCTGGGAGGGATGCTGGAGGAGCGGCCGGGGACGCTGAAGGGGCGTTCGGTGGCAATGTTTCTGGCCGAGGCGCTGCTGCGGGTGCGGGGCAAGGATGGAAAGTTGCACCGGCTGCGGGCCAATGCGGTGCAGCGGGAGTTTGAGCGGCGGCGCGGGGCGGAGAATATTGTGCTGAAGGCGCGGCAACTGGGGATGACGACGTGGGTTTCGGGCCGGTTTTTGCTGAAAACAATTACGCAGCCGGGAACGCTGACCTTGCAGGTGGCGCACACGCAGGAGAGCGCGGAGGAGCTGCTGCGGATGGTGCACCGGTTTGTGGAACACTTGCCGGCGGGGCTGCGGCGGGGCGTGCTGCGGACGGGTCGGGCGAATGTGCGGCAGATTGTTTTTCCGGAGATTGATTCGGAGTACCGGGTGGAGAGCGCGGCGAATCCGAATGCGGGGCGCGGGTTGACGGTGCAGAATATGCACTGCTCGGAGGTGTCGCGGTGGGCGGGAGATGCGACGGATACGCTGGCGGGGTTGCGGGCGGCGCTGGCGCCGGGGGGCGAGCTGGTGCTGGAGTCGACTCCGAACGGGGCGGGGGGATGCTTTTACGAGGAGTGGCGGAGGGCTGGTGAGACCGGAGTGGTGCAGCATTTCTTTCCATGGTGGATGGAGGCCGGGTACCGGAGCGCGGTGGCGGCGGAGAGGTTGACGGAAGAGGAGCGGGAGCTGGTGGCGCGGGCGGGGCTGGATCTGCGGCAGATTGGATATCGGCGGCAGATGCGGGCGAGTTTGCGGGAGATGGCGGGGCAGGAGATGGCCGAGGATGCGGAGAGCTGCTTTTTGGCCAGCGGGGAGATGTACTTTGACCGGGAAGCGGTGGAGGCTCGGCTGCGCGAGATTCCGGAGCCGGCGGGGCGGGAGTGGGGCGGCAAGCTGGTGTGGTGGCTGCCGTACCAGGCTGGGAGGCGGTACCTGGTGGCGGTGGATCCGGCGGGGGGCGGCTCGGATGGAGACAACTCCGCGATGGAGGTGCTGGATGTGGAGACGGGGATGCAGTGCGCCGAGTATGCCGGGCATGTGGAGATGCGGGAGCTGGCCGAGCACGGGAAGCGGCTGGCGGAACGGTATGGGAATGCCCTGGTGGTGGTGGAGCGGAACAACCATGGCAGCGGGGTGCTGGCGATGTTGACCGAGCACCTGGGCTACGGGAACGTGTATGTGGGCGTCGACGGGAGGCCGGGCTGGCTGACGACAGCGGCGAGCCGGCCGCGGATGCTGGGCGGGCTGGCGGCGGCGCTGGCGGAGAGTGGGGGGATGTTTTTGAGCCGGGAGCTGCTGGCGGAGTGCCGGAGCTTTGTGCGGTTGCCGGGGGGTGGCGTGGGGGCACGGTATGGAGCGCACGATGACCGGGTGATGGCGATGGCGATGGGGCTGGCGGTGCGTGCCGGGCTGTAGGAGCAGGTGGAAAAAAGGTGGATTCCGGTTGCAGGGAATTCTGTGGTGTTCGGGTAGAATCCGGGTAACGAATCCAGACAGGAAAACGGGACGCGAAACGGGGGCGGGCTTGGCTGTCCAGGCGGTGCAGCATATCCGGCGGATGCGGGGCGGGGCACAGGGACATCTGATGCTGGGCTCGGACGGCAATCTGTGGGTGGTGAAGTTCCAGAACAATCCACAGCACGTGCGGGTGCTGGCGAACGAGATGCTGGCGACGCGGCTGGCGGCCTCGGTGGGGCTGCCGGTGCCGGAGCCGGCGGTGGTGGAGGTGTCGCCGTGGCTGGTGGAGCATACGGCGGATCTGGATCTGGATATGGGGAAGTACCGGGAGCCGTGCCGGCCGGGATTGCAGTTTGGGGCAAGATATGTGGGCGGGCTGATGCCGGGGCAGGTGATGGATTATCTCCCCGAGGAGCAGTTGAAGGAGATTCGGAACCCGGAGGAGTTTGCCGGGATGCTGGCGCTGGACAAGTGGACGGGCAACATCAACGGACGCCAGGCAGTGTTTGTGCGGAAGGCGCGGGAAAAGCGGTACAGCGCGGTGTTTATCGACCAGGGGTATTGCTTCCATGCCGGGGAGTGGAAGTTTGAGGATGTGCCGCTGCGGGGGATATACCCACGGAACCAGGTATACCTGGGGGTGGTGGGCTGGGAGAGCTTTGAGCCGTGGCTGAGCCGGATTGAGGGGCTGGAGGATAGGTTGATTTGGAAGGCGGCCGAAGAGATTCCCGCGGAGTGGTGCGGCGGGGACCTGGGGGCTCTGGAGATGCTGGTGGAGAAGCTGCTGACGAGGCGGAAGAAGGTGCGGGAGATGATTGAGGAGTTCGGGAGGACGGACAGGAGGCCATTTCCGAAATGGGGAGGGGTAGGAAAATGAGGAGGGTGGGGGGAGGCAGGAGGGAGAGAAGGGGGATTAGGATGAGGATAGGTTTAGAGGAAAATGGCGATGCTGCGCTGAGATGGGATGGCGATGCTGAGCTGAGATGAGATGGCGATGCTGAGCTGAGATGAGATGGCGATGCCGCACTGAGATGAGATGGCGATGCTGAGCTGAGATGGGATGGCGATGCCGCACTGAGATGAGATGGCGATGCTGAGCTGAGATGAAATGGCGATAGAGAGACACCAATGCGAGTTCTTCCTCGTCCGGTATGTGCCGGATCCGGTGAGGGACGAGTTTGTGCATATCGGGGTGTTGCTGCGGGAGCCGGGGGCGAACGGCGGCAAGGGCCGTCTGGCGCTGAAGTTTACCGCGGACTGGCGGCGGGTGAGGTGCCTGGATCCGGATGCGGATACGGGGATGCTGGAAGGGCTGGAGAGCGAGCTGCGGCGGCGGTTTGAGGCTGAGGCAGAGGGGAATCTGATGCACGTGCTGGAGGACTCCTTCAGCAACTGCGTGCAGGTGACGCGGGCCAAGGGGTACCTGGCGGAGAGCGTGGAGACGGGAGTGGAAGAGCTGATGCGGCTGTATGTGGAGCCGCAGAGGCGGGAGCGGGTGGCACGGCTGAGCGGCCGGGCGGCGATCCAGGCGCGGATGCGGACGGAGTTTGAGCGGGCCGGGGTGTGGGATTTGCTGCGCAAACGGATACGGGCGGCGGAGTATACGCGGCCGGGAGATCCGATGCGGATTGATCTGGGGTACCGGAACGGAGTGGTGAAGATGTTCCAGGCGGTGAGCCTGGAGCCGGCGGCGGGGATGGGCCTGGAGATGGCCAAGGTGCTGGCGTTTTCCGCACCGCGGCTGATGGAAGGCGTGGAACGGGTGGAGAAGGTGCCGCTGGAGCTGACGGCGATTGTGGAGCCGGCGCGGCTGGCGGTTGGGCGGCTGGGCAGGGGCGGGACAGGATTGGGTGGACTGCGCGCGGGCGGAGTGGGGATGGAAGGATCCGGGCTGGGCGGACGGGAGGGGTATGGGCTTGGAGCCGAGGGGCGGGAGAGGTTCGGGCTTGGAGCCGAGGGGCGGGAGGAGAACGGGGACGAGGGCTGGGATGAGGAGCGGCTGGCGCAGTACCGGTTTGCGGTGGAGACGATGGAGGAGCACCGGATACGGGTGCTGACGACGGCGGATCTGGGCCGGGTGGCGGAGACGGCGCGGCGGGAGTTGCGGGTGTAGGTGCTGACAGGGTTGGGCAGGCGGAGTTGAGGCTTGCGAATGGGTGTGAGGCATGGTCCGAAAGGGCTGTGCCTTTTGTGTTTTTGGGCGGATTTGCGAAGGAAATAAGGGGGCGCGTGTGAGTGTACGGGAGCAGTTGCTGGCGATTTGGGCGGGCCGGAGCAAGGTCGGCAAGGGCGAAGGGGATGCGGGCGGCGGGTTGGAATTGTCGCGGCGGCGGACGCTGAGCGTGCCGTCGATTCTGAGCCCTTACGGGTTTGGAGCGGGGCAGGGGCTGCCGAAACCGACGCAGGCGAATCTGCGGAAGTTTGCCGAGACGCCGGTGGTGCGGCGGGCAATCAACGTGATCAAGGACCGCATTGTGGCGATGGACTGGCAGGTGCGACTGCGGCGCGGGGCCGAGGGTGCGGGCGATGCGGGGGAGCGGAAGGCGGCGCTGCGACGGGCGCTGGAGGAGCCGAATGCCTGTGACAGCTTCAGGACGCTGCTGGAGCAGGTGATTGAGGATGCCTTGACCGGGGGCTACGGGGCGATTGAGATGGAGGCGACGGGCGACCCGGAGTTGCCGGTGAAGTTGTGGCCGGTGGATGGGGCGACGATTCGGGTGAATGCGAATTGGGACGGTGGGCCGGAGACGGCGCGGTACCGGCAGGTGATGCCGGGGCAGATGCCGGATGCCGGGGTGGATCTGCGGGATGACCAGTTGATCTATTTGCGGATGAATCCGCGGAGCTTTACGCCGTTTGGGCTGGGGCCGCTGGAGGTGGCCTTCGAGGCGGTGAACGAGTTCCTGAGCGCGCACCGGTTTGCGGGCAAGCTGGCGGCCAACAGCGTGGTGCAGTATGCGCTGTGGCTGAACGAGGCGACGCCGTCGCAGCATGAGCGGATGATTCGCTGGTGGCAGGACGAGATTGAGGGAACGGGGCGGGTGCCGCTGATTTCGAGCGAGCAGAAGCCGGAGGTGCTGCGGTTTGCGCAGGGGACGGATGCGGACCTGCGGCTGGAGTGGCAGCGGTTTTTGATTCGCATGGTGGCCAATGCCTTTGGGCTGCCGCCGATGCTGCTGGGCATGGAGGGGGATGTGAACCGGGCGACGGCCGCGGAGCTGGCGGACGAGGCCTTCCGGGGTGCGATTGAGCCGCTGGCGAAGCGGATTGAAGAGCACTTGAGCCGGGATTTGTTCTCGAAGTGCCTGGGGTGGCGGGAGTATGAGTTTGTCTTCAACGACCTGGATGCCAGGGATGAGGAGACGGAGCTGGCGATTCAGGTGCAGTTGCTGGGGGCTGGGGTGTACACGGTGAACGAGGTGCGTGCGATGCGCGGGCTGGGGCCGCTGGAGGGGCCGGGCAGTATTGCAGGGGTTGCGGGATAACAGCGGGGCGAGGCGAGAGAGCGAATGCGACTGGAAGCGATGGCGATGCAGTTTCCACCGGTGAAGGGACATCCCAACCGGGTGGAGTTTGAGGGGGTTCTGACGCTGGTGGATGCGGCCAGCGACAGGGCTCCTGCGGGTGCGCGGGGACACCGGGTGTGGCTAACCCGGGAGGCAGCGGAGGCGGCGTTGCCGAGTCTTTTGGGCATGGCGGTGGATTACCGGCCGGGATGGGACGGGCACGATGCGAAGCGGAAGATCGGGTTGATAACCGAGGCGGATGTGGTGGGGAAGCGGCTGACGGTGCGCGGCTACTTGTATGGCCGGGATTTTCCGGAGGCGGCGGATGTGATCCGGGCGAGTGCGCCTGAAGCGATGGGGATGAGCTACGAGCTGGCGGATGCACAGGTGGCGGATATGCGGGCCGAGGTGTGGAAGCTGACGCGGGCGACGTTTACGGGTGCGGCAATTCTGCTGCGGGATAAGGCGGCATACCGGGCAACGAGTTTCCGGCTGGCGAGTTAAGGGCCAATCGGAGGGGAAACGGGCTGGGGCTGAGGCCCTGGCCTTTTTGTTTGCAGCAAAAGGGAGGATGAGCGATGGAAGAGCAGGCGCAGGAGATGGTGGAGCGGCTGGAGGCAGCGACGACGCTGCTGGAGCGGACGCTGAGTTGGCTGGACGAGCGGCAGAGTTTGCTGGCCGGGGAGGTGGAGCGGATTTCCGCGACGGTGGAGACAACGCGCCGGGAGGAGGAGCTGGCGGGGAAGCTGGAGGCAGCCGAGCGGGAGCTGGGTGAGCTGAAGGCGGGGAGTGCCGGGGTGGCGCTGCCGAAGGTGCTGCAGCCCTTGCGGCGGACTCTGCCGAGTTCGACGGCGGAGATGCTGGCCAAGCACGGGATTGGCGAGAGCGGAGTGGAGGTGCAGAAGCTGGATGCGGCGCTGGCCGGCCTGAGTCTGGAGCAGCGGATTGCGGTGAAGAGCCAACTGCGCCGGGCCGGGGCGATGGCCTAGGAACGGTGAGTCGGCGTTGCCGGACGATGTTGGTGGCCGGTGATTAGACATGTTCGAGAGAGAAGCGCGCGGAGCGCTTCCTGACCAGCCCTGGCCCGGGGAAAGGGGCAGAAAGAGCCTATGAACATTAGCTTTGCGGACATCCATGCGGCGGCTGACTACATTGGACCTGGCGCGGTTGAAGTGCCGATGTACCAGTCGGAGATTTTTGACATCTGCCGACGTTCGAGTGCCTTTGGGCAGCGCATCAAGCAGGTGCCGGCGACCGGTCACCCTTCGCGGTTCTTCGAGGAGACGGCTCTGCCGAATCCGGGGACCTCGGCCTTTGTGAACCCGCGTTCGATTTCGCCAGCGGTGGTGAACCCGACGCGGGTGGAGCGCAGCGTGCCGTTGAAGGCGCTGGTGGCGCAGATCAACTACAACCTGTTTGACGTGGAGTTGGGCAAGCAGCAGCAGCAGTTTGCCTACTTGCAGGCCAAGGACCTGGCAGACACGGTGAGCGGCCTGATGGTTGCGCACGATGTGGCGCTGTGGAACGGCAACGACACCAGTTTGAGCTCGCCGACGACGGTGCAGTACATGGGCGTGGCGGCGCAGATTGCGGGCGGCGGCAACACCACCACCATCGGGACGACTGCCTCGATTGTGGACGGGCTGAAGTCGACGGTGGCGCAGATGGTGGCCAACTCGGGCTTCCATGTGCGTCCGACGGCCATCTACGCCAATCCGGTGCTGCTGGACCTGATTGACCGTGAGATGAAGACGGAGTTCAACGTGGTGCTGAACACCGAGTCGGTCACGGGCGGCGTGCGGGTGAAGATGCTGTCGACGCAGGCCGGCGATCTGCCGCTGATTCCGGACTGGAGTTTGAGCTACACGGGAACTCCGGGTTCGGGTACGGCGGTGCTGCCGGCTTACATCGTGACCGAGGACCTGATTGAGTACCACTGGCTGGGCGATCCGACTCCGCGGATCTTCGAGCTGGGCCTGCCGAATTCGCTGTCGCAGCAGTATGTGGCGGTGAAGTTTGGCGGCGTGGTGGTGAAGGGCGCGAACTATGGGCACTACCAGGTGCTGGTTGACCGGTAAACGGCGGAGCTAGCGGGGCTGGCGGGGTCAGTGGATTTGGTGCAAGCGGCCGGATCTGCTGGCCTCGCCGGCATTTGATTTTCTTACTGAGGTTTCGGCGAGGGGGATGGGGATGGCATATCTGGCGCCAACGGAATATGGGAACTATGGATTGCCGGCGGGGACGACGGGCGATTGGATTACGGCGGCGACGGCGCTGATCAACTCCTACTGCCGCCGGCCGGATTTGAATGTGATTCAGTACGAGGAGCGGCTGCGGATTGCGAGCGGATCGCAGGCGGTGCGGCTGACATATCTGCCGCTGGCGGCGCAGGGAGCGGCGACAAGCCCGCTGGTGGCAATCCAGGGCAAGTATGGAAAGCCGCGGCGGGGCGAGATGGTGCAGATGCCGATGATGGAGGCGGCACTGGCGTTTTCGCTGCCGGGAGTGTGGACCGCAATTGATCCGGCGACGGCGGATTTTGATGCGAATACGGGCGAGCTGACGCTGCCGTGGAATGTGATGGGGTTGCCGTACAACGAGGTGCTGGTGACCTATACGGCTGGGCTGGCGGTGATTGGCGACGACGTGAAGAGCGCGTGCGCGCAGATTGTGCGCAATGCCCAGGCACAGCCGGCGCTGAACACCAGCATGTCGAAGCTGGACACGATGCAGATGAAGTATTTTTCGAGTTCGCTGCTGGATGCGACGGTGCAGGCGATGCTGCGTCCGTATGTGGCGATGCGACTGGGTTAGAGAAGGACGGGAGTGAGCGATGAGCGATACGGCAAGCAGAAGTGCAACGGCAGCGCCGCAGATGCTGGCCGACGCGCTGTTGCGGACGGTGGCGGGAACGACGGCCCTGCTGCGGGTGACAGGAACGAATGCGAACACGGACCAGAGTCAGCTTGGGCTGGTGGCGACGACCTTTGCGGAGGTGGTGGTATCGCCGGTGGTTCTGCGCAAGCTGAGGCCGGGTTTTGTGGAAGGCGGGCAGAGCAAGTGGGAGATTCTGGTGAGCGCAACCGGGGTGCAGCAACAGGTGGATGCGCTGGATCTGGATTCGGCGAAGAGCCTGTTTGCGATGACGCTGGCGGTGAACGTGGGCGGGCAGGACTACCTGATTGAGTCGATTGCGGCCAACGAGGCGATGGGGCAGGTGTATCTCTATCGGCTGCTGGTGCGCGAGGCGGGGATTGAGGCGCTGTAATCGACTTGTTCGAGGGATGGCAGGAAGGGCGGAGAGGGTATGCAAAATGCGAAGGACTCGTTTTATGTAGCGCTGCGGACTCGGCTGGCGACGGTGAATCCGGAGCGGACGATTCTGCTGCGTGCGGCGGTGCGGCCGGGGATATTGGTGGAGGAGGCAGAGGCGCCATTCAGCCAGTTGCCGACGGACGTGTTTGTGTTGCGGTGGACGGCGATGGGGCTGGAGCAGGATTTGCCGAGCGCGCTGGCGGCGATGGAGTGTGAGGTGCTGTACGCAACGCTGGGCTCGCAGAGCTTTGGGGGAATGGATCGGGGGCGCGCGCTGAGCGAGATGGACGAGGAGCTGTCGGCGATTCTGTCGCCGTACTGGACGGGCAAGTTCAACTACACGACGACGCCGGCGACCGAGTTGCAGACCAATGTTTTCTGGGATGAGCCGGTGTTTGAGCCGTTGGCGGCGGTGCGCGACAGGCTGACGCGGAGTGCGCGGGTAACGGTGTACGCGTACCACGAAATTGGCGAATAGGCGGAGCAAGAGAACGAGGTTTGGGAGGGGCAGATGGGGAGCACACAAAGTGCGGCGCCGATTGTGCGGCGGGTGCGGGGATACTTTGCCCCGGTGAACCGGGTGACGCAGACGCCGGTGATGTTTGATGCGGCGGAGCAGGGCGGTTTCGGGCTGGATTCGCCGCCGGCGCCGTGGGTTCAACTGGGCTGGCTGAGGGGCTTTACGCGCAAGGCGCTGAGCCGGACGGCGCTGGTGGAGACGGGGCTTCCGGCGGGGGTGCTGGAGCAGACGCGGGAGAGCGTCGGGGCAGAGGTCAGTTTTGAATTCCAGAGCTGGACGAAGCTGACAATGGTGCTGGGGAGCGCGAGCCAGCAGATGAATCTGCTGGTGACGGCGACGGGTGCAGCGGCCAGTGAAGACGGTGGAACAGGAGTTGGGGCGGTTGCCATTGGGACGGGTTCGACGGCGACGTTTCTAAGCCTGTCGAGCGCGGATGCGGCGAAGTTCATTGCCGGGCAGATGGTGACCGTGGATGTCGATTACACCGGGCAGACGGGGTTTGTGGCGTCGCCGATGAGTGGCGCGTATGTGAAAACGGCGCTGACGGATGTGGACTATGTGCGGCGGGTGACCCTGAATGTGGCGCGCATTGCGCAGGTTGGGGCGACGGGGCTGACGCTGGCTGAGGCGCTGCCGGGTGGCGTGCCAACGACCGGGATGAAGGCGCAGGCGGTGAAGGGGTTTGTCGACCGGGAGGGAGGCGGCTTCTTTCAGGAGTGGTCTGGGCTGTTTGTGATGGAAGGCAGCCAGGGGGAGCGGATTTTCTACCACTATCCACGGCTGCAGGCGGCGGCAAGCGCGGCGGAGAGCACGGTGGCGCTGGATGCAAAGAAGGGGACGCTGGAGCGGGTGATGCTGGCGGGAAGGTTCATCGTATTGCCGGTGACGGATGCGCTGGATGGCGAGCGGGTGGTGTGCTACCGGAGCTTTTTGCCGGCAGCGAACAGTTTGGTTTAGCAGGCAGGGATTGAGGGCGTATGAAGGTTTTGATTGGTGGGGTGGACTACACGGCGGCGCTAGATGGGGTGAAGCCGCTGACGGTGGTGCGGAAGCTGAATGCGCCCTCAATATGCCAGTTGTGGGTGAGGGTGAGCAGCGGGCTGGCGGTGCCGGTGCGGAACCAGGCGCTGGTGGTGCAGGGCGAGGACGGGACACTGTACTTTACCGGATATCTGGCGGTGAGCCCGATGCCGGAGTACGCAGGGCTGGGGGTTGCCGGGCCCGTCTACCGGTATGCGCTGGAGGCGGTGAGCGACGAGGTGCTGCTGGATACGCAACTGATGGCACCGAGCGCGGGGATGACGGGGTTGACGGCGGGACAACTGGTTGCCGGGCTGGTGGCGAAGACGGGCTCGAGCGCGCTGCGGACGACGGGGTTGGGGCTTGGTTCCGTGATGGGCCGGTTTGCGCCCGAGCCTGGGGCGAGGTGGAGCGAAGCGGCGGGGCAGGCCGCAACTTCGGCCAGGGGCAGCTATCGGGCGCTGAACGGGGCGGTGACGCTGGGGCAGGTGGGCTCGACGGTGCACGTGCTAAGCGAGCCGGCGGGTACGCTGGCGCTGGGCCGCCTGACCCTGACGGCGGCGGGGGAGCGGGCGCTGGCGAATGATGTGACGGTGTGCGGGGAGACCGAGCCGGCGGCGTACATCACGGAATATCTGCTGGGCGATGGGACGACAATGCAGTTCCAGCTTTCGGCGGAGCCGTATTTTGAGCCGACGGCGAGTTCGCGAATCATCCACGAGATCTTCAATGAGCCGAGTGTGAATTTGCGGACGTGGACCCTGGCGAGCAACGGGGCGTATTTCTCGATGGGCGCGGCGGGGCTGAATCTGACTGGCGGTACCGGCGTGGATGGCCAGACCGCGCTGGTGTGGAGCGACCCGGTAGAGGCCGGGGGCGTGCTGCTGCTGGAGGCACTTGGTGTGACGCTGGTACCGGGAAGCAGCGGCGTGGTGGCGGGCTTGTACAATACCGGGTTCGCGACGGGCGGATGTGCGGCGGGGTTTCAGATTACCTCGGCGGCGGGAACAGGTGCGCCAAGCGTGCAGGCGCTGGTGGAAGGTGTGGCGACGGGGCCGGCAGTGAGCTGGAATCCGGCGGCGGTGTACAACCTGCGGGCACGGGTTTGGTGCCAGGAGGCTTTGCGGGTGACGCAGGCCTACCGGGTGGCGGGCGACAGCGGGACGATGCTGTTTGGCGCGACGACCAATACTGCGAAGGGCAGGGTTCTGCTGGAGCTGCAGGAGTTTGTGGATGGGGTGGGCTCGGTGCCGGTGGTGCTTTATGACGGGGCCGTGGGGTATTTGCCGGATACGTTCCAGGTGGCGGCGGCGAGCAGCGTGAACCTGATTGGAACGATACGGGGGATGAATCTGAACAACCTGGGCACCGGGTGGGTGCAGTCCAAGCAGGCGGGCGCGGCAACCCGGACCCGGCCGATGGGAAGCGCGGTGCAGGGCGGCGAATGCTACCTGGTGCGAAGCGGGCAACTGCGATTTTTCCCGAACAGTGTGCCTGCGGCCGGGGAGTTGCTGACGGTGACCTACCGCTCGACCGGGCGGGCTGTGGGGAGGGCGGTGAATGCGGCGAGCCAGGCGGCGCTTCAGGCGTTGGGGATGCCGGCAACGGCGGTGTGGACCGGAACGGTGACGCAACCGAAGGCGCGGTGCAGCCAGGATTGCCGCAATGCCGCACAGGCACTGGTGACTGCGGCGACAAGCGTGAGCGCGGCGTGGAGCGGGAAGTATCGGGGCTGGCGGGCGGGCTCGAGCTGGGGCTTGAGCGCATCCCAGAATACGGGGTTGCCGGTGGATGTGTGGCCCGGGGACGCGCTGGATCTGGTGGCGCCGAGCCTGGCGCTGAATGCGCAGGTGGTGGTGCGGGAGGTGACGCTGAAGTACGGGGCGAGCCTGCCGGAACGGGTGGCTTACGAGATTGCTTTCTCGAATGACTGGGCCAACGACCTGGCGGTGAAGACGAGCAAAGCGGTGCCGGCGGATGCCTGGCTGCCGGCGGTGGCGGTGGCGACGTATCTGGCGAATCTGAATCAGCTGACAGTTACCGGCATTACGGCGACGGCGGTGCAGGTGGTGACGAATGTGAGTGCGCCGACGGGTGGCGGCTTTGAGGTGCGGCGGCGGGACTTTGCCTTCCAGGCCGGGCAGGACGCAGACCTGGTGATGCGCTCGACGGTGGGGAGTTTTTCGATTCCCAGACGCACCGAGGCCGACCGGTTTTATCTGCGGATGTATGACGGGGCGACGCCGCCGCACTACTCTGAGTTTTCGGTGGGAATTTTTGTGAACCTGCCACTGGTCGGATTCTAGCGGCAGTGGGCGAACCGGATGGGGAAGCGGATGCGGATGATGAACGAGTTTGAGGCGCAGGTGCTGAGCGATTTGAGCGTGCTGAAGTCGCAGATGGTGGGGCTGGTGGGGGACGGGAGTACGGGGAGACTGATGGAACTGGAGCGCAGGATGGAGCGTCATGAGCAGAACTGGCAGCGGGCCAAGGGATTCATGGCCGCGATGAGTGTGCTGTTTGCGATAGCGGAGGTGGCGGTGGAGGCAGTACGTAGGCACTGAGGGGGTCGTATACTTTTTTCATGAGCGAGCAGAGTCCCCTGGTGGGCGTCGTGATGGGCAGCAAGAGCGATTTTGAAGTGATGCGTGCTGCCGTGGAGATATTGCGGGAGTTTGGCGTGGCGGTGGAGGCGCGGGTGGTTAGCGCGCACCGTACGCCGGACTGGCTGTTTGAGTATGCAGAGAAGGCCGAGGGGCGCGGGCTGAAGGCGATTATCGCCGGGGCAGGCGGCGCGGCCCATTTGCCCGGGATGCTGGCTGCGAAGACGACTGTACCGGTGCTGGGTGTGCCTGTGCCGGCGACGGCGCTGCAGGGCATGGACGCGTTGCTTTCGATTGTGCAGATGCCCAAGGGCGTGCCGGTGGCGACCTTTGCCATTGGGCGGCCGGGCGCGGCCAATGCGGGGCTGTTTGCGGTGGCTCTGCTGGCCAATGAAGATGCCACGCTGCGTGCCAAGCTGACGGCGTGGCGAGCGGCGCGTACGGCTGAAGTAATGGAGCAGGAGTTGGAAGCGTGACGGCGGTGGTTGAGCCGGGCGGACTGCTGGCAATCCTGGGCGGTGGGCAACTGGGACGCATGACGGCGATGGCGGCCCGGACCATGGGTTACCGCGTGCGCGTGATGGATCCGGAGGCGAAGTGCCCGGCTAGCTTTGTGGTGGACGAAGTGGTGGTGGGCCGCTGGGATGACGCGGATGCCGCCCGACGGCTGGCCACGGGCGCCGACGCGGTGACGCTGGAGATTGAACAGATTGGCGTGGAAGCTTTGCAGCGTGTGGCTGCGATTGCTCCGCTGCGGCCGGGCGTGGAACCGGTTCGAATGATTCAGGACAAGGTTCTGCAGAAGACCTGGCTGCGAGAGCAGGGCTTCCCGGTGGGCGCGTTTCGCGTAGCCCGCTCCGCAGAGGAGCTGGGCGAAGCGGTGGCAGCTCTGGGCGGACGCGTCTTTGTGAAGACCGCGCGCGGCGGCTACGATGGGCGCGGGCAGGCGCGGCTGGGATTTGACCACGCAGCCCGCCCGGCTGAAATCGCGGACGCGTGGAGCGGGCTGGGTGTCCGCCCGGTCGTCGTGGAGCAAGCTCTGGAGCTGGATTACGAGATCAGCGTGATGGCGGCGCGCAGCCCGGCGGGCGAGGTGCTGAGCTATCCGGCGGCGCGGAATCATCATGAAAACCAGATTCTGGCCTGGAGCGTGCTGCCGGCCGGGGTTGCCCCGGAGATGGAAGTCGAGGCCGAGCGCCTGGCGCGGGAGATAGGCGACCGGCTGGGTCTGGAAGGCCTGGTGTGCGCGGAGATGTTTGTGACCCGGGACGGGCGGCTGCTGGTGAATGAGCTGGCGCCGCGGCCGCACAACAGCTATCACCAGAGCGAGCGGGGATGCGCCACCAGCCAGTTTGAGCAACTGGTGCGGTGCGCCTGCAACCTGCCGCTGGGGTCAACAGAGCTGTTTGCCCCGTGCGCGATTGTGAACCTGCTAGGGGATGTGTGGATTGCGGCCAACGGCCGCCCGAATTTTGCGCGTGCGCTGGCGGTGCCGGGGGTGCGGCTGCACCTGTATGAGAAGCACGAAGCGCGGGCCGGGCGCAAGATGGGGCACCTTTCTTCGATTGGAGCCACGCGCGAAGAGGCGCTGGGCCGGGTGCTGGAGGCGATGGAGCGGCTGAAGCGCTAGGTGGTGAGGCGGTCTTTCGAAATCGGAGTTATTTGCCACTTCTCCATGGTCTGTTTGCTCCCTGCCTGTGCGAGCGCGGCAAAGTCGAGGTCAGGTGCCTTTGCTCCTTGCCAGTAGAATCGCTTCGTCATCGCGAGGCGTCCTCCGGCAATCATCTCCAGCACTGAGCCATCCACAAAAAAGTGAAAATCAGGTGACTCCTTCGCATCCGTCCCGAGCGAATAGACCTTTCCGTCAACCTTCAGCTCGCTGGGTGTCTTTTCGTCCCACTCCACGCCTATCACTTCGATGTCCCCATCTCGCTTGGCAGTCAACTTGAAGCTCTTCCCAGCCGCGCGGTACAGGATTTCTCCGCAAGCTTCCTCGACTACCTCACAGACCCCGCTCAGGCAGCCGACTCCGGAGCCGGTTCCATCTGTACAACTCCCAACGCCGCATCCTTTTCCGTGGCCTGAGGGTAGGACTCGCGTGTCCCGCAGCTTCGCGAGCGCCGGCAGAAACCGGCAATGCAGTCGATTGTCCGGCCCAACGGAGAGTACCCGCGGCAGGCTCATGCAGCCCGCCCAGCCAGAGGCTGAAAACTCCGCCTCCGGCCGTGTCTCCTCAATCCATCCCCAGAGAATGCGGTTGCCGTCCTTGTCGAGCTGCGACTTCGAGGCGTAGAAGGGCCCGGCATCGAAGGTGCCATGCGTCTCCGGGTGGAAGACCATCGCCTTTTCGTCCAGGGTGCCTACCTGCCACTGCACGCGGCTCAGGGACGAGTACAGCAGCACGTGCTTGCCGTCGAGCGGGAAGAACTCCGGGCACTCCCACATATCGCCGGAGTCCACGGGGTTGGGGGTTTGGGCCGAGTCGCCTAGACCTTGTGCGAGGATGTGCTCGTACTTCCAGTGCACCAGATCGGGCGAGGAGTAGAGCAGCACGCAGCCGCCCTGCTTCTCAATGCCTGAGCCGACGGTCATGTAGAAGCGGTCGCCGGCGCGCCAGGGGGAGGGGTCGCGGAAGCCGGTGACCGTCATGCCCTCAGGCGGGTTGGGGATGACCGGCTTCATCACTTTGGTGAAGGAGTTGAGGCTGGCATCGTCGGCCCAGGCCAGCAGTTGCGATTCGTGGAAGTTGTGCTGGCCATCGCGGATGGAGGAGTTCTCGGGCGGGGCATTCTGCACGCCGGTGTAGAGCATGGCCACCTTGCCCTGATGCACGATGGCGGTGCCGGAGAAGACGCCTTCGGAGTCTGCCCAGCCGGGGGTAGGCGCGATGGCAACGGGGCGGTGACGCCAGTGGATCATGTCTGGGGAAACGGCGTGGTACCAGTGCATGTCTCCCCAGACGGCGGCGTGGGGGTTGTACTGGAAGAACATGTGGTACTGGCCCTGCCAGTAAATGGGCCCGTTGGGGTCGTTCATCCAGTTGCGCGCGGGCAGCAGGTGGAACTGGGGGCGGCGTGGGTCATCGGCAAGCGGAGAACGGGCTTGAGCCGGAGCGAGGCGTGCGGCGGCAACTGCGGCGGATGCGGCTAGAAACTGGCGACGTGAGATGGGCATAGGTGGGCTCCGTTGGGTCAACGGAACGATGATAGCGAATGTGGGGGGTGTGGGCGAGTCTGCATGCGGGCAGACTCGCCAGTTGTACCGGTTCAGGAGCGGTTGGGGTCTCTTTGAAGGGCGAGGAAGACCGCCACCGCGGCAAACAGCGCCACAGCGGTCAGGCTGGGCAGCAGCAGCGCAAGGGGCCAGTGGGCGAACCAGTCGAGACAACCGGCAAGGATGCTCTCCGTCTCCTGCCAGGCCGTGGCGAGGGGGTGCGAGTCGTGCCACAGCGCCCAGGGTTGCCAGCCGACTCCGCGATGAATTTGCGAGGCCAGAAGCAGAGCTGCGGCGGCCAGCGTGAGCAGCAGGGTGAAGATCTGCACGGTCAGGAACGGCCGCTCCAGCTTCTGCACCGCTTCTCCCCGTCCGCGCAACTGTGCGCGCCACCACACCAGCCCGTGAGCGGGAAGGGGCGCGGCTGCAATCGTAGCCTGACGGGCCTGGCGGAAGGCCTGCGAGACCAGCAGCAGCTCCCGGCAGCGGGAGCAACTGTGGCTGTGGGACAGCAGGTCCTGGGCTACGGCGTGGGGCCAGTGTCCGCTGGCCAGCTCGGTGGAGACCTCTTTTTCACGAGGGCAGGCAATCAGTCGCATAGGGATGCTCCTTTTGCCTGCTTCAGCAGCAGTTGCGCCACGCGCCGCCGCGAGCGGAAGAGCAGCAGGCGGATGCTTGCCGACTGCAGGCCAGTAATCTCCGCAATTTCCTTGTGCGAGTAGCCCTCGGCATATGCGAGCCAGAGCAGTTGCCGGTCGCGTGGAGAGACGGCAGCCAGCGCCGGGCCCAGCATGTCGGCCGCGTGTGAATCAGTCAGCACGGCAGGGGCGTGGGGCTCTGGAACGGACTCCAGCGAATCGCTGACCGGCCGCCGCCAGTGGTCGCGCAGCAGGTTGGTGGCGATGCGGAAGAGGTAACGCCGGGCGGCAATCTCGCCATCGAGGGAGAGTTGCGCCGCCAGGAAGCGGAGGAAGGCCTCCTGCATGAGGTCGTCCGCCAGGGCCGGATTTCCGGAGACACGCGCCAGGTACGCCCAAAGCGGCCGGGCCGAGCGCTCGTAGAAGGCCGCAAAGGCATCACTGTCCATGCGGAGTTCTGCGGGCTGCTCGACTGCGGCGGGTTTGGGAAGGGCGATTTGCCAGAACATGGTGCGTTGCTCCGAATCCGGTTGGATGGGCCGAGGTGGTTCGGGCTCGGCTGCCATCCGTCACTGCTTTTCCAGGGAGTGCTGCGAGGGTGCTCCGGGGGCCGGCATGAGGCCAAGCCGACCGGCCAGAAACCAGGTAGCCGCTGCGGAGATGATACAGCCAATTCCCGGCATGAGGGTAAAGACCGCCAGTAGCTCGCACAGGGTTGTGAACTCGTGGTTGTTATGGCGCATGAGGTAGAAGCCGATGCCAAGCAGGGTGAGGATTGCGCCCACCTGGAGGGAGGTGAGGATGCGTGCGACGGCATTGGGCATGGCTTGTACCTGCTCCGGGTCGATGGGGATAGGGGCGGCCTTCAGGAATCGGCTTCCTGCTTCGGTTTCCATGTAGGTCAGCAGTTCCTGGCTGGTGCCGAAGCGCTCGATGAGTCGGCTGTGGACCTCAGTCTGCAGCTTGAAGATGCGGCCCCATCGGCGATTTTCAAAGAGGGTGCGCAGCAGCCACAGCAAGGCCCCGAGGACGGCGATGAAGATGAAAAATGGCCCGACGTGGTCGATGAGGAACTCAAGCTGGCTTTGGTGGTATTCGTGCGGAGCCATGTCAGGCCACACCTTGCGTTCCAGGGCTTCTTCGTTGCTGCCGGAGCCGGGGGGCAGATGGGTGAAGAGATAGTACTGGGGGTTGCGGGCAATTTGCGGATTGGTGACCAGGAACTGGCCGAGTTCGGGGTTGTTGCGGTTGACGTACTCCTGATTGGCGAGCAGCGAGGGGTCGCGAGCTACGACTTCCGTCAGCGTGGGACTGAGGCGCAGCAGCTTTAGGAACTGCTCCTGGGTGGCGGGGAAGTTGGTGTCGTTGCCGGGGGCGTCGACGGCGGGGACGGCTTTGGCGGCCGGGGAAGCCTTGGCCGGACTGAGCTGCCCAAAGGTGGCGAGAGTGGAGAGGCCGAGTGTGGCGGCGATGGCCAGGGAGATAATTGTGCGGCGGGTGCGAGACATGTGGGAACTTCCTTCTTGCGTCAGGTTTTAGGGCGCGTCCTGCCTGTTCAACGAACCAGGGGGCCGGTTGGTTAACAGGCACTGGAAAAGAACTGGGTCGGCAGGTGGATTGGGCGGGCTAGGTGGGGAGTGGTGGCCCCTGATAGCATCCTGTTTTGGAGTTTTCTTCTGGAGGATGCAATGGAAAACGCGGGATCGGGTGGTCTGGGCGCACGCAGCAACGAGGATATTGCCCTGGATCTGCTGAAGTTTGTAGCGGCTTCGACTGGTTTTGGGCGCACGGTGACGCCATCGACGGGCTTCAACAGCATCCCGGCACCGAAGCCGGAAGACCAAGTGAATCAACTGCTGGACCTGTACGGGCGCTGCCTGAACGTGGTGAACGGCGGGACCAAAGCCTAGTGACCGAGGCAGCACAAGCCGGTAGGCCGCTGCGGGTTGCCGTGGCCGGAACAGGGTCATTTGGCCGCAACCATCTGCGCGTCTACAGCGAGATGGCCGACCAGGGGGTTACCCTGGCTGCCGCGATTGAGCCCAACGCCGAGCGCGCCGCCGAGGTGGCGGCAAAGTATGGGATTCCGGTGTTTGGGAGTGTGGACGAGGCGCTGGTTGCGGATTTGAAGCTGGATGCGGCGAGTGTTGCCGTGCCGACCGTCTTTCATCACGCAGTCGCCAGTCAGTTGCTTTCCGCCGGAATTGACTGCCTGGTGGAGAAGCCGCTGGCAGCAAAGCTTGTCGAGGCGGACGATTTGATTGCCATTGCCGAGCGGCATGGGCGCATCCTGCAGCCGGGCCACCTGGAGCGATTCAACCCAGCCGTGGTGACGATGGAAGCGGCCAAGAAGAAACCGATGTTTTTTGAGGCGCACAGGCTCAGCATCTTTACGCCCCGGGCGCTGGACGTGGATGTAGTGCTTGACCTGATGATTCACGACCTGGATGTGGTGCTGGCCTTTGCTGCCAGCCCGGTCAGGGAAGTGCGCGCCGTGGGCCTGCCCATCCTCTCTTCCAAGGTGGATATCGCGAACGTCCGGGTGGAGTTCGAGTCCGGCTGCGTGGCCAACTTTACCGCCTCCCGCGTCTCAACCGAACGGGTGCGCAAGCTGCGCTACTTTGAGCCGCGGCAGTATGTTTCCATCGACTACGCCCGGCGCGATGTGCTGGTGATTCAGGTGGATGAGGGCTTCAACCTGGAGTCGGCGATGGCGGCAGGGGCTGCCGGGGGATTCCAGGAAGGGTTGCCCGGGCTGAGCTTTTCCAAGCCCGCAGTTGCGCCCGGAGAGCCGCTGCGGCTGGAACTGGAGGCCTTTGTGCAGGCCGTCCGGAGCCGGCAGCAGCCGAGGGTGACTGCGCGGCAGGGGCGCGAGGCGCTGGCTCTTGCGCTTGAGATTCAGCACCAGATGGAAGCCCACGCCGAGCGCGCCGGGCTGAGCGCGCTGACTCAATAGACCGACTACATTTCTCAGCCAGCCGCGTCGGAGAACTATGCCGAGTGAGAGCGACAACAGCGCAAGCCCGTCGAGGATGAGGCGTCTTCTGCGCCGGGGCGCGTGGCTGCTGGCCGGGCTGGTGGTGGTGGTGGCCGCTGTGCTGGGCGTGGAAGCCTGGCTGATGCGCCAGATTGAGCCGGAGTTGCGGGCCGGAATTGTTGCGGAGCTGGAGCACCATTTCCACGGCAAGGTAGAGCTGGCCAGTTTTCGGACCACTCTGGTTGAGGGACTTGAGGTGGAGGGCAGTGGGTTGCGCATCTGGCTGCCTGGGCCGGCGAGCGGAGAGGATTCCAGTGCGCCGTGGTTCCAGCAGCCGTGGATTACCGTTGAGCGGTTCCACTTCCACGCGAACTGGCGGATGCATCCCGGCGACCCCGTGGAAATTGCCGTGGTGCGGGTCGAGGGCGTCCGCATCCTTGTGCCGCCATCGGTTGACCGGCCGCATCTTTCTGCCGGTACTGCGGCGCAGACCCAGGAGACGGCCCAGCTCCCGGCCGAGAGCGCAAGCGGGCTGGCTCGCAGCACCCTGGCCGGACTGCTGCAGCCGCCGAAGATTGTGGTGCGGCGGATTGAGTGCGCGGATGTGGATCTCGTCATTGAGCGCGGCCTGGGGGGCGGCAAGCCTCGCGCCGGCGTTCCGGCTGGGGGTGCCGAGCCCACGCCAACAAAGCCGCCACTCGACTTTGCCCTGCGCGACCTGGCGCTGACGCCCGACAGCAGCGGTGGCCCAACCGCATTTGCTGTGGACATGATCAATCCCCGTCCGGTGGGGACCGTGCACGCGGTGGGCAAGGTGGGTCCATGGAAGGGGGCCGAGGGAACCGGCCGGTTTTCGCCCGCCGATTTGCCGGTCACCGGCGACTTCACCTTCAGCAAGGCGGATCTTTCCAGCATCAAGGGCATTAGCGGGCATCTTGAGGCCACGGGCCGCTTTGACGGGGTGCTGCACCGCATCGCCGTCGCGGGCCGCAGCCAGTGCCCAGACTTCCGTTTGGAGCGCGCCGATACCGGGCCGGGTGTTGCCCTGGCAACCGAGTTCCAGGCAACCGTAGATGGCACCAACGGAAACGTCGCGCTCGACCATGTGGAAGCCACGCTGGGGCACTCGCACCTCATTGCGCATGGGCTGGTGGAGCGCGCCGTGGATGCCGGCACCGGCACCAGGGGGCACGACATCACGCTGGAGGTGGCCGTAGACCGGGGCAGGATTGAGGACTTCCTGAATGTCTCCACCGCAGAGCAGCCGCTGATGACAGGCAACCTCACGCTTTCCACCCACTTCCATCTGCGGCCAAACGCGGGAGCGGATACGCAGCCAGTGCTGGAGCGGCTGGAGCTGGAGGGTCAGGCCCAGGCCGCCGGAGTTCACTTCACCAGCGGCAAGATTCAGGAGACGGTGAAGCAGATAAGCCTGCGCGGGCTGGGCCAGCCGGGGCAGGTGAAGGCCACGGATGCCGCGACCATTGAGACTGCGCTGACCTCGCATTTCACGCTGGCAGGCGGAGTGCTGACGGTGCCGGACGTGGTGGCGCGAGTGCCGGGCGCCGAGATTGATGTGCACGGCAGCTACGAGCTCGCTGCAGGAACGCTGAACTTTGACGGCGATGCGAAGATGGAGGCGCCGCTGTCCAAGATGGTGGGCGGATGGAAGGGATTTCTGCTGAAGCCGGCCGACCGCTTCCTGCGCAGGAACGGCGCTGCGACCGATGTTCCGGTGCATTTGACCGGCAATCGCGCTGCGCCGAAGTTTGGTGTGGACTGGGACCGGATAGGGAAGTGAGACCGGCCGCCGTCGTTGCGCCGAGCTATTTCCCATCAAGAAACGGCAACACTGCGGCCAGGAACTCGGCGGGCTTTTCGACCGACGGGCCGTGGCCGCACTCGGGAATGATGGCGAGCCGTGCGCCCGGTATTCCCGCGGCGTAGGCGCGGCCGTTTTCCAGCGGTACGAGTTCGTCTCTGCCGCCCCACACGACCAGGGTGGGGATGGTGATTTTGCCGATGCGGTCTTTCACCACTTCACCGGCCAGCTTGGGGCTCGCCCAGACGGAGCGCTGCGTGAATCCATCGTTGGAAGCCAGGCTCATCGCCCAGTTTTCGCGCACAAACTCTTCCGTAACGCGGGACTTGTCGTGGAAGACGACGGCCACTCCATGCGCGTCCGCAAAGGTGCCGCGGACAGGGTAGCTGCCTTCCGTACGCGGCAGGGGAGTCATGCCGGCGGCATCCTCAAGAATCAGCCGGGTTGGGATGGGGAGCGGATAGGGGCCAACATTGCTCGGAGCCAGCGCTTCAATGGTGTAGAGCGCGCTGATCCACCCACCCAGGGACTCGCCGGCCAGTGTGAACTCGTGAACATGTTCGAACCGGAGGAACTCGCCGAGGAAGTCCACAAAGGTCTGGATGGAGTAGTCGATTTGGGGCTTGTCAGATTGTCCGAAGCCGATCTGGTCGAGTGCGAGGACGTGGTGCTCTTTCGCAAGCGCCGGAATCACGTTGCCCCAATCAAAGCGCGCCTGGCTGGCAAAGCCGTGGACGAGCACGATCGTTGGGCCGGAACCGGCTTCGTAATAAGCAATCTTCTGGCCGAAGACCAGCGCAGTCTTCTGCGGCGGCAGGGAGGATTCGGGCGCCAGCAGCGGAGCCTGGGCATGAAGGGCGGGGGAGAACGCAGCGAAGAGGATGGCGGAGCAGAGAAGTCGTCGCATCGGGGAACCTCTAGGGATTCCCCGATGGTATCAAAGCGGCGAATTTACTTCCTCACCCGCTTGTAAAACGGCGTGGGCACCTGCTTCGCCCTCACCTTGTTGGCGCGGACCTGGACGAAGACGTCTTCTCCGCTGGCAGCGACTGCCGTAGGGACGTAGGCGTAGGCGATGTTGGTCTTCAGGAAGGGCGCGGGCGAGCCGCTGGTGACGCTGCCGATGGTTTCGCCGGCTTCGTTCAGGACCGGGTAGCCGTCGCGGGCGATGCCGCGCTCCACCATCTCGAGGCCAACGAGCTTGCGCGCGGGGCCACCGGAGTCCTTCAGTGCCTGCAGCGCCGTGCGGCCCAGAAAGTCGGTCGGCTTGTCCAGCTTCAGCCAGCGGTCGAGGCCGGCTTCCAGCGGGGTGATTTCGTCGGAGATTTCGTGGCCGTAGAGGGGCATGCCGGCTTCCAGCCGCAGGGTGTTGCGCGCGCCCAGGCCGCAGGGCAGGATTCCGAACTCGGCGCCGGCTTCCATCAGCGCGTTCCACAGCTTTTCGGTGGTGGCAACGTCGGAGGGGACGTAGAGCTCAAAGCCGTCTTCGCCGGAGTAACCGGTACGGGCGATGAGGGTGTTGTAGATGCCTGCGACCTGCCCCTCGGTAAACCAGTAGTTTTTGATTGCGGCGAGATCGACCTTGGTCAGCTTCTGCAGCGTCTCCAGCGCGCGCGGGCCCTGCACGGCAAGCTGCGAGTAGTAGGGCGAGTAGTCGGAGATGTGCAGGCCGTGGCTCATGCCCACGTGGCGGCGAATCCAGGCGTAGTCCTTGTCCTTGGTGCCGGCGTTGACGACCAGGAGGTAGTCGTTTTCGCCCAGGCGGTGGACGAGGATGTCGTCGACAAAGGTGCCTTCGGGGGTGAGCAGAGCGGAGTACTGGGCCTGGCCGTCCTTGAGCTTTGAGGCGTCGTTCATGGTGATGGACTGCACGGCGGCGAGCGCCGAGGGCCCGCGGAACTGGATCTCGCCCATGTGGCTGACGTCAAAAAGGCCGACGGCGGTGCGGACGGCGAGGTGCTCGGCGATGAGGCCGGAATACTCGACAGGCATATCCCAGCCGCCGAAATCGACCATCTTGGCTTTGAGTGCGCGGTGGGTGGCGTTCAGTGCAGTCTGCTTCAGCGGAGTGGGTGCAACGGTTGACATGATTGTTTGGCCTCGTCAGAAGTTCCGGGAGTTGCTGGCTTCTGTCCCTTAGATGAAGATAGGAGTCTGGACTGCGGCGGTCAATGCGCCGGGGCTGTGAGAGTGAAGCTGGATGAAACCATTTTTGGCGAAATACATTCCGTGGTCTCTGGTTGGGCTGCGATTCTGCCTGGGGCCGGCGATGCCGCTGGTGGCGTGGCAAGTGCCGAATCCGCAGGGCTGGATGGGCGGAATGCTGGTGGCGGGCTTCCTGTCGGATGTCTTTGACGGCATTCTGGCGCGCCGCTGGGGAACGGCGACCGGGAAGCTGCGGGTTGCGGATACCTCAGTGGATACGGTTTTCTACATCGGGGTGGCCGTCGCGCTGGGCCTGCGCCACTGGCCGGAGATTCACGCCCGGCTGGCACCGCTGGCAGGGCTGGCTGCGATGGAGGCCATCCGCTTCCTCTTCGACTTCTGGAAGTACGGGCGCATCTCCAGCTACCACTCGTATCTCGCAAAAAGCTGGGGGATTGTGCTGGTGGTGGCCACCGTCTCCGCGCTGTGCTTTGATGCCGCCTATTGGCTGCTGAGCCTTGCCATTGTGTGGGGAATTGTCTGCGATGCCGAAGGGCTGACGATGAGCCTGCTGCTGCCGCAATGGACCCACGATGTGAAGTCGCTGGGGGTGGCCATGCGGCTGCGGGGCGAGCAACTGGGCCGCACGACCTGAGACAATAGAGAAAATTGCTGCTTACAATGGAGGCTCGGGGAATCATGGTTCGGAACAAGATTCGGGGAATTCTGCTGCTGCTGGTTGGCGTCTTTGCGGTGTACCAGGGCTGGGCAATCTGGCATGTGCATCCGGGGATCAAGCAGGCATGGATGGAATTTGGTCTGGCTGCGGTCGGCATTCTGCTGGGCATCTGGCAGTTGACGCTGAAGCCACGGCCGATTCAGCAGCCGTGAATCTGTTGCTCAGATTCTGACGGCTTCGCGGTACTCGCCAAAGACCCCGCGCAGGGCATCGGCGATTTCGCCCACGGTGGCGTTGGCCTCAACCGCGGCGACGATTGCCGGCATCAGGTTGCTGCCGGTACGCGCAATCTCTGCCAGGTGGTTGACTGCTGATTGAAGAGTAGCCGGGTTGCGGCGCTGCTTGAAGGCGCGCAAACGATCGATCTGGCGGCGCTCCGTTTCCGGGTTGGCCTGCAGCAGCTTCGGCTCGGAATCTGCTTCGCTCTGGAAGCGATTGACGCCCACCACCACCCGCTCTCCAGAGTCCACCTGCTGCTGCCACTGGTAGGCAGAGTGCTGAATCTGCTGCTGCACCCAGCCGCTTTCAATTGCTGCAATCGCCCCGCCCAGCTTGTCCATGTGCGCAAAGATTGCCCGGGCGTCGGCTTCGATTGCGTCCGTCAGCGTCTCAACGTAATAGCTGCCGCCAAGCGGGTCGGCCACGCTGGCAACTCCGCTCTCATGCGCAAGAATTTGCTGTGTTCGCAAGGCAATCCGAGCGGAGTCTTCCGTCGGCAGCGCCAGCGCTTCGTCAAAGCCATTGGTGTGCAGGCTCTGGGTGCCTCCGAGGACGGCTGCAAGGGCTTCCAGCGTCGTGCGAATGATGTTGTTTTCCGGCTGCTGGGCGGTCAGGGTGGAGCCAGCGGTTTGGGTGTGGAAGCGGAGGGCCCAACTGCGGGGATTCCTGGCGCTGAAGTGATCCCGCATCCAGCGGGCCCAGATGCGGCGTGCGGCGCGGAACTTGGCTATTTCTTCAAAGAGGTCGGAGTGGGCGTTGAAGAAGAAGCTGAGGCGCGGGGCAAAGCTGTCGATGGCGAGGCCCGAGTTGAGTGCGGCCTGGACGTAGGCGCGGCCGTTGGCCAGCGTGAAAGCCAGTTCCTGCGCGGCGGTGCAGCCGGCTTCGCGCATGTGATAGCCGCTGATGGAGATGGTGTTCCACTCGGGCATTTGGTCGCCGGCCCAGGCGAAGAGGTCGGTGGTCAACCGCATGGCCGGGGCAACGGGATAGATGTAGGTGCCGCGGGCGATGTACTCCTTGAGGATGTCGTTCTGGACGGTGCCGGAGAGCTTGCGGGAGTCGGCCCCGGCGCGCCGCGCTGCCACCGCGTACATGGCCAGCAGTGTGGTTGCTGTGGCGTTGATGGTCATCGAGGTCGAGACCTCTTCGACGGGGATATCGCGGAAGAGCAACTGCATATCCTCCAGCGAGCTGATGGCGACACCGACGCGGCCCACCTCGCCCTGCGCCATTGCTGCGTCAGAGTCGTAACCGGTCTGGGTGGGCAGGTCAAAGGCGACGGAGAGTCCGCGCGCGCCCTGGCTGAGCAGGTAGCGGTAGCGCCGGTTGGACTCTTCCGCGTCGCCCATGCCGGCATACTGGCGCATGGTCCAGAGGCGGGTGCGGTACATTTCCGGCTGGATGCCGCGGGTGTAGGGAAACTCGCCGGGCGCGGGGTCAGGAGTGCGATTCTGGCCGAGGCTTTCGGCTGTGTAGAAGGGTTTTGGGTCGATCGGCACGCGGCGAATCTCCTGCGGGAGGAGTGTAGCAAGTTCGCTCGTGAGTGGAACAGGGAGGCCGGGGGGGGCGGCTATCTGCGGCGGGCTCGCCAGAAAGAGCTGAGGGCGAGGTAGGTGAAGAGGAGTGCCAGGCCTGCATCCATGAGGATGCGCTGATGGTAGGGGCCGGAGAGCCAGCCGGGAGCGTACGCAGTATGGGGAATCCTGTCCAAATCGACGGCGAACCAGAGCGTGAAGAGGCCGAAGAAGACCCCAGTGACTTCGAGCCAAAGGATGTGGCCGACGCGGGTGAAGGGACGGAGGAAGCCGAGGATGCCGCGTCCGGCAGCTTTTGCAGCCTTTCCGCCGGCTTGCACGGCCACCTGCCGGGCGGCCTGGTTGGCCTGGGTGCGCAGTCCCTGAGCCTCCTGCGCGAGTGCCTGGGCCTGGGCGACGGGGTTTGGGCTGTTGGCGGCTGCTTGCAGGCGTTCCCCGGCCAGGCGCCCTGCGAGGCGCATCCCGATGCCCAGTTTTCTTCCAAATTCTGTGGGTTCCATGCCGTTTTGAGTGTAGCAGCGGGCCGGCCAAGCTGGATTCCGGTACTTTTCCGCTGCTAACAGTTGCCGCGTGGCCAAGTCGGAAGTAAGGTATAAGAATCCTGGCCCGCGTGGACGGGTCCGGCATCTCCGGATCTCTTATCCGGACAACGCCCAACACGGAGGAAGACGATGAATTCACGCTTGCGCGAGTTGATAGAGCAGCTTGGAGAGGCCATTCACGAGTCCGTGCTGGAGAGCGACCAGATTGCGGGGGTGGTCCAGAACATCCGCCGACAGGGATTTGATGTGATGCTTGTGCTGGAAGCGACGATAGGGCTGAACGACATAGCCAATGAGGCAGAGGGCGAAGCCGGGGAAGCGGTTGAGAGCGAAGACGGACCGTTCACGACGCATGACCTCAATTTTCTGAAATCGCTGCGGATATCGGTGGAAGGCGCTGTGTAGTCCGGGCATTTACCGGAGCGCGAGGCGCTCGCTGTTTCAGGATTTCTCAGGGGAAACTATCTACGAATTGGGCATTGCGAGATATGCCGGGCGGATGAGGCTTGGCGCTGAGTGAAGGGCCGCTGCCATGGGAGCAGTGCTGAGGCAATACAAAACGATTTACTTATGAGCATTTGCAGAATGGGTGCAGCCGGCTGGCGATGCCCCTGTTTTCTGTTAGATAAGGTGTCAACGGAATGCAACCCTGTTGTGGTATTCTCGCCCGTCCGGGGAGTTCTAATGTAATTCCCTTCCCGGAAAGCACTTGTACCACAAGGCGAAATGCAAAGGCACGCTGCGGTACGAGGCTGGTGGAACAGGAGAGATTGACACCGTGATGAAAGATACCCTTGGAGTCCTGTTAGCAGGCGGCGCTGGAGAACGACTCTTCCCCTTGACGCGGGATCGCGCCAAGCCAGCAGTGCCGTTTGGCGGTCACTACCGCATCATCGATATCACCCTGTCAAACTGCATCAACTCTGGCCTGCGCAAGGTATACATCATGACTCAGTACAAGGCGCTGAGCCTGAACCGTCACATCCGCGAAGGGTGGACGGGCATTGTGGCGCAGGAGCTGGGCGAATTTTTCGAGATTATGCCTCCGATGCAGCGTACGGGTGCCAACTGGTACATGGGCACAGCCGATGCGGTGTATCAGAATATCTATTCCATTGGCTCGGAGCAGCCGAAGTACGTCATTATCCTGTCGGGCGACCACATCTACAAGATGGACTACAGCCTGATGCTGGAGCACCACATCAAGTCCAAGGCTGAGGTCACGTTGGCCACGCTGCCGATTGCGCCGGATGAGGTTTCGCGGTTTGGCGTGGTTGAGGTGGGCAAGATGGGCGAGATTCTCGGTTTTGAGGAAAAGCCGAAGGCGACCAGCTTCCGCTCCCCGTTCAACCCGAATGCAGTGGACGCCTCGATGGGCATTTATATCTTCAACACGGAGACGCTGTTGAAGGAACTGATTGCCGATGCTGAGGATCCGAACTCGAAGCACGATTTTGGCCACAATATTCTGCCGAATATCCTGGGCAAGAAGAAGATGGTGGCTTACAACTTCGTGGACGAGAACCGGCAAGAGGCGCTTTACTGGCGCGACGTGGGTACGCTGGACAGCTACTACGACGCGAACATGGACTTGTGCTCGGTTTCGCCGACCTTCAACCTGTACGACAAGCACTGGCCGATGCGCACCCGAGTCCGGCAGTATCCGCCGGCCAAGTTTGTGTTTGGTGAACCTGGGCGTACTGGTATGGCCGTGAACTCGGTCATCACCGCCGGGGTCATCATCTCCGGCGCTGAAGTGACCAACTCCGTGCTGAGCCAGGATGTGCGTGTGAACTCGTACTCCGAAGTAGACGCGAGCATCATCTTCTCGCATGTGAACATCGGGCGGCACTGCCGGATTCGGAAGGCGATTATCGACCGCGACGTGCACCTGCCCGAGGGAACAGTGATTGGGTACGATCCGGTGGAGGACAAGAGGCGGTACTTTGTGACGCCGTCCGGTCTGACGATTGTGACCCGCGACCGGTCGCTGTTTGAGAACCCGGTGGAGCCGGATTTCCAGAAGCGGTACTAAGACAGTGGAGGGTCATCCCAGGGGGCCGGCAAACGCCGGCCCCGAGGCTGCTGAAAAAGGGTGATATTCGGAAGAAAGCCGCGAAAAGCATACCTCAGGGGCTAAAGCCTCGTTGATTCCATTGGCTTTAAGCCGGGGTTAAAACCCCGGCCTACCGCAATAGCGGGTTTATCAGCAGACTGGGGGCCGGCAAACGCCGGCCCCTTTTCCTTTTCCGTGGAAGATTCTCGGATATTGCTGGGCAAAACATCGGCATGGAACAAATCTCAGCGCGTCTCCGTAAGGAAAGAGTATGGAATGCGCGGCTACAATGAACTGGTTCAGCATGGGATGGGCAATGCCAGAGCGGCAGCGGCCTCAGGTGACGGTAATGGATACCGTGACGCCTGGAGCCGGGAGCCAGCCCAGGCAAAGCCGGCCCCTTGTTCGCCAGGAGGCGGTTGCGCGAGTGGAGAAGGACTGGAGCGAAGTTGCCGGGCGTTGCTTGAAAGGCGAGTCCTCGGCATGGACAGAGCTGGTGACGGCGCACCATCGCCGCGTGTACGCGCTGTGCTACCGGTTTACGGGTTCGCCGACGGACGCTGAGGATTTGACCCAGGATGTCTTCCTGAAGATTTACTCGAACCTGCACAGCTTTGACGCGGAGCGTGGCAGCTTCCCGGTGTGGATTACGACCCTGACGCGGAACCTGCTGGTGGACCACTTCCGCCGGGCCCGGAACCTGCGGGTGACGGATTCCCTGGATGCGGGCTGGGATGAAGCCGGCGAGCTGCGGCCGATTGACCGGCTGGAGTCACGGGGCGTGAACCAGCACGAGCAGGCCACCCGCAAGGAACTCGAAAAGATGGTGCAGGGTGCGCTGGCCAAGGTTTCGCCTGAGTTGCGCGAGGCTGTGATTCTGCGCGATTTGCAGGATATGGATTACCGGGAGATTGCCCAGGTTCTGGGCATCCCCGAAGGGACGGTGAAGTCCCGCATCAGCAGGGGTCGCGCGGAGTTGGCGCGCCTGCTGGAAAAGAACAAACGGGAGGTGATGTAAATGGCGGACGAGAGGATTTTCAGGGTAGCTTTGCCCAACTCCCCCGCCTGCGGGCAGTGGGAGACACTGCTGGCCGACGCGCTGGATGGGACGCTGGGTGTAGAGGATGAGGCCGTGTTTACAAATCACATGGCAACCTGTGCAGCCTGCGCGGCCATGTTTGAAGAGGCGCGGCGTGGACAGGAGTGGCTTGGGTATCTGGCCGCAGAGCCTGAGATGCCGGAGGGGCTGCTGGAGCGCATTCTGGCTGAGACGCAGCGCGGGCACCGTGCGATGCCGGCGTTGGCGGTGGCAGGCGGCGCGGGCAACGTGGTCGCCATGCCGCCGATGTGGCAGCGGCCAGGCTTGATGGTCAGGATGCGCCGGTTTGCGGAGCCAAGGCTGATGATGACGGCGGCGATGGCATTTTTCTCCATCGCGCTGACCATCAGCGTCAGCGGAGTGAAGTTCAGCAGCTTCAAAATGGCGGATCTGCGGCCGACCGCGGTTCGCTCTTACCTGGAGAAGCGGATTATGACGGCTTCCACGCCGGTGGTTCGCTACTACGACCATCTGCTGTTTGTGTACGAGATGGAGAGCCGGATGCGGGAGATGCGTCGCGGGGGCGATGAGCAGCCGACGACGGAAGCGCCGAATGAGGCCAAGCCTCAGGGCGAGTCAAAAAGCAAGGACGGGGGTTCTGAATGGAAGCAGGAGCCGCCCAGTCGTGATGTTGCTCCAGAGCGGGGCCAGAACCAGCCAGCCTGGAACGGCGAAATGGAAGAGACGCGGTGGCAGGGAGTACCGCGTGGGGCAGTAGACAGCAACAGTAATGGGGCATCCGTCTTTTCCCGGCGAAACGGGTTGGCAATGCCGGAAGGGAGTGAGCGATGCGTTGCGTAAATCATGCAGATGCGGAAGTAACCTCTTATTGCCAGCATTGTGGCAAGGGGATGTGCACAGAGTGCGTGCGAAAGACACCGGCAGGCCAGATTCTTTGTGAGCCCTGCTATTTGGCGACGGGAGGGGATCCGAGCCGAGCCTACTGGCAGGCAGCAGCGAATTTTGTCGCGCCTCCGCCGGGTGTGCCGAACCCCTCGGCAGCAGCGGTGCTGGGACTGATTCCGGGAGTTGGCGCGATGTACAACGGGCAGCTCTTCAAGGGGCTGATCCACGTGGTGATCTTCGCGATTCTGATTGCGGTGACGGAGCACTATCCGCTGGTTGGGATTTTTGTGGGTGCCTGGGTGCTGTACCAGTCCTTTGAGGCGTTCCACACGGCCAAGGCCCGGCGCGATGGCGTTGCAGTTCCTGACCCCTTCGGTTTGAACGAGGTTGGTCAGTGGCTGAACATGAGCGGAATCGGGATTCATCCGAACAACGGCGGGCAGGCAGCACCTCCGCAGGCCGCACCTCAGAATCCGGTTAACCCAGGGGGGCAGGCTGCTGCGGGCCAGAACTGGCAGGAAGGCACGTATCAGGCGCCGAGTACGCCACCGAATCCCGCAGGGACGACCGGGGATTACCAGGTGCCGTATACCGGTCAGGCGGGGTATCCGGGCTACACCGGGTATCAGGATCCGTGGGCACCGCCGGGAGTTCCGCCGGTATCACCGGTTCCTCCGGTGCCGCCTGTTCCTCCGATTCCGCCCTATAACTGGCGGCAGCGGGAGCCGGTGTGGGCAGTGGTGATGATTGTGCTGGGCATTCTGTTTCTGCTGAACAGCATGGGTTTTGTAGTGCACGTGTTTCGTTACGGATGGCCGCTCTTGTTGATCGGTCTGGGTGTTTGGCTGATAGTGCGGCGCGCGATGGGTGCGCAAGGAGGGCAACAATGAACCGATACATGATGATTTGCCGTTTGCGCTGGCCGGCAGCGCTCTTGCTGACCGGTGTGATTGCCCTGCTGAACCAGGCGGATATTCTGCACTGGCACCAGGCGTGGCCGCTGTACCTGATTCTGTTTGGCGTGCTGGCCCTCGCCGAGCGACTGCTGCTGGCCAATGAGCCGCCACCGGTCTATCCCTACGCGGGCTATGGGCAGTATCCGGTCGGCGGAGCTGCGCCCCAGCCCCCGCCACAACCCGCCCCTGCGGCACCAGCGGCAGCGGCCGAAAGCGTTCCGGCGCGAGCCGATTTCAGCGCGAATGCAAGTGAGGAGGAACGATAATGGGCAGCGTACCTCCCGGAACTCCCTATGGCGGCCCGCCTTTTGGCGGTGACCCGCGTGACTATTGGCGATTTCAAAAGGAACAGCGCAAGGCAGCCTGGCGTGCACAGCAGGCCAACTGGAAGGCGCAGCGCGAAGTACTGCGGGCACAGAACCGTGCCAACCGCGTGCCGTCGATTGCCGGCCCCATACTGCTGATCAGCGTGGGAGTTGTCTTCCTGCTCCTGATGACGGGCAGGCTTGATGCTGACGTCTTCTGGGGCTGGTACCGGCACTGGTGGCCGCTGCTGCTCATCGGCATCGGGCTGGTCGCTCTCGGCGAGTGGGCGCTGGATTTGCGCCGGGATTCTCCGCGGGCCCGCCACTTTGGTGGCTACGGCGGCCTGGTGGTTCTGCTGGCTATCCTCGGCATTGGTGCGGCGGGCTGGGACCACTTCTGGGGTCCGCTGCGGGCCAACTTCGGCGATGATGGCGACGAATTTTTCTCGGCACTTGGCCAACCGCAGCACGACCAGGACCAGGCTGTCGTAGAGACAGCCATCCCCGCCAACGCCCAGGTTGAGATCCAGCTTCCTCGCGGAGATGTGAGCGTGGCCGTGGGAGAGGGCAGCCAGATTTCGGTCCGCGCCCATCAGATTGCCTATGCCGGCAGCGACAAGGAGGCAGAAAAGATCTTTGCCGCTCAGCAGGCGCACGTGACTGTGAGTGGCAACGCCGTTCTGCTGAAGGTGGATGGCAACCAGGCCGGGAAAACCAATCTCGTCATCACCGTGCCGAAGTCGGTAAGCGTGAACGTGAACAGTGGACGGGGCGGCGTGACCATTGCGGGCCTGGCTGGAAACGTGGACGCAACTGTGCAGCACGGCGATTTGGAGACGACCGCGATTGAGGGCCATGTGCACGCCCATCTGAGCCATGACGGCGACTTTGCCGCGCATGACGTGAAGGGTGACCTGGCGGTGGATGGATCAGGCGGCGATTTGACGCTGACCGATGTGCATGGCGTGGTCACGGTGCAGGGCGACTACAGCAACGTGCATCTGGAGCGGGCAGATCAGCCGGTACACTTCCACAGTTCACGGACGGATATGGAACTTGGCCGGCTGCCTGGGGATTTGTCGCTTTCGCTGGAGTCGCTGCATGGGACCGAAGTGGTTGGGCCAATCCGGATTCGGACGCATTCCAAAGACATCGAACTCAACCAGGTCTACGGCGAGTCCACGATTGAGGACCGCGATGGACGGGTTGAAGTTGGCCTGGCCGGCTCCTATGCGACCGATGTGAAGAACAACAAGGGCGACGTAGACATCACGTTGCCGCCCGGTGCGGCTGTGACCGTAGATGGCCGCACGAACAACGGGGACGTGGTGTCAGACTTCTCGCTGGAGATAAGCGGAGAGGACGACAAGCGGGTGACAGGAACGATTGGGCACGGTGGGCCGAAGCTGACGCTTTCGACCGAACATGCCGATCTGCACCTGCGGCGTGGAACGGAAGTTCCGCCTGCACCTCCTGCGGTACCGGTGCCTGGGAAAGCTGTTGTTGCGCCGGCAGCGCCCGCGGCACCCGGAGTACCGCACCTGAAGGTGGGCAAGGGAGCGGCCGAGAAGCCGGTCTCGCAGTAACCTTCTGGAAGCAGAAACAACGAGAGCGCCGGGATTCCGGCGCTCTTGTTGTTTGCATGAATCAATGTGTCGGCTGGCTGGTCAGGCGGAGAGGCTGGAGAGGACAATCTCTTCGGCCCGGCTGAGAACTTGAGCCAGGGTCATATGGGTGGAGTCGAGGACAACCGCGTCGTCGGCTGCCTTCAGGGGAGACTCGGCGCGGTTGCGATCCCGCTCGTCGCGGGCGCGGATGTCGCGGATAATCTCCTCGGGCTGCACGGGAGGTTTTGCGCTGGGGCCGCCTATCTGGTCGAAGCGGCGAAGACCGCGGATCTCAGAGTCGGCGTCGAGGAAGATCTTGACGTCGGCATTGGGGAAAACCACTGTGCCGATATCGCGTCCTTCCATCACGATGCCGCCCTTTTCGCCGAGTTGCTGCTGCAGGCGAACCATCCATGCGCGTATGGGGGGGTGGACGCTGACACGGGATGCGCCGTCGGTGACTCCGGCTTCGCGGAGCTTGCCCGTAATCTCAGTACCGTCGAGGAAGACGCGGTTTCCAGCCTGGCCGGGCTCGATATCAATGGTGGTTGTTGTGGAAAGAGCGACCAATGCCGGCACGTCCTCCAGGGCGACACCTGCGGCAATCGCTTTGAGGGCGAAGGCGCGGTACATGGCTCCGGTTTCCAGATTGAGCAGGCCGAAATGCTTGGCGAGATGACCGGCGACGGTGCTTTTGCCGGCTCCTGCGGGGCCGTCAATGGCGACAATGGGACGGCGGCCGGCGCGGTTCACGAGAGGTGCCGCAACTGCCGTGTGACGCACGGCAGTTGCGGATGGGGCGGTGGAACTCATCCGCGTACCTTGGGCTGGAGGGAGCCGGTGCGCGACGGTCCGGAGTAGGTGATGTGAGGCGGGCGCTCAGAGGCGCGGGCGACACTGGCCAGGGAGGCTTCAACGGCTTCTGCAGCGATGCCGAAGACTTCGCTTTCGTCTTCTTCCACAGCGGCGGAAGACCAGGAGCGCTGGTAGCTTGAGCCACGGGTGGCCGACAGGTACGAGGCAGCATAGGTCGTTGAGGTTTGATAGGCCGGGACTGCCGGGAAGTCGGGCAACGTGCCGGCGACGTAGTAGAGCGACTGGTGGCCCATGTTGGTGGTGTGTACCTGGCGAGTGGCGGCCAGTCCGCGCACAACTTCGCGAATCTTGCTGCGCGATGTGAGCGGGGAGAGGAAGAGTTCCACATCTTCCATGCTGGCGGCGATGACAGCCTGCAGGTAGATGGAGGCGAGGACGCTGATGGCCGTGACCTGAGAGGTGGACGCGCCTTCGGCGATGGCCTTCTGGAAGCGCTGACGAAGCGGCTGCCAGAGGGCAGGCTGTCCAGCATCCGGAACGACTGGGATGATGCGGAGCTGTTTCCAGAGCTCGTGGAGTGCGCGCAGAACAGCGGTCTCAGTCACTTCGCGGCCGAGGGCATCGCGAATCTGACCAGCGTTCTGGTTGCCCTGTTCAAGCTGCTTGGATGCCTGGACGGCGAGTTGGGAGACTTGGCGCGAGCCAGTAAGCTGAGGTCCGCGACGCCAGTCGCGATCGCCACGCAGAGCATAGACGTAGGGAAGAACCCATCCGGCTACGACGTAGTCGGGCTGGTCGCCAGGTTGCCCGGCCAGATTGAGCCGAACGGCGACGCCATCGGCTTCCAGACGGACCAGGAGCTGTTCCGCAGTCTCGATAAGCTCGAGCGTGGGCTCAGGGGTACGTTGGCCAGCGACGGCTTCCACAAAGGTGGGCGCGGTAAAACCCGCCTGCGCGGAACGAGGAAGGAAAATACAAAGTCCAGTCTCCTCGATCCAGGTACGAGCATCCTCAAGAGTGATAGCTGGGTGCCCGTTTTGGCGCATCCGTTCGGAGCGCGCTGCTTCCAATTGCTCTGCTGTCAAAGAAAAACCTCTTTTCCAGGCTGAATCGCAAACGTTTGAATGTCTTCTGCAATTCTCCCAGAAAAGTCGTCACCCTGCAGGGACAGCCGGGGTGCGCCGGAATGTTGGTCGAAGACAACGTGTGCGATCTGGCGAACTTGCCGGGCACCGCTGTCCCTCAGAACAGTCAATGCCACCCTCCCCCGGGATTAAATCCGCTGGAAGGCCCGCTGGATCTCTATCCAAGAATACCTCAAAGCGATTGGTCTGCCATGCGGACATGAGGTCGGATGCAAAGTTTTTGCGAGTTCCTGAAGTAACCAGGCCATTTTTTGAGGTTCAAGGGGGGTATTTACCTTGATGGCGGCGTGGCAGGCGATGGAGGCGGCGATTCGACCGCGGAGCGTTCCGAGGTCTTCCCGGCGTCCGGAGAGGGAGTCGGGGTGGGCGGCCTGGTCAATGACTTCCGCCAGCATGCGTTCGAGTTCGCGGCCTTCGAGACCAACGGGAGCGGCTTTGACGGCGAGGGTGCGGGGGCCGAAGGGTTCGGCTTCAAAGCCGTTTTTATCAAGCTCATCGGCAATGTCGGCGAAGATGGCCATCTGGTGGGGCTGAAGATCGACGAGCAGAGGCATGAGCAGGCGCTGGCGCTGGATGGCTTCCGTATCGCGGGAG
This sequence comes from uncultured Acidobacteriaceae bacterium, assembly GCA_903904755.1. Classification (GTDB taxonomy): domain Bacteria; phylum Acidobacteriota; class Terriglobia; order Terriglobales; family Acidobacteriaceae; genus Acidicapsa. The sequence continues at coordinate 42,516 of CAIVDV010000064.1, read as the reverse complement.
GCGAGGATCTTCTCGAAGAGGACGCGCTCGTGGGCGACGTGTTGGTCGATGATCCAGAGTCCCTCGTCATTGACGGCGAGGATGAAAGAGTCGCGGAGCTGGCCGAGCGGGCGCAAGGTAGCCAGGGAGGCGAGGGTGTGCTGCTGGTTCTGGGCCTCAACCTGGGCGGTTGCGGCGGCGACTTGATTTTCTGCTTGGGCTGCGGAGTGGCCCGGGTCTCCGCACGAAGGGATGCCAGCAGCGGGGGCAAAGAGGGCGGAGGCAGCCTGGGCCCAGGCTTGCCGGGAGGGGGAAGCTGGGAAGTCCTGGCCGAGAGAGCCCTGGAAGGGCAGGGAGCCGGGCTGGGGCGAGGGCTGGAGGGGGGTGAGTCGAAAATTTGGGTCGGCCGACTCGGGATGGATGGATGCGGAGTCGAGCGGTTCTGCCGGGCCGGGGAGGTGCGAGGCCGGCTGGGGGACGAGCGAGGGGCTGGCGAGAGGTGCAGCGTCGAGCGCAGAGAGGAAGGCGGCTGCGGGGCGGGCAGCGACCAGGGCGGCGCGCAGGCTGTCGCGGACGAAGTCGTGGATGGCAGACTGCTGGCGGAAGCGGACCTCAGTCTTGGCCGGGTGGACGTTGACGTCGACCTCTTCGGGAGGGAGTTCAAGGAAAAGCAGGACGACGGGGAAGGATGTGGGGGGGATGATGTTGCGGTAGGCCTCAGAGATTGCGTGGAGCATAAGGCGGTCGCGGATGAGGCGTTTGTTGACGAAGATGTATATGGAGTTGCGATTGAGCTTCTGGAGTTCGGGCTTGGAGAAGAAACCGGTGAGGCGGAGGTGGCCTGGGGGGGGTGGGGTACTGTCGGGCTGCTGTTTCCAGGGAGGTGGGGCGGGTAGGCCGGAGTGGTCGAGGGCGCGCTCGGCGGCGACAGGGAGGAGTTGGGCGAGGGTGTCGGCGCCAAAGATCTGGAAGATGCGCTCAGCGGGCCGGGCAACCGGGGGGGCCTGGAGGATTGCATGGGAGGAGGAGAGGAGTTCGAAGTGCTTATCCGGATGGACGAGGGCGTAGTGGGTGACGAGGGCGGTGACGTGGGAGAGCTCGGTGGACTCTGCGCGGAGGAACTTGCGGCGTGCGGGGACATTGTAAAAGAGGTCCTGGACCGTAATGGAGGTGCCGGCGGGGAGGGCGGCGTCTTCAACACGGAGAATCTTTCCGCCGGCGATCTCGATGCGTGTGCAGGCGGAGAGGTCGTCGGCAGGGGTGGTTTCGACGAGGACGCGTGCGACGGAGGCGATGGAGGGCAGGGCCTCTCCACGGAAGCCAAGGGTGGCGATGGAGAGCAGGTCGTCGGCGGTGCGGAGCTTGGAGGTGGCGTGACGCTCGAAGGCGAGCAGAGCGTCATCGCGGTTCATGCCGCAGCCGTTGTCGGTGATGCGGATGAGGCGGCGGCCACCTGCTTCGATTTCGACTCGTATGCGGGTTGCGCCGGCGTCGAGGGAGTTCTCGAGGAGTTCCTTGACGACGGATGCGGGACGGTCGACGACCTCGCCGGCGGCGATCTGGTTTGCGACGTGGTCGGGAAGGATGCGGATGCGGCCCATGGCTGTGTCTAGGCTAATCCATCGCGGCAAGGGGATTGGGGAGGAGGATCAGAATCACGACGAACGAGGCAAAAGCGACGGATTGGGGGGTGGTGCATCCAAGAGGAGTTGGGAGGAGGCAGGATGACGGATCGGGTGTGGTTTGGGTTTGAGAATTCGTACGCGCGGATGCCGGAGCGGATGTATGCGCGGGTGAGCCCGGTGGGGGTGGCGCGGCCGGACCTTATCCGGGTGAATGCCGGGCTGGCGGAAGAGCTGGGGCTGGATGCGGCGGCGCTGGGGACCGGGGTGGGGGTAGCCGTGCTGGCGGGCAATGCCGTGGCTGAGGGGTCGGAACCGGTGGCGATGGCCTATGCGGGGCACCAGTTTGGGCATTTCGTACCGCAGTTGGGCGACGGGCGGGCTTGCCTGCTGGGCGAGGTAGTGGGCCGGGATGGGAAACGCAGGGACATTCAACTCAAGGGATCGGGGCGGACGCCATTTTCGCGCGGGGGGGATGGAAGAGCGGCGGTGGGGCCGGTGGTGCGGGAGTATGTGGTGAGTGAGGCGATGGCGGCACTGGGGGTGCCCACGACGCGAGCGCTGGCGGCGGTGACGACGGGGGAGTTGGTGTACCGGGAGGGGGCGCTACCGGGGGCGGTGCTGACGCGGGTGGCGGCGAGCCATCTGCGGGTGGGGACATTCCAGTACTTTGCGGCGCGGGGGGATGTGGAGGCGCTGCGGCTGCTGGTGGGGTATGCGCTGGAGCGGCACTACCCGGAGGTTGAGGTGCGTACGGCGGGGTCGCTGCTGGCGGGAGTGATTGGGCGGCAGGCGCGGCTGGTGGCGCAGTGGATGGGGTTGGGGTTTGTGCATGGGGTGATGAATACGGACAACATGACCATCAGTGGGGAGACGATTGACTACGGGCCGTGCGCCTTCCTGGAGGCGTATGAGCCGGGAAAGGTGTTCAGCTCAATTGATGCGGGCGGGCGGTATGCGTACGGGAACCAGGCGAATGCTGCGCTGTGGAACCTGGCGCGGCTGGCGGAGGCGCTGCTGCCGGTGATGGCGGAGGAGCTGGGCGGGCCGGATGCGGCGCTGGCGGAGGCGCGGGCGCGGCTGGCGGAGTTTGAGCCGGAGTTTCACCGTGCGCGGCTTGCGGGGTTGCGGGCGAAGCTGGGCCTGGCGACGGAGCAGGAAGGCGATGCCGAGTTGGCGGAGGATTGGCTGGAGCGGATGGCTCGCGGAGGCGTGGACTTTACGCTGGGCTTCCGGCGGCTGGCGGATGCTGCGGAGGGGAATTCTGCCGGCGTGCGGGGGCTGTTTTCCGATGGGGCGCTTTGGGATGGCTGGGCGGAGCGGTGGCGCGACCGGCTGGGTGTGGAAGGCAGGCTGAGCGGGGAGCGCGCGGCGGGGATGCGGCGAGTGAGTCCGGCGTATATCCCGAGAAATCATCGGGTGGAGGCGGCGATTCAGGCGGGGATGCGGGGGGATTTTGGGGTGTTTGAGGAGTTGCTGGAGGTGGTGACGCATCCTTGGGAGGAGCGGGCCGGATGGGAAGCGTATATGGAGCCGGCGCGGGCTGAGGAGCGGGTGGAGAGGACGTTCTGCGGGACGTGAAGGGCAGCTTTCAGAGATCAGAGATCAGTTGGATCGAGCTTCGCTTGATTTCGGGATGTTGCCGGGCTTTTTTGCCTCAAAAGGGGGGGGAGGGGGAGTATTTTGCGATTATTGACTCCTATCCAATTGATTCTGTGAAGGTTAGTTGGTGGTTACCTGGTTGCAAAATAGGTGTTCTTGTGCGCTTTTTGCGTGCATTTTTGCACATTGAGCTCGGGGTCAGAGCCGGGGTAATGTTACCGAGGTACTGTGGGCTTTCTTTGGGCCTGTGGTCTGCTTTGACTATTGTGCGCTTCTGGGGGGTAATTGCAAGCAGGGCTGCGGCGGGTTTTATTTGGGTGTATGTGGTTGGATTGGTTGGGGTTGGAGATAGCACGAAAATATGGAATCTTGACATTGCATTTGTTCTTCAGGGAAAGCCCCGAGATATGAACCGGGCATTGCTGCTTCGGGAAGAGGTGAGCACCTTGAGATCTAAATCATAAATAGAGGTTTTTGACTTACCGCCCGAGCGGGTGCATTCTTGCTTCAATCAACCGAAAGCTCTGGAGACGGCGATGAATATTTTTTCGCGGGCCTTTCCTTCGAGTCTGGTTACGGTTCTTTTTCTTCTGCTTGTCACTTTCCCTTCGGTTGTTCGCGGGCAATCGCAGACAAAACCTAAGTCGACCACACTGATGCCCTGGCAGCGGGAGGACCCGGCGGATCTGCCGACGACGGAGGGGTGGGTGGCGCAGAACGACGTCTACGAGGAGTTTGTGCCTCAGGTGGCATCCCATCCAATGACAGCCGAGGAGGTTAAGGCCTGCCACTGTCCGATGACCACCTACAGCCGGCTTTTGGGCATCAGTCCGGAGGAAGAGCAGGCTATGCGGGAGATCATGCGCCCGGTCTGGGTTCGGCTCCAGGAGATTCAAGGCGAACATGTCAGGGCAAGTTCAGCGTCCAGTGGGATGTCCCCGGAGCAGTACAGCCGTCTGAGGGACGAGGAAAAGGCGGAGAAAAAGGTGCTCGTTGAGGAGATGATTGCGAAATTGAGGCAGGCGTTTAGCACTGAAGATTTCAAGAAGCTGGATGCTTAAGTCTATTGGATGAGCTGGGAGGGAAAGGCGGCCTTGGGATATGGGCATACCAACCAGGGCAAGACATCTTCCCACACAGAGGATGGCTCGAAATCCGCGAAGACGGTCCCACAATCATGAAGACCGCCCTCCATTACGCCGCCGCTCTTGTCGCCGCACTTCTTTCCGCTTCGGTTGCCGGCACCCAAACACCGTCGACCGTATGGATGACTTCGATTCTCGCGTCGCATGGAGACGGGAAGACAGCGGATACAACTAGTACGACGACAGCTGTTGACCCAAATACGCAGCAGAGCAGCTTGACTGGCCAGAACAAATACTACAAGGATTTCAGCACGGTCTGCATTGTCCGGACAGACCCCGGCGGTGTTGAGGTTTCGTCGTCGCTCGAGGCGCAAGAGTGCAAAAACATCTCGGTACCAAATCCGGTTTTGGGAAACAACATCCAGGGGATGCCGACAAGCAGTTGCACGTGGAACTTCCCGATTGCTCCTGGCCAGAGCTATCGGATGACAAGCGAGCACCATCAATGGCTCGATCCGTACACGAGTTACCCAAGGGGCGCCTGCGGCGCGGGATTTGGGAGAGGTGGGCAGGGAGTGATGGGGAGATTCGATCGACCGCCAGGAGTATGCAGGGGCTGAAGCCCGGGTATTTCGATGGGGCATTTTCGGCATGACTGAAGTCATGCCCCTTTACAAAACACTCTGGATTTTGGATTTTCGGCAGGAGTGATGAAGTCATGCCCTTTCAAAGGACACGCTGAATTCGGTTTTTTCGGCGGGAGTGGCAGAGGGAGGGGCCAGAGCTGATTGAGCTGCGCTCGATGGTGGGGGGGGGGGTGGGGGCATTGATTTCTCCGGTTCCCAAGTGCGAGGGAGCGGTGGCACCCGCATCGGGGTCCGGTTTTGGGTGGGGCTGAATGAGGGAAGAGCAGAGGCAAGAACGGGGCTGACACGGGTCTCGCCCACGCTTTCAGAATTGGGAAGCGCAGGGCAACCGAGCTGTGTGTTGCGAGGGTGTGCCGTTGCCAACTGGCGATGTAGGGGAATCGGATTGGCACCGTCCCTGCGGGACTCCGGGGCTTGATGAGGCTTGCGTACCCAGCGATGAATCGCTGGGCTAATCTACGCTGCGCCTGCGGCCCGGGATTTGGGAGATGTTGGGATGGGGCATTTGTTTCCGTTCTTTCCAAAAGCGGGGATGAAGCAAGCCCCGCGGTGGTGGTTAGGCGCCGATTCCGTATTGCTGCAGTTTGTTGTGGGAGGCTCGCAACCGATCTGTTGATGGCTGCGAGCCCCTCCGGTTATTGGTTGAGGTCAGGTGTCACTGCTGACTGTTGAGGTCAAGCCGGGCCTGGTTGAGGGGGCTGATGGGCTGCGGCCTGCAGGTGCCGGAGCCGGAACCGGGCTGAGTCAAGGCTGCTGAGGTTGCGGGCAGGTGCTGGGAGTCTCCTGAATAGTAGGCGGAGAGGTGATGCTGGCCAGTTCCGACGAGTGACACAGCGATGGTCGCCTTTCCGTTGATGAGGGTGGCGGAGGTGAGGCTGACCTTGCCGTCCAGCAGGGTTACGGTGCCAGTGGGAAGGACGTTGGAGGTGCTGTTGACAGTGGCCATGAAATGGCCGGAAGTGCAGGAGCCAGTGCTCGCAAGGGGGGAGAGCGAGATCCGGGTTCCTGCCTTCGGCGCAGCAGCGGTGACACCGATGGAGATGGTTGCCGAATTGACAGCCGCATAGGAGGTGCTTCCGCTGTAGCTTGCCGACAGGGTGTGGGTGGTTTGCGTGAGGCCGGTGACGCTGGTGGAGGCGGTGCCGGTGACGGAGAGAGCGACAGGCGCTCCATAGGCTGCGCCATCGACCTTGAACTGCACGGTACCGGTGGGGACAGGGGTTGCCGTGACGCTGACGGAGAAGTTGACCGCCGTGCCGGAAGCGAACGATGCGCCAGGGGCAGGGGAGGTGATGGCGATGACCGGGATGGGGAGGGTTCCGGTGCCGATGAGGGTGGTGTCGTTGAATCCTGCGATGGTGTTGGTAGCCAGGCGCAAGGTTGCGCTTCTGGCACCTGAGGCGGTGGGCGTGAAGGTGATGCCGATGAAGCAGCTTTGACCGGCCGGGAGGATGCTGCCCGGGGTCAAGAGGCAGGTTGTCGAGGTGGGACTGACACTGAAATCCCCAGAACCGGATCCGAAGATGGAGTAGCCAGTGAGAGTCATGGCGGAGTTTCCGGTATTGGAAATGGTCAACATCTTTGCGGTTCCGGTAGTGCCTTTGAGCTGGCTGCCGGCATTGATGTATCCGTTGGGTCCGATTTTACGGATGACCTGGGCTGTGCCGACTGCCGCGGTGTTGCTGATGACATAGACACTTCCGGTGGAGTCCACGCCGACGCCTGTGGGAGCGCTGAGGGTGGCGGAGGTTGCTCCCGCGCCATCGCCAGCGTAGCCGGCAACGCCGGTGCCGGCGATGGTACGGATGACTCCCGTGCTGTTGTCGATTCTGCGCACGCGCTGGTTGTTGGTGTCGGTGAAGTAGAGATTTCCCGCAGTATCAAAAGCGAATTGGCCTACCACGGCGCCGATTTCGGCACTTCCGGCCAGCCCGCCGTCCCCGGCGAATCCGCAGGTATGACCGCCCGCGATTTTGTTGAATGAGACGTTGCTGTTTTCCGCGTTATAGAGCGTTTGCTGCATGATTGCGCAGAGGCTCCCGTTTGACCAAAGGGTATAGATGTTGTCGGCGTTGTCGACAGCCATGGGGGACGAGGGGTTGGTCTGGTACGCGAACGGATCATAGAGGAAGATGAGGCTGGAAGGGCTGGGCTGCACTTGAGAAAACGCGGCCCCCCTGTGTGCATCGGCGAAGAACAGGCGGTTGTAGCCATCGGTGCTGATTGCCCCAGGTAAGCTCAAGGCTTCCGCGTTGAGGTTGCAGGGGGCCGATGCCGCGCAGACGTCAGAGCCCGAGCCGCTAGTCTGGACGACCGGGCCGTAGTCGTAGATTTCATACATGAGTCCTTTGGAAGGAACATCGAAGTACACCTCGCCGAAGGTATCCACCGCGACGCCGGAGAGGCCGGTGTATCCGGAGGCGAGGGTGACGAAGTTGCCGCTGGAATCCTTTTGTCGAAGGAGACCATTGCCAGTGTCCGCAACCGACAAGGTATCGGAGCCATCGACGGTGAGGTATTGCGCGCCGTTCAGCAGGCCAACGTTCGAGGGGTAGGTGCCTGCGAGGGTGCTGATTTGTGCGGGGATGATGCTCACGATGGGTGAGTAGCCGTATCCGCCGAGTCCAAAGGCCATGGGAGTGGGGGAGAGGTTGGTGGTGACGGAGAGTCGGCCGAAGCGGTTTCCGGCACCCTGGGGAGTGAAGCGGACGAGTACGGTGCAGGTGGTGCCGGCCTGGTAGACGTTGCCTTCCGCGCAAGTGCCGCCCTTCTCGACGCGGAAGTCGGCGGTGGTTTTGAGCCCGGTGACCTTTTGGGTTTCGGAGAAGCGGAGGGAGAGCAGGTGCACGTCTGCCTGGAGACCGACGGTGGCCTGACCGAGACGCCGGAAGTTCGCGGGGGCTTCGGGTAGTTTGGCCCCCTGAGCGTCGAAGAGGTGGGCATGGAGCTCAGCGCCGGTGGGAGGCTCAAGGGTGATGGCGGCATTGGGAGCGGCCTGTGCGGTTAGATTCGGTGCAGCGAGAGCAAATGCGAGGGCAAGAGCGATGGAAGCACATGCCACAGTTCGAGCAATCAGACGAGAGTTTTTCAAGGGGTTCTCCTGGGTGATTTGGGAAGGATAATGCTCCAGCAGAGCCGGAGCGGAAACTCGTGGGGGCGAATCCGGTCAGGGGTGCCTGGAGAAGCGGAGTTGCAACCGAGGCGAAGTGAGGGAGGCAGAACAGATACACAACCAAGTGGCATGCAGCCGGGAATTGTGACCCGGCGTCGGCCCAATCCCGTAGGAATCGTTGGGAAAGAGGGTCCCGCGCAAGTCTCATGGGGGTAGGGCAATCCCCTGAGTTCCGAACGAAAGTGTATTGAAGTACGAGGAGGAAGTCGCCCAAATTCGTTGTTTGGCGGGGACTTTTTACGGTACGGAGGTTTTATGGACGGTGCTGCAGGCGCCCGGGAGGGCGATGGACGGGCGGTGCCGGTTGAGGGATTGAGATGCGCTCGATAGTGGATGGAGGGGTTTGGTTGGGGAGTATTGCGGGATATCAGGTATCACCGGTCTCCAAGTGCGAGGGACCGGTGGCACCTGATTCGTGGCAACCGAGTGTTGTCACCCGGCAGGGTTGTATTGGGAGTCGGAGACGTGTTCGAGCCAGGTGACGGTGGAGTCGTTGAGTTTTTCCTGGATGGCGATGTGGGTCATGGCGGTGGTGGGGCCGGCGCCGTGCCAGTGTTTTTCGCCGGGGGCGAACCAGATGACGTCGCCGGGGTGGATTTCTTCGATGGGGCCATCCCAGCGCTGGACTCGGCCGGAGCCGGAGGTGACGATGAGGGTTTGGCCGAGGGGGTGGGTGTGCCAGGCGGTGCGTGCGCCGGGCTCGAAGGTGACATGCGCGCCGACGACGCGGGCGGGGTCAGGAGCGTTGAAGAGCATGTCGACGCGGACGGTGCCGGTGAAGTAGTCCGCGGGGCCGCGGCCGGAGGGTATGGAGCCGATGCGCTGGATGTTCATGGTGGTTCCTTTGCGGGTTAGCGGGCGTTGGGCCGGGCTAGATGCCGGTCATTTTTTCGATGTGCTCGGGATAGCGAGCGCCTTCGACGGAGATGGCCGCGGCGGCGGTGGTGATGGAGGCGAGCTGTTCGGTGGTGAGCCGGAGCGCTGCGCCGCCGATGTTCTCCTGGAGGCGGTGGAGTTTTGTGGTGCCGGGGATGGGCACCATCCAGGGCTTTTGGGCGAGGATCCAGGCGAGGGCGATTTGCGCCGGGGTTGCCTCGTGTTCGGTGGCGATGCGGGTGAGCAGTTCGACGAGTGCGAGGTTGGCTTTGCGGGCTTCCGGAGCGAAGCGGGGAATGCTGCTGCGGATGTCGGATTTCTCGTAGGTGGTGGAGTCGTCCTGCTTGCCGGTGAGGAAGCCTTTGCCGAGAGGGCTGAAGGGAACAAAGCCGATGCCGAGTTCTTCGAGGGTGGGGAGGATTTCTGCTTCCGGAGTGCGGTGCCAGATGGAGTACTCGCTTTGGAGTGCGGCGACGGGCTGGACGGCGTGGGCGCGACGGATGGTATTTGCGCCGGCTTCGGAGAGGCCGAAGTGCTTGACCTTGCCCTCGGCGATCAGGTCGCGGACGGTGCCGGCGACGTCTTCGATGGGGACGGCGGGGTCGACGCGGTGCTGGTAGAAGAGGTCGATGGCGTCGACGCGGAGGCGGCGGAGGGAATTTTCGCAGACGATGCGAATGCGCTCGGGAGTGGAGTTGAGTCCCTGCCAGCCGGGGGAGCCGTCGAGGTTGAGGTTGAAGCCGAATTTGGTGGCGATGGCGACCTTGCCCTTGAAAGGCTCGAGGGCTTCGCCGACGAGCTCCTCGTTGTTGAAGGGGCCATAGACTTCCGCAGTGTCAAAGAAGGTGATGCCGAGTTCGACCGAGGTGCGAAGCAGGTCGATCATCTGCCCGCGCGGGGGGAAAGGGGCGTAGGAAAAGGTCATGCCCATGCATCCGAGGCCGAGGGCCGAGACTTGGAGACCGTTGTTGCCGAGAGTTCGGGTTTGCATGATGGATGCTCCTGATTGTTCGAGGCGATTTCTGGATTGAAGGGAAACTGTCAGGCTGCCGGGGCGATTTCGTTGACGGCGTTGATGCCGTTCAGGGTGCGGGGGTAGCCGATGAAGGGGAGGATTTGGGTGAGGACGTCAATGAGGGTGGCGCGAGTGTTGCCGACGTGGAGGTTGGCTGCGACGTGGGCTTTGGCCTGGGCATCACAGCCGCCCTGGGCGACGAGGAAGCTGAAGGTGATGAGCTCACGGGTGGGGATGTCGATGCCGGTGCGGGTGAGGTGGTCGCCGAAGCAGTTGGCGGCGAGAAAGCGCATGATGTGCTGCAGGTCAGCCGGGGTGTTGGAGAAAAGGGCGTCGATGCGGTCGCTGCCGACAATTTGCTTCTGGATGGCGAGGCCTTTTTCGTAGCGGGTTTCCGGGGTGGTGGTGGACTGGCTGGGGAGGGGGAGCGCAATGCCGCGCTGGGCGAGGACGTCGTTGGTGGCCCCGATGAATTCGTAGACGCGTGCGATGCCGAGGTAGGGGACGGCCTGGTAGAGGATTTCCTTGACCTCGATGGGGGAGACGCCGACGTTGAGGGCGGCGTTGAGCATGGCGCGGTACTCAAGCACAGCCTGGCAGCCGAGAATGGCTGCGAGCTGGACGATGAGGCGGGTGCGGATGGGGAGCGCGGTGTGCTGGAGGACCTGATCGAAGGCGAAGTTATCGAAGGTCTCAACGAGGTCGGGGTCGGTGATGGCCGCGGTGGAGACGTGGTTGGGAAAGAGGAGGTCGTGGTTTTTGCGGGCGGTCTCGGTGATTGCCATGGGGGACTCCGGCGGAGAGAAGTAAAGCCCGGCGCATGGGTGTGAGCTGATGCGCCGGGCGGGTGGGGTTAAGCGTATTTGAGGGAGGCCATGTCGATGGAGAAGCGGTACTTGACGTCGGAGCGGAGCATGCGCTCGTAGGCCTCGTTGAGCTTCTGGATGGGGATGATTTCGACGTCGGAGGTGATGTTGTGATCGCCGCAGAAGTCGAGCATTTCCTGGGTTTCTGCGAGGCCGCCGATGAGGGAGCCGGAGAAGGACTTGCGGCCGAAGAGGAGGCCGAAGACGTTGACCGGAAGCGGCTTGTCGGGCGCGCCGACCATGGTGATGTTGCCGTCGCGGCGGAGCATGTGGATGTAGGCGTTGATGTCGTGCTCAGCGGCGACGGCGTCGAGGATGAAGTCGAAGCTGCCGGCGTGGGCGGCCATCTGGTTGGCGTCGCGGGAGAGGACGACTTCGTCTGCGCCGAGGCGGAGGGCGTCATCGCGCTTGCTTTCGGATGTGGTGAAGACGACGGTGTGGGCGCCGAGGGCGTGGGCGAATTTGACGCCCATGTGGCCGAGTCCGCCGAGGCCGACGACACCGACCTTTTTGCCCTTGGTGACGCCCCAGTGGCGCATGGGGGAGTAAGTGGTGATGCCGGCGCAAAGGAGCGGGGCGGCTCCGGCGAGGTCGAGGTTGGTGGGGATGGAGAGGACGAAGTGCTGGTGGACGACGATGGAGTCGGAGTAGCCGCCGTAGGTGACGCCGCCGAGGTGCTTGTCGGGGGCGTTGTAGGTGAAGACGCCGTTGGGGCAGAACTGCTCAAAGTTGTCGCGGCAGTTGGGGCAGGTGAGGTCGGCATCGACGAGGCAGCCGACGCCGACGATGTCGCCGGCCTTGTATTTGGTGACGGAAGAGCCGACGGCGGTGACGCGGCCGACGATTTCGTGGCCGGGGACGCAGGGGTAAGCGGTGGGCATGATGGAGGCCCACTCGTTGCGTGCGGTGTGGAGATCGGAGTGACAGATGCCGCAGAAGAGGATTTCGATCTGGACATCGTCTGCGGTGGGTTCGCGGCGGTTGATGGTGTCTGCCGCGAAGGGGGAAGTGGCGCTTGCGACGGACCAGGCTTTTGCTTTGTACATCGGAACCTCTCGTGTTGGATGGGTGCGTCCGGGTTGGGATGGACGCTCAGAGGGTTAGATTCGGGAAAGGGCAGAATGGAGCGCCGATTCCAGGGGAGTTTGGTTAAAAGAACAGTGAGTAGGCGGCGGAGAAGGTGACGGTGTCATCGACGCGTGGTGTGATTGCGGCTCCGCGGATGTAGCTGAGACCGACGGAGAGGTAGTTTCCGGGCGCGACGTGGATGTTGTAGCTGCCAGTGAGGGAGCCGGAGTTGCGCCATACGGGGTGGCCTGCGGCAACGAGCGGGTCAGTGAAGTATTTGGAGTGGCTGGTGTAGGTGGAAAGGAGGGAGGCAACGTCGCCGGGGCGGCGGGCGAATGGGGCCATCTGGTAGAGGCGGGCCTCGAAGTAGCGGTCGTAGGGGTTGAATTTGGAGGGGACGGTCATGGCGGAGAGGCCGGCGTAGAGTCCCTTGTAGGGCTGGAGGGGGTCGGGTTTGCGGAGCTGGTAGTCGAGGAGGGCGTAGGCGGCGTAGTTGCCGGCCTCGGGCTTGCCGGTGGCGTGGTTGGTGTAGGGGGTGGAGTTGTGGAGGTAGCCGGCGCGGAGCCAGGCCTGGTTTTGGGTGGCTGAGCCGGGGCGCTGGTAGCCGGCTTCTTCGAGGATGAGGAGTTTGTCGCCCTTGGGGGCGAAGCGGAAGCCGGAGTTGTTGCGATGCTCGGTGGCGGGGCCGCCGTTGGGATCGAGAGAGCGCTGGAAGCCGGATTTGAAGTAGGTGTACTGGGGGCCGCGGAGCTTGAGGTTTGCCATGGGTGCGGTGAGGGGGAAGTAAGCCATGCCGACTTCGTAGGGGAGTACGGCGTAGACGCCCTGGACGCCGGAGGCGGTGGAACCGCCGACCTGCATGCCGATGAATTCGAGTTCTTCGGAGTTGTATCCGATTTTGGCTTCGACGCGGTCGTTGGCGAATTCCTTGTAGAGGTTGAGGGACCAGATGTCGATGGCTTTGGGGCCGGCGGGTTCCCAGGTGGCCCAGTTCCAGACGCCGCTGAAGTGGAGTTCGGCGTGGTGGAGGCCAAGCTGGCGGAGGTCGGAGGTGAAGATGAGGTGCATGAGGGATGCGTCAAAGATGCTGTCGCCGACGAAGGCCTGCTGGTGGGTGGGTGCGGGGGCCTTGAGGATGTCCTGGGCGTAGCTGTCGAGGGCGATGAGGCGGAGGGCGACGCCTTTGCTCAAAAGTGCCTGACGGAAGCGGGAGTTGACAGGGATATTGCTGTCGGCAAAGGGGGGCATGGCTGCATCGCCACCGCGGAAGTTGAGGTCTTCCATGTTGTTTGCGGGCTGGGCGGGTGCGGGTGCCGGGGTGGCCTGGGCGAGGGCGAGGGGAGCGGCCAGGGCCAGAAACAGAGCGGAGAGAAAGAGGTTGCGAAGCTTGCAGTCGGTAACGTGCACCAGGGTCTCCTGCGGTTGGGTGTTACCAGTTGAGGCCTGAGCCGGAATGGTATGACCGCAATTTGAGGGTACGGCGAAGGGGGAGAAAGGCGGTATCCAGATTCTGCTGATTGATTGCCTAATTCTCTGAGGTCGCGCATTTTTCTGCGCGGTGGTTTGCGGTTTGGGGGTAGGCTGGAGGGGTAAGGAGCAGCGAGATGACGACGATGACGGAAGCGGTAGCCGGGGCGGAGCAGGAGGTACTGCGGGCGGAACTGGCGCGGAAGATTGATGCCTATGTGAAGGTAGAGGGGCCGCAGGAGACGCCGATGCCGAGTTTTTTCCTGGCCAAGAGGACGGAGCAGACCGAGTGCGGGTCGGCGAGTTACCAGCCGGAGTTTGTGGTGTTTGCGCAGGGAGAGAAGCAGGTGACGGTGGGCGGGGTGACGCACCACTGTGACGGGACGAGCATGCTGCTGACCAGCGTGGACCTGCCGGTGGTGAGCCAGATTACGAAGGCGAGCGTGAGCGCACCGATGCTGGGGCTGGTGCTGCGGCTGGATATGGGGCTGGTGCGGGAGATCTTGAGCCAGGATGAGTTTCGCGAGCCCGCGGCGGCGTTTGGGGCGCGGGGCATGGCGGTGGGGAAGACTCCGGTGGAGATTCTGCGGACGTGCCTGCGGCTGATGGATCTGCTGAATTCTCCGCGGGATATTCCGTTTATGGGCAACCTGATAGAGCGGGAGATGGTGTACCGGCTGCTGCGGTCGCCGCTGGGGCGGCATTTGCGTGCGATTGCGACCTTGGGAGAGAACGAAAACCGGACGGCGAAGGCGGTGGCGTGGCTGAAGGCGAACTACCGGAAGCCGGTGCGGGTGGAGGATTTGGCGGGGGTTGCGCAGATGGGGGTTTCGACGTTCCACCACCACTTCCGATCGCTGACGCAGATGAGTCCGCTGCAGTACCAGAAACGGCTGCGGCTGCATGTGGCACGGGTGCGGATGCTGACGGAGGGAATTGACGCGGCGAGTGCGGCGTTTGATGTGGGGTATGAGAGCGCGAGCCAGTTTAACCGGGAGTACAGCCGGCTGTTTGGGATGCCGCCGATGCGGGATGTGAAGGCGCAGCGGGTGAGCGGCGCGGAGATGGGCGAGGGGTTGCGGGCCTCGTAAGCGGCTAGCTGAAGGAGAGGGAATCGAGCCGGATCAGCTCGCCGGGGCCGCCGTGGAGGACGAGGCAGAGGTTGTCTGTGTCGCGCAGGCGGGCGAGGGTGACGGTGTGGGGTGAGCCGGCGGGGCCGGGGGTGAGGCTGAGGGAGCCGAGAGAGACGCCAGCGGCGTTGCCGCGGCGGATTTCGACCTTTACGGGAGCGAGGACTGTGCCGGTGAGGGTGAGCTGCCTGCGCTGCGCCAGGTTTCGGATCCGCGGGTAGGTGAGGGTGCTGCCGGAGACGAGGTCTCGGACTTGGAAGGTGCCAGGAACATCTGGACGCTCGGCGACGCGCCCCCCGGAGATGGCGAAGAAATCTGTGGCGGGGATGGGCTGCGCGGCATTGTACTGGGCTACGCCGATGGTGCTGATGCGGACGGGGTCGATTTCGCCGTTGTCGCGGTAGCGGATATAGGAGAGCACGGAGTTGCGGAAGTAGGTGCTGCTGCCGGGCAGGGCCTGGTCGTTGCAGATGTAATACCACTGGCCGTGAAGTTCAAAAAAGGAGCCGTGGCGGTCGTAGCCGAGCCAGTCCTGGGGACGCCCCTCGGGGGCCGGTGCGTGGGGGCCGGTGCGGTTGGTGGGGTCAAGGAATTCGGGTGAGAGGCGGTCGGCGTGGATGAGCGAGCCCTTGCAGTCGAAGGGGCCGTAGGGGGAGTCGCCGATGGCGTAGTAGCAGCCCCAACTGAGGTAGTACTTGCCGCCGCGTCGGTGGAGGAATGGCTTGTCGTCGGTGGTGCCCTTGCCGTAGGGGCCCTCGGGATGGTTGACCTGAATGAGGCGGGGCGTTTCGGCGAGGGAGACCATGTCCGAGTTGAGGCGGGCGATGTAGTAGCTCATGGTGCCGAAGACAATGTATGTGGTGCCGTCCTCTTCCTGGAGGATGCCGGGGTCGCGAGCCTCTGTGGGGAGCATTCCTTTGGGAATGAGGGCGTGGCCAAGGGGGTCGTGCCAGGGGCCGGCGGGGGTGGGGCCCTGAACGACGCCGATGTCTTCGGGCCCCATGGAGAAGTAGAGGTAATAGTTGCCGTTGCGGCGGGCCGCGTCAGTGGCCCAGCACTGGGAGCTGGGCTTGCGGAAGTAGGTTTGCTCAGGGCGGAGGGTGCTGACGAGTTCCCATTGGACGAGGTCAGTGGTGTGCCAGACGCGCCAGTCGTGCATGACGAAGTCGGTGCTGTCGGGGGATGCGTCGTGGGTGGAGTAGAGGTAGACGTGGCCGTCGTAGACGCGGACCTGGGGGTCGCAGGCACCGAGGTTGGGGATGATTGGGTTGCCCTGGGAGACGACGCGGCGGGCGGCAGCAGCGCGGACGAGGGGGGGCAGGGCGAGATTGGCGGCGAGGCCAAGGCCGGTGAGGGCGGCGCTTTTGAGCGCGCTGCGACGAGAGAGGTGCATGATGGGACTCAATGCCCGCTGGGGCAGCAGTGCGGCAGGGAGGGGTGGCCGCCGCCGGAGCGGCAGCGGCCTGGGTGAGTTATTTGGCGGGTGCAGCGGCGGGGGCCGGAGCATCCGTGACGGGAACGGCGGTGAAGGAGCCAGCTGCGCCGACGGGCTGGACGTCGATGTCGCCCTCGATTTTGCCGGAGTCAGCGATGGTGCCGGTGTAGACGAGGGTCAGCGCCATGCCGTTGTAGTCGATGTCGTATTTCCAGGTGGCTTTTGCTCCATCGACGGAGCCCTTGAGGGTGGTGGTGCCGTTGTCGCCCTTGCAGGTGCCGGTGAGTTCCTTGTCGGTCTGGGTGAAGGTGCAATCGGAGTCGGCCTCAGTGCCGGCGACGGAGATGTGCACCTTGTAGTTGCCGGTGAGCGACGGCGTGGCGGCGTGGGCTGCGGCGGCGGTGAGGGCGAAGAGTGCGAGAGCGAGGAGGGGCTTGTGGATACGCATGGTCAGGGTGCTCCTGTAGGGATGGGGGAAGTGTAGGGGTTATGGGGTTGTAGGGGCAAGGGGGGTGGTATCGGGGGGCATGGAAGAGTGGCTGAGAGCGGGTGGAGGTGAGGATTTTTGAGGAAGGCAGGGCGCATGCGAAGCAGTCGATTTGCCAATTATGACGATGAAATGACGGCTCGATGAAGAGTGGTTCATTCTGGCCAGTTTGAGATTGAATCGCTACGAAACTGCGTTACCTTGGACTTGGCTTAGGCAGATACGGCCAGCTATTCAAGAAAAATCGTATCTAAAGTAGTGAACTGCATTCCTTCCAATCCTGCCTGGCACTGAAAAAAGGAAGACGAGGGAAAGCTGTGATTAAAAAGATTTGGTTTGTTCTGCTGATGTGCGCTGTCGTGGCGGTTCCGGCTTCAGCCGGTGTGTATGGATCGTTGGCTAACTTTGACGTAGTGAACGATACGGGTGAGACGGCACACGGCTTTGAGATTGACATTGAGGGAATCACGCCGAGCGAGATTACGTCGCTGTTTGGCGATGCGAGCCGTTGGCCCGGGATGGAGCGTTACGGCAGCCCGGTGGTGACATCGACGGGAACGGGCGTGAAGATTGTTTACGAGGCGACCTACGGGGCCGGTGGTTGGTCTTCCGGTACCCCTTCTGGAACCCTTCCGGTGAGCCCTTCGGACAGTTGCTGGCCTTATGGCGCGCCCAGCTATGGGCCGAATTATCCGTGCGACCACTTTGGCGTGAGCACGTCGGTGGCCACGCCGAATGTGACGTACAAGTGGCTGGTGGAAGCGACACCGGGATCGAGCACGCTGGTTCCGGTTTTGGCGACGGTGCCGAACCCGGTTTGGACGGTGGGACCTGTTGTGATTGTGAACAACGTTCCGCAGCCGCCAGCGGTGAATGTGGTGATTGTTGCTCCGCAGCCGCTGGGGTATGAGTTTGGCGAGCCGCGCTGGGTGAAGGTGACGGCGACGGGCACGGTGAAAGACGTTGCCGTGGAAGACCTGGTGGCCGAGAACGCGGTTCTGAAGAAGGCACAGACGCAGGTGCAGATGGAGTGGCAACTGCTTCAGGTGGATTCGGGCAGCCCTGGTTCCGGTCAGATTGATTTGACCGGGGTGGCGCTGGATCCTGGGGCGACCGGCGTGGTTTACCGCTTTGAGTTCTACAAGTACACAGGACAGCGCGACCCGGCGACCAATGAAGCACTGGTTGGTCCGAATGGCGATACGCCGGGTGCGATTGGCCCGAGCCCGGGCGATTTGGGCGCGTTTATCGTGGCGCAGAATGCCGGCATCAATTTTGATGGCAAGATTCCCGCAGCTCCGCCGCTGCCGATTGCCCCGACGCTGAATGCATCGATTGCAGGCGGGGAGTATGGGGTTTCGTACAGCCAGGTCATCAGCGCCACGCCGGGCAACCCCGGGGATACGCTGACCTATGCCGTAACCGGATTGCCTGCTGGTTTGACGCTGACGGGCAATACGATCAGCGGCAGCCCGACGGCGATTGGAACGTTTCCGTTGACGATTACGGTTACGGATACGACCAACAGCACCTCGACGAGCGGCTCCACGAACCTGATTGTTGGGGATTCGCCGATTGTCTTCGCGAGCCCGTTCACGCTGGCCCCGGCGACTGTTGGTACGGCGTATAGCCAGACAATCAACATCACGGGCGGCGTAGCGCCTTACACGTTTGCCGAACCGACGAACAAGCTGGCAACAGTTGGTTTGGCGCTGGTGGGCAATGCGATTACGGGTACGCCAACGACTACGGGTACGCCTTCAGTCACGATTCAGGTGACGGACCATCTGGGCTGCTCGAACTCTGCCACGGCGACGCTGACGGTTTCGGCTGTGGGTGTTCCGGTTGCGTGCTCTGCGACGAACAAGGTGATTACGTCGGTGGGTGCCTCCTCAATTGATATCGGTGGTGGCAAGGGCAACCCGGGCGGACAGACGGCGACGCTGCCTGCCAGCATCAACTATGTTTCGCCGGCGAGTTCGCTGGTGAATGGGGAACTGGCCAGCTTCACCGGCACGGTGGATGGCTCGGGCAACTGCACCGCCGTATCGATGACGATTGCGCCGGGGTTGAGCCTTGGCAATCCGACTGCACTGCCTGACGGCCAGGTTGGCGTGGCGTATGCGACGACCGATGTGGTTCCGGCGGGTGGAGTTGGACCCTTCACGGTGAGTGTGAGCGGCTTGCCGAATGCGCTCAGTTTTGATGGTACGGCGATCAGCGGTACGCCTTCAGTTGGGCTCAACGGGGTCTACTCGGTTGTGATTTCGGTAAGCGACAGCGTTGGCGAGACGGTTCATACGAACCTGAGCCTGACGATTGCCGCGCCTCCTGCGATTACGCTGGGCACGATCAACCTGCCAGCCAACGGATACAAGGGCGTCGCCTACTCGGGTTCGGCCAGCGCCTCTGGTGGAATTGGAACGCTTACCTGGAAGTCCTCAGGGCTGCCGGCAGGGGTTACGATTACGCCGGATGGAACGATTTCGGGTACACCAACGCTTGCCGGCACCTACCATGTGACGCTGCGGGTGACGGACAGCATTGGGCAAGTGAAAACCACGACGGGGACGGTGGTTCTGGCGACGGATCCGGCGATAGTGTGGGGAACGCTGAATGTTCCGGCAGCGGGATATGCGGGCTTTGCCTACACGGGTTCGGTTGCAGCGACGGGCGGAACGGGTGCACTGACGTGGACGGCTGTGGGACTGCCTGATGGCGTTACCATTGGTGCGGACGGCACGATCTCGGGCAACCCTTCGAGCGTTGCGGCCTATGTCCCAACAATCACCGTGACGGACAGC
Organism: uncultured Acidobacteriaceae bacterium; assembly: GCA_903904755.1. GTDB lineage: Bacteria > Acidobacteriota > Terriglobia > Terriglobales > Acidobacteriaceae > Acidicapsa. The sequence continues at coordinate 23,261 of CAIVDV010000064.1, read as the reverse complement.
GTTGGGCTGGCGAGGAGCTTCAGGAAGAACATCTCAATCCTGGCGGCTGCGCCGGTGGTGATGGGAGCGGTTCGCTTGCCGGCTACGGGGTATGTTGGTCGCCTTTACACGGGTTCGGCGTCGGCCTCGGGCGGCGTCCACGCTCGCACGTGGTCAGCAACCGGCTTGCCCGGAGGTGTTTCCATCACATCAGGTGGAGTCATCTCTGGAACACCGCTGAGCGATGGGGTATTTGCAGTGACGCTTACGGTGCAGGACGGAATTGGGCAGGTTGCCACATATAACCAGACCGTGACGATCAAAGTGGTTCCACCGATTGTGATTGGGAAGGTTAGTCTGCCGGCGAGCCTGATCAACGCACCCTACAAGGGTGGCGCGACTGCCACTGGCGGCGTGGGAGCACTGAAGTGGACTGCGACTGGCCTGCCAACTGGAGTGTCGCTCTCTGTCGGCGGTATCCTTTCCGGAACTCCGACGGTGCTGGGAGTTTCGCCGGTGGTGTTGACGGTGACCGACACTTTCGGGCAAACGCAGACGGTAAACGGCAGCATCACGATTGCCGATTTCACGGTGACGACTGCTGACGCGGGCGTGATTGTAACCAGGGGCTCGTCCAGCACGGAATCGGTAACGGTGGGTGCGCTGAGCGGCTTCAACGGCAGCGTCGCGCTGACGGTTTCGGGATTGCCGACGGGTTGCAAGGGCGTATTCACCCCTGCAACGGTGACGGGTTCCGGCGTATCCGCGCTGAAGCTGACACCTGCAGCGACCACGCTTCCTGGAACGTATACGCTGACGGTTACCGGTACGGGCGGAGCGCAGCCGCGCACCGCCACGTTATCGCTGACGGTGCAGTAGGGAGAAACAGGATTTGGGCCGCGCTCGGGGGAGCGCGGCCCTTTTTTTGTTTGGAATGCGGGAGACTTGCGATTTGGGTTTGCGGGGTGGCAGCGGACAGGAAGGACAAAGGCATGAACAGGGCTGGCATTTGTCGCTCCCGCCCAGATTTCCTCACGGACGAAGACCTGTCTGCGGGGGCTCGTAGCCACAAAAACAAAGACGTGGCGAGGATGGGGTGCCCCAGATTTTGTGGTTGGGCTGAAGTGGGCCGCCCGCCAAGAGCAACAGCAGATTCCCTTCGGGCATGACAGCCAAAAGGCACCGTTCTGCCGGGTGTGCTGATCACCCCGGTCCCCGAATGCGGGGGACCGGGGGCACCCGCACTTGTGAGTTGGAAACGGTCACCGGGGGCACCCTTATTTGGGGTGTGCGTCAGGGCTGCGGATTGGGGTCGCGGACGATGAGTTCGACGCCGGCTTCGTGGAAGAGTTCGGTGGTGTAGCGGAAGGATTCGGCCCAGCGTTCGGAGGTGTTGGGGACGGTGACGACGCGGCGGATGCCGGCCTGGATGATGATGGAGGCGCACTGGCTGCAGGGCATGAAGGGCCAGACGTAGAGGGTGCATCCGTGGAGGTCTTTGCCGGCGGAGAGGATGGCGTTGACCTCGGCGTGGATGATGGTGCGGTACTTGACTTCGCGGTTTTCGAGGCGGTCTGGAGAGTCGTGGACGCCGGCGGGGTGGCCGTTGAAGCCGAGGGAGACGACGAATTTGCCCTTGGTGATGACGGAGCCGACCTGTGTGCTGGGGTCCTTGCTCCATTTGGAGACGAGGATGGCCATTTCGAGAAAGCGTGCGTCCCAATCCTGCATATGCTGGGCCCTCCGAGTGGGGGAGAAGTGTGCTGGGGACAATGGTTGCACAGGTTGGTGGGGGTTGGGTAGGGACGCAGGGACTGAGGGACTGGGGGCGCAGGAATTGGGCTAGCAGGGGAGTGGATGGGTGCGGCGGAGTTTGGCGGCGGCGAGGTCGAGCGTGAGGTAGGAGGAGGCGAGGAGGAGGATGCCGGTGCCTATGGCGGTGAGGCCCTGCATGCGATCGAGGGGGAAGGCGAGGGCGCTGACGAGTGCCCAGGCGCAGAGTAGGCCGCCGGTGAAGTAGTGGGGGCGATAGCGGAAGAGGCGGGCGAGGGGGAAGAGATGGACGCCGACGATGGCGGTGATGGCGGAGAGGACATAGGCGTCGATGTGGAGTCGGGAAAAGGTGAAGGCGGTGAGGGCGACGGCGATCCACTGGATGAGGTTGACGCGGTTGAAGGTGCGGGTTTGGGCGGGGTTGCCGGGCAGGGTGGGGAAGCGGCCGGCCTGGCGGTAGACCCAGCGGGCCATGACGAGCAGGACGATGAGGATCATGGCGAGCCAGGCGAGGGAAGCGGGGCGGAGGCTTTCGCGGGCGTAGAGGGCGAGGGCGATCCAGAGGGTGCCGAAGGCGGCGAAGAAGATGGCGCCGGTGGCGCGGCCCTGGATTTCGTTGGCGGTGAGTGTGTGGTGCATGGCGGATCTCCCTGGGGAAAGGGTTGGGGGTTGGGTTGGCTGATCCCCGGTCTCAGAAGCGAGACCGGGGGCACCCGGAGAGGTAGTTGGGTTTGCGGTTCAGGCGTCGATGGCGGCGCCGAGGAGTTGGCGAAGGGCCTGGACGTACTGGGTGAGTGCGGTGCGCCCGGATTCGGTGATGCGGTAGAGGGTTTGGGGTTTGCGCAGGACGAAGCGCTTTTCCATTTCGACGTAGCCGGCCTCTTCGAGTTTGAGGAGTTGTGCGCCGAGGTTGCCGTCCGTAGAGCCGGTTTTGGCGCGGAGCCAGGTGAATTCGGCTTCTTCGACGGTGGCCAGCAGCGAGAGCAGGGCCAGGCGGAGTTTGCCGTGGATGATGGGGTTGAGTTCGGGCAGCTCAGGCATGGCTGGCACCGGAGCGCGCGGCGCTGGCGCGACGCTGTCTGGCTTCGCCAACCATCATGTAGATGCCAAAGAGGATTTGGCAGACAAAGATGGCGCCAAGAAAGATGTATCCGGTTTGGGGGATAGAGGCAAAGCATGTGGATGCCGCCGCCACCCACCAAGCGATGCCGACCAGCATTTGTACGCGCCAGCGCAGGAGCGCGCCGGAGGTGACGTTGGCGGTGCCGAGTGCGGTCTCAATCATGGCGAGGAAGACATGCTGCTCGGCGTGGCCACTGGAGGCGACGCAGATGCAAATGACAAAGAGCGAGCAGCCCATGGCCATCCAGATGATGCCGATGGCGCGGCTGAGGGTGGTTTCGGCCTGGTGCTCGCGGGTTTTGAATGCGCCGATGGAGGTGATGGCGGCAGCGGCGAGCATGGTGATGGGCCAGGCAAATTTGGCTTCGCCGAGGGTGGCCCATGCGGTGGCGACGTAGTAGGCGACGCCCCAGACGACGAAGCTCCATCCCCAGGATTCGGTTTTGGAGCGGCCTTCGGTGAGCATGGACTCGATGATGGCGAGGCGCTCGCGGAGTTCAGCGGTGTCGGCAGGGGAGCTGTTGGAATCGGTCATGGTGGAGGTTCCTTTCGGCGGGGAACTTCGTAGAGTGTTCCTCGATGAAGAGAACTCTACAAAATAGAGTCAATGAAGTCAAGAGAAATCTTGAGAGATTTTTTGGGTGGGGGATTTGGGGGGTCGAGGGGGAGGACTGGGGGCCAGGCCCGGGGGAGGGTGCGCCAGTGGCGGCCTGGGGTGGCGGGCCGCTGGCGCAGGGGGTCAGGGCCTGTTCCCACTACCTGAGTGGTGGCGACGGGAGAGGAGTTTTCCCCAGTTCAAGAAACGACGAGTGCGCTGTAACTGGTTACTGAAGCGAGGCGCGACGCAGAAATGGGGAAAACTGGCCCCGTCCCTTCGGGTTGCGGCGCAAATCGGGCCATACTGCGTTTTCGCCCTCGGCGGTGGGGTCGCCGCAGCTCTCGGGCTCGGTCTTGCGTGCCCAGAATTGCCTGGCCCGATTCACGCTCGCAACGCCATCCATCCCGGTAGTGGGAACAGGCCCTAGTTTGAGGGGAGTTCGAGGAGGACGGCGGCGCCGTAGGGTTCGAGGTTGACGGCCTCGATGTCGCCCTGGTGTTCGCGGATGATGGCGGCGCAGAGGCTGAGGCCGATGGTGGTGGCGTCGGTGCCCATGACACCGGTGGAGAGGGAGTCGAAGGCGCGGTCAGGGTGTGCGAAGCCGCGGCCGGAGTGGCCGATGAGGACGCAGACACCGACTTTGGACGGTGTGGCCTCGAGACGGACTTCGCGGGCCTGGTCGGAGCTGAGGCGCTCGACGCTTTCAATGGCCCACTGGAGGGCGTGCATGAGGGACTGGCGGACCTGGTGGGCGTTGCCGACGAGTTCGGGGAGGTTGGGGGCGACGCGCATGTGGAAGTCGATGGCGTGGGTGAGGAACTCCATGCGGTGGAGTTGCTCCATATCGGACATGAGATCGGCGATGGAGTAGCTGGAATATCGCTCAGTGGAGTGGCGGGAGAACATGGCGATGCGCTCGAGGAGCGCCTTCATGCGGCGGGCTTCGACGAGGATGGTTTCTGCGGCTCGGAAGTCGTGGGTATGGGCGACAGCATCCTGGAGGATGGCGGCGTAGCCGAGGATAACGGTGAGAGGGTTGTTGAGCTGCTGGGCGACGTTGGTGGCGAGCTGTCCGACGCCGGCGAATCGCTCGGAGTCAATGAGCTTGCCGAGCATGAGTGCCTGGGAGCGGGCGGCCTGGACTCGCCCCGCGAGCGCTTCGACGGGGAGGAGGTCATCCGCGCGGGGATCTTCCTGCGGATGGCGGAGGCCGGAGAGGAAGATAGCGCCCTCGACGGTGCGTTCCGGGCCGAGCATGGGGACTGCGCCGACGCGGGTGAGGCGGAGGCGTTCGAGGTCGTCGCCTGGGGTGAGCCAGGGGGTGAGGTCGAGGTCGAGGGTGTTGGAGTCGGTGGCGATGCGAGGGCCGTTGAGGTTGAATGCTTCGGGAACGAGGCGCTGGGCGAGGGCGTCGAGTGCAGCGACAGTGGCGCCATCCATACCGGCGGCGCCGATGAGGGTGAAGGAGTCCTGGTTGGTGCGGGCGAGCAGGGCGGCGCGGGTGAAGCGGCTGTGCTGGACGATGGCGGCGCAGATTTTTCCGGATTCGCGATCGAATTCTTCGAGGTTGCGTGCGGTGAGGGCCTGTCGGGCGTAGGCTTCGAGTTCGAGGCGGACGCGGCGCTCGCGGTGGCGGGCGAGCTGGTTTTTGGCGATTTCGTCTTCAACGACGATGAGGATGAGTCCGATGGCGACGACGACCTTGCCGAGGATCATGGCGCGTGCAAGGGAGATTGCGAGTATGGAGAGGCCGGAGTTGGACTCCAGACCGAAGAACGGCGGCAGCGACCATGCGAGGAAGCCGAGGGAGGTAAGCAGGACGCCGGGGGTGAGGCGTCGGAAGGTGTAGATGACGAGCAGAGCGGTCATGAGCATGTTGCCGGACTGGACAACACGAAGGGGCCAGTAGACGTTGCCGTAGAGGTAGAAGGGGAGGCTGCAGATGGCGGCGACGCTGACGATGAGGCAGGAGAGCCAGATGGGAAGGGTTCCGCGGGAGATGCTCCATGCCATGCCAGCGATGAGCACCCAAACGGCGAGCCCGACATAGACCCAGAAGAGGTGGCCGGGAACGCGGCCGAAGGAGTAGACGAGGACGGAGTAGAGGATGAGAGGGATGGTGTAGGGGACGACGTACATGATCCGCATTTTTCCGATGCGGAAGGTGAGTGGCGAGAGGGAGGCGAGGAAGAGCGCGGAGCTGACCATGAGGGCAACTTCGGCTACGACGGCCATCCAGGGGCTGGCGGGGGAGAGGTCACCGCTGAAGGCCCAGGGGAGGATGGTGGAATGGCTGTTGCTGACGCGCCAGAAAAAGAGGGAGTGTACCTCGACGCAGAGCATGGCAAGCATCCAGAGGCGGATGCGCGGGCTGCGGAAGTGGTGGTCGAGGTATCCGAAGGCGAGCAGCAGAGCAGTAACGAGTGCTGCCGCCGGGACTTGATAATCGTCAAGCATGGTGAAAGACGCCAATTTCTCCCGAAAGCGCGATGGCTTCAGGAAATCGGTGGGGGAAACCAGCCTGGGGCGTGCGCAAGCGGGTTTGGATGTACCGGGCTATTTTATTCCCGGCAGGAAACTTTGCCCAAGGAGCGACAAAGATGAGGGAAACCACAGACAGCATAACCCGGGAAATCTGGTTACCAAAAGATATTCCGGGTGCTGGTTGATGATGGCGCGAATCCGTAATGAATCGTATCCGTCTAAAGTGTTAGTGAACCGGATTTGTCACGGGTTGCAGAGGAATTGTACGTTACGAAAGTCATATGACGAGAGTTTGGCAGGGGGGGCGAGTGCGGGTGAGGATGGGAATGCGGGTTTTGGCGGTGGTGGCGATGGCAGGAGTGTTGCTGGGCCAGGCAGTAGCGAAGGACAACAAAAAGGAGAAGGTGGAGAAGCCGCGGGACAGCTATACGGCGATGCCGCTGGATTCGGGGTTTGGGCCGATGGACCTGACACCGCCGCAGATGGAGCCGGATGAGATTATCCGGCAGTTTACGGCGAAGGAGAGCGAGTTTCGGCAGGCGCTGAACCACTACACGTACCGGCGGACGGTGCGGGTGCAGACGATCAGCGAAGACAACAAGGTGGACGGGGAATATTACGAGGTAGATGACGTGATGTTTGACGCCCAGGGCAAGCGGATGGAGAAGGTGGTGTTTGCACCGCAGAACACGCTGGAGCGGATCAGCATGAGTCCGGCGGATTTCCAGGATATCCAGCAGCGGCTGCCGTTTGTGCTGACGAAGGAGGATATCGGGCAGTATGACGTGACGTACCTGGGGCGGCAGAAGGTGGATGATGTGCCGTGCTACGTCTTCCAGGTGGGGCCGAAGGTGATGGAGAAGGGGAAGCGCTATTTGCAGGGGAAGATTTGGGTGGACCAGGAAGACTTGCAGATTGTGATTACGAGCGCGAAAAATGTGCCGGATGATATGCGGAAGGGGCACGAGGACCTGTCGCCGCCGTTTACGACGTACCGGGAGCAGGTGGACGGGCAGTACTGGTTCCCGACGTATACGAAGGCGGAGGGGATACTGCACTTTACCGGCGGGAGCGGGTACATGAGCGAGGATGTGCACATTCGCCAGACGGTGAAGTACACGGACTACAAGCAGTACGGGACGACGTCGACGATTTTGTATAACGGGACGGAAGTGGAAGAGGACGGGAAGACGCCGAAGGATGCACCGAAGAAGCCGAAGTAGTGGTGAGTGGTCAGGGATCAGGTGGATTGGGGAGGGGATGAATGGTTGCGCTCACGGCTGAGGAACTGCTGGTTTGGGCGGAGAAGACTGCGGCTGGGTGGCGCGTGCTGGTGGAGCAGCAGCCGGAGATTCTGGAGTTGCCGTGTGATGTGCGGGAGACGCAGAGTGTGGCTGGGCTCTTGCAGCACGTTGTGGCCGTGGAACTGAGATATGCGGAGCGGCTGAGCGATTTGCCGGAAACCCCGTATGCGGATATCCCGATGGGTTCAGGCGGGGAGATTTTTGCGACGCACGATCGAGCGATGGGGTTGCTGAAGAAGCTGCTGGAAGTGCCGCGGGCGGATTGGGAAGAAGAGATCGAGTTCACGACCCGGAGTGCGGGGAAGCTTTGCGCGAGTCGGCGGGCGGTGTTTATCCATCTGCTGATGCACGGAATTCGGCATTATGCACAACTGGCGACGCTGGTGCGGGAGCACGGGATTAGGCCAGGGTGGCAGATGGATTATTTGGGGATATGGATGAAGCAGGCCTGAAGCGCACCGGAAACGGGTGAGATTCAGGCCTGATTTTGTGTGCCGATTACGCGTTGATTGCCATGCCTTCGACGGCGGCGTAGGCGTCGAGCATGGCCTCAGAGAGCGTGGGGTGGGCGTGGATGGTGAACATGAGGTCGTCGATGGTGCCTTCGAGTTCGAGGGCGACGACGGCTTCGGAGATGAGTTCGGTGGCGGATGCGCCGATGATGTGGACGCCGAGGAGTTCGCCGTATTTGGCGTCGGCGACGATTTTGACGAATCCCTCGTGTGAGTCAAGGATGGTGGCCTTGGAGTTGCCGCCGAAGGGGAATTTTCCGATTTTGACGTCGTGGCCCTTTTCGCGGGCGGCAGCTTCCGTGAGGCCGACGGAGCCGATTTGGGGTTCGGTGTATGTGCAGCCGGGGATGCGGTCGCGCTTGATGGCGCGGTAGGGGCGTCCGGCGATGCGGGCGGCGGCGACCATGCCGGCCATGGCGCCGACGTGGGCGAGCTGGGGCATTCCGGCGACGATGTCGCCGATGGCGTAGAGGCCGGGCTCGGCGGTTTCCATGGCGTCAGAGACCTGGACGAAGCCGCGGTCGAGGACGGCGCGGGTCTTTTCGAGTCCGAGGCCTGCGGTGCGGGGAGAGCGGCCGACGGCGACGAGGACCTTTTCGGCTTCCCTGACCTGCTGCTTGCCGTTGGCGTCAGTGAATGTGACGCGGACGCCCTCTTCTGTGCGCTCGACGGATTCGACTTTGGCGCCGGTGTTGACGTCGATGCGGCGCTTTTTGAAGTTGCGGGCGAGTTCTTTGGAGATTTCTTCGTCTTCGACGGGGACGAGGCGGGGGAGGAACTCGACGATGGAGACTTCTGTGCCGAAGCTGCGGAAGATGGAGCTGAACTCGACGCCGACTGCGCCTGCGCCGATGACGACGAGGGACTTGGGCACGTCGCTGATGGAGAGGATGCCGGTGTTGGTGAGGACGCGGTCGTCTTCAACGAGGCCGGGGAGGAGCTTGGCATCGGAGCCGGTGGCGACGATGATGTTGCGGGCGCGGACCTGGGAGCCGGTGGCGTCGGCGGCGGTGACGTCTACGGTGTGGACGCCCTCCGCGGCGGGGCCGGTGAGGGCTGCGGAGCCGGTGATGACGGTGACCTTGTTCTTCTTCATGAGGAAGTCGAGGCCCTTGGCGTGCTTGAGGATGATGGAGTTTTTGCGAGCCTGGACGGTGGTCCAGTTGAGGACGGGAGTGCCGAGGCCGTCGATGCCGTACTCGCTGGCGTCTTTGACGTAGTCCCAGATTTCGGCGTTGAAGAGGAGCGCCTTGGTGGGGATGCATCCCCAGTGGAGGCAGGTGCCGCCGAGCTTGGGGGTGCGCTCGATGAGGGCGACTTTGAGGCCGTACTGGCCAGCGCGGATGGCTGCGGTGTATCCGGCGGGGCCGCCGCCGATGATTGCAACGTCGTAGATGATCTCGCTCACAGTGTTCCTTCCTGGGTCCGGCGGTGCGGGCTGCCGGGGTGCTGCTAGTTCTATTGTGCTGCCGGGGCGGGCAGGATTGCCGGTCTTCTGGATGAATTCGATGCGCGGGGAGGGCGGAAGATTCCGCCGGGGTGGTGGGTAGGGGGGCTAGAGGTCGATGATTTTTCCGGGGTTCATGCGGTTTTCGGGGTCGAGAGCCTGCTTGAGGAGGCGCATGACGGAGAGGGCTTCGCCGTGCTCGGCGGGGAGATATTTCTTCTTGCCAAGGCCGATGCCGTGCTCTCCGGAGCAGGTGCCGCCCATGGACTGGGCGCGCTGGACGAGGCGGTGGGCGAAGGCCTCGGCCTCGGGGTATTCCTCGTCGCTGGGGAGGCACTGGACGTGGAAGTTGCCGTCGCCGACGTGGCCGACGATGACGGCGGGGAAGCGCTCGTGGTCGAGCTCGGCGCGTGTGGCCACGATGCATTCGGCGAGGCGGGAGATGGGGACGCAGACATCGGTGGTGAGGACGCGGGAGCCGGGGCGGACGGCGCGTGTGGCGTAGTAGACGTCGTGGCGGGCCTTCCAAAGGCGCTCGCGGTCGGCGAGGGAGGACTGCTGCTCAAAGTGGGTGCAGCCGTGTTCGTGGCAGAGGCCCTGGGCCATGGTGGCGGACTCAGTGACGGCGGATTCGGATGTGCCGTGGAACTCAAAGAGGAGGGTGGGGACGGGGTCGAGGCCGATGCCGGAGTAGCGGTTGACGGCGTCGACCTGAGAACCGTCGAGGAACTCGATGCGGGCGGGGTTGACGCCGAGCTGGATGGCCTCAATGACGGTGTCCACGGCGGCCTGGATGGAGGGGAAACAGGCGATGGCAGCGGAAACGGCTTCCGGCTGGGGGTGGAGGCGGAGGGTGATTTCCGTGATGACGCCGAGGGTGCCCTCTGCGCCGACGAAGAGGCGGGTGAGGTCGTAGCCGGCGGAGGATTTTCGGGCGCGGGTGCCGGTGTGGATGATGCGGCCATCAGCGAGGACGACGGTGAGGCCGAGGACGTTTTCGCGCATGGTGCCGTAGCGGACGGCGGTGGTGCCGGATGCACGGGTGGAGGCCATGCCGCCGAGGGTGGCGTCTGCACCGGGGTCGATGAAGAAGGTGAGGCCGGTGGGTTCGAGGGATTTGGCGAGCTGCTTGCGGCTGACGCCGGCTTCGACGGTGGCGTCCATGTCCGCAGGGCTGACGCGGAGGATGCGGTTCATCTGGCGCATGTCGAGGCAGATGCCGCCGAAGGTGGCCTGGACGTGGCCTTCGAGGGAAGTGCCTGCGCCGAAGGGGATGACGGGGAGGCTGTGGGCGGCGGCTATCTGGACGATGCGGCTGACTTCGCCGGTGGTGTGGGGGAAGCAGACGAGATCGGGCGGGGCGGGGGTGTGGGTGTCTTCGCCGTGGCTGTGATGGTCGCGAACGGCGAGTGCTGCGGAGACGCGGTCGCCGAGGAGGGCGGAGAGTTCGGCGAGGGCCGAGGCGACTGCCTGGGCGCGGGTGGGGGTTGTCATCTGGCTGCGTGTCTCCCGCATCTGATTTTAGCTGCGGTGGGCTATGATGCGGTGCATGCGAATTGAGCGGATAATGGCGAGCTGGGTGGTGGTGGCTGGAGTTTGGGTCGGGCTGTTTTCGGTTGGTTTGGCCTGGGGGCAGGCAGCTGCCCCGGTGTATGACGTGGTGGTGCTGCACGGGCGGGTGATGGACCCCGAGACGGGGCTGGATGCGGTGCGGAATGTGGGGATTCGCGACGGGAAGATTGCTGCGGTGACGGCTGACGAGTTGCAGGGGCGGAAGGTGCTGGAGGCGAGCGGGCTGGTGGTTGCGCCAGGATTCATTGACCTGCACCAGCACGGGCAGGATGCGGAGAATTATCGCGCCAAGGCGATGGACGGGGTGACGACGGCGCTGGAGCTGGAGGTGGGGGTGTGGCCGGTTGCGCCGTGGTACCAGGCGCGGGAGGGCAAGGCGCTTATCCATTTTGGGGCGAGCGTGGGGCAGATTCCGGTGCTGATGGCGGTGATGGGGGACTCGGGGGATTTTCTGCCGAGGGACCGGGTGGTGACGGAGACGCCGACGGCGGCGGAGCATGCCGAGGAGCTGAAAGATTTGCGGGAGGGGCTGGCAGAGGGCGGGCTGGGCATCGGGATGGGGCTGGCGTATACGCCGCATGAGACGCCGGCGGATGTGCTGCGGGTGTTTGCGCTGGCGGCGGAGACGAAGCGGCCGATATTTGTGCACATGCGGACGCCGGGCGGGCTGGTGCCGGGGGTGGTGGATTCGCTGCAGGAGATGATTGCCGATGCTGCTGTTACGGGTGCAGCAGTACACATCGTACACATCAACTCGATGGCGAATAAACTGACGCCGGTGGCGCTGGAGATGATTCACGGAGCCGAGGCGCGGGGGCTGGATGTGACGACGGAGGCGTATCCGTATACGGCGGGGGAGACGCGGCTGGAGAGTGGGGTGTTTGCGGGGGATTGGCAGAGGCAGTTGGATATTGGCTATGGGGATTTGCAGTGGGTGGCGACAGGCGAGCGGCTGACGGCGGAGAGCTTTGTGCGGTACAGGAAGCAGGGCGGGCTGGTGCTGCTGTTTACCAATACCGAAGAGATGGTGGACCGTGCGATGGCGGACCCGGCAGTGATGATTGCGACCGACGGGATATTGGCGGGGGGCAAGGGACATCCGCGGGCGGCGGGCAGCTATGCGCGGCTGCTGGGGAGGTATGTGCGGGAGCGGAAGGTGCTGACGCTGATGGAGGCGATACGGCGGAGCTCGCTGGCGCCGGCGCAGCGGCTGGAGGGGATGAGCCCGGCGATGCGGCACAAGGGACGTGTGCAGTTGGGGGCGGATGCGGATTTGGCTGTGTTTGACCCGGCGACGGTGACGGACCGGGCGACGTATGGGGAGCCGGGGTTGTACTCGACGGGGTTCCGGTATGTGCTGGTGGCGGGAACGGTGGTGGTCAAGGACGGGAAGCTGGATGAGACGGTGATGCAGGGGAGGGGGATAAAGGCGGGGACGTAGGGACGTAGGGACCAGGGACATAGGGGCCAGGGATTGGGGGCTGTTGAGCGGTTCCTGGGGTGGCGTAGCGTAGGATTGCTGGAACCTCGATTCATGGAGATCCCTTCTCTTGATGAACGCTCGACTGTCTCTTTTTCGCATTGCTCTCTGCGCGGGTTTGATTGGACTCGCAAGTGGTGTATCCCTTTTTGCCCAGGCTGGTGCGGCCAGCGCTGGCGTGGCGGGCGGGATGTTTCGGGTGAAGGATTCTGCGCCGACGAAGTTGCTGCAGATGAGCAGGGAGACGGGCCGGCTGGCGGGGAACAGGGATTTGGGCCGGATGGTTCTGGTGCTGGCGCCGGGCAAGGCGCAGGAGGCTGCGGCCGCGAAGCTGGTGGCGTCGCAGCATGATCCGGCATCGCCGAGCTACCACAAGTGGCTGACGCCGGCGGAGTTTGGCAACCGATTTGGCGTGTCGCAGGAGGGCGCGGCGAAGGCGAGCCAGTGGCTGCAGGCGCAGGGATTTGCGGTGCACAGTGTGGCGCAGAGCCGGCGGTTTATCGTCTTCAGCGGCAATGTGGCGCAGGTGGAGCGGGCGTTTGCGACGGAGATGTATTCGTATGCCATCGGCGAGAAGAGTTTTGTTTCGAACGCGTCGGATGTGCAGATTCCGGTTGCGCTGCGGGATGTGGTGAAGGGTGTGACGCGGCTGCACAGTGACCCGGCGGGGACGCAGATGGTGCTGGGCAAGAAGGTGCCGTTCCAGAAGAAGACGGGGCAGTTTACGTTTGGGGATGGGTCGCACTACATTACGCCGGCGGACTTTGCGAAGATCTACAACGTTCAGCCGCTGTACGACGCGGGCATTGACGGAACCGGGCAGACGATTGCGATTGTGGGGCGCAGCAACATCAACGTGCAGGATGTGCGGGACTTCCGGAATCTGCTGAATCTGCCGGCGAACGACCCGCAGGTGATTGTGAACGGGGACGACCCGGGGCAGACGGGGGATGTGGGCGAAGCGATGATTGATGTGACCTGGTCGGGCGCGGTGGCGCCGAAGGCAACGATCAAGTTTGTGGTGTCGCAGAGCAACTTTGCCGATGGCGTGGACGTGAGCGCGGCGTACATTGTGGACAACGATTTGGCGCCGGTGATGAGCACGAGCTATGGGGCGTGCGAGCAGGCGATTGGGCCGGTGGAAGCGGATTTCTATAACGCGCTGTGGCAGCAGGCGGCGGCGGAAGGGATTACGTCCTTTGTCTCTTCGGGCGATAACGGGGGCGCGGGTTGCGACGCACCGGGCGCGGGGCTGTACTCGTCGGGCGTGTTTGCGGTGAACGGGCTGGCCTCGACGCCGTACAACGTGGCGGTGGGTGGAACGCAGTTTGACGACACGGCGAATCCGGATGCGTACTGGAGTCAGAACACGGATGCGGTGACGGGTGAGTCGGCGCTGGGGTATATCCCGGAGCGGGTTTGGAACGAGAGCAACAACGACCCGAACGCAGTGCTGCTGTATTCGGGCAGCGGCGGCGCGAGCCTTATCTATGCCAAGCCGGACTGGCAGGTGGGCACGGGAGTGCCGGCGGACGGCGTGCGCGACGTGCCGGATATTTCGCTGAGCGCGGCGCTGCATGATGCGTACCTGTTCTGCTTCAACAGCTATTGCTCGTATGGGGAGTATTTCTACACGGCGGGCGGCACGTCGGTATCGAGCCCGGCGGCGGCTGGAATTATGGCACTGGTGAACCAGAAGATGGGCGGCCAGCCGCAGGGGCTGGCGAACACGATTCTGTACCGGCTGGCTGCGGTGCCGGGGATCTTCCACGATACGGTGGTTGGCGACAACAAGGTGCCGGATCCGAGCGGGCTGTACACGGTGGGGTATGACGCCGGGGTGGGCTACGATCTGGCCAGCGGGCTGGGATCGTTTGACGCGAATGCGCTGGTGAACCACTGGCAGGCTGCGGCGGCGAGCACAGGCACGGCGACCACGCTGGCGCTGGCGGGCGGGCAGGCAGCGATGGTGGTACACGGATCTTCGATTGCGCTGAAGGCGAATGTGACGTGCAGCGGAGGTGGTGCCTGCACGACGCCGGTGGGTTCGGTGGTGGTGGCGGGCACCAGTGGCGGGGCCACGGTGACGGCTGCACCGACGGCGCTGGATGCGCTGGGGAACGCGGATATTGTGGATGCGGCGGTCCCGGGCGGCAGCTACAGCCTGGTGGCGCGCTACGGCGGCGACGGGACGCACACGTCGAGCGCCTCAAACGCGGTGGCGGTGACGGTAACGCCGGAGCCGAGCCAGACCTTTGCCGGGCTGATTGGCGGCGGTTCGTATACGCAGGCTCCGCTGACGATTCAGTACGGGCTGGCGTACCAGGTGGGCCTGGTGGTGGCGGGCAACTCAGGCAAGGGATATCCGACGGGAATGCTGACACTGACTGCCGATGGGCAGCCGGTGACGACGTACTCCTATGACCGGGGCACGGGGGCGCTGACGCCGAGCCTGCTGACGCTGAACTATGGGGAGAATTCGCAACTGCTGAGCTCGCTGCCTTCGAGCGAGTCGAGCACGGTCTCCTATATTGTGCCGACGCCGGCGCTGGGCGCTGGGCCGCATACGCTGGTGGCGAGCTATCCGGGGGATGCGAGCTTTGGCAGCAGCCAGGGCAGCTACAACTACAACGTGACGCCGGCGCAGGGGCAGATTGTGGACTTCTTCCCGGCGGGGACGCAGATAGCGAATGTGCCTGTGGACCTGGATGGGCAGGTGGCCTTTACCAACAACGGGTACGCCGATTATGGCGGAACCATGACGATTACGGATATCACGGATGCAGTCCCGGTGGTGCTGGGGTCGGGGCCGTTGAGTGCGCTGTATGGCGGCTCGTACGACATTCTGGTGACAGAGACGAAGACGGGCACGCGGAACATTCGTGTGGATTACAGCGGCGACAAGAATGTGCTGGCGGCGTTCCAGATTTACCAGGTGCCGTTCCCGGCGAATACGTCGTCGTACACGTCGCTGAGCGTGGATAACGCGAACCCGTACGCAGGGCAGACGGTGACGCTGACGGCGAATGTGTCGAGCGATTTGCGGCACTACACGGCGACGGGGACGGTGAGTTTCCTGAACGGGACGACGAGCATTGGGTCGGCCGCGCTGGATGCGAACGGGAACGCGACGCTGGTGCTGAAGTCGTTGCCGGCGGGGGTGGACAGCTTGTCTGCCGTGTATCCGGGCGACACGGCGTTGCAGGCATCGAGTTCGAGCCCGACGATTGGCACGGTGGCCGATTATGTGCTGCAGGCGCTGCCGGCGACGCTCAGCATTCAGGATGGGCAGAGCGGGACGGCGGCGGTGAACCTGGTGCCGCTGGGCGGGTTTGCGCAGGCGGTGACGCTGGCCTGCTCGGGCGCGCCGGCCAACGGGAGCTGCACGCTGTCGAAGGCAAGCGTGACGCTGGATGGGCTGCACCCGGCGACGGTGACGGTGACGATCAACACGGCTGCGACGGTGGCGGCAATGCGGGAGAGCGGGTTGTGGAAGATTCCTTCCGGACTGGCGCTGGCCGGGTTGCTGCTGTTGCCGTTCAGCAGGCACAAGCGGGTACGGCAGATGCTGTGCCTGGTGGTGGTGCTGGCGATTACCGCGGCGGGCGTGGGTTGCGGCAGCAGCGGCGCGAACAACAAGGTGGCCGTGGGCAGCTATAACCTGACGATTACGGCAACCGGGCCGACGGGTACCGTGGCGAAGACGGTGACGTTTGCCGTGAATGTGACGAAGTAGCTGGTAGGTGGATGGGCCGAGGCGTCCCCTGGGTGGGGACGCCTCGGTTGCGTTTGGCGGGACAGAGATCAGGGATCAGTTGGATCGAGCTTCGCTCGATGGCGGTTGCGGGGTGTGGTTGGGCGGAAGCGGTGTAGGATATTTCCATGTCGAGCTACCGAGTGATTTTGCATCCGTCTGAAGAGGGTTTTGGGGTCTCTTGTCCGGGGCTGCCGGGCTGCTGGTCGCAGGGTGTGACCGAGGCTGAGGCGCTGGAGAATATTCGCGTGGCGATACGGGAGTATCTGGAGGCGGTTGAGGAACTGTCGCGTGATGAGGACAGCCGGGTGGTTGAGGTTGCTGTCGCCTGAGGGCGAGGAGATGCGACCATGCCCAAGTTGCCCGGAATGCCACATTGGAAAGCTGTTGCCGCGCTGGAAAAGGCAGGGTTTCGTGTGCTTCGGCAAGGCGCTCACATTGTGATGACGGATGGAGCGCGGATTCTGACGATTCCCAGGCATAACCCGGTGAATGCATTCACGATGGGCGGGATTGTGCGGGATGCGGGCCTGACGATTGAGGCGTTCCGCGAACTGCTTTAGGCCGCGAGGCAGCATGCACCGAGAGCCCGGCCCTACTCCAGGGGGAGGGACCAGGTTTCGAGGTTCTTTTTGAGTTCGGACATGAATTTGCCGGCGTCGGCGCCGTCGATGATGCGGTGGTCGAAGCCGAGGCAGTAGTGCTGCATCCAGCGGATGCCGATGGTGTCGTTGCCGTCGGCGTCGGTGACGATGGCGGGCTCTTTGTTGAGGCCGCCGATGGCGAGGATGGCGGACTCGGGCTGGTTGAGGATGGGGGTTCCGAACTCGCCGCCGAAGACGCCGGAGTTGGTGAGGGTGAAGGTGGAGCCGGAGGCTTCTTCGGGCTTGAGGCGCTTGGCGCGGGCGCGTTCGGCGAGGTCTCCGACGGCGTGGGAGAGGCCGAGGAAGCTCTGGTTCTGGGCTTCGCGGATGACGGGGACGATGAGGCCCCATTCGAGAGCGACGGCGATGCCGAGGTGGATGTGCTGGTGGTAGCGGATGCTGTCGCCTTCGAGGGATGCGTTGAGGATTGGGTAGTTGCGCAGGGCCTGGATGGCGGCGGCGGCGATGAAGGGCATGTAGGTGAGTTTGACGCCCTGGCGCTGTTCGAAGCCCTTGCGCTCTTTGGCGCGGAGCTGGACGATGCGGGTCATATCCACTTTGTAGACGGAGTAGACGTGGGGCGCGGTGAAGGCGCTTTCGGCCATGCGCTGGGCGATGATGGCGCGCATGCGGCTCATGGGGACGAGTTCACCGGGGGAGGGTGCTGTGGCGGCGGCGACTTCCGCGGCGGGACGGGGCGCGCTGGCTCCGGCACCGTATTTGGAGAGGAAGGCGAGGGCGTCGTCGCGGGTGATGCGGCCGCCCATGCCGGTGCCGGCGATGAAGCGGAGGTCGAGGTTGTTTTCTTTGGCGATGCGGCGGACAAGCGGGCTGGAGCGGATGCGACCGCCGGGGTGCTCAACTTCCGGCAGGGACTCGGGGATGGGCTCGGCTTCGGGTGCTTCGGGCTCGGGAGCTGGGGCCGCGGGGGCAGCGCCGACGGTGCCGCCGATGACGGCGACGACGGTGTTGATGGTGACGGTTTGTCCCTGCGTGGCGAGGATGGCGGTGAGTTTGCCGGCGACGGGGGCGGGAATCTCGGCATCGACCTTGTCGGTGGAGATTTCGAAGAGGGGTTCGTCCTTCTGGACGGAGTCGCCGACCTGCTTGAGCCAGCGGGTGATGGTGCCTTCAAAGATGGACTCTCCCATCTGAGGCATGACGACATCGACGCCGCCGGAGAGGGTATTTCCGGCCGGCTCGGGGGCGGGGAGGGCTTCGCCGGATTCGGCGATGAGGGCGACGACGGTGTTGATGGTGACGGTTTCGCCCTCGTGGGCGCGGATTTCGGCGAGGATGCCGGCGGCGGGCGCGGGGATTTCGGCGTCGACTTTGTCGGTGGAGATTTCGAAGAGGGGCTCGTCTTTGAGGACGGGGTCGCCGACCTGCTTGAGCCACTTGGTGATGGTGCCTTCGAAGATGGACTCGCCCATCTGGGGCATGATGACTTCAGTTGCCATGGAGCGTGTGCCTCGTGGTGGCGCTGCCGATTGCGGGAAAGCGCCCTGCCGAAGACAGTATAAAGCGCGCGGTCAGGCGCGTTCCGTCTCGCGGGATGGGGCGGGGCCGGGATGGAGGCGCCGGAGGTCGGCGGGGATGGTGAGCGGGACGTCCTGAGCGGGAACAGGGGCGGCGTAGTTGGCGCGGAGGGCGGCGAGGTCGGGGAGGGCGAGGACGTGCTCGTTGAAGGTTTGGCCGAAGCAGCGGGCGGCGGCGTTGGCGGCCTCTTCGAGGGTGGGGAGAGCGTAGGGGGGGCGCACTTCGTGCTCGATGCTGGTGACTTCGCGGTCGGCGATGCCGCACGGGACAATCCACTGGAAGTCCTGGAGGCGGGTGGAGACGTTGAGAGCGAAGCCGTGGGAGGTGATGCCGCGGGAGACGTGGACGCCGATGGCGCCGATTTTCTTTTCAGGGAGGGTAGTGGGGGTACCGGCTGGGTTGGCGTTGGGGGCGGGCGGGTTGGTCCAGACGCCGGTGCGGCCCTGGACGCGGCCGGTGACGATGCCGTAGCCGGCGCAGAGGCGCATGAGGGCTTCTTCCATGCGGCGGACGTAGTCGACGGGGCCGAGGCGGCCGCCCTTGCCGTTACTGAGACTGCGGAGGTCGAAGATGGGGTAGCCGACGAGCTGGCCGGGGCCGTGGTAGGTGACGTCGCCGCCGCGGTTGATTTCGTGCACGGTGATGCCGTGGGTGGCGAGGAGCTGGTCAGAGGCGAGGATGTTGGAGCGGTGGGCGTTGCGGCCGAGGGTGAGCACGGGCGGGTGTTCGAGGAGGAGGAGGACGTTCTGGACGAGGCCCTGGTGGCGGGCTTCAATGAGCTCCTGCTGGAGGGCGAGGCCGGTGGGATAGCTGGTGCGGCCGAGGTAGAGGTACTGGATCACTGGGCTGCTCCTGACTCGATGTTGGTGGCCTGGGCCTTTTCGGCGTCCAGTTTGTCTTTGGTGAGGTCGTTGAGGGTGAGGAGGGCGGCGGGCAGGGGCGGGCTGGTGAGGCCGGGCATTCCCAGTGCCGGGCTGACGAGATCGATGAGGGACTGGGGCGGGACGATGCCGGAGGAGTTGGCGAGGGTGCCGCGGACCTGGGCGATGGCGGCGAGGCCCTGGGAGCCGGTGAGGGTTTGCTCGAAGTAGAACCAGCGGTCGTCCCAGCCGATGAGGCGGGTGGAGAGGTGGAAGGAGGCAAAGAGGCCGAGGGAGCGGCGGTAGGTGATCCAGACTCCGCCGACCAGGGGGGTGAGGCGCAGGCGGAGGATGTGGGAGAGCATGCCGACGCGGGCGGTGAGGCGCATGCGTCCGTAATCCATGATGGAGAGGTAGCGGGAGTTGTTGAGGTGGAGGTTGAAGTCGATGTCGTTGGGGTAGACCGTCATGCGGACGACGTCTGGGGAGAAGGGTGCGAGGGGAGGCAGCGGCCGTATGGCCTGGCGGAGGGCCAGGAGGGGGATGCGGACGAAGCTGTTGATATGGGCCAAGGGTGGGTGCCTCAGGCTCTAGTTTAGCCGGGAATTTGGGAGGGCCGGCCGGTGAGCGGGTAACTCGATTTTGCAGGGGAGATTCGGAAAATACGGTTGAGGAAAAGTTTTCTGGCGTGTTGTGGGGTGGATGGGTGACAATTCTCTGCCATATGGTCAAACTCACCCGTCGCTCCTTCCTCAAGCGCGGGACGGCAGCAACCGTCACCGCCGGCTTTCTTGCCACTCGCCTTAACGCCTACGCCTCAGCTCTGAAGAGCTCGTCACGCATTCTGGTGGGAACCGGGAAGGGAGAGGGGTCGGGTTCGATTGTGGCGTTCCACTGGGATGCGGCCACGGGAACGCTGACGCCGGAAGGGGAAGTGGCCCAGATTGCGGACTCGACGTGGCTGGAGCTGTCGCCGGACCGGAAGTATGTGTACGTGGCGAGCGAGCTGAGCGAGTTCCAGGGCAAGCCGACGGGGGCTGTTTCGAGCTACAAGTTTGTGGCGGACAAGCTGCAAGTGGTGAACCAGGTGAATACGGCGAGTGCGGGGACGTGCCATGTGGGCGTGGACCAGACGGGGAATGTGCTGGTGGCGGCCGATTACGGTGGCGGGTCGGCTTCTAGCTTTGTGAGCCAGGGCGGCAAGCTGAACGGGCCGCAGTGGAGCGAGCACTACGGGGGCTACGAAGAAAAGGGCGCGCCGGGCGGCAAGGGGCCGGTGGCGGACAGGCAGGAAGCGGCGCATGCGCACTTTGCGAGCTTTTCGCCGGATAACCGGTTTGCGTTTGTGAATGACCTGGGCGGGGATCTGATCCACATTTACAACCTGGACTCGGGATCGGGGAACCTGGTGAGCTCGGGGGCGTTCAATGCGAAGCCGGGGTCGGGGCCGCGGACGCTGCATTTCCATCCCAACGGGAAGGTGGCGTATTGCATGAACGAGCTGGACTCCAGCGTGGATGTGCTGGCGTGGAGCGCGAGCGACCGGTCACTGGACAGCGTGCAGCGAGTATCGCTGCTGCCGGCCGGGGAGGACAAGGCGGTGGTGAATACCGGCTGCGATACGGTGCTGACGAAGGACGGGAAGTTTGCGTACTTTGCCAACCGCGGGCACGACTTCCTGGTTGGTTATGCGGTGGAGGGGAAGACGGGCAAGCTGACACTGCTGGGCGAGGACGCGCGGGTGCCGAGCGGCGGCAAGACGCCGCGGAATTTCCGGCTGGATCCGACGGAGAACTGGGTGATAGTGGCGAACCAGAACTCGGGGAACCTGACGGTGATTGCGCGGGATGCGAAGACGGGTCTGCTGGCGAAGGAGGGGAAGAATGTTCCCTGCCCGAAGCCGATGTGCGTGGTGTTTGTGTAGGGAAGTTCGTTCGTAAAGACGCTCCGAGACGGCGCGGTCTCCTCGAACATGGTTTATGCCGTTTTTGTGTGCAGAGAGACTGGGGTTAATGCAATTTGGGCCTTTTCAATTTCGCCAGAGATTGATTCGGCTGGAACGCGAGACTCAAGGATTACCGGTGTTGATTCCGGAATGAGGTCTGCGACCTCGGCAAAGGCCCAAATAGCTGCGTAGGAAAGCGGCTCGTGGTGGCTAAGGGTGTTTACTTCGCTCAGATGCATCCAGGCGATCCGATCGGAGTATCGCGTCAGGATTCGGTAGGCTTCCGTCATGGTGGTGTCGCACTGGCGGGCGTGGCCGATGTCGAAGGTGAGCGATGCCAGGGGAAGCTGATTGAAGATGGGTTCCAGTTCCTCCACGGTGCGCCCGATGGGTTTGCGGCGGTCCATGTTTTCAATGGCGAGTTGGCTGCCGAATGGGTTCCACAGCGAGAAGTCGTGAATCGTGTCTGGATGCAGGACGATGGGCCAGGCTTTGGGTACGTGGCGGAGCAAGAGGGATACGACTTCGGGTTCCTGATCTGCGGTGAAGCTGCTGGGGGCGTGTACGCCGATGTGATCGAAGGTTCCGAGATTGAGATTGGGGATTGCATTGAGGAGGGGTGCGAGTTCTGCCATACGCAGGGCAGAAAGCTCGACGGTGCGTACATTGCGCGCGATGAGCCAATCGACAGCGAGCGAGAAATCGGACAGGGCGAGTGCTCCGGTGGAAAAGCCGATAGGGCGCATTATAAGACTCCTCGCTCAATCATGAGCTTTTGGATGGGGGACTCG
Source organism: uncultured Acidobacteriaceae bacterium (assembly GCA_903904755.1). Classification (GTDB taxonomy): domain Bacteria; phylum Acidobacteriota; class Terriglobia; order Terriglobales; family Acidobacteriaceae; genus Acidicapsa. Next base: position 1,457 of record CAIVDV010000064.1, on the reverse strand, counting down.
ATGCGGAGGAAGATGTCGAGGATTGCGGAGCCAAAGTTGTTGCGAATCGACCGGGCAGCCTCGAAGGTGGGGTCGGAATCAATTTGCGATGGAGGAAGGTTCCTCAGCAGTTCTCTTTGGCTGGAGTCAGAGAGCAACCCGAGAAATTGGTCGTATGCAGTCAACAGCCGTATGGTCGGCGCCAGGAGTGCATCGTAGGGCGCGGTGAGTTCTGCAATGAGTTCGAGCGGAGTTTTCTTGAAAGTCAAATTGAGCTCGTCAATGGCCTGATGTGATTGCTGGCTGCGGAACAGTGTTTTTTCGGGGAACTTCAAATCGCAACTGAAGCATGCCAAGAGACCTGATGCATAGATCAACTTTCTTGATAGGCCCAGCTTGATGTTGCGTAGCGCATATCCTTCGTTCTCGCGATCCCGTTGCTTGTAAGCGAAATCGACCACCATGGTTCGCCAGTACCGGGCGATGTCGTTGAGTAAAAACAGAGGTACGGATCTTTGGTTTCGAGCGGAGCGAAGTCCATGGTCTTCCGTGAGGTACCGCTCCAGGAGGTTGCGTCGCCCTGCCTCCCAGGCACTGCTGTTGCCGACAGGGAGGGACTCCAGAAGCAGGAGCATTCATCTGGTGGTGTTTGCGTTGGAGTCGTCTTCGCCGCCGATAAAATTCAGGATTTGGTGGCTAAAGGATAGGTCGCCAAAAATTCTCTCTGAACCAGGCTGCTTCCAGCCATTTTCACGCAGGACGCGCCTTACCCGGCGTGCCATTGGGCGATGCTGGACGTCGGCTTTGCCATCGGCCAAGAGAGTCCAATCCACATCACTGCCATCTGTCGCTTCCTGGCGGGCCAGCGACCCAAACACGACGATGCTCGCGTCTTCGTTACTCAGCCCGCCAAGGTCGATTTCCAAGCGGTTTAGCAGTTCGCGAGTTCTCATTCTTGCATGGAAAACATGCTGCCAGCTTTGACCGGAAACCTGGCTCAAGCGCTCAAGAGCACTATGCGCTGGTTGCGTATCTGTATATGGGGTCGGAATCATCGTCAATCTTCAGGAAGAAAAGAGGATGCAAAGAGCTTACCAACTTCTCCTGTTGAAAGGGCAGAGGGGTCGAAAATTGACGGCTAGGCGCTGAGGAGTGCCTGGCCGTTCCATTCAGGGTCGGCGGCGGCATCAGGGACGGGGTGGGGGACGCCGGCGTGGACCATTTCCCAGGCCCCGCGGTCTTTGATGAGGCGGCTGACGAGGGCGGTGTGCATGGCGTGTCCGGCGCGCATGGCGTAGACCTTGCCCTGTATGCGTTTTCCGGCGAGGGCGAGGTCACCGATGAGGTCGAGGACCTTGTGGCGGACGTACTCGTTGTGGAAGCGGAGGGGGCCGTTTTCGGGGCCGTCGGGGGTGACGATGATGGCGCTTTCAGGGCCTGCGCCGCGGATGAGGCCCATGTCGCGGAGCTTTTTCTCG
>CAIVDV010000063.1 GCA_903904755.1 uncultured Acidobacteriaceae bacterium | reverse complement strand
CGCAACATTCGCCTTGGCGTTCAGTTGCAGGCTGCCAATCGCTGTTCCCACCGCCACAGGTGCCGGCGTGGTCCAGGTAATCGTCGGCGTCGCCTGGTTCACGGTAAGTTTCACCGATTTTGTTGCCGTGGTGTAGCTTGCCGTATTGGTCGGCGTGAAGGTCACCGTCAGGGTTTGCGTCCCGGCCTTCAACACCGTACCAGATGCCGGGGAGTACACAAACGTGCCCGCAACGCTGGCCGTCGCCTTCAACTGAGTTGCGCTCAGCGCCGTGCCATAAGTAATGGCAGACGGAGTCGCCCACGTTATCGTCGGCGTCGTAAGCGTCGTCGCCGCCACCGTCAGCGTCACGGTCTTGGTCGAGGTGTTGTAGTCCGTTGTATCAGTCGGCGTAAAGGTCACGCTCAGCGTATAGCTGCCTGCGGTGCTCTCCACCGTACCCGCCGCCGGTGTGTACACAAAAGTGCCGGCCACATTCGCCGTTGCATTCAACTGCGTCGCGCTCAGCGTCGTCCCCGGCGCAACGCTGGCCGGCGTGGCCCACGTAATCGTCGGCGTGCCCTTGTTCACCGTCAGCGCCACGCTTGCCGTCGCTGTCGTGTAATCCGTCGTGTCGGTCGGCGTAAAGGTCACTTTCAGTGTCTGTGTTCCTGCCGTCAGCACCGTTCCCGAGACCGGCGAATAAGCAAACGTCCCCGCTACGCTCGCCGTCGCATTCAACTGCGTCGCGCTCAGTGCAGTCCCATAAGCAACTGCCGCAGGCGTCGCCCAGCTAAGCGTGGGAGTCGTCTGCTTCAGCGGGCCAGACTCCGTACCGGTAATTGCGACGTTCTCCACAGTCCCCGGAGCATTCAACGTATTGCTGGTCACCGGTGCAGGCTCATTCAGGTTCACCTGGCTGCCCGCCGCCACCACTGTTACAGGATGAAAGTCAACACTCAGCGTGCAGATTCCCGAAGTTGCCAGCACTGAGGAAGCGGTGCAAGCCGTCGCCGCACCACTGGAATCGACCGGAAAATCCGGCGGATAGCTCACTCCGGTCACGTCCAGCACCGCCGTGCCGATGTTCTGAATCGTCACTACCTGGGGATTTTCCAATGTATCGGACGTGCCTTCCGGCGTCGTGTTGTTGAAGTAGACCGTCGGCGGAACCGAATGCACCAGTTCCAGCACCTGCGACGACAGCAGCTTCTTCCCCTGATTGGAATTTGCAACAAACAGATTCCCGGCTGCATCCAGCGCAAGGCCGGTCGGATACGGGGAGTTCGTCGTCTGGTCAAGCAAGGTCACCGGGGTGCCGCCCGGCACAATCTCAAAGACGCTCTGCGCCGGAAGACCGTTGGACGTTCCGCTGCCCAGCCCGGTGGCGACGTACACGTCCCCTGCTGCGTCCACCGCAATGCCAATCGGGCTCGCAATCAAACTGGTAATCACGCTTGTGGCGCCACCCGGGGCTACCTTGTACACCTTGTTGCCACTCAGGTCCGTCACATACAGATTCTGCGCTGCATCAACTGCCAGAAAATTCGGCTGCGCAAATCCGGAACCAAACGTCGTCTTCGCTCCGGCCGGCGTAATCTTGTACACCGTGGAGCCCACCCGGTCCGCCACATACAGGTTGCCCAAACCGTCCACAGCCAACCCATCCGGGCCCACAAGCCCGCTCACCACCGTCGTCTGCACACCCGCAGGGGTCACCTTATAAACAGCCTTCAGGCTTGAATCGCAAACAAACACGTTGCCCGCGCCATCCACGGCCACCGCAACCGGAGCCACCCAGCCGGAACCGATTGTCTGCCGTATCGTCAGGGATGTCGGCGCAATCTTGTACACGTACGCAGTACCCTGATCGACGATGTACATGTTCCCGGCGCCATCCACCGCCACATCGGTCACCTGGGTAAAGTTGGTCACGAGCTTTTCGTTCACGCTCATGTAGCCCAGCTCAGGGCCAGTCCCCGTGCCATAAACCGGCACCGTGGCCAGCGCATTGCCGCTGGCGTCCGCCAGCACAACTGCACCGGCACGCAACCCCGGCCATTTCGGCGTCAGGGTCACGTTCACCGTGCAGGTCGTTGCAGCCGAGTAGGAACCAGCAACGCATGTCCCCCCCGCCACCGAAGCAAAATCAAGCCCCGCAACGCCGCCTGTCAGCACCTGAATGCTGCCCACCGTAGTACCACTGGAGACGCTGAAGGTTACCGCAGCCGTCGCGCTTGCACTGCCCACCGGGACTGAGCCAAAGCCATAGCTTGCCACCCCAGCCGTCACCGTTGCCGGCTGAAGTGTGGCCACCACAACGGCATCAGATTCACCTCCGCTACGGCTCGGCAGTGCCGGTAGCGCAGAGCATGCAGCAGAGATTCCAAGCAGAAGGAAGGCCGTAGAGAGGCGAATATCGCGAATCAAAAGGGACTCCAAAATGGGTATGGGGCGGGGGATATCCATTAGAAGTCTAGCACCCGAAAGAATCGCGTAAACTACAACAAAGGTGTAAGTTAGCTGAATTTTAAAGGCAGTAATCCAGCCTCGCATTACCCATTTCCGGATAGGTAACCGAGATTCCTTAACAGCACGTTCCGAAGGTAATCTTGCGCAGTATTTGCCCCAACTCTGCTATCCTCATTTCTGTCGAAGTTGAGCGGGAGTAGTTCAGTGGCAGAACGTCAGCTTCCCAAGCTGAATGTCGCCGGTTCGATCCCGGTCTCCCGCTCCATCGTCTCCCCGGGCCCCTCTCAGATTCCCCTGACGAACTTCCTTTCTGGCTCTGCTCACGGCGCCTTTGCACCTTGCCTGCCAAATTCCCTGTTCATCCCCCGGTTGCATACATTAGCCTGAGAGTCGCACGCCTGTGAGGTTTTTTTGACGCCGAACGATTTATCCATCCCTGACTCCGGCGCCACGCCAGCCTCCAGTGGCCCCCGCCCGGCAACCGAGCGTACGGACATCCGCACCATCGCCCGGCTTGCAAACGTATCCATTGCGACCGTCTCCCGCGTGATGAACGGCGTGCCCACCGTGAACGCCGAAATGGCCCGCCGCGTCTGGGAAATCGTGGAAGAGCTGGACTTCGTCCCCAACACCCAAGCCCGTGCGCTGGTCTCCGGGCGCAGCCGCATCTTCGGCCTGCTGATTTCGGAAATCACCAACCCGTTCTTTCCCGAGCTCATCCAGGGCTTTGAAGACGTCGCCATCGAGCACGGCTACGAAATCCTCGTCAGCTCCACCAACTACGACCCCCGCCGCATGACCCACTGCATCCGCCGCATGGTGGAGCGCAAGGTCGAGGGCGTCGCGGTGATGACCTTCGGCATTGAAGAGCCCCTGCTCGACCAGCTCGCCAACCGCCAGGTTCCGCTTGTCTTCATCGACATTGGCCCCGATCGCCCGGACATTACGCTGCTCAAGGTCGACTACCGGCGCGGCATTCATCAGGCCGTCGAGCATCTGGTGCGCCTGGGCCACAGCCGCATCGGGTTCGTCTCCGGTCCGCGCCACGTGCACTCCGCCAACTCGCGGCTCAACGCTTTTTCCTCGGCGATGGCCCTGGCCGGGCTTTCGACGCGGCCCGAGTGGATCCTGGAGGGCGACCATTCGCTGGATGGCGGCGCAGCCGCGATGGAACGGCTGCTGGCTCTCCCTGAGCGCCCCACTGCCCTGCTCTGCTCCAACGACATGACCGCCATCGGGGTGATGCACACGGCCTGGCGCGCGGGTCTGAAGGTTCCCCAGGACCTTTCCGTTATCGGCTTTGACGATATCCACCTGGCCGCCATGATGATGCCGCCGCTCACCACCGTGCAGATGAGCCGCTACGACCTGGCCCGCGCTGCCTTCCAGGCTCTGCGCGCCCATGCCGAGGAGCCGGAAAGGATTACCGCCCGGCAGGAAATCATCATTCCCACCGAACTCGTCCTGCGCGAATCCACCGCCCCGCCGGCAGAATAGCGGCTCCCGCAGTTACGGCTCGTCCCGGTAGATGCCAATCAGGCTCGCGCCGACTTCGCTCTTGCGCGCCCGGAACATCCCCGGCGAGTTGAAGCTCCAGGCCATCTGCCCATCCGGCGTCAAGGCAATGATCCCGCCGTCCCCATGCATCGCAGTCAGCTTCTTCTGGATGACCTCATCAGCGGCCTCCTGTAAGCGCATCCCCTTGTACTCCACCAGTGCGCAAATCGTCCGTGCAACAGTCAGGCGAATGAAGTACTCCCCCGTGCCGGTCGCCGAGACCGCACAGGACTGGTTCGACGCGTACGTTCCCGCGCCAATCACCGGCGTGTCTCCCACCCGATTCCAGCGCTTGGCCGTCAGCCCGCCTGTGCTGGTTCCAGCAGCCACATTCCCGGCCCGGTCCAGTGCCACCACGCCCACGGTTCCCCACTTGTGCGCGTCCTTGCTCTCCAGCATGGCCATCGGCTTGCCAGTCGGCTCCGCAGCGCCGGCAGGTCGAGCTGGCATGGATAGGCCCTTCTCCTTCATCTCCTCGCCTAGTTGCTGCCAGCGCTCTTCGGTAAAGAAAAAGCTAGCCGGCTGCTGCTCCAGCCCCTGCTCCCGAGCAAACTGGTCGGCCCCCTTGCCCACCAACATCACGTGGCCGCTGTGCTCCATCACCGCACGCGCCAGCGAAATCGGGTGACGCGTCGTCTGCGTATCGGCCACCGCTCCGGCAGCCATCGTACTGCCGTCCATGATGGCGGAGTCCATCTGGTTGGTGCCGTCTGCGGCAAACACCGCGCCCCGCCCTGCATTGAAGAGCGGATTATCTTCGAGCAGCTTGATGGCCGCCTCCACCGCATCCACGGCCTTGCCGCCCTTGTCGAGAACAGCTGCCGCGGCGTCCAGCGCCTCCTGCATGCCGGCGCGGTAGGCCTTCTCCCGCGCCGGAGTCATCGACTTGCGTTCAATCACCCCGGCCCCGCCGTGAATCTCAACCGCCCACTTGTGAGGCGCCTGCGCCATGCAACCCGCCGCGCCCGCCATCATCAACAACCCAGCCAGAATCCGCTTCATAACGTCCCTCCCTGCTTCCCGTCAGCGCCGGTAAACCACGCCATCCTTCATCACAAACCGAACTGCCTTCACCGCCGAAATATTCTCCAGCGGATTACCGTCAACCGCAATCACATCGGCCAGAAAACCAGGCTTCAGTTGCCCAATCTCACCCGCCCAGCCCAGGAGCTTTGCTCCGTTCAGCAGGTCGGCTTTCAGCACATCCGCAGCCGGCATCCCGTACTGCACCATCAACTCCAGTTCACGCGCCTGCGTGCCGTGCGGAAAGGGGCCCACATCCGAGCCCACCGCAATCGGCACTCCCGCCGCAAGCTGCTTCTTGAACTCGGCAGCGTGCAGGATCTGTAGCGCGGTATCGCTCTCCGCAGTACCAATCGATGCCGCGCCCTCGGCAAAGTACTCGGCAATGGCAAACGTCGGCACCGCATAAATCTGCTTGTCGTGCATCAGCTTCATCGTCTCCGGGCTCAGTTGGTAAGCGTGGTCAATGGAGGCGACCCCAGCCTGGGCCGCCCAAAGCGCGCCCGGCTCACCGGTGCAGTGCACGCCCACCGTCGTCCCCACCCGGGCGGTCTCGGCCACCGCAGCTTGCAGTTGCTCCCGCGTAAACTGCCACGGTGTCTGCAGTCGCCCTTCCACCAGCTTGTCGCGGCCGCTTTCGTAAATCTTGATGAAGTCCGCACCTTCCTTGATCTGCTGGCGAATGACCTCAACCAACTCCGCCGCGTTGTTCGCGTAGCTTGCGTTGGAGCTGATGTGCTGGGCCGGATTGAAGTGGTTGGCATCCTCGTGCCCGCCCAGAATGTCCACGGCGTTCCCGCTGATGCGCATCCGGGGCCCGGGGATGATTCCCTTGTTGATGGCGTTGCGAATCGCTGTATCCGCGCTGCCCGCGCCTTCCGTGCCCATATCGCGCTCGGCGGTGTAGCCGGCCATCAGGTCAGCTTTCGCGGCCTGCTCCGCCAGAATCACGCGCTCAGGCACGCTCTCCACCACGGTCTGCAAATCTTCAGCGCCTGGGTGCAGAAACAGGTGCACGTGCACATCAATCAACCCCGGCATCAGCGTCGCCCCGCCCAGGTCCACCACCTCAGCACCCGTCGGCCTGCTCACAGCTCTTCCAGCTTCCACAATCCGGTTGCCGCGCACCAGCACTTCGCCTGGGCTCACCAGCGCGCCCGCTTCCACGTCCAGCAGATGCGTCGCGTGCAGCACCACCACTTTTTCCGTTGCTTGGGATTGAGACTGCGCCATCGCGGGCGCGACGAAAGCAAGAAGGCAAAGCGATACAATGACTTTCTGCATGGGCGCAATCCTAGCACCGAACCCATGCCACTTTCACCAGTAGGAAGCCGCCATGCCCGAAGCTCTCTTTTGGCTCGACAGCACCCTTCCGCACGACCCCGCCATTGATGCCTGGCTCGCCGCCCAGCCTGCCGAGCTCGGCCAGATAGCCCGCCACTGGTACGCCGTGATGCGTGCTGCCGGCGACGAGGTCTGCGAAATCATGCACGACGGCTGCCCGGTTGCCTGCTTTGGCCTCTTCCCCTTCGCCTACGTCAACGCCTTTCGCGCCCATGTCAACGTCGGCTTCTATCAGGGTTCCGCCCTGCCCGACCCGGCTCGACTTCTTGAGGGCACCGGCAAGCGAATGCGCCACGTCAAGCTCCGCCCCGGCTTGCACGTCGACGAAGACGCGCTGCGCACCCTCATCCTCACGGCATATGCCGAGATGAAATCCCGCGTCGAGCAGGGATGACCAGCCGCTACCCTTCCGCAAGCTCCCGGGCCCGCTGAAAGATACGCAGGAACATCGCCTCACTCAGCTTGCCGGTATTGGTGTTCTGCAGCGAGGGGTGATACGTGCCTATCAGCCTCACCCCATTCGGCAGCGCAAACTCCACCCCATGGCCAAAGTGCAGCCCGCCTCGCCGCTCCACTACGCCTGTGCGGACCAGGTGCGCAACATAAGCGTCAAAGCCAATCTTGCCCAGTGCCACCACGACCCGCAGCCGCTTGAGCAGGGGAATCTCCGCATCCAGCCACGGCGCGCAGGTCTTCTGCTCTTCCGGAGTGGGCTTGTTCTCGGGCGGCGCGCAGCGCACGCTGGCGGTAATCCACAGGTCGGTGAGCCGCAAGCCATCTTCACGACTGAATGACCGCGCCTGCGAGGCGTAGCCGGCCTGATACAGCACCGGAAACATGAACTCCCCGCTTCCATCGCCGGTAAACGGGCGTCCAGTGCGGTTCGATCCATGCGCGCCCGGAGCAAGACCCATAATCAGCACCCGTGCGTTAGGGTCGCCAAAACTCGGCACCGGCTTGCCCCAATACTCCCAGTCGCGCCACTGCCGGCGCTTCTCCGCAGCCACCTGCTGGCACCACGCCCGCAGGCGGGGGCAGCGCTCGCAACCCACCAGGTTCTCGTTGAACTCCTCAAGCGAAACAAACATGGCTCCATTCTTACCGCATCCCGCCCGCATCGGCGAAATCCCGGCAATTCCCGCCCTTCACCACCCCGGAGAAGACAGTCCCACCGCCTTGCATTAAGATGGTTGCGCTCTCAAAAAACGTTTTCGCCGGGCCGGATTCCGGTCAGGCTCCGTTCCAGCTTCAACGATTTACTCAAGAGGATTCCGCCGATGAAACGCATCACCCGCTCTCTCGCACTGCTGCTGGTGGCCGCCGCCGCTGTCACCGCACCGCTCGCCGCCTTTGCCCAGGCCACTGCTGCGCCGGTCATTGGCGGCCTGCAAGCCATCACCCTCACCCGCAAAGCCACCCCCAATGCCACCAAGCCGGAGTTCACCTCCGTCACCCTGCTGCCCGGCCGCGCCATGCTGGTGCAGCAAATCACCGCATTTTTTCCCGGCAAGGGTGAAGTCGAGGTTCTCGCTTCCCCCAGCCTTGCTGAGACAGCCACCATCCTGAACGACAAGGATGACGCCAACGGCGACCTCGCCTTCCGACTCGGCGCAGCCTTCCTCTACCCCTATCCGAACCGCATCCGCGGGCCGCTTTCGGCAGATGGCAAAACCCTTACCACCACATGGGAAGGCCACACCGTCTCCATCCCCGCCAACAACATCGGCAGCAAGCCCACCGCCGAACGCCACGCCCTCCATGGCCTCATCCTCCGCTCTGCGGTCGACAACCTGGAAGTAAAGCAGACCGAGGAAGGCGCAACCGCCACCGGCATCATCCATGGTGGCGACTTCCACGGCCAGTGGTTCTCCAAATCCGACATCGTCATCACCATCACGCTGACCGCCGAAAACGTTGACGCCTCCATCGTTGCCCACAACGTCGGCACAAAGCCTGAGCCGGTTGCCATCGCCTGGCACCCCTACTTCAACATCCCCTCCGGAGACCGCACCCAGGCCCGCATCGAGATCCCCGCCAGCGAAATGGCTGAAGTCGACGGCTACGACAACGTCTTCCCCACCGGCAAGATTCTACCCGTCAAGGGCACCCGCTTTGAGTTCAACGTCCCCGGCGGACGCGCCCTCGGCGGCGACTTCCTCGACGACAACTTCAGCCACTTGGACCGCAAGGCCGGCCCGGTTACCGTAACTCTGATTGACCCCGCAGCCCACTACGGCGTCAAGATCGAAGGCCTTTCGCCTGAAATCAAGACCCTGCAGGTCTACGCGCCCCCAGCCAAGAACTTTGTCGCCATCGAGCACCAGACCAACTTCGCCGACCCCTTCGGCAAGGAGTGGGGCAAGTTCGACACCGCGATGATCACCCTGGCTCCCGGCAAAAGCACCCAGTGGCACGTCCGCCTCAAGGTCTTCGTCCCGTAACCGGCTTCCATCCCATCGAACCAGCCCCAGGCCATCACTCGTCCTGGGGCTTTTTCCTGCCCGCTGTAATCTCCATCCGCAGTTTTTCGTCCATCCTCATATGGCGCACCCCGGCTTTCATCTTTCGCATTCTGCTGAATCACATCTCCACTCCCTGCGCTTCCGCTGCCCCTGCTGCGGCTCGCGCACCCTGGCCTACCCCGCGGCCATGGAACTTTGCCCCGTTTGCTGGTGGGAAGATGACGGCCAGGACGGCGATCCTGGCTCCGCAGACGCCTCCGAAGTACGCTGGACCGCCAACGGCGACCTCAGCCTGGCCCAGGCTCGGCGCAACTACACCCAGTGCGGCGCGGCCAGCCCCCGCTTCACACGCTGGGTCCGCCCGGCCCATCCGGAAGAAATTTAGCGCCATTCCCACTCCGGATTCGGCCCATCTGCCCCCAATTCAGCTGTTTCTCCCGCTCCCCCGCCCCGGCCCGGTTTGACCCACCCGCTCAACCCTCTTACCATGGATGTGTATGCCCGTCGCCCGACGCAGGCATCGGTTTGCCACGCTCTTTCCCAACTGGAAAGCTCCTGAGCCGCAATCCACTGCCCGGGCCACTCCGGGCAACGACTTTTCTGGAAGGCACACACTTTGACGCCCGCTGACACTCTCGAAAACTCCCCGAACGCCGACTCCACCCCTCACTCCCACGACCACGAAGGCCACTCGCACGAGGGGCACGACCACGATCATGACCACCATGATCACGACCTCTCGCATGATCACGACCATGCCGGCCACAACCACGGCCCCGTCCTGAATCCCGAGTGCGTCCGCGAGGTCTCCATCGAAGCCCCAGTCGAGGAAGTCGACAAGGCCTTCACCCGCGTTCTCAAGGAGTACCGCAAGTACGCCAAGATCCCCGGCTTCCGCGCCGGCAAGGTCCCTGAGTCGGTCATCCGCCGCCGCTTCGCCGCCGAAATCCGCAAGGATGTCGTTGAGCAGTTGCTGCCAGTGCGCTTCCAGGCTGCCATCCAGGCCGCCGGGCTCGTCCCAGTCTCCCAGCCGCAGCTCATGAACCTGATTCTCGAGGAGGGCAAGGCTCTGGAAGGCAAGGCCGCATTTGAAGTAGTCCCGGCATTCTCGCTGGACGGCTACCAGGAAGTCTCCGCGCCCCGCGCCGCTGTTGTCGTCTCGGAAGAGGACTTCCAGAACGAGCTCAAGCAGTTGCTGGAGTCCCGCGCCACCGTGGAGCCGGTTGAGGAAGAGCGCCCGCTCGTCGACGGCGACTGGGCCGAAATCTCCTACGTCGGCCAGGTCCAGGACGAAACCGATGCTCCCGAGCTGAAGAACGAGGACTCGCTCGTTGAAATCGGAGGCGCTGAAACGCTGCCCGCCTTCAACGAAGGCCTGCGCGGAGCCACTGTCGGCGCCGAGCTGAAGCTGGAAGTCACCTACCCGGCGGACTACACCGAGGCCAAGCTGGCCGGCAAGACCGTCGCCTACGACCTCACCGTAAAGGCAATCAAGAAGCGCATCATGCCAGAGTTCAACGACGAGTTTGCCGCTGAGCTCGGCGATTTTGAGAATGCCGCCGCTCTTGAGACCCGCATCCGTGAGCATCTGGCCGCAACTAGGCAGCGCGACGCCGACCAGCAGACCCGCGAGGCTCTCTTCGCCGCCTTCAACGAGAAGTTCACTTTCCCTGTACCCGAATCCCTGGTGCAGCAGCAGGTGGATGCACGCCTGGACCGCGGCCTCCGCGCTCTGGCTGCCCAGGGCATGAATGCCGACATGATGCGGAAGCTCGACTTCGACCGCCTCCGCTCAGCACAGCGTGATTCGGCCATCAACGAGGTGAAGACCTCGCTGATTCTCGACCGCATTGCCGACGCGGAAGGCGTCCAGGTTTCTGACGAGGAGTTTGACCACGAGCTCCAGATGGCCGCCCTGCAAAGCCGTGAGCCGCTCGAGCAGCTTCGCCAGCGTTTGACCGACGACGGCGGACTGGCTAGAATCCGGGAACAGCTTCGCCGCGAAAAGACCGTGACCCTGTTGATGGAACGCTTTCCGGTCACTTAAGTACACTGTTTCCAGGGCTGATTCTCCTTGTTCAGCCCACAAACATATTCACAGGGGACCCCAGCGGGCCCCCTGCCAAAGTGAGAGAATAGCCAAATGGCACTTGTACCCATGGTGGTTGAGCAGACGAGCCGAGGCGAACGCGCCTACGACATCTACTCGCGTCTTCTTCGCGACAACATCATCTTCCTGGGCACGCCGATTGACGACCAAATCGCCAATCTGATCGTGGCGCAGATGCTCTTCCTCTCCGGCGAAGACCCGGAAAAGGACATCCAGCTCTACATCAACTCGCCGGGCGGCTCCATCACCGCCGGTCTGGCAATCTACGACACCATGCAGTTCATCAAGAACAACGTGGTCACGTACTGCATCGGCCAGGCGGCCAGCATGGGCGCGTTCCTGCTCCTCTCCGGCACCAAGGGCAAGCGCTTTGCCCTGCCCAACTCGCGCATTCTCATCCATCAGCCCTCCATGGGCGGTCTCAGCGGCCAGGCCACTGATATCGACATTCATGCGCGCGAAATCCTCCGTATCCGTGAAATCACCAATACTCTTATGGCCAAGCACACGGGTCAAAGCCTCGACCGCATTGAACGCGATGTCGAGCGCGACTTCATCATGACCGCTCCGCAGGCCAAGGAATACGGCATCATTGACGAAATCATCGATCGGCCTCGTACCTAGAAGCGCAGCTCGACCCACTCGGAGGAAGCAGTCCCGATGAAAACGCGCAATGGACCGGAAGACACACTTCGCTGCTCGTTCTGCCACAAGTCGCAGGACGCGGTAGCCAAGCTCATCTCGTCGCCTAGCGATTACCCGCGGGCGTACATCTGCGATGAATGCGTGGGCGTCTGCAATTCCATCCTGGAGGATGACCGCGGCGACGCGCATCCCTCCACCACGCCTGCCCAGTTGCCCAAGCCGCACGACGTCAAGGCCTTCCTCGACGAGTACGTAATTGGCCAGGACATCACCAAAAAGAAGCTCGCCGTCGCTGTTTACAACCACTACAAGCGCGTCCAGATGAACAAGATGCGCAACAACGACATTGAGCTCGCCAAGTCCAATATTCTCCTCGTCGGCCCCACCGGCAGCGGCAAAACGCTGCTGGCCCAGACGTTGGCGAAGGTGCTGGATGTGCCCTTTGCCATGGTGGATGCCACCACCCTGACCGAAGCCGGTTATGTCGGCGAGGACGTGGAGAACATCATCCTCAAGCTCCTCCAGGCCGCCGACGGCGACGTCAACCGCGCCCAGTCCGGCATCATCTACATCGACGAAATCGACAAGATCGGCCGTAAGGACGAGAACCCCTCGATTACCCGCGATGTCTCCGGCGAAGGCGTTCAGCAGGCCCTGCTCAAGATCCTCGAAGGCACCGTGGCCAACGTTCCCCCGCAGGGTGGCCGCAAGCACCCCCACCAGGAATTCACGGCCGTTGACACCACCAACATCCTATTCATCTGCGGCGGTGCCTTCGTCGGGCTGGAGCGGGTTGTTGGCCGTCGCATCGGAAAGAAAGCGCTCGGCTTCAACGCGGTCCCTCATGATGACCACGACGGTGCCATCGTAATCCGGCCCCAGCGCGATACCGAGTTGCTCCGCCAGACCGAACCCCAGGATCTCATCAAGTACGGGCTCATCCCAGAATTTGTTGGCCGTCTGCCAGTCGTCGGCATTCTCGACGAACTCGACGAAGCCGCACTGGTCGAGATTCTGACCAAGCCGAAGAACGCCATCCTCAAGCAGTACCAGCGTCTGTTCGAGTACGAGAACGTCCACCTGCACTTTACCCAGGACGCCACCCTCGCCGTTGCCCGCGAAGCGCTCCGCCGCAAGGTGGGTGCCCGTGGCCTGCGCATGATTCTGGAAGAGCTGATGCTCGACCTGATGTATCATCTGCCCTCGAACAAACGTGCCCGTGATCTCGAAATCACCAAGGATATGGTCGAGCGCAGGGATCTGTCGCCGAGCCTGCTGGAGAAAGCCGGATAGGCTTTCTCCATTCCCGAAGTTGAACCCGACCCCCTCAGGTACTTGCTTGAGGGGGTTTATCATTTCCCTCAAATAGCAGAAAGGCTCATCCATGAAACTGAGTCATCAAGTTTTCGAATCAGCAAAATCAGGGGACCTTCGTTTTATAGACCAGGAGTCTATCCAGTCATCCCTGCGTGCAATATGCGAAGGGTGGGCCGTCTAGCCCGCATTTCTCACCACAGCTTGCCGACTGTGATCACCAGGCATTTTTTAGCGAGACCATCGAGGTGTAGTCATCATTTCCCATCGAGTGTCTGGTTCTGAGAGTTTGGTTTCCTCTTGTTGGTGTGCTGGAACTG
>CAIVDV010000062.1 GCA_903904755.1 uncultured Acidobacteriaceae bacterium | reverse complement strand
CTGGCCCGACTCAACCAGCCGAACCGCTTCCATCTTGAACTCGTAGGTGTAAATCTTCCTCGGTATACGCACCATCTTCGCCGCTCCTTCGCCAGTATCTCAGAGCTCTATATGAGGTACGCTTTTCGGGGGCAAGGTCATTTAGCCGTCTCCCAGGAGATGATTACAAGCATAAAATCCTTGCTCTCAGATTTTGTCCAAGCAAATGAGGAGCGGCTCCCGCTTGAACTGACGCCAAGATTTATCGGGAAGGATGGGGCTTGCCAAGCGGCGCGGCTGGCCCTTGAAAGGCTTCAGGTTCTCATTTCTAAGTACAAGGGACTTGAGAGCGACGCCGTGTTGGTGCTCACTGATGAGGCCCAGGTGTCTCATGATGGGCTGGAGAGTCTAAATGCGCTCCGAGACCTCGGCATCACAATAGGGCATGATTGGAAGGACGATCGCCATATTAGGCAAGCTCTCTCCAATGCTCAATCTGACGCTGATCGGTTGCGTTCGAGCTTGGAAGTGGTCACGGCGGAGTGTACTCGATTGGATCTCCCACGTCCGTCTCTTGTCGCGAGTCTGCAGCGAATGGCAGATGCTATAAGATCCCTGCTCCAGGCTCCTTCTGAGGACTGGGGCGTTTATTCATCTCACCTCGCCGAGGCAGGAACTGTGACAGCCCTGCGCAAGCTCATAGCAATTCAGACTGAATGGAAAGAGGTGGAAAGCCGACTCAGCGGAGTCGTTTATCTTGACGCGCTCCCGGAGGAACCGCCCCTGAGAGCGGCGATCTTAACGCTTAGGCAAGGGGATGCCTGGTATCGGTTCTTGCAGCCTAGTTGGCACCGAGCAGTGGGTCTCCACCGACAGCTCCAGGCGATGAAGGTAAAGCGATCCACGAGCGAACGTCTCTCCGAGCTTGAGTTGATCGCGCGACTGCTCTCCATCGAGGTGCGATGGAAGATGAACCCGTCTTTGCAACATTACCTGGACTCCGATTCTTCAATCCGGGAATCCGACCTTGCGCCTCATTTAAGAATTGCCGAATGGTGCAGCATGATGTCTGCCGCAATGGAGGCGATGGGAGCGCCTTTCATTAGTCTTGACAGCCTCTCTTCCTCTGATATTAAAAAGTGGAACCGGGAGGTAAAGGAACTTCACGCTCAATTCCTTATTGCATTGGAATCATATGAATCGCTGAATGCGATGTTCCCCAAAGGCCTAGAATCCACTTCGAACATAGATGGCATTGTTGCTTCGGTCAGTTACATCGTTCAAAAGGCCGAGAGTCTCAGCAGACCGCTCTTCGATTGTTGTGTTGCTGGCTCAACTTTGGAAGGGGCCATTACCGCGCATCAGGCCGCGCTAGAAAGAAGAAGACTTCAAGATTTGGCAGCGTCAGATGGCGAGGCGAGGCATTTGGCCGGCCCTTACTTCCAAGGAATTCATACCGAGATTGGGACGGTCCTGGCTGTCTTGGCAGTGGCGGAGAGAGCTGCTGAATTGCGCGTCCCTACGGTGATTCGGCGACAATTGCTTGCTGGCAACCCAATCAAGGCCGCCAAAGAGCTGATTCCGGAACTGAGCGGAATTGCATCCGCTCTTGCGGCACTGTTTGAGCACGCGCAATGTCTATCTGCGTACGGGCGTTTTAATTTGGAGAAATGGGCTGGTATCCAAGCAGGAGTTGGGTTGCAGGAGTTTGCCAATAAAATCGTTGTGTGTGCGCAAAATGCGCTTGTACGCTGCTCCGAAGTCTCTTCTTGGGCTGCATATCTGTCACGGCGGCAAGAGGCGGCGGAGCTAGGGTTGGGGAGCTTCGTTGAGCGAATGGAGGACGGGTCAGTTCCAGCACCTGAGTTGTCATCAGCCTACCAGTATTCCCTGTTCGTCTCAATCATTCGACAACTTTTCCATCAGTGTCCTTTACTCGGAAGGTTCTCTGGGACCAAGCACACTTCGATACGAGAGGCATACCAGCGACTCGACCGGGAAATCATTGCCTTGCGGGGACACGAAGTTGCAAGAAGTTCAATCGCTTCCGCAAGTCCACCAACGGGTAAGAATGGTGCCAGGGTTGATGAAAAGACTGAGATGTGTCTGCTTCACTACCTTCTCCCGCAACAACGACCGAGGATGCCCGTTCGCAAGATGCTAGCCCGGGCCGGGCACGCAATTCAGACAATCAAACCATGTTTTATGAGCGGGCCACAGGCAGTCGCGCAGTTTCTTCAGCCGGGCGTTCTAACTTTCGACTTGGTAATCATGGATGAAGCCTCCCAGTTGAAGCCTGAGGAGGCAATCGGCGCGATAGCTCGCGGCACACAACTTGTCGTGGTGGGTGACCAGAAGCAGCTCCCTCCGACCTCTTTCTTTACGAAGATGAGCACTGCTGCCGAAGATGAAGAACAATATGTAACGACGGATGCTGAGAGTATTCTCGACGTCTGTCTGGCACAATTTGGCGCGCCACGAATGCTGCGCTGGCATTATCGTTCCCAGCACCATTCACTGATTGATTTCTCGAACCGCCTTTTTTATCGCAGTGAAATGGTGATCTTCCCATCCCCATTTGGCCATAGCACTCGGCTGGGCATTCGCGCGACCTACCTCCCAAATGCAACTTATGAGGATCAAACCAACTTGCGCGAGGCGGAACGGGTGGTTGATGCAGCAGTTGAGCACATCCGCTCTCGCTCAGACGAATCGCTTGGGATTGCGACATTAAATCTCAAACAACGCGACCTGATTGCAGAGTTGCTTGATGAGCGGCTTGCGAGCATTGAGACTGCAAGTGAGTATAGATCGCGCTGGAAAGATGCAGGGCAAGAGCTATTTGTCAAGAATCTTGAGAACGTTCAGGGCGATGAGCGCGACGCCATCATCGTTTCAACAACCTTCGGAAAACCCCCTGGTGCCAGCGTTGTGAGACAGAACTTCGGTCCCATCAGCAAGCAAGGCGGTTGGCGCCGTCTGAATGTACTCTTCACGCGCGCACGCAGGTCGCTTGCTTTGTTCACGTCGATGAGGCCGGAGGACATCGTCCTCGACGGTGGTACTCCGGAAGGCACCAAGGCGTTGCGCGCCTATCTTGAGTATGCTCGATCTGGCAAGATGCAGGTTGTTGAAGAAACTGGGCACGAGCCGGATAGCGATTTTGAGCGCTGTGTGATCGATGTTCTCAATGCAAGCGGATATGCCGTCACACCACAACTTGGTGTCGCAGGGTTCCGTATTGACATCGCCGTTGAGCACCCTAACTTTAGGGGCACATATCTCGCGGCGATTGAGTGCGACGGTGCAACTTACCATTCGGCACAGTCGGTCAGAGATCGGGATCGGATTCGACAGGAGATTTTGGAGTCCTTGGGGTGGCGTGGACGGATATGGAGGATATGGTCCACAGATTGGTTCCGCTCGCCAAGAGACCAGTCAGCGAAGCTTTTAGCTTTCCTTGGCACCCTGCGAGAAACGTGGCGACCGGATTATGCGGCCGGCCAGTCGTGGATAGAGGAATCCCGACGTGGATTTTCCGAAGAATCGGCGAGGGTTCGTGAAACACTTATCAATGAGGAAGAAGGGAGAACGGTCGGGGGAGGCGATACGGTTAAGTATATTGATCTTGCAAAACCGGATAGTGTCATGTGTGCCAAATTCACCGAGAACAAGACCGATTCCGCCTCTGGGCTCTACCATCGCGGAACCCCTTTGGCTCGAACAATACTCGGTGCGGCTGTCGGCGCAGAAGTGACTTTACAACTCCCTGGGGCTATTTCGCAGAGAACGTTTCGCATCCTGGAGATTCAAGAACCAGAGATGAGCAGCGTCGAGGACAGATCAGGGACAAGTATGTTGTAGCGGTATATCGTTTACAGTGGTTTAGCGTTGTGGTCAATTTCTTTAAGTTGTTGATTTAGCTAGGTCTTGGTCTCCTCATAACCCAAAGGTCGCTGGTTCAAATCCAGCCCCCGCAACCAAAACCTCAAGATTCTCATCGGCTTCCGATTCCACTTCGGAGGCCTTTTCTGCGTCTGGATCCCGCTCCCGCCAAGCCACCCACCCCAAAAAACAGGCCGGGCTGCGGAGAAACGAAATCGCCCCTCCGCAGCCCAGCCCCTGCTACTTCACCGTTACGGTCAGGCCCTGTACTGCAGAGTCACCCGCGTTGTCGGCCACTTCCACCGTCAGGTTCGCCGTCAGCGTAACATCCACCTTCGCCACAGAAGAAGTGGACGGAAGGAACGTCGAATCCCCGCCGTAGGTTGCCGTAATGGACTGCGTTCCCAGCGGCAGTGACGACGTTGTCAAGGCCGCCGTACCGCCGCTCAGCGCGGTGCTTCCCACAACGTTGGCCCCGTTCTCGAACGTCACGGTTCCGCTCGGCGATCCGCTGTTGTTCGTCTTGGCCACCGTCGCGGTCAAGGTCACCGCCGAGCCCCACGCCGGGCTCGCAGACGAGGCACTCAGCGTGGTGCTCGTAGCTGGAGAACTCGTCGCGGCCTTCTGGCTGCTGCCGCATCCCACTGCAAGCAGTGACACGCTCACCACCGCAAGCACCACCGTAACCAGCCTGCGCCGCCGCGCCGGAATCCCGAAGGAGAACAGGCTGGCCAGGCCAGCCACCCCACTTGCTCCAAACCAGGCCAGCCGGTTCGACGGGGCACTGGTTTGCACCAACGGTGCGGATTGCACAATCGTCAAAGTCGAAGAAACGCTGCCGCCAGCACCCGCTGTCGGCGCGCTGAACACGCAGCTCAACCCCGTCGGCAATGTCCCTGGGCAAAGGAACGACAGTGTCGACGCAGACAGAACCGCGCCCCCATTCGGTGCAACCGTAATCGTGATCGTGTTGCCACTCGTTGCACCCGGTGCCAGCGTCAGCGCGGTCGAAGCCAGCGCCAGCGAGAACGGCCCGGTATAGCTCACCGCCTGCGTCCCCACAGAGGCAACGTAATTCGCGTCGCCCGAATAGCTGGCCTGCAGTGAGTTGCTCCCCGTGGCCAACTGGCTCCCGGCTACGGTCAGAAAGGCGCTGCCAATCGACGCCCCGCTCCCCGCATCCGTGGCCGCAGCCACTGCCGCAGTGCCCAGCGATTTGCCGGTTGTCAAATCGGTGACCGTCACGCTCCCGCTGGGCGAAGCCGCCGTGCTCGCAGTCTTCACCAGCACCGTAAGGCTCACGCTTTCTCCCCCAGTCACCGTCGTGCGGCTCGGGGTCACGGCAATCGTTGTCGGCGCCTGCTGAATCGTAATCGCCACCGGGCTTGAAGTGCTTTCAGCCAAGGTGCCGTTGCCGCCATAGTGCGCCAGAAGAGAGTGCGTTCCAGTGTTGAGCCCATTGCCAGCAATCGTCGCCCACCCGGCACTCAGCCCTGTGGAGCCCAATGCGGTCCCCGTGGAAGTGGTCCCGTCCAGCAGAGCCACAGCACCGGTGGGCACCTCAGCCCCTACGCTCGGGGTAACCTGCACGCTCACAGAAAATGGCGTTCCGTAAGTCACCGTGCTGGCGCCCACCAGGCTCGCCTTGGTTTGCGTCGCTCCCAGGCCAGCCGACGCCGCCACCCAGGCATCCGCCAGATGCGATACGTCCACTGAACCCAGGCCTGTTGCCATATCGTAGCCAACGCCGGCGTTGAAATCGGGCAGCACGCCGAGGCTGTCTGCCGCGTCACTCACCGTGCACGGCGTTGACGGAAGGACGCCCGCGCTGCCCGCATAGCAGGGCACCGCGTTGTTCCCTTCCGTAATGTCGTTGAAAATGCCGCTGGCTGTGCCCGCATACTGCTGCCGGCCCAACTCATACAGCAGATAGTTCACATTTCCCAGGCTCGTCCCGGACTTCTGGTTCAGCAGCGCCAGGACGCCCGCAAAAGCCGGCGTCGCAAACGATGTTCCACCTGCAGCCAGGTAGCCCACATCCCCGTTGCCGTAGTTGCACAATCCGTCCGGCGTGGCGTCAGACTGGCAATACAGGTACGCGCTGCCCCAGGTACCGGAGCCCGAGAAAAACGATAGATCCGGCACGCTGCGGGTGCCCGGTGCAGTTCCCGCCACATTCGCCTGCCAATCCGGAGTGGGGTATCCACCCTCGCAGCTGGAAGGGTTCTGCCCGTCCGAAACCGTGCAGCTGCTCGCCCCACCGCCGCCGCCCGCCGTGTCGGTAAACGCGCCTGACGCATCGTTGCACAGACCTTCACTCGTGGTTTCGGTAAAGCCCGACACCTGGGCCGCCGCCAGAATCTCCGGGCTGGCGCAGCTCTCATTCCACGGTGTCTCCGGAATGTATCCCTTGGCCGACGCCAGCGTCACCGGATCGTTCGTCGCATTCCAGTACGTGTTGCCGCTCTGGAAGTTCGCAGAGAAATCCGTTCCACCCACCGCCGTGTTGTACGGGGTCGAGGCAAATCCGTTCACCTGCTCACCCGAAACAGCGTAGTACTGGTTCTGGTCACAGGCCGCAGAGCCCGCATCTCCTGAGGCCACCAGCACCGAAATCCCCTGTGCCGCCGCCTGCTGCCACATCGCATTGAAGTATTCGTTGCCACTGGTGCCCAGCCCAAGCTCGCAGGCTCCCCAGCTCACGCTCAAAATCGGTGCCACGTTGTTATCCACCGCGTACTCCATCGCGTACTGTACGCCGGCTTCCGTATTCGTATT
This sequence comes from uncultured Acidobacteriaceae bacterium, assembly GCA_903904755.1. GTDB lineage: Bacteria > Acidobacteriota > Terriglobia > Terriglobales > Acidobacteriaceae > Acidicapsa. The sequence continues at coordinate 50,704 of CAIVDV010000062.1, read as the reverse complement.
CCCACCCACAATCAGGTTGATGGTGGCGCCCTTCGCCATCGCACCACTCCACTCCACGTCAAGCGCCGCCTCGCTCTCCACACCGTCACCGGTCAGGCCAGGATTGTCATTCACGTAAATCGTGTTCAGCTTCTTCTCAGGCAGGCCAAACGCCGCGCGGAAAGCATCCACGTCCGCCGGGTTCACATCGCTCTGCGCCACAACCGCAATGCTCTGCCCCGTGCCGTCAATGCTCTCGCCCCACAGCGGAGCGACATCATAGATGGTCGCAAAATCCCCCGGCGCCACCAGCTCGTACGTATGGCCTGAGATGGGAACGGTAAACTGCGGTCGCACTCCATCCACCCCGGTCACCTGCTTTGGCAGGGTACTTCCTGGCATCGTCCAGCTCTGCCCTTTTTGCCGCGTCACCAGCCGCGGATTGGTATGCAATGGCCGCGGCCCGTAATTTGTCAGCGAAGAAAATCCACTCACCACCGGCAGCAGCGCAACCGGAATCTGCGGGTCCCCGCTGTTGGCCAGCCGCTTCTCCCCATTCACCGCATACTGGTGCATCTCCACGTGGAAGGCCGAGCGCAGTTGCTCATGGCTTCCAGAGAACGTCACCACCAGCCGGCTCTTCGCCACCGAATCCACCTCAAATCCATGGGAACCAAGCCACCCGGTAATCTTTGCAAGGTCTTCGGTCGACACGCCAAAACGCGCACCAAACTCGTCCGGCGTCAGCCACTTCCTGAAGTTCGGTGACCCCGGCTGCTGCTGCTCTTTCAGCAGCGCGTGCAGCTCCGCTTCCTGTGCCGCGCTCCGCTTCAGCAAAAGCTGCATGTGCTTCAGCGGCAGCTTCGGCTCCGCCACGCCCAGGTCGTTCTTCGCCTGCGCAAAAATCGGCGTGTTTCCCTTCAGCGGAACCAACATCTGATCGTTGATCGCCTGGGAGATGCGCGATTGCGGCTCGCCACCCGCAGGCGTTGCCTGTCCGGGGCGCGCAGCGCCAACCAGCAACAGCGCGACTCCAATCATGATCGAAACAACGGCACGGGTCGAAAAAAAGAAGTATCGCATGGGTCTCCGAGCTTTCTCCGCATCTGCGGGCCAAGTCACAATCGGCAAACAACTGCGGGCGCTGCCAGCGCGGCGCCCGCCATCCACTGGCTACTGCACGGCAATGGTGATGGTTGCCGTCTGTACGCTCGCCCCAGCCACCGAGGGCGTCGCCGTCAGCACAACTGTGTACGTTCCCTTCGGCGCAACTTTCACGTTGGAGTCGCCTCCGCACCCTGACAGTCCGGCAGCTCCACCCAGCATCGCAACAGCGCAAAGCACAATCCCGAGAGCCCGCAATCCCTTGCGTCGCACCGCAGGCAGCAGCAACCCACCCAGCAGCAAGGCCAGCGCCGTCGCGCCCTTTGCTCCCGCTTTGCCCACCAGCAACTCCGGCTGCACCGCACTGCGAAGCGTTGACGCACTCACCGCCACCGCCACAGTCGCGCTTTGTCCGCCGGCCAGCGTCACACTGCCCGGATTGATCTGAACATTCAACCCCGCATAAGAACCCGAAGCGGCAAAGCTCACCGTTCCGGAATATGTGCTGTTGGCCGAAACATGCAGCAGCACGGTTCCCGTCGCGCCGCCCTTCAGCGAAAGGCTTCCAGCATCCGCCGTCAGCGAAATCCCCGGCGGCACCACAGGGACAGAATTCACTGTGAACGAGACGCTCGCGGCCTTCTGGTGGACATTGAACGACCCATCCCCGCTGTACGTCACAACCAACGTGTGCGCTCCAACCGGCAGCGAATCAATCGAGAAGTACGCCGAGCCACCGTTCAGCGACGCCGTCCCCACAGCCACCCCATTCTCCGTGAAAACCAGCGTGCCGGTCGGCGTGGGACGATGACCCAGCGTCGCCGTCACCGTTGCGCTGATGCTCTCGGCCTGCCCGGCCAGAACCGCACTGGAACTGCTCGTCAATGCAACCGACGTCCCTCCCTGGTTCAGCAGGAATGCCACCGCGGCATACTCCGAATTGGCAACCATGCTCACCGAGCCATCCTGCATATAGTCGCCAGGCATCAGGTTGTGCGTCGCCGGCGGAATCTGCGCATTGGAAGGCGAACCGAACGTTCCATCGCCGTTCCCCAGCAGCACCTGCGAACCGTAGTAGTTGTCATTGGCATCCAGCAGGCTGTATTCGCTGTAGAACAGGTCCAAAACTCCGTCCCCGTTGAAGTCCGCAAGCAGCGCCGTGGCAGCCTCGCGCCCCTGCTCGTAGTACGCGCTCTGGCTGAATTGCCGCTTGCCCACATTCAGGTAGACCAGTGCACCCTCCCCGGAGTCGTAAACATTCCCGTCTGAGGTGCCCAGCCCTTCTGACAGCAGAACCAGATCCGGTTTGCCATCCCCATTCAAATCGCCAACCAGCGCGTCTTCCATGATGTAGCTGCTGTTCACCACCTGCGCCTTGGCCGGATCGAAGCTCCCGCTTCCATCCCCGTACACAATCGAAACATTCGCCGTGCTCGGGTCGCTGTACGAGCCATCGTCCACCAGCAGCAAATCCAGCTTCCCGTCCCCATCAAAGTCCGCCACCGACAGCGCGAAATCCTGGTTCCCCGCCGCCGTAAACGTTGGCTGCTGGAAGGTGCCGTCGCCGTTGCCCAGCGCCACCAGAAAGCCCGACGGCGTCACATTGTCACCGGGGTAAATCGCCACGATGTCCAGTTTCCCGTCACCGTTTACATCGCCCACAGCAATCTCCGCAGGCGTACCCTTGATTGCCACCGAGCCCATATCCCAGGGAACCGGCGTCTTCAGCGTTCCATCTCCGTTTGACAGCGCCACGGCAAGATACGCCTTGGTATGCCCAAAGCCTCCCGTGGATCCGCCAAACACCACATCCGCCAGCCCGTCTCCGTTAAAGTCGCCGGTCACCTTGTACGTCGTCCTGAAGTTCAATCCACCCGCATTGCCTGCCAGCGCCTGCTTGTAGGTGAAGTTCCCCTTGCCGTCACTCAGCCCCGCAATAAACGGATACGGCGGAGAACCCATAAAGCTCTGGAACAGCACGTCCGGTTTGCCATCCCCATTCAAATCAAGACCCGCCTCCGCCTCCAGCGCCTGCGGAAACAGGTTGCGATTATCCGTCGGCGCAACCGCCGGTGCCGCCTGGAACGAACCATCCCCATTGCTCACAAAAATCGACGCCCGGTTGTACGACACCGGCGATGAATCCACGACTGCAAAATCCTGCAAACCATCCCCGTTGAAGTCGGCAACCGCAAGGTTCCATCCCGGATAGTTCCCGCTCACCGTCGTATTCGCGCTGCCCGTGCTGTACAGGTACTTGGGGTTGGCAAAGGTTCCATCCCCCTTCCCCGGCCAGATGGCAGTGTAGAACTGCTCGTAGTCCACAAAGTCCTTGTACCCATCCTGGTTCACGTCCAGCACGGCCCATCCCGTCGGATTGATGGCAAACCCATTCTCCGCCACCATCGGGCTCCCAAAGGTCCCATCCGCCTGTCCCAGTGCGGAGTACAGATAATCGTCCCCAAAGCTCAGCGTGATGTCGGGATATCCGTCGTTGTTCAGGTCGGCCAGACTCAGCCCGCCGCTGTTGTCAGCCACAAAGCCATACGAAGCACCAAAATCAGCCTCCGCGCTCGGCGTCGCCGCAAAGCTGCCATCCCCACTGCTCGGCAGCGCAAGCACACTCACGCCGGCCAGCAGAAAACTCGAGTCGTAGGCCTGCGCCTCCAGCACCAGGTTGGCCTTCCCATTCAGCGTCTTCAGCAACGCGCCATTGTTGGGAACGGTCACATAATAGCCAGCAAAGGTAAACGTGCTCTGCACCGCCTTGGCTGTGGCAAAGTGGCCACCACCCGTACCAGGAATTGTCTGCACTGTGATATCGGTGTTGGCCGCGCTCGGGTCATACACGCCCGTCACCGTCACAAGATCGGCTTTGCCATCGCCGGTCACATCGGCCACCAGAAATGCCCCGTCCGTGCCCTCCGAGTTGGCTGGAAGTGCAATCTTCTGATACCGGTCAAACGTCCCGTCGTGATGATTGTGGAACAGGTACAAGCTGCTCGACTTTGCGTCCAGTGCCACGATATCCGGGTACCCGTCGCCATTCAGGTCAGCCACCACTCCTGCAACCAGCGTCAGCGACTTCCCCGTCAACGCATTCACGTTCGTTATGAGAGGAGAGGCAAAATGCCCCTTCCCGTCATTGATAAGTACGCTGATGTTCCCGTCATAATCCAGCGTCAGCAGGTCCGGCGATCCGTCGTGGTTGAAATCACCCCCCAGCGTCACCAGCGAAATGTCGTAAGGGTCCGTATAGGGGATCGCATGATACGAGGGCGCAACCAGCAGACCGCCAAAGTTGCGGCTCTCCGCCAACGGCGCACTCTCCCCCTCGTGCTTCGGCGCGGCACCAGTCGTCGCCGCATCCCGGCGCTCCAGAATCGGCCGCACAATGCGATCAAAGCTGCTTTGATGCTCCGGGTTCCGGCGCGGAGAAGCAGCACGATTTCCCACGCCCCCCGAAACTCCCGATGCTGCCCCACCATTCGTGTGCGCCATCTCCGGAGCCAGGCGAACAAACCGTGGGAAGTACACGTGATTCGGCGCAGCATGCGCCGTAGTGCTCTGCGCTACTGCAAATGCGCCAGAAACGAAAAGGCAGAAGACTACCGACAACATCAGCACACGACCGCGCATTGCTCCTCCAACATCCCGAGTAATTGTTCGCATCTGGATTGCGAGCTTTCTGTCGCCGCGCGTCCGCGACTACCGTGGCAACCCCAGCACCTGGTTGAAGCAGCTGGATTGTAACCTTTGAATAACGTAGAACCATACTACTGGCACTTCCATCAGAAGGCGCCGGGGAAACACCTTTTTTCATCCACAGCCCTGCCATCCCTCGGAACCTCCTCCGGAAACGCCTCCCCCACTTAGCCTGCTGCGCTTCCTGCCTGCCCGTCTCACCTGCGCCCCATGCGATGTCACAATCCTGCCCACTTCTTGCCCAATCCTCCCGGCAGCCCAGTTTCCCGTAGTTTCCCTCCCTCCGCAGGCATACCCTATTCGTGGGGAGACTTCTCCCCGATGGCGATTCTCTACCACCCGCAAAGGCATCCTGCCGCCGGCGCAATTCCCAGCGCAGGTAATGACCAGCAAAGTGAGGTTTTGCAATGCCAAGCGTAATCGTTGTCATCGGCGCCGGCTCCATCGGCCAGGCAATTGTCCGCCGCGTTGGCGCGGGCAAGCACATCCTGCTCGCAGATATCCTTTCAGAGAATGCCGAAGCTGCTGCGCAGGTCCTCTTCGATGCCGGCTTCACCGTCAGCACCGCCACCGTCGATGTCTCGTCGCGCACCTCCGTCCATGCCCTTGTGGAAGCAGCCACGCAGATTGGCGACGTCACAGGCGTCATCCACGCCGCCGGTGTTTCGCCTTCGCAGGCACCACCGGCAACCATCCTCAAGGTCGATCTATACGGAACCGCACTCGTCCTCGAAGAATTCGGCAACGTCATCGCCCCCGGCGGCTCCGCAATCGTGATCGCCTCCCAGTCCGGCCATCGCCTCGGCCCGCTCTCCGTCGAACAGAACTCCCTCCTCGCAACCACCCCTGTCGAAGATCTCCTCAGCCTCCCCATGCTGCAACCCGACCAAATTCGGGACTCCCTGCACGCCTATCAAATCTCCAAGCGCGGCAACTCCCTCCGCGTCATGGCCGAGGCCGTCCGCTGGGGAAAACGCGGCGCACGCGTCAACACCATCAGCCCCGGCATCATCATCACCCCGCTCGCAAACGACGAGCTCAAAGGCCCCCGCGGTCCAGGCTATCGCCGCATGATTGAGGTCTCCGCTGCCGGACGCGCCGGCACCCCCGACGAGGTCGGAACCGTCGGCGCTCTCCTCATGGGGCACGACGGCGCATTCATCACCGGCAGCGATTTCCTCATGGATGGCGGCGTCACCGCCGCCTGGTGGTTCGGCGATCTCGCTCCCAAATAGCCCGCCCAACCACCGGATCTTTGCCTCCCGCAACCATATCTCCCGATTCCGCAGAATCCGGCCCATCCCCGCTCCAAATAGCCCCGGATTGCTCAGTTCCTTCCATACACATCGACTAACTTGGCTCCATTACGAAGTACCGAATCCAGTTCTAGATCGGCAAGTCCATGAAAAACATGATTGAGCGGCGCGCTTTCCTCAAGGGAAGCGCCCTCGTATTGGGCTGCGCAACCGTAGGCGAGTATACCGGCTTGAATGCGGTCGCATCATCGCGAAAGGACCCACCTCAGGTCTACTTCACCCCAGACCTCACCGGCGATGGACTCCTCAAGCTCTACGCGAAAATCCATCAGAATATCAGCGGAAAAGTCGCCATCAAACTCCACACCGGCGAGCCGCACGGCCCCAACATTCTCCCCAGGGAAATGGTCAAAACCCTCCAGCAGAGCATCCCGAACAGTTGCCTGGTTGAAACCAACACCCTCTACAAGGGCAAGCGCCGCACCACCGCCGATCATCGCGAAACCATCAAAATCAATGGCTGGGACTTCTGCCCCGTCGACATCATGGACGAGGATGGCGCGGTCACCATTCCCGTCAAAGGAGGAAACCACTTCAAGGAAATCTCCGTCGGCAAACACATGCTCAACTACGATTCCATGGTCGTACTCACACACTTCAAAGGACATGCCATGGGCGGCTTCGGTGGGTCGTTAAAGAACCTCGCCATCGGCTGCGCAGACGGAATCATCGGGAAAAAAGCGGTCCACGACGCCCCGGATAACGACGACATCTCCAAATGGCTCACCGGAGATTCCTTCATGGAAAACATGGTCGAGTCGGCCAAAGGCACCATCGACCACTTCGGCAAAAAAATCGTCTATCTCAATGTCCTCCGCAATATGTCCGTCGACTGTGACTGCGCCGGCACCAGTGCGGCCACGCCCAAAGCCCGCAATCTCGGCATCCTCGCATCCACTGACATCCTCGCCATCGACCAGGCCTCCATCGACATGGTTTACAAACTGCCCGAGGCAGAACTCCACGACCTCAAAGAGCGCATCGAATCACGACACGGCCTTCGCCAGCTCACCTACATGAAGGAACTGAAAATGGGCGAATCCGAATATGAGTTGGTCACTATTTAGAGGCGATCCTCGCCTCCAGCTCAGTCTTCCCTGGAAAAGAAAAACCCGGGACTTCGCAGCAAGTCCCCGTCCCCGGCTATTTCACAAGATGCCGGTCAAAAAAGCGGGCCATCATCCCAAACGCGTCTCGGGACTCAGGCACATCCGTACTGTAGAAAAACCCATGGAATAGCCCATCCCACACATGCAGTTCGGTTTCCACTCCCAGACGCGCGAGTTGCGTCTCCGTGTAGACCGCACCGCTGAAAGCGAAATCGCGGTCGCCGGTCATCAGCAACGTGGGCGGAAACGCAGCCAGCACCTCACGGGAAACAATCGGCGAAACCATCGGATCGCCCGGTTTGGCAGTGGAAAAGTAGCCCAGTTGCGATGTGCTCGGGGCTGACCCGCCGGCCATCCGCGCCTCGCCCAGCGGAAAGGCAAACGCCGTCGCGTCCCCGCCAAAGCTCCCTGCCGAAGCGCAGAAAATGCCCACCGCTCCCGGCCGCGGCAGCCCATGCGTCTGGAACCACGCCACCGACATCGCAGTCAGCATCCCTCCCGCCGAGCACCCATAGATACCAATCGCTCCCGGCTTGTAGCTCTTCAGCAACTCCCGGTAAACCGCCGCAACATCCTCGCTCGCGGCAGGAAACTTGTACGTCGGTCCCTCCCGGTAATCCACGCTCACCACACGGACTCCCATCATCGCCGCCAGTGGCATCGACTCCAGTTCCGCGCACGCCGGCCAGCAGCCCGAGAACCCTCCCCCATGCAGGTTCACCAGCACCCTGTCGCGATTCCCCGCCGCAATCCCGGCCGTCGGTCGATAGTCGTACACGTGCACCCCAGCAATGCTCGTGTCCTTCTTGTCCACGGCATAGGCCGCGCGGTCATGCTCAAGCATCGGCTTCATGAATCGCGGCACCCCGCCGTCCTGCTTCACCGCCTCCGGATCCTGCATATCCTTCAGATGCTGAGCGACGTAAGCCTTTGCCTCCGGGCTCAGAAACTCCGATGGCGCCACCGTCTGCGCCGGAACGTGAACCGTCCCGTCGCCCTCCACAACCACCCTCGCCTCCGCCTTCGTCGGCTCCTGCCCAAAACCCCGGCTCGCAACGCATACGCACATCGCAATCAGCAAACTCGTCATCAACTTCCTCGACATAGGCCCCTCGTCTCTCTCTTTGCAGATGTTGGCTTCCTTGCCTGCTTCCGGCACTCCCCGGCAACGGCACACAGTAGTGTACGGCGCAGATGCCCATCCCAACCCACCACCGGCAAAAGCCACCCGCGCGCTCTGCGGCTGGCAAAAGAAAAATCATTCGACAAATCCGAGAAAACCGATTTACTATTGCTGGCGTTCCAGATGCCTCCATTCCTCGCGGTCCAGATTCTCTCCGCCTGACTGGAAAGCAATTGACACGCAACCATCTATCACCCCATGGCCGGGGCACTTGCCCCTTCCACCACGGTCGAGTTTCCAAATAAGGTCTCCCTGCCGGCAACTGATTCTGCCGGCGTTGCAGGCAACGCACTTTCAGCCGGATTCCTAAATCTTCCGGCAATTTCGGAAAACGATTTCTCAAGGAGTCACCATGCCCCAGCCCACCGATTCCACAAAACTCAACCGCCGTGACGCCATGCTCCTCTCCCTCGCCGGCGGCCTCTCACTCGCCTCCGCCGCCCACGCAACCGAGCCCATCCCCGTCCCGACGCCTCGCCCCCCGGCAGCCCCCGGCACCTCCACCCCCCGCTCCGCCATCGCCGCCACGCAATACGGTCGTGTCCGAGGCTTCCTCGACGACGGCGTACTCACCTTCAAGGGCGTCCCCTACGCCCAAACCACCGCCGGCGAAAACCGCTGGCTCCCCGCCAAGCCCCCCACCCCCTGGAAGGACGAACTCCCCACCCTCACCTACGGTGCCAACTGCCCCCAAACCCTCCACCCCTGGGCCGCCTCTGAGCAAACCTTCCTCCAGCAGTGGGACGACGGCTGGCAAAGCGAAGACCTCCTCAAGCTCAACATCTGGACCCCCAGCCTCTCCGGCAAGCGCCCCGTCATGTTCTACATCCACGGCGGCGGATACAGCTTCGGCTCCTCCTACGAGCTCGCCGCACACCACGGCGCGCAGATGGCCCGCCATCACGACGTCGTTCAGGTCTCCGTCAACCACCGCCTCAACATCCTCGGCTTCCTCGACCTTGCCGAAGTCGGCGGCGCAGCCTACGAAGACTCCGTCAACGTCGGCATGACCGATCTCATCGCCGCCCTCAAGTGGGTCCAGCAGAACATCGCCAACTTCGGCGGCGACCCCGACCGCATCATGATCTACGGCCAGTCCGGTGGCGGCTCCAAGGTCACCACCCTCCTCGGCATGCCCGGCGCCTCCGGCCTCATCCATCGCGCCGCTGCCCAGTCCGGCGGCGGCGGCAACATCCCCTCCCGCGACCAGCAGCGCGAAGTCACCCGCGTAATGATGAAGGACCTCGGCCTCGCCCCCAACGACCTCGCCTCCCTCCAGAAGATGGACTGGCCAGCCCTCATCGCCGCCGGCAACGCCGCCGTCGCCAAAATCAACCCACCCATGCGCGGCCCCTTCGGCCCCTTCGCACCCGGTCCGCCCCGCGTCGGCTGGTCCCCCTCCGTCGACGGCAAAAACATCAACCTCCGCTCCTTCTTTGACGTCGCTCCCGACATCTCCAAAAACATTCCCATACTCATCGGGTCCGTCAGTGAAGAGGGCAACCAGATGGGCTCTCATCCCACCGAAGACGAATGGCGCGCCAACCTCACCAAAACCTACGGCGACCAGAAAGCCGCCACCCTCATCTCCCTCCTCAAAAAGACCTACCCCAGCAAATCCGTCCGCACCCTCTCCTACATGTGCAGCGGCGTCGGCGGCCTCAACAGCCTCTCCATCCGCAACAACGTCGTCAAAATGGCCCGCCTCAAGCACGAACTCAAGGCCGCGCCCGCCTACGCCTACTACTTCTCCTGGCAAACCCCCATGCTCGACGGCATCCCCGGCGCATGGCATACCTCTGACCTCCAGTTCTGCTTCGACAACACCCGCCTCTGCAACCAGGGCACCGGCAACACCCCTGAAGCACAGGCCCTCGCCCGCAAGATGGCCACCGCTTGGGCCAACTTCGCCCGCACCGGCAATCCCAGCCAGCCCGGCCTCGCCTGGCTCCCCTCTGACCCTGAAAACAACCCCACCATGGTCTTCGACAACCACTGCCGCATGGCCAACGACCCCGAAGGCGAAGCCCGCAAACTCCTCCTCAGCTGAGTCACCCGCTCATCTTCCGTCAGAAAGGACAAGACCGTGAAACACCTTCGCATTGGCTCGCTGGCCCTCATCCTCTCAGCAGTGGCAACCGCATGGGCGGGCACCACAGCTCACATCCAGCAGGGCATCCTGCAGGGCACCCAGGAAGGCGCTTTGACCGTCTTCCGTGCCATTCCTTTTGCTGCTCCACCCGTCGGCGATCTTCGCTGGCGAGCTCCACAGCCGGCCGCTGCATGGCAGGGCATTCGCCCCGCAGACAAATTCGCCCCACAGTGTGTCCAGGGAGGTTTTGGTCCACCCGCTTCCGACGGCCCCAAAACCAGTGAAGACTGCCTCTACCTCAACGTTTGGACCCCGGCAAAATCGCCACACGCCAAAGTCCCCGTCCTCGTCTGGATCTACGGCGGCGGCTTCAACGCCGGCGGAACTTCCGAGCCCACATACTCCGGCGAAGTCCTCGCCCGCAAGGGCGTCGTTCTCGTCTCCATCGCCTACCGCGTCGGCCAGTTTGGCTTCCTCGCCCACCCCGAACTCTCCGCCGAATCCCCAAATCACGTCTCCGGAAACTACGGCCTCCTCGACATGATTGCCGCCCTCCAGTGGATTCGCCACAACATCGCGGCCTTCGGTGGCGACCCCGCCAAAGTCACCATCTTCGGTGAGTCCGCCGGCGGCATCGCTGTCTCCATGCTCTGCGCCTCTCCCCAGGCAGCAGGCCTCTTTGACGGCGCCATCTCCGAGAGCGGCGGCTCCTTCGGCCCGCCTCGGCCCTCCGGTGGCCCTGGCGAAAACATGAGGCCCCTGGCCATCGCCGAAAAGAACGGCCTCGACTTTGCCACCGCCGCCGGAGCACCCTCCATCGCCGAGTTGCGCAAACTTCCCCCTGAAAAGCTGCTCGCAGCCGCCCGCGGCCTCGCCTGGCCCATCATCGACGGATGGGTCATCCCCACCGACCAGTACACCCTCTACTCAGCCCATCACTTCAACGACGTCCCCGTCCTCATCGGCTACAACTCCGACGAGGGCGCCAGCTTCTCCCGCGACCGCACCCCTCGCGAATACTCTGAAGGCGTCCATCGCCGCTACGCCGGCTTTGCTGACCAGCTCCTTCAGGCCTACCCCGCCGGAGAAAACACCGTCCCAAAAACCGCCCGCGACCTCAGCCGCGATGCCGCTTTTGGCTGGCAAACCTGGATCTGGGCCGAACTCCAGTCCAGCCTCGGCAAAGCCCCCGTCTACTACTACTACTTTGACCAGCACCCCCAGGCCCCGGCCAACTCGCCGCAACCCGATCTCGGCGCACCCCACGGCCGCGAAGTCGCCTACGTCTTCGGCCACATCAACCTCTTCCAGAACGAAAAAACCACCCCCGACGATGCCGGCATCTCCGACGCCATGGCCACCTACTGGACCAACTTCGCCAGGTACGGCAACCCAAACGGAAAAGCCATGCCCCAATGGCCGGCTTACTCCCGGGCCAACCCCACCCTGATGTACTTTGCCGGCTCTCCACACACCGGTCCGGCTCCCAATCTGCCCGGGCTCAAGGCTCTGGACGCCTACTTTGCCTGGCGTCGCTCGCCCGAGGGTGCCCGCGCCTCCGCCATTGAAGATGCCCACCCGGCCTCAACCAACGTCCTCGGGGCCACCTTTCCCCGCGTCCTGCCCGACAAAAGCGCAGCCTTTCAGCTCAAGGCCCCCGATGCCAAATCCGTCGCCGTCGACATCATGGGCAAGCAGTACCCCATGACCCGCGACGCCTCCGGCACCTGGTCAGGCACAACTCCGCCCCTCGTCGTCGGATTCCACTACTACCAGCTCGTCGTCGATGGCGTCCGCCAAAACGACCCCGCCAGCCACACCTACTTCGGCGTCGGAAGGGACTTCAGCGGAATTGAAATCCCTGAGGATGGCGTCGACTACTATCTCCCCAAAGACGTTCCCCACGGCGATGTCCGCATCCGTTCCTATCACTCCCAGATCACGGGAGCCTGGCGTCGCTGCTTCATCTACACCCCGCCCGGATACGACGCCGGCCAGCAAACCCGCTACCCCGTCCTCTACCTCCAGCACGGCTCCGGCGAGGATGAATCCGGATGGAGCTTCCAGGGCCACGCCAACCTCATCCTCGACAACCTCATTGCAGCCGGCAAGGCCGTTCCCATGATTATCGTCATGGACAACGGCTACGCCTCCCGCCCGGTTGGCCCCTTCGGCCCTCCGCCCTCGCCCATGGGCGACTTCACGGCCTTTCAGGATGTCCTCCTCAAGGACGTCATCCCCATCATCGACCGCGACTTCCGCACCATCCCCGACCGCGACCACCGCGCCATGGCCGGCCTCTCCATGGGTGCCAATCAGGCCCTCCACATCGCCACCAGCAACATTGACACCTTCGCCTGGATGGGCGGCTTCAGCGGCACCATGAACGGGCTCAGCACTGACCCGCTCGACCCGACTACCGCCTTCAACGGCACATTCAAAGACGGCCCTGCCTTCAACCAGAAGGTCAAGCTCCTCTGGTTGGGCATGGGCACAGAAGAACCCAACCCCTTCCCCGCTGCCATCGGCGCCTTCCGCGCCATGCTCGACAAGGCAGGTATTCCCTCCGTCTACTTCACCTCACCCGGAACTGCGCACGAGTGGCTCACCTGGCGGCGCGACCTCAACGACTTCGCCCCCCGCCTCTTCCGATAATTGCCCCACCCACCCCGCCCGGCTCGCCCCCGGCTCTGCCGCGCAGCCCGGCTGCAACCGCCAACCTACCCTCGCCTCCCTTCGGGGGCCTCAGATCGCAGGAGTCACCCATGAACCGCACCCTCAAGCATCTTCTACCCGCCGCCTCTCTCGCTGTGGCTCTCCTCCTCTCCGCTCCCGCCTCTCCCGCCCAGAAGATCGTCGCCACCATCGACGCATCCCAAACCGCCGCTCCCGTCTCCCCCTACATCTTCGGCATGTTCATCGAGCACATCGGCAAAACCATGTACACCCCCCTCTGGGCCGAAATGATCGACGACCGAAAGTTCTACTTCCCCATCACCTCCCAGGACCCGCCCACCGGTGAGCGCCGCGGCTTCCCCGGCATGTCCGTCCGCAAGTGGCGTCCCATCGGTGGCGACTCCGTCATCACCATGGACAAGCACCACCCCTACGTCGGCGACCAGAGCCCCCGCATCTCCCTCGATGCCAAAGACGCCCACGGCATCCGCCAGTCCGGCCTTGCCCTCGTCAAAGGCAAACACTACACCGGCCGCATCGTCATTCAGGGCACCCCCGCAGCCCACGCCACCGTCTCCCTCGTCTGGGGCACCGGCCCTTCTGACCGCCAAACCATCACCCTCGCTCCCCTCGCCGCCTCCTGGCGAACCCTCCCCCTCACCTTCGTCGCGCCCGCTGACGCCACCGACGCTTCCATCGAAGTCTCAGCCCTCGGTTCCGGCTCCCTGGAACTCGGTGCCATCTCCCTCATGCCTGCCGACAACATCCACGGCTTCCGCCCCGATACCATCGCCCTCCTCAAGCAAATCAAATCCGGCTTCTGGCGCTTCGGCGGCAACTACTCCTCCAACTACACCTGGTACAACGCCATAGGCGACCCCGACAAGCGCCCACCCGAGTGGGATTTCGCATGGAACCAGATGCAGACCAACGATCTCGGCATGGATGAGTTCGCCGAGTTCTGCAAGCTCATCGCCGTTGAGCCCTACATCTCCGTCAACGCCGGCCTCGGCGATGCCCATTCCGCCGCCGAACAGCTCGAATACATGAACGGCGCGGCCACCACCCGCATGGGTGCCCTCCGTGCCAAAAACGGCCACCCCGCGCCATACCGCATCAAGTTCTGGAACATCGGCAACGAGCCCTGGGGCTCCTGGCAAATCGGCCGCACCGATGTCCCATACTTCATGCAGAAGCACAACGACTTCGCAAAAGCCATGCGCAAGGTCGATCCCTCCATCACCCTCATCGCCTCCGGCGAAATGCTCGAAGATGGCAACGTCCCGGGCCCCAAACGCGCCCAGAACATCGGCAACCTCGGCCCCCTCTACTCCACCGACGCTGACTGGACCGGCTCCTTCCTCAAGTCCACCATGGGCAACTTTGAGGGCATGGCCGAGCACTGGTACGCCTCGCCCGGCGTCCACTTCGACCTCGAAAAGGCCAAAACCCTCCCCCCCGACGCCAACTCCGACCAGGCCAACGTCAAAGTCGAGCAAACCCTCCAGGAGTACACCCGCTACCCCGCAAACTTCGTCCGTATCAAGGCTGAAGAGTGGCAGGGATACATCGACCGCTACCCCGCCATCCCCTCCAAAAAGATCTTCCTCTCCGTCGACGAGTGGGCCTACTTCGGCGGCGACTTCGGCCATAGCCCCTCCCTTAAGCAGGCCCTCGCCTACTCCACCATCTTCAACGAAATGCTCCGCAACTCCGACCTCATCCCCATGGCCGCCCACACCATGGGCACCTCCACCCTCGACGTAAACCAGACCGCCTCCACCCTCAACGCACTCGGCCTGGTTTTCCGCCTCTACAGCAACACCTTCCCCGGCACCATCCCGGTTGCCCTCAACGGCAACTCGCCCCAGCCCGCGCCCAAATACCCCGCTGGCGGTGACCAGCCCAAAGTCCCCTCCGGAAGCCCAACCTACCCGCTTGACCTCTACGCCGCTCTCTCGCCCGACCGCAAATCCCTCCTCGTCGCAGTCGTCAACGCCACTGAGTCCGCCCAAACCATCGACCTCGAGTTCGCCGGCATCCACGCCTCCGGCCCGGCCAAACTCCAGCGCCTCGAGGGCGCATCCCTCACCGCTTCCAACACCGTCGGCAAACCCGCAGAACTCAAGCTGGCCGAATCCACCTCAACGGATCCCCTGACCGCAATCTCCATCCCGCCCATCAGCGTCACCGTTTTCACCATTCCGTTGGCGCAGTAACCCGCAGCCCCCCCAACCCGTATCCAACCCACCCCGGCCGATGCAGGAACCTCCGCATCGGCCGGCCCAATTTCCCTTCACTTTTCCCGTCCTCAAATCACAGCCAGCCGTAAACCCCACCTTGTACAATTTCTTTCGATTCTGGAACCGGCGCTTCGCACGCATGCGTATCCAGTCTGGTCAACTCAGCACGAAGCCGCACCATCACACCGGCTTCGGTTCCAATCCCTCCCGCCCAACGATTCAAGGAGAAGTATGAGACTGTTCAAACCCTTTGCCGTCATCCTGCTCGGCGCAACTGCCGCCTTCGCGCAGACCCCGGCCGCCCCCGCGCCCAGCCCGCGCGTGGAAGCCATCCTGGCCAAAATGACCCTCGAAGAAAAGATCGATTACATCGGCGGAACCGGCTTTGCCGTCCGCGCCGTGCCCGGCCTCAAGTTGCCATCCTTTGAAATGTCCGACGGCCCCTACGGCGTCCGCAGCAACGCCGGCTTCCCCTCCACCACCTACGCCATCGGCATCGGCCTCGCCGCCTCCTGGGACCGCGATCTCGCTGCAAAAGTCGGCGCAGGCATCGGACAGGACGCCAAGGCCCGCGGCGTCCACTATATGCTCGGCCCTGGCGTCAACATCTATCGCTCCCCCCGCAACGGCCGCAACTTCGAGTACTTCGGCGAAGACCCCTTCCTCACCTCCAACATCGCCGTCGGCTACATCAACGGCATGCAGAAGCAGGGCGTCAGCGCCACCGTCAAGCACTTCCTCGGCAACAACTCCGAGTACCTCCGCCACGACTCCGACACCGTCGTCGATGAGCGCACCCTCCGCGAAATCTACCTCCCCGCCTTCGAAGCCGCCGTCAAGCAGGCACACGTCGGAGCCATCATGGACTCCTACAACCTCACCAACGGCGTCCACATGACCCAGAACGGCTACTTCAACACCGACATCGTCCGCAAGGAATGGGGCTTCCCCGGCGTCATGATGTCAGACTGGGTCGCCACCTACGACGGCGTGGCCGCAGCCAACGGCGGGCTCGATATCGAAATGCCCACCGGCGCATTCATGAACCAGAAGAACCTCCTGCCCGCCGTCAAGGCCGGCACCCTCTCCATCGCCACCATCGACGAGAAAATCCGCCGCATCCTCCTCACCGCCGAGCGCTTCGGCTGGCTCGACAAGCCCCAGACCGACGACTCCCTCTCCGTCTACAACGGCCACAACCAGGCCATCGCCCTTGAGGCGGCACAGGAAGGCGCCGTTCTGCTCAAGAACGAAGGCCACCTGCTCCCGCTCGACAAGCACGCCGTCAAGTCCATCCTCGTCGTCGGTCCTGACGCCTATCCCGGCGTTGCCGTTGGCGGCGGCAGCGCCGGTGTCCGTCCCTTCGCTCTCGTCAGCGATCTTGAGGGCATCCAGAAGCTCCTCGGCCACGACGTCACCGTCTACTACGACCGCGGACTGCCCACCGTCACCGAACTCGCCCGCTCCACGGAATTCCAGACCGCGGCCACCGGTGGCCAGCCTGGCCTCACTGTCGAAACCTTCGGCAACACCTCCCTCAGCGGCACGCCCGCCTCCACCAAGAACACCCACCACATCAACGACGAAGGCATGAGCTGGGAATCCATCGCAGCCGACCCTGAAGCAGCCTTCGCCCTGTTCGCCTCCGGTGCCAAGTCCGAAAAGAGTCGCCGCTTCACCGGCTACTACACCGCAGCCACTGCCGGCCCCTATGAAGTGGTTCTCGAAGGCGCGGGCGAGGGCGGTGGCTCCCGCCTCTTCGTCGATGACAAGCTCGTCTTCGATAACTGGAAGCTGCAGCGCGCCTTCCAGCCCGCCACCACACTGCAACTCTCCACCGGGCCCCACAAAGTCGTCGTCGAGGACTACCAGGAAGCCGCGCTCGGCGGCAAGCTCCGCGTAGCCATCGCCGACCAGCGCACCCTCGTCAACCCAAAGGTCCGCACCCTCGCCGCCAAGGCCGATGTCGTTGTCATCGCCGCCGGCTATGACAACGCTAGCGAAAGCGAAGGCGGCGACCGCACCTTCGAACTCCCCGTCGGACAGGACGAACTCATCCGCGAAGTCTCCGCGGCCAACCCCAAAACCATCGTCGCCCTCACCTCCGGCGGCAATGTTGACTCAAGCACCTGGCTCCCCCACGTCCCCGCCTTCCTCGCCACCTGGTACGGCGGCGAACAGGGCGGCACCGCGCTGGCCCAAATCCTCTTCGGCGAGGTCAACCCCTCCGGCCACCTGCCCGCAACCTTTGAGCAGCGCAACCAGGACAACCCAACCTTCGCCAACTACTACCCTGAGGGCGACAGCATCCACGTCACCTATAAGGAAGGCATCTTCGTCGGCTACCGCGGCTACGAGAAGAACGGCGTCAAGCCCCTCTTCCCCTTCGGCTACGGTCTCTCCTACACCTCCTTTGAGTTCGCTCATCCCCAGGTCACTGCCATCGACGGCCTCCACTTCAAGGTCACCTTCGATGTCACCAACACCGGCAAGCGCGCCGGCGCCACCGTGGCCCAGGTCTATGTCAGCGAAGACAAGCCCACCCTGCCCCGTCCCGCACAGGAGCTCAAGGGCTTCGAGCGCGTCACCCTCGCTCCCGGCGAAACCCGCAAGGTCTCCGTCGAACTCAACGGCCGCGCCTTTGCTTACTACGACGTAGCTGCCAAGGCCTGGAAGGTCAACGCCGGCCAGTTCCACGTCCACGTCGGCGACTCCTCCCAGCACCTCCCGCTCGATGCCGCCATCACCGTGGCCAAGGCTGCCACCGTCGAGTAGCCGACCCCGCACCACCCAACCCACTGCCGGCAGCCACACCACAAACTCTGGCTGTCGGCAGTTTTTTCTTCACCATCCCGCAAAACATTCCTCCGCCGTAATCCCCCTCACTTCCAGTCCAGCACCGCAGACCAGCCGCTCTCTCCACCAGCGTTCGTCCCCTGCATGCGGTAAAAATACTGCCTCCCATCCTCCCGGCTCTCATCCGTGTACAGCACCAGCGGACTCTTCGCCGCAATCGACGGCTCAAAACCCGCCACATCAAATATCACGGAATCCGCCAGCCCCGTCGCCAACACCGTCCACGGGCCTCCCGCATCTGCCGACCGCTCCAGCGTGTAGCTCGCCGCTCCCGTCGAACCCCGCCACGTCAGCCCGTCTCCCGCCTGCATCAGCACCGGAGCAGGTCCCGGTGCCATCACCCCCGGCGCATCCTCACCCCGAATCAAATACGCTTCCCGCCGCACAAGCTCCAGCATTCGCGTCTCGTCAAACCCATACCCAGTGGCAAACCCCGGCACATGGAACGAGTTCACCTGCGTCCCGCCCTCATTGTGGTAGTACCACCCCCCATCCCGCCGATGGCTCCGAATACTCCACAACAACCCTCCGACAATCCCGTCCCCGCGAATCTCCTCCATCAGCGCCCGCAGATTCGCCGTCGCTCCCAGCCCAAACTCATCCACAATCAGTGCCTTTTTCCCCTTGCACTGCCTCCTGGACTCCGCCGCCAGCGGTGCCAGCTCCGTCGGCAGCCCGCCCAGCCGGTTCCAGTACTCATACAGGTGGTCGCTGATCACATCAATGTTCGCATCCGCAATCAGCGCCGCCCGATCCGCCCCGCCCGCCTCCATCACCAGATGATTCGGGTCCTCCCGCTTGATATACGCCGCCATCTCCAGGCTCCACGCCAATATCCGCGGGGTCCACTCCTGGTAATCCAGCTTCCGGTCCCCCGGATAACTCCCAAACTCATTGCCCAACTGCCACGCCAATATCGCCGGATCATCCTTGTACAAAATTCCGTTCACAGTATTCCGCCGATTCATCACAAACCGGATAAGGTCCCTGAAGTCCTCCTTCACCGCCTCATCGGTCCAGAACGCGCTCCCCGGCTTGCCCGAAAGCTCCGCAAACTCATCCACTCCCCGCACTGCATCAAACGACTGCGACGCAATCAGCGGCACAATCAGCCGCACATCATATTCGTGCGCCAGCGCAATCGCCCTATCCAGGCACCGGAACGCATCCTCGTTGTACCGCCGCCGCCCCTCGATATACACCGGCAGTCCCTTGTCCTTCGGCGACTTCACCGTCAGCGCAAACGTCCGCGTCGCCCGCGCCCCTTCCCTCTGCAACCCGCCCAGCGTATCCCGTATCTCAAATTCATCGGGAAACCGGTTCGTCCGGTCCTCACGAATCTGGGTCTCGTTCGCCAGCAGATTCGGCGCATCCAGCCCCACAAACCGGAACACCCGCTGCCCCTCCATCAACTGGTCGCCCTCGCGATGCACAATCGGCCACGCCTTTCCCGCCGTCTGCCCCATCGCCATCACCGCTCCGCACACCGCCACCGCCGCCAGCACACCACACCACCTGCGATTCATCACGCTCACTCCATTCCCCTTCACTTCGCAAACTCCTCGGCATTGGCCGCCGTCACCAGCTTCACCGGAACCAGCACCCGCTTCGCCACCGTGCCCCCAGCCAGAAACTTCCTCGCCTGCTCCACCGCCACTCGCCCTATCTCCTTCGGCATCTGCGCCACCGTCGCCAGCATCTTCCCGGCCACAATCGCCTGCGCTCCTTCTCGCGACCCCGCCACTCCCAGCACCGCAATCTTCCCTGTCCGCCCGGCCGTGGCAATCCCGTCAATCGCCTCCAGTGCGCTCACATCATTGATTGCAAAAATCGCATCCATCTCCGCATGGCTGTTCAAGAACTCCTTGATCACCCCACGCACGCCTTCGCGATTCGCATGTCCATCCTGGCTCGCCAATATCCGCATCCCAGGGTGCTTCGCAATCTCCTCGCGAAATCCCTCCACTCGGTCCACACACCCCTGCGAATAGCTGAAGCTCAGCACCCCAATCTGCGCCTTCGCATTCACTCGCGCCAGCTCCTCGCCGGCAATCCGTCCCGCCTCGCGGTTATCCGTCAGCACCGTCGTCAGCGTCATCCCCTCGGCCGCCGTCAAATCGGTGTCCACCAGAATCACCGGCACACCCTTCTCTTTCGCCGCCGCCACAATCTTCTCAATGCTTCCCGCATCCGTCGCCGGCACCAGAAACAACGCCGCCGGATGCAGATTCAGCGCCTCAATCGTGTTCTTCTCCTGGTTGCTGCGCTCATGCAATCCATCCAGAAACAGGAACCGGTCTCCCTGGCTCTCCACCGCCATCCGCATTCCCTCATTCAGCTCCACAAAGAACGGATCGTGCATCGTCATGAACGAAGCCACAAACAACCGGCTGCCTTCTCCAGTTGCAGCACTTGCACTCGCCGCGCGTCCTGCTGTCGGCACCAGCACCATCCCCAGCAATCCTTGAAGCACACTGCGTCGTTCCATGGCATCTCTCCACCTTGGTTTCGATTCCAATTTGTCTCGGGATTTCCGGTTCACTCAACCGGTTAAGAAATGCAGGGTGAAGACAGTTCGCACCGTCCTCACCCTGCTTGTTGCCTTC
This sequence comes from uncultured Acidobacteriaceae bacterium, assembly GCA_903904755.1. Taxonomy (GTDB): domain Bacteria; phylum Acidobacteriota; class Terriglobia; order Terriglobales; family Acidobacteriaceae; genus Acidicapsa. The sequence continues at coordinate 29,835 of CAIVDV010000062.1, read as the reverse complement.
ATCCGCCACCGGCCTCCCGGCCAGCGGCACCGGGTTAGAAAACGAACTTTCCTGCGAACTGAATCCTGCGGGCCGTACCCGAAAAATTCTGAATCACACCAAAGTTGCCGCTTCCCACCGACGTGCCCGGACCACCCAGGCTCGCATGGTTAAACGCGTTGAACATCTCAAGCCGGGCCTGGAAGTTGAACTTGTCTTCATGCCCAAACCGCGTGTTCTTCGCAATCTGCAAATCCAGGTTCTGGTAGTTCGGCTGGTTTACGCCAATCGTGCGCGGCGCGTTGCCAATCTCGAACGGCAGCGGAATCGAGTACACGTTCGGGTTGAACCACAGCTTCGCACTCTTGCTCGGCAGCTTCGGACTCGTTCCCGCCCAATCCGGGCGCTGTCCCAGGCCGCCATACGTCGACTGCGTCGTACCGTTGTTCACTCCGCCCAGCACCACAGGCGTTCCCGCGCTGTAGTTCTCAATCCCGGAGATCTGCCATCCCCCAACCACACGGTCTGAGACAGCATTGCCATGGTTCAGGAACGCACGACCGTGGCCCAGCGGAAGCTCATACTGGAAGCTCGCCGCATGGTTCCACAACACATTCTGCGCACCAATGCCCCATTCTGCCTTCGGGTTGTACTGGTCGGCATATGTGCCCGAGGTCGGTCCAAGGTAGCCCACCGGCGAAGCACCGTTGTCATACTCCTTGCCATACGTAAACGCATACGTAAAGCTCAGGCCCTTTGACGAGGACTTCTGCGCGCTGAACGTGAACCCGTTATAGAATGAGGCCGAATCCGGCTTGCGGAACGTGCTCACTCCGTTGTACTGCGGATAACGATGCTGCAGTTGACCGCGGCTCACTGTCGATCCACCCAGAGACAATCCGGGCAGATAATACGGCGATCCCGGCCCAATCGCCTCCTGGAACGGATTCGCTACCTGGTCCAGCAAGTGGCACTGGGCCGTCGTTGCGCCAACCGTGCAGCCATTGGCTGCCAGCGTGTTCGTCGTCAGTTGGTCAATCGGCAAGCCAGGGTCGCCGTTCACCAGGAACAGTCCTCGGTTGCCAAGATATCCAACTTCCAGCTTCAGTCCCCAGGGCGCCGCATACTGCGCATTCAGGTTCCACTGGATCGAGTACGGATTCCGGTACGTATCAAAGTACGCCGTCGAAATCCCGTTGCCGATGTCAATGCCCTGCGTGCAAAGCGCATTCCCAAGGCACGTCGGATCCTTCGCCTGTGCCGTCGCATACCCGCTCGGGAAGGGATTCTTCGCCGAAGCAGGCAGGTTCGGATCTGGGCTGTACAGGGTTGCCACCGGCAGGCTCTGCTGATTGTCAAAACTCGCGTGCATATCCGACTCAACATCAAAGCCGTCATCACCCGAACCGCCGGACGTACCCGAGGCCTGCAGCGCCGAGGGTTGGTACACGATACCCAGTCCACCGCGCACCACCAGATTCGGCGTCGCGTTATATGCCAGGCCCAGACGAGGACCAAAGTCCCCCTTCTGCACCGGGCCCTGCCGCCGGCCATACATCGACCCCGCCGCGCCCACAATATTCATCGCGCCACGAAGGTTGTTGCAGTGCGGGCAGCTCACCCCGCTCGCTCCCAGTGCGGTTGAAATCAGCGAGTTCCCCTGCAAAGGAGACACCGCCGTCGGATCCCAGTACACCATCTGGTTGTGGGCTTCTTCGCGCGGTACTTCAAAGTCATACCGAAGTCCCACATTCACCGTCAGCTTCGGGCTCACCTTCCAGTCATCCTGAATGTAAGATGCCCAATACTGGCTCGTCGTGATGTACTTCGGATCATTCGTGATGCGCCCGCTCGACGGCAGGCCCAGCAGCAGCGATGCAACCGAGTAGCCCGTTGGCGATCCCGTGTTGCCGTCAAACGTCGCCGGGAACTGTCGCGTCCACGAGTCATCCGAATAGAAATCGCCCGAAGGATACGTGTACTGGTAGAAGTTCAATCGCAGGCTGCGGAACTCGCCGCCTACCTTCAACGTGTGGCCGCCCACAATCTTCACCAGGCTGCCATTGATCGACTGCGCCAGAGGATTTTCCTGCAATCCCTCGTAGCCCAGCGGACCAAGATCCGTGAAGTAGCCGTTGTTCGCGCCGCCAAACCCAAAGTGCGGGAAAATCGACAACTGCTGCGACGCCTGGTTCGCGTAAGCCGAGTCAAAGCCCAGCTTCGTCGGGTCAAACGTTCCGCCCGCCGGCACGCGATTCGACGTCTGCCGCGAATAACCATACCGGAACTCACCCAACAGCGTCGGCGAGAACGTCACCGTGTTGTTGAACGAGCCGCTGTACGTATAGCCGTGACCCTGGCCGCCGTAGCCGCCATTGCTCGCCGCGTTGTTGAAGTCGTTGAACGTGTTGTACTTGTTGCTGTCCATCGAATAGCGCAGGAAAGCATGCCACTTCGACGTGATGTCGGCATCTTCGCGAGAGTCAAAGTGCCAGTCCGAACCAGGCACCGCGCCCGACACGCTGTAGTTGTTTTCATACGCCTGCTTGCCGCTCAGGTTCGCGCCAGGGAAGTACTTCAGCGCCGCCGCTGCTACCGGCGAAATCCGCTCCGTGGGAATCACGTTGTACTTGCCGTTAACCTGGAACGGTTGACGCTCGTATACGCCCTGCTCATTCTGTGCAACCGTATCCGGGTCAAACAGCACCGGCGTTGTCGCTCCAAAAAGGCTCGTGAAGTCGCCGGTCGTAAAGTCCGCTGACGGAACCTTGTCGCTCGCTACCGTCCCGGATGCCTGGCTCGTGTACTGGAAGTCAAAGAAGAAGAACGCCCGGTTCTTGAGAATCGGTCCGCTCACTGTTCCGCCAGACTGGTACTGGTGCGACGCGGCATTCTTTGACCGCTTGTTCCCAATACCCGCAAAGCTGGCAGCATTCAGCGCTGAGTTCTGGATGAACTCAAAGTACGTCCCATGCCACGCATTGCCGCCACTCTTCGTCACCAGGCTCTCAGTGCCTCCCGAGAAGCGCCCGTTCTCCGCCGGAAGCACATTCGTCTGCACATTGATTTCCTGCACACTGTCTTCCACCGGCTGATACGTGCTGATGTTGTTGCCAATGTTGTTTTCCGGCGTGATGTTCGTCATGCCGTCAATCAACTGCTCGTTGTTCCCGTTACGGCTGCCGCCGATATGCGGGGTCGATGCTCCGCCTACGTTGTTCACGCCAGGCACCAGAAATGCGAAATCAAACGGATTTCGGCCCTGGTCTGGCAGTTGCAGCATCGTATCTGTCTGGATCGTCTGGCCCAGACTCGACGTCTGCGTATCCAGGCTCTGCTGGTCCTGCGCGCTCACTTCCACGTTCTGGGTCACGGCGCCAACTTCCAGTTTGAAGTTCAAAGGCCGGGTCTCGGTCACCTGCACCAGAATCCCGTTCTCCGTCTCCCCCTTGAAGCCGGCCGCCGAAACCGACACGTTGTAGGTACCCGGCTCCACAAACACAAACGTGTAACGCCCCGCAGCGTCCGTCGCCGCCTTGCGCTCTTCGTTCGTCGATGTCCGGACAATCGTAATCGATGCTCCCTGGATTGCTGCTCCGGTCTTGTCCGTCACCACTCCCTGAATGGTGCCTGTCGGCGTCTGTCCATGGGACACGACGCACTGCAGACTAAACAGGAGAAGGCAAATCAAGAGGTTGCGCACTCGCTGAAATTTTTGCATCTTGGCTCTTCCCTTCCTCGTTTGGCTTCCTACACCCGTTCTTCTGTTTCCCCCTCCGATTTTTTCGGGAAGGGAAACGTGCGGGGTATGGGAGCGAGAGAACTCTATGCGCTTCCAATCGGCACCAACTACGTTAGGAGCGTGTCTATCCATCCTCAATGGGAACGTTATCATGCCCGCCCGCACTTCCCGCCGGCAATCCTGCTCTCTTTCACCCCTCCTCCACCCCTGCAACACATCTCCTCCACCCCCGTTTTCTCCCCACGCCATACTCAAGCCGCCCCCGCTTTCCTCAGGAAAATCGCTTTTCAACCACCTTCCTCCCTCCCGCTTCTCTCCACACTCCCAAATCTCCTCAACTCTCCCGCAAATTCCCCCGAAATCACCCCGTCTAACCTGATAGCTCAATTTCCGGCCTACGTTAGACGCAGGATTTCCTCCCGTTTCCACCCTCTCCGCCCCTCGCATCTCCTCCTTCCGTCTTTCACTCCCCCTCTCCCGCACCCCCAATTCCCGCACTCTTCCGCGTTCTAACCTGTTACGTCCCTGCTATACTGGGTTCTCTCTTGGAGGCAGCTTGACCACTTCATCTCGAGAACGGGAACCCGGCCTGGTCATCCTTGTTGACTCTGAGATCCCACGGTTACGAGCTGAGATTCTCCACACCCTCGAGAAAATTCTCTTGAGCGATGCCTTTCACGGCAGCCGTCGAAGCCAGGAACTCCTCCGCCACCTCGTCGAACTCGCACTCAAGGGCGAAAACGACCGCCTCAAGGAGCGCATCCTCGGCATCGAAATCTTCCATCGTCCCGCTGATTACGATACCAGTCAGGATGCCATCGTCCGCGTCAGCGCCAACGACGTCCGCAAGCGCCTCAACCAGTTCTATGCCGAGGCCGCCGAGCACGAGCTCGCCATCCGTCTCCCCTCCGGCTCCTACATCCCGGAATTCAGCATCCTCCACGCCCAGCCCGCAGAGCCGGCTCCGGTCGAAAGGCCCTCCGCACCCCCCCAACCTGTGTCAGACGCTCCCGCACCGCCTCCCGCCCCCCCTGCACCCCTCGCCGCCCGGCGCGCCCCCTGGTTTCAGCTCCCCCTCATCGCCCTCGGCTGTCTTCTCCTCGGTGCATTCCTCTCCCAGGCCTTCATCCCCGCTCGCTGGAACATCTTCCACAACGCCGCCACCGATCGCGAATTCTCCATCTACAACGACCTCCTCGGCCCCATGGCCACCAGCTCCGCCATCCCTACCAGGATCGTCCTCTCTGACCCCAATACACTCCGCTACCGGGGCAGCAACCAGCCCGTCACCACCCAGGAAATGGGCACCTACGAGTTCCCTCTCTCTGAACCTCTGGCCACACAGATTGGTACCGTCGCCGATCCCCGCTGGCTCAGCTTCCCCTACCGTGCCCTCGAGCTCAACAACGGCGAATACACCGGCATGGGCGAAGCCAAAACCGCCTTTGAGCTGGGCGGCCTCTTCCAGTCACTCAACCAGCCCGCCCAGCTCACTGAGGCGCGCTTCCTCAACTGGGACGCAGCACGCACCGAGCACCTCGTCGTCCTCGGCGGCCCTCACATGAGCTCCTGGATGAGCACCATCGCCGCCGCAAATTTTGTCATTGAATACGAGACCATCCACAACACCAAGCCCCAGCCCGGCGAACTCGCCGAGTATCCCCACAAGCGCAACGGGCCGCTGCTCGACGATTACGGTCTCATTTGGATGACGCAATCGCCTTCAGGCACCCGCATCCTCGTCCTCGGCGGAATCACCAGCACCGGCACCGCCGGCGTTGGCTCCTTCTTCGCTGACCCCCGCGCCATGCGCCCCGTTTGGGAAAAGCTCCGCGCCCTCTCCTCGGACCACTCTGTCCCCGCCAACTGGCAGGTCCTGCTCCACATTCAGGCGCGCGACAACATCCCCGTCCACGTCGAACCCGTCGCATTCCGCGTCCAGTAGCCCTATCCCAGCGCGCCCATTCCCGCCAGCGAAATCTCCGTATCCTGCTCGCCCGTCGCCCCGCTGAACACCGCCAGCACATATCCGCCATCCCGCGTTGCAATCACCCCGCCCGGATACCCAAACTCCCCCTGGTGCACCGCCCGCGCTCCCCCGCCGCTGTTCGCCTTCGTCGTCGCCATCTCCGCCGCCTTTGAATACGCAATCGCGATAAAGTTGCACCCGGTAAATCCCAGAGCGTTCGGTTCGGCAAAGCTCATCTGGCTCCTGCCACGCACCCGCATCTCCGACTCCCAACGCTCTCCCACCGCATCCATCCGCGCCACCACCATCACACCCGTCACCCCCAGCGCATCGGCCTTCGCCTCCATCGCTGCCAGCATCGTTTCCGCGTTCCAGCTCGCCATCGTCCTCACTCTCCCTCCACCCAAATCGTGCTGCCCACCCGCGCACTCTCAAACAGCGCATCCAGCACCCGCTGATTCTTCACCCCATCCTCGCCCGTCGCCACAAACTTGGTGCCCTTCTCAATCGCCTCGCTGAATGCCTCCATCTGCCGCTCATACAGCCCCCGATTGTCCACCATCACCACCCGGCTGCCCGCCTCGCCTTCCACTTCCATCGCCACCGGTGCATCCACATCCAGCCCGTGCCGCGCCACCAGCCGGCCCTTCCTCCCCAGCACCTCAAGATGTGTGTCATATGGCGAGCGAAAACTCACCACGCTCGTCCCCAGCGCTCCACTCCGGAACCGCAAACTCAGCGCCGCGCTTGCCTCCACTCCCCCGCTCTCCGCATCCCGCGTCGTAACTGCCGTGCAGCTCTCCACTTCCTCGTCCAGCACATACCGCATCGCATCCACCGCGTGCACCCCAATATCGGCAATCGGTCCGCCACCGGCCAGCGCCGCATCCGTCAGCCACCGCCGCTCGCTGTTCAAGCCCACAAAGCTGAAGTCCACCCGGCACGCCACCGCCCTGCCAATCTCCCCACTCTTCAGGCAATCCCGCGCAAACTCCAGTGACCAGCAGAACCGGTAACTCTGCGCCACACCCAGCACCAGGCGCCGCCGCTTCGCCTCGGCTACCATCGCAGCAGCCTCCTCCACCCGCAGCCCCATCGGCTTTTCACACAGCACATGCTTGCCCATCTCCAGGCAAGTCATCACATCCGCATGGTGCATGGCATTCGGGCTTGTCACCACCACCGCATCCACTTCCGCCAGCGCACACAACTCCCGTGTCGAGCCCACGCCATACTTCAACCCCAGCGCCGCCGCATCCGCTTCCGCCTGCGCCACATTTCTCCGCGAAAGCGCCACCAGCTCGCAGCCCTTCGCCGCCTTCAGCGCCGGTGCCAGCCGCTTCGCCGCATGCAGCCCATATCCCGCAATCCCAAACCGCACCATCCACCGCTCCTCAGCCCAGAATTTGCTCAATCGCCGTCAGCTCACCCGCCGTAAACTCCAGCTTCTCCAGCGCCGCCACATTCTGCTCCAGTTGCGCCACGCTGCTCGCGCCCACCAGCGCGCTCGTCACCACGCCATCCCGCAGCACCCACGCAATCGCCATCTGCGCCAGCGTCTGTCCGCGCTCCACGGCCAGCTTCGCCAGCGCACGCACCTGCGCCATCCGTCCTTCCACATCCTCGCTCTTCAGGGACTCCATCCTCGCCGCCCGCGTGCCCGCCTGCACTCCCGTCGCATACCGGTCCGTCAGCAGCCCCTGCGCCAGCGGGCTGAACGCAATCGCGCCCATCCCCTTCTCCCGCAGCACGCCCAGCACTCCCTCCTCTGGCGTCCGCACAAACATCGAGTACTTCGGCTGATGAATCAGGCACCGCACGCCCATCTCCCCCAGCAACCGAACCGCCTCCGCCGTCTCCGCCGCCGGGTAATTCGATATCCCCACATACAGCGCCTTGCCCACGCGCACCGCCTGCGCCAGCGCACCCATCGTCTCCTCCAGCGGAGTCTCCGGATCCAGCCGGTGAGAGTAGAAGATATCCACGTACTCCAGCCCCATTCGCCGCAAACTCTGGTCCAGGCTCGCCAGCATATACTTCCGCGATCCCCACTCCCCATACGGCCCTGGCCACATATCGTAGCCCGCCTTTGTACTCACCACCAGCTCATCCCGGTAGTGCCCCAAATCCCCTCGCAAGATCCGCCCAAAATTCGTCTCCGCGCTTCCCGGCGGCGGCCCATAGTTGTTCGCCAGGTCAAAGTGAGTAATCCCCAGGTCAAACGCCCGCAGCACCATCGCACGGCAGCTCTCCTGCAACTCCGCTCCGCCAAAGTTCTGCCACAACCCAAACGATATCGCCGGCAGCTTCACCCCGCTCGCCCCACACCGCCGATACACCATCCCGTCATACCGTCCCGCCGCCGCCACATACTCCGCCATCGCCATTCACCGTCTCCTCTGCTTCTACTTCGCTGCAAAATTCCCTGCCGCAAACGCATCCGTCAGGCTCATCACATGCAGCGCCTTCCGGAACTCCGCCTCCGGCGCCGCCGTCTTCACCTCAATCTCCACCACCTCGCCCGGCAGCACATCAAAGTAGTTGTCGCTCACCTTCGCATCCACACTTCCCGTCTCCACATACACATCCCGCGCCAGCACCTTTGCGGCCACTCGCACCCGGTATCCGCCCCCCATCGGGCTCACCGTCGTCTCCAGCCTCGCCGGCTCCAGCCGCACATCCTTCGTCTCCCGGAAGAACAGAAGATTCCGCGACACCGTCTTGCCGCCCGCCATCAGCTCGGCCACCAGGAACACCCGCGCTCCATCCGCATCCTTCAGCCACTCCGCCTCCGCCACTCGCGCCAGCACCGTGCTCTTCAGCCCCGGCAGCGTCACCGCCTGCTCCATCTCTTTCAGCACCTTTCCGTCCATCGTCATCAGCCGCACCCGCAGCCGCGCATCGCTCCCCGCCACCCGGTCTGACACCCCATACACCGCCACCCCGCCATCCTCCTCATGCGGCAGCACCAGCACATCGTTGTAGAACCGCCGCGCATAATAGTGCAGCGCCTTCCAGCGTCCGTAGTAGTCCAGACTCGACCACGACGCCACCGGCCAGCAGTCATTCAACTGCCAGTAAATCGACCCCATCGACCGCGGCCGTATCCGCCGCAAATGCTCCGCGCCAATCTTCACCGCTTCTGCCTGCAGCACCTGGCTCACATACAGGAACGAACGAAAATCCTTCGGCTCCGGATAATCCCGCAGCATGTACTCGTGGATCTTCTGGTTCCCCGCCACATTCTTCTGGTGCGCCAGCATCACCGGCGTCGTTATCCCCGTCCTGTCTTCCGGCTCCGTAAACGACTCCACAGTCCGCATCTCCGGGAACGACTGGAAACCATACTCCGTCATGAATCGCGGAAAGCTCTTCTCATATCCCTTCAGCGGCAGCATCCCGTGCCACACCGCCCAGTTGTGCATGTCCCCTGACTGGTACGTTTCGCTCGTATCCTCATAGTCCGCACTCGGCGAACTCGGCCAGTAGGGCACCTCCGGCTCCCCACGCTCCACCGCCCGCGCTATCACTCCTGAAAACAGCGTCAGATAGTCCTGCCACATATGCCGCTGCACATCCGCAGGCAGCGCCTTGATCACGTCCGCATTCTGCGCCCACTGCCACGACGTCTCCGTCTCGTTGTTCCCGCACCACAGCACCACGCTCGGATGGTTGCGCAGCCGCCGCACCTGCTCCTCCGCTTCCTTCTCCACGTTCAGCTTGAAGCTGTACGTCCCCGGCTGCCATTCATTGCCAAACATGAAGTCCTGCCACACCATAATCCCCAGCTCATCGCAAATCGCGTAGAACTCATCCGTCTCGTAGTACCCCCCGCCCCAGTGCCGCACCATGTTCATGTTCGCCGCCACCGCCGACTCCAGCACGCTCCGGTACTGCTCCGTCGTCACCCGCGTAAACAGCGCATCAAACGGAATCACATCCGCGCCCTTGGCAAACACCGGTATCCCGTTCACCACCAGCTCAAACGACCGTCCCCACTCGTCCACATCCCTGCGCAGCACAATCGATCGCAGCCCCACCTTCGCCTCTCGCACATCCACACGCACGCCGCCCACCCGCACGCTCGCCTCAAACCGGTACAGCGGATGCGCCCCATATCCCGCCGGATACCACAGCTCCGGCTTCGCAATCTCCACCGGCACACTCACCTGGTTCACCCCGGCATGCAGTTGCGCCACCACAGTCCACTGTTTCTCAAAGCCCCCCAGCGCCGCATGAACCTCCACTTCGGCCCGCTCCTCGCCCGCCGCAGTCACCTCCGCCTCAACCACCACCCGCGCCACCGTCTGGCTCACATCCTTCTGCCGCACATACAGGTTGGATATCCGCGCCGCATTCCATCCCTCCAACCGCACCGGCCTCCAAATCCCCACCGTCACCAGCCGCGGACCCCAGTCCCAGCCATACTCAAACGCCGCCTTGCGCACATACGTCTTCTCTGCCGGCAGCGGTTGCGTCAGCTTCCTCCACGGGTCCGTCGCCGCCACCTTCGCCGCCTCGGCACCCACATTCGGAAAGCTCACTGCAATCTCGTTCTTCCCCGGCTTCAGCTTTCCCTTCACATCCACCCGCCACTCGCGGAACATGTTGTCGGCCTTCAGCACCAGCGCGCCATTCACCCGCACCTCCGCCACCGCATCCAGCCCTTCCAGCACCATCTCCACATGCTGCATCCCCAGCAGCTTCGCGCTCACCTCCACCTCGGTGCGATACTCCCAGTCCGCCCGCTCAATCCACTGCACCTTGCTCTCGTTGTCGCGATAATACGGGTCCCCAATCAGCTTGTTCCGCAGCAAATCCGCATGCACCACGCCAGGCACCACCGCTGGCCTCCACGCGCCATCCGTCTCGCCGACCCGCGCATGCACCTGGCGAAACTCCCAGCCCGCGGCCACCGCCTGAGTCACCTTCTCCACCGGTCCATCTCCCATCGCCACCATCGGCAGCCCGCACATCATCGCCAACATCCAGCAAGCTCTTCGCATCGCTCCCTACTTCCCTTTCAAGTGCTCCAGCAGTTCATCCACCTGGCAAAACGCCAGTGCCGTATACGAATCCGCAGCCCCGTAGTACAGGCAAATCCGCCCCGTCGGCGCATCGCACAGCGCCGCGCACGGGAACGTCACGTTCGGCACAAATCCTACCGTCTCGTACGGCATCTCTGGCGACAAAAGATAATCGTGCGTCCGGTACAGCACCTTTGACGGGTCCTCCAAATCCAGCAGCGCCGCCCCAATGCTGTACACATACCCGTTACAGTTCGTAATCACCCCGTGGTAGAACAGCAGCCACCCCTCGCGCGTCTCAATCGGAATCGGCCCCGCGCCAATCTTCGTGCTCTCCCACCAGTTGTTCGGCTGCCGCTGCATCACCAGCCGGTGCTTGCCCCAATACGTCAAATCCCGGCTGTGCGACAGCAGAATATCCCCAAACGGCGTATGCCCTGAGTCGCTCGGCCGGCTCAGCAGCAGATACTCCCCGCCTATCTTCCGCGGAAACAGCACCCCATTCCGGTTGAACGGCATCAGCGGACGCTCCAGCTTCACCCACGTCTTGAAATCCTTCGTCTGCCCCAGCGCAATCGAAGGCCCCGGAAAGTCGTCGCACCAAATCACGTAAAACGTCTCATCAATCTTCACCAGCCGCGGATCATACGCGTAGTTCCTGTTGTATACCCGCTCGCCAGCCTCGTTCTGCCACGGAATCACCTCCGCATCAATCTCCCACTGCACGCCGTCCGCACTCCGGCCAAAGTGCAAATCCGGCATCGCATTCCTGTGATCTGCGCGAAACACACCTACAAAACCACCCTCATGCGGCCAAGCCGCGCTGTTGAAGATTCGCGCCGCGCGCCCCACCGGATTCCATCCCAGAATCGGGTTCTCGCTGTATCGCCACAGCACTTCCCGGCTTCCCTCCGCCCGCTCCTGCCATGGCAAATTCGGAATCGCTTCGCCCACCACTGTCGCATTCTTGCTCATCGTCATCTCCTCACTCTCCAATTCCTTCGGCACTCAACTCTCTGCGTGCCGTCAACTCTTCACCCATCCGCTTCTCAATTGGCTGCGTAATGCCATACAGCAACGCCGCCACCGCCGTCGCACCGCACGCCGCCGCAGGCAACAGGCTCACCATCACCCGTATCCCAAACAGCGTTCCCGTGTTCTGCACCACATTCGCCTTGAACCCGTAGTACCCCAGCAACCATCCCGCCGTCGCCGCGCCCACCGTCCAGCCCATCTTTTGCGAGAATGTCCCCGCTGAAAAAATCAGCCCCGTCGTCCGCCGTCCAAACTTCCACTCCGCATAATCCGCCGTATCCGCATACATCGCCCATATCATCGGGAACAGCGGCCCCTGGAAAAACGACATCACAATCTGGCTCGCATACATCAGTCCAAAATTCTTCGGACTCGCAAAATACATCGCTCCATTCGCAATCCCGCAAAACACCGTCAGCCAGATGTACGCCCGCTTCTTCCCGCCAAAGAAGCTCACCAGTTTCGCCGTCACCGTCACGCCCGCCAGCGTCGCCAGCGTACCCGCCACCAGGTACGTCGCCGTCATCTGCTCCGCACCCACGTAGTACTTGAAGTAATAGACCAGGCAGGCATTCCGTACCGAAATCCACACCAGGCACAGGATGCTCACCATCCCCAGCGCCATCCATGGCCCGTTCTTCCCCAGGTCCCACAAATCCTTGCCCACCGACGATGCCCGATCCGCCGCACTCCGCACCCGCTCCCGCGTCGTCCGGAACGTCGTCAGAAACAGCCCCACCGCCATCACCCCGTACACCCCCATCGCCAGCGTAAAGCCCTTCTGCTCGCTCCCTCCCCCCAGGTGCTTCACCAACCACAGCAGCGTCGCCTGCACCACAAAGTTCCCCGTAAACGCACCCAGAAACCGGTACGAACTCAGCCGCGTCCGCTCGTTCGTATCCCGCGTCAACACCCCCAGCAGCGCACCATAAGGAATGTTGATTACCGTAAACATCAGCATCAGCAGCGAGTACGTCACATAGGCGTAAATCAGCTTCCCCGGCGCACTCAGGTTCGGCGTATGGAACGCAGCCACTCCCGCCACCGCAATCGGCACACACCCAAACAGAATCCACGGCCGAAACTTCCCCCAACGCGTCGTCGTCCGGTCCGCCACCATCCCCACCACCGGATCCACAAAGTTGTCCCACGTCCGCGTCACCAGCAGCAGCGTCCCCACCGCCGCCGGTCCTATCCCAAACACATCCGTGTAGAAATACATCAGGAACAAGCTGAACGTGTTGTAGTACAGGCAACTCGCCAAATCCCCCGCCGCATACCCCAGCCGCTCCGGCATCAGGATGACCGGCTTCTCCTTCTCCCGCATCATCGCGCCGCTCGTTCCTGGCCGCGCGCACGCGTCCCGCAGTCACCCGCTCGCCGCAGCCGCTCTGCCCGCCACTCTCTTCCGCTCCACATGGTCTCTCGCACGCGTTGGCTTCCCTTCTTCCCTGGGCTCTCCCGCCTCGCGCATCCCTTCAGTCCCGTCGCATCCACCTCCGCCGGGACCCTCAGTGTCGAAGCCAACTCACTCTAGCCGCACCACATCCCCGCCAACTACGTTAGAAGCGTGTCTATCCCGCAACCCAGCGCACGTTACTCTCAGCCTCTCCCCCCGCCGCTTCCCCCATCCCCCGCATCCGCCCGCTTTGCGCCCATTCCAAGCACAAGGCACGCGCACTCACACCGCTCCCATCTAACCGGATACCCCTCATTCGCGTACCGTTAGAACCTCTGTTAACCGCACGCACCCGCACTGCCGCGCATCCGCAGCACCGTCCTCCTTCCCTTCTTGTCCAGGTTTTTCCCTACTTGCCCGCCGCCGCAAACCCCCGACCCTTCACCTGCCCCGCCCCCTCGCGCACCGTTACCAGTTGATTCGCCCCCACCCCGCGCAGCACTTCCGTCTGCCCCATCGGCCACCGTATCTCCACATCCGCCGTCCCCGCCGCACCCAGACCAAAGTGCAGCCGCGGATCATTCGATGAGCAGTAGCTCCCCTGGCTCATCACCTCCTGCGCCTGCACCTTGCCCCCATACCGCACCACCACACGCGCCCCAATCGCGCTCCGGTTGCTCTTCACCCCTTCCAGCCGCACCTTCAGCCAGTTGTTCCCCTTCGGTGCATCGTTGCGTATCAGCGACGGCGCCTCATGCTGGTTCATCACCAGCACATCCACATCCCCGTCATTGTCAAAATCCCCAAACGCGCATCCCCGGCTGCAGTGCCGCGCTCCCATCGCCGGCCCCGCATCCTCCCCCATCGCCAAAAACTTCCCGTTACGCTGGTTCCGGAACACCAGCGGCCCGCTCATCGCTGGAAACTTCGCATACACCCGCTCCAGCTCCGGATACACATTCCCCGTCACGTAAAAAATATCCGGCCACCCGTCGTTGTCCAGGTCCACCATCCCCGCCCCCCACGACACAAATCGTCGCTCCCCGCCAAACCCCGCCGCCAGCGATACATCCTCAAACTCCCCCTTCCCCACTCCCCGGTACAGCCCGCTCGACTGCTGCTGAAAATGCGTCCGGAACACATCCAGATGCCCATCCAGGTCATAATCCCCCACCGCAATCCCCATTCCCGCCATCGCCTGCCCATCCGCGCTCACCGCCAGCCCATCCATCAGCGCATCTTCGCGAAAGGTCCCGTCGTGGTTGTTCAAAAACAGCAGCCCGGGCGTCGAGTCGCACGCCACCAGCAGGTCCGGCCACCCGTCCTCATCCACATCCATCGCCACCGCCGTCAACCCGTACGACGTCCGCACCTTCCCCACACCGCTCTTCTCCGACACATCCGTAAACGTCCCGTCCCCGTTGTTCCGGTACAGCGCATTCGCCGGTATCGGCAACCCACGCGGCCCGCAGTACACCGCCACTCCCTGGTAGCTGCACGTCGCCACCTGCGCATTCGGCTTCGGCGCTGTCGCCAGGTCCACATCCACATAGTTCGCCACAAACAAATCCAGCCGCCCGTCCCGGTCATAGTCCACAAACGTGCACCCAGCCCCGAACCGCACTCCCTCGTGCAGCAGCCCCGCCTTCGCCGTCACATCCGTAAACGTCCCGTCCCCGTTGTTGTGGAACAGCCGGTTCTGCCCGTAATACGTCACAAACAGGTCCTCAAACCCGTCATTGTCGTAGTCGCCCACGCACACGCCCACCCCCCAGCCCGGCGCAGCCAGCCCCGCCTTCTCCGTCACATCGGTAAATGTCCCGTCCCGGTTGTTGTGGTACAGCCGGTTCCCCGACCCCTTCGGCGTCCCCTCCATCGTCCGCCCGCCCACCAGGAAAACATCCATCCACCCGTCATTGTCATAGTCAAAAAACGCGCATCCCCCGCCCCTCGACTCCACAATGTACGTCACCTCCCCCGGCTTCCCGTACACCATAGCCTCCGTCAGCCCCGCCTTCGCCGCCACATCCGTCAGCCGCGAAAATCCCCCCGCCTCCTCGCCCCGCAGCACCCCCGGCAACAGCCCAGGCACCGCCGCCAGAGCCCCCGCTCCCAGCAACCGCCGCCTGCTCCATCCTGCTCCCGCCATTCCCATCCCCTCAGTTCCTCGGCTTCCCGTTGCCCACCTGCGCCAGCATCCCCTTCAGCCGCGCCGCCTCCGCATTGCCCGGCTCCACCTTCAGCGCAGTCTCCACCGCCTCATTCGCCTCGCTGAACTTCCCCTGGCTGGCCAAAGTCGCCGCCAGATTCACCCACCCCTGCGCAAATCGCGGATTCCCCATCGTCGCCTGGCGAAAATACACCTCCGCCTCGCCCTCGCGATTCTCATTCCCCAGCAGCGCCCCCAGATTATTCGCCGCCTCGGCAAATCCCGGCATCGCCTCCAGCGCCGCCCGAAAATGCCTCTCCGCATCCTTCGCCTTTCCGTCCTCAGCCTCCAGCTCTCCCAGCTGGTTCAGCGCAGCGGCAAAATCCGGCTTCGCCGCAATGACCGCCTCCAGCGCCGCCACCTGCTCCTCCCGATGACCGCCAGCTCCCAGCGCCTGCGCCAGGTCATAGCCATACGTCACCTTCGCCGGCTCCGCATCCATCGCCTCCCTGTACAGCTTCGCCGCATCATCCGGCTTCCCTGCCTTCATCGCCGCAGCCGCCTGCCCAGCCTTCGTCTCTCCCAGCGCCGTCTGCACCACCGCCTGCTGCCGCAACCTGTACTTCTCCAGCTCCGCCCTGGCCTCTTCCGTCCGCCCCAGCGCACGCAGTGTCTGCGCCAGGTGGAAGTGTGCCTGCGCCTCGTCCGGATTCAGCGTCACCGCCCGCTCAAACTCCGCATTCGCCGCCTCGGTCTCGCCCAGCTTGGCCAGCGCCACCCCCAGGTTGTACCGCGTGTCATAGTGCGCGCCATTCAGCGCCACAGCAGCCTTCAGGTGCTCTGCCGCCGCCGCATACTCCTCGGCATCGTTCTCCACCACTCCGGCCAGGTACAGCGCGTCAAAATCCTTCCCATGCCGCTCCAGAACCTTCTTCGCCAGCGGCCGTGCGCCGGCCTCATCGCCGCCCAGCACCTCCAGCCGCAGCAGCAGCATCTCCAGCTCATCGGTCCCCGGCCGCTTCTCCAGCGCTCCCCGAATCAGCGCAATCGCGTCCTGGTACCGGTGCGCCTGCACATACACCGTCGCCAGCCCCGTCACCACCTGCAAATCTCCCCCACTCGCCTTCTCCGCCGCCTCCAGCGTCCCCGCCGCCCGGTCAAACTCCCCAGCCCCCGAGTACGCCATCGCCAAATCCAGCGTCAGTTGCTTGTCCCGCTTCGCCGCCGTCAGCAGCTCAATCGCTCCCGCAAAATCCCCGCTCGCACTCCGAGCCTTCGCCAGCCAGTCCAGCGCAATCGCCGAATCCGGATTCACCCGCAGCGCACCCTCCCACGCCTGCTCCGCCTCGGCCACCTTCCCCTGCTCGTTCCACACCAGCCCCAGCAGCAGCCGCGGCTCCAGCGCATTCCCCTCCAGCGCAATCGACCGCTCCAGTTCCCCAATCGACTCTTTCCCGCGCCCCGCCCCATGCAGGCTCAACCCCAGAAAATAGTGGTACCGCGCCGCCTCCGGATCCAGCCGCACCGCAGCCTCAAACGCTGGCACCGCGCACCCAAACTCCTGCCGCTCTCCAAACCAGCCGCCCACCGCTGCCCATGCCTTCGCCGTCGGCCGCTCCCGCACCTGGGCCTCCAGCGCCGCCGGAGCATGGCACCCGCCCGGCCCGGCCGCATGGCCCGCCGTCGCCATTCCGGCAACCACCGCCACGGCCATCCATCCCGCCCACTTCCCGGTCATCCAGCCACCCGAAAACTCACACCCAAACGCAAAAATTCGGTTGCCGCATCACTCCCCGTCACTTCCAGGAAACAGCTCGAGGGATACGGCAACCGGGAGATCAGACTCGCACGATTTGGTAATGTTATCATTCCTAACACAAACCCCCTTGAATCCCAAGAAAATTCAACAAATTCAAAGAATTTCAACCAAACTTCAAGAGAAATGTCATCTATATAGATACCGATATCATCGTCACACCCCTACCGGTTCGTACACCCGCATGAGCTCCGCAGCACCAGCTCCACCGGCAGCACAACCCGGCTCCCCGTACCAGGAATCTCTCCCTGGGCAATCCGCTCAATCAGCAACTTCGTCGCCGCCTCGCCCATCTGCTGCGCAGGCTGCCGCACCACCGTCAGCGGTGGCGCCGTAAACTCCGCCATGTCAAAGTCATCAAATCCCGCAAACGCAAGCTCATCCGGTATCCGTATCCCCAGGTGCAGAATCGCCGACAGAACATACCGCGTCGCCAGCGTATTCGACGTAAACACCGCCGTCGGCGCATTCCCGCTCGCCATCTTCTGCTTCAGCGCCGCCACCGTGCCCTCTTCGGAGTCGCACCCAAAAAACGCATCCTCCACCAGCCCCGCATCCTGCATCGCCTGCCGATACCCCAGGAATCGCTCGTTGATCGTGAAGATATCCCGGCTCAATCCCATAAATGCAATCCGTCGGTGCCCGTGCCCAATCAGGTGGTCCACCATCTTCTGCGCTCCCGCAAGGTTCTCCACCGTCACCGCATCCACCGTCCGGTCCGCCACCAGCCGGTCAAACACCACCAGCGGCGTCCTACCCAGCAGATTCCTCCCCAAAATCGAGTCATGCTGCCGAGCCGGAATCGCCACCAGCCCGTCCACCTCTCGCTGCAGCATCCGGTCTACCTCCCCATACTCCGTCTCCGGATCCTCGTTGGAGGTGGCAATAATCACCGTGTACCCGTTCTCCTTCGCAACCCGCGTCACTGCATGCGCGCAGTTGCCAAAAAACGGATCATACAAATACGGCAGAATCAGCCCAATCGTCTTCGACCGCTGCCCCCGAAACGCCCGCGCTATCTCGTTCGGCCTGTACCGCAGTTGCTCAATTGCCGTCCGCACCCGCTGTGCCGTCTCCGGGCTCACCACCGCCGTCCCAGACAGCACCCGCGACACCGTCATCGTGCCCACTCCGGCCAACCGCGCCACATCGCTCATCGTCGGCTTGCGACTTAACGTCGGAACCTTCGCTGGTTTCGTCTTCTTGCCCGACCCGTCCTCGCTCATCGCAGCCCTTTCTTGCTTTCTAATCCCTGCCCGCTCACCGCCCTGGGAAACAGTCTCTTCCCGCCCGGTCGCTCCATGGCATTTCCGAATTCTAATCCAACCTTCTCCCCTAAAATCAGTGCCCTGCGCCCTGCCGCAGCATTCCCTGCAACGCCAGCGCCTGCGCATTGCCTGGCTCCACCGCCAGCGCCCGCGCCACCAGTCCGCTCGCCTCTTCCGTCTTTCCCATTCCCGCCATCTCCGCCGCCAAATTCACCATCGCCTTCGCAAATCCCGGCTCTATCTCCAGCGCCTGCCTGAAATACTCCGCTGCCCCCCGGTCGTCTCCACCCTCGGCCAGCACCATCCCCAGGTTGTTCGCCGCCTCTGCCAGCTTCCCGTCCAGCCGCAGCGCCGTCCGGAACTCCTCTTCCGCCCGGCTCCTCTCACCCGCCTCCGCCAGCGTCAGCCCCAGATTGTTATGTGCCTCGGCAAAATCCTCCTTCAACGTCACCGCCCTGGCAAACTCCGCCAGCGCCAGCGCCCCCTCTCCTGCCGCCCCCAGCGCCATCCCATAGCGGTTATGCAGCTCCGCCGCATCCGGCGTCGTCTCCACCGCCAGCGCATACTCCGCCAGCGCTTCCTTCCCCCTGCCCGCCTTCTCCAGCGCGCTCGCCAGGTTCCCGTGCACCAGCCCATACTCCGGATTCAGCTTCAGCGCACCTGCAAATTCGCCAACCGCCTCCTCCGCCCGCCCCAGATGCATCAGGCTCACCCCGTAATTGTTGTGGATTCGCGCCTCTCCCGGATTCTCCCGCGCCAGCCGCTCCCACTCCTCCCGCGCCCGCTCGTAATCGCCCTTCTCCGCCAGCTCAGCCGCCACGTCAAACTCCCGGTACATCGCAATCGCCGGCGTCCGTATCTCCTCCATCCCACCTGCCTTGATATTCACAAACTCCGGCAGATTCACCGCCCGGTTTCCCGCCGCCACACCCTCCACAAAAATCGCCGGGCTCGAGTTCCCCTGCTCGTCCATATGCGTCAGATACATCCGCGTATAAGGCCCCCTCGCCTTCGACGAAAACACCAGCCACCGCCCATTCGGGCTCCAGCTGTGCCACGAGTTCATCGGACTCATATTCGCTCCCAGCCGCCGCGCCTCCCCGCCTTCAAACGGAACAATGTACAGTTGCCCATCCGGCCGCATCACCTCGCCGTTGTGCGCCTCTACAAACACAATCCACCGCCCGTCCGGAGACACCTTCGGAAAGCTGTTGCTCATCCCGTTCCCGCTCGCGCCCCGTATCGGCTCCGCCGTCCCGCCCCGTCCCCCATTGAACGGCACCCGGTACAGGTCATATTGAATCGGCACCTCATTCGGGTCGTTCGCATACTTCGCCATCACCCCACCCGCCGGGTACGGATCACGCGCCTTCGCCCGCGCAAACACAATCCACTTCCCATCCGGACTCCAAACCCCGTTCGTCTGCACCATCGCCGCATCATCGGCGCCCGGCAGCGGCTTCCGCTCCCCCGTCTGCCGGTCCAGCACCCACAGCACTCCCCGCGTCGGATAAAACACCTGCAAAAACCGGTAATCCGTAAAATTCGTCACATAGTAGTTGTTCTCCGTCCCCCGCTCCCGGCTTGTCAACATCGTCAGCACATACCGCCCATCCGGCGACACCTGGCTCATAAAGCCCACCCGGTTCTGCCCAAACTGCCGCCTCTCGGTCGGATTCCAGTTCGTCATCTCCCGGCTCGTCACCTCCATCCGCGGCTTCACCGGCAGCACCGCATACAACCCCTTGTCGTTCTGCGGCCCGTCCATGTCCAGCCCCATCGTCTTCCCATCGGCTGAAAACGAGTGGCAGTTCGCGCACGTATGCAAGTCCTTCATCACCACCCGGCTCCCCGCCTCACCCAGCGTCTTCAGCCGCCAATTGATTAACGGAATCGCCACCTGCGCCAGCGGCTTGATCACTCCCTTCTCCGTCGCCGAAGGCATCAGCGGCACGTCCCGGTAAAAAATCGGCGCACCCACCGGATCCCGCGACGTCCGGAACCCAACCCGCCCCTCCGACAGCACCACCTTCGGCTCCGCCCCCCGGTAGCCCCGAATCACCATCTCCGCCGGCCCCGCCACACTCCGCGCCTTCACCCGCGCCCACGTCTTCTCGTCCGGTCTCCAGCTGTGTCCGCCCACAAACTGCGCCGGCACCTCCGGCGGTCTGTTGTTCGCAGACACACACCGCTCATCCACCGCATCCACCGTCGGCGCCAGCCCCTCGCTCGCAAACCGCATCGCCCCGCCCTCGGCAAATCGCAGCTCAATCTCCCACCGGTCGCTCGCCGTTCCGTCCTTCCACACCACCGTCGGCGCATCAATCTCCGGCGGAAAAATCGACCCCTCCAGCGGATACGCCACCTGAATCGTTCCCGCCGCCGTTGCCGCTGCACGCACAATCCCCGTTCGCGGCGCACCGCCGCCAACCCAGCTCGCACCCCCAGCCAGGCCCAGCATCCCAATCAAGAGAACGATAACAATCCGCCGTACTTCCCCACCACCGTCCTGCCCGCCATCCCGCTCATCTTCCCGCATCTGCACCCGCCCCAAATTCCCCCGCCAACCGCTTCCTGAAACTCTATCCCCCATTCTTCATGCGTGTAAATGAAATTCTGTATACTGCCGCCGTCCCTCGCGGCAATCCCCACTGCACCCGCGCAGAATCCCCCTTCCACTTCTCCGCCCCAAATGTGGTATCGTTCTCATTTCCGGACTTGCTCAGCCGCCTCCGGGCGTCAATTCCGCCCCGCCAAACCAACCCAAAGGAGCCCCCAATGGCCCGCCTCTCGCCCCTCACCCTCGCCGTATCTCTGGTCCTCTTCGCCCTGCCCCTCGCCGCCCAAATCCCCGCCGGCTATCGCGGCAAGCCCTTCCGCGACAAGGAGTACCGCCTCGGCCCACAGCGCATCCCCGGCCGCGTCGAGCTCGCCTACTACGACCTCGGTGGCGAGGGCGTCGCTTACCACGACACCACACCCACCAACGACGGCTCCGCACTCAACCACACCATCCAGCACTGGCGTCCCGGCGTCCCCGCATACATCGCCTTCTTCCGCGAGCAAGAGGGCGTCGACATCTCCTTCACCAAAGACTGGGCCGACTTCAACCACCCCAACAAAGTAGAACCCAAAGTCAACCAGCTCTACATCGGCTGGGAAGAGGACGGCGAGTGGACCAACTACACCATCCGCGTCCTCCAGCCCGGCCGTTACCGCATCATCACCGTCTACGCCGGCCACGACAACCACTCCGAGCTCTGGCTCAACGGCCAGAAAGCCGCCTCTCTCACCCTCCCCGAAGACACCGGCAGCCCCCACAAATGGACCCAGGCCACCGTCGGCGAAATCTCCTTCACCCACGCCGGGCTCAATCTCATCACCCTCAAATACAACAAGGGCCCCAACCTCGCCTACCTCGACTTCCTCCTCATCGAGCCCTCCGGCCCCATCCTCCGCGATCAGCGCTGATCACCGCCACCTCCAGCGCGACGTACATCGCACGTCACGGTGACGCCCATTACAGAACTTTGCCCACATCCCGGGTTAGCATTCGCCATCGGCAGTTTTAGGAGTTTCCGCATGACGAAATATGCTCGTACCTCTACGGTGCTCGCGGCAGTTGTTCTGCTCGCTGGCGCCACGTGCTTTGCCCAGGGACCGGGTGAGGCGACCTACAAGGCCAAATGTCAGAATTGCCACGGCGCTGCTGGCCTGGCTGAAACCGGCATGGCAAAGGCCCTCAAGGTCAAGCCCGTCACCGACCCCGCCGTCTCCAAAATGACGCTGGCCGAGATGATCGAAGCCACCAAGAACGGCGTCGGCAAAATGCCCGCCTTCAAGGCATCCCTCTCCGAAGCCGAAATCAAGGGCTCCGCTGAGGTATTCCATTCCTTCATCAAATAAATTCCAGCACTTTTGCAGCAGCAGAACAGGGGGAGCTCCCGAAGGCTCCCCCTGTTCTGTTTTTCCGCTCAATCTGCCCCTGGAAGCATTTTAGGAAAAGGTGTAGATCGACCAGCAGAAGATCGTGTGGCCTTTCTATCAAAAAAGGCCACACCGAACCGATGCTGTGAAACCACAGTATTTCCTGAAATGCGCTAAACCGTCTGCCCCAGCACCCGGTTCAGCCGCTGCACAAACTCCCCAGGATTCTCCAGCGGAATCCCCTCCAGCAGCAGCGCCTGGTCCAGCAGCAGCCACGCCGCATCCACCATCAACTCATCCTCCGCACGCGCTTCCAGCTTCTTCACAATCGCGTGATCCGGATTAATCTCCAGCGTCGGCTTCACCTCCGGCACATTCGCCTGCCCCATCGCCCGCATCATCTGCTGCATCTGCAAGGATGGCGCATCCTCGTCCCGCACAATGCAACTCGGGCTGTCCGCCAACCGCACGCTCGCCCGCACGTCCTTCACCCGGTCGCCCAGGATCCCGCGAATCCGCGCCAGCAGCGGCTCCAACCCCTCGCTCTTCGGCGCATCACTCTCGTCCTTCAGCTCTTCCGCCGCGCCCGCATTGTTCACGCTCTTCAGCGCCGTCTCGCCATACGCAGCAATCGTGCCAAACACAATCTCGTCGATGTCATCGTCCAGAATCAGCACCTCAATGCCCTTCTTCCGATACACCTCCAGCAGCGGCGAATTCCGCAGCAACTGCTCCTTGCCGCCCGTGATGTAGTACAGCGCCTTCTGCCCTTCCCGCATCCGCGCCTTCGCCTCTGCCAGGCTCGTCACCCCGTCCACCAGGCTCGACTTCACCCGAATCAGCTCCAGCAGCGTCTCCCGGTTCGCAAAGTCCCCGTACAGCCCTTCCTTCAGTGGCCGGTTGAACTCCGCAATAAACTGCGCGTACTTCTCCGGCTGGTTCACCGCCTGCGTCTTCAGTTCGCTCAGTATCTTCTTCACGCTCGCCGTGCGAATGCTCTGCAACACCCTGTTCTGCTGCAATATCTCCCGGCTCACATTCAGCGGTAAATCTTCGGAATCAATAATCCCCTTCACAAACCGAAGATACTGCGGCAGCAGCTCCCGCGAGTCATCCAGAATGAACACCCGCTTCACATACAACTTCACTCCGCCCTGGTAGTCGCTCTGGTACAAATCCAGCGGTGCCTTGCTCGGGATAAAGAACAGCGTCGTGTACTCCAGCGAACCCTCCGCCTTCGTGTGGAACCAGAAAAGCGGGTCCTCAAAATCCCCCGAAATCCCCTTGTACATCTCCTTGTAGTCTTCGTCCGTCAGCTCACTCTTCGGCCGACGCCACAGCGCGCTCGCCGCATTCACCTGCTCGGTCACCCGCGTCTTCTCTTGCTTCTCCTCCTCCGCATTCCACTCGCTCTTGTCATACGTCAGGAAAATCGGAAACGCTATGTGGTTCGAGTACTTCTTCACAATCTCCTGCAGCCGCCAGTTGTTCGCGTACTGCTTGCCTTCCTCGTTCAAATGCACAATCACCGTCGTGCCCGCCTGCTCGCGCTCCGCCGCATCCACCGTGTAGCCGGTCTTCCCGTCGCTCTCCCACCGGCACGCCTGCTCCTCGCCTGCCTTGCGCGAAATCACCTCCACCCGGTCCGCCACCATAAACGCGCTGTAAAATCCCACGCCAAACTGCCCAATCAGGTTCGAGTCCTTCTTCGCATCGCCGCTCAAATGATTCAAGAAGCTCTTCGTCCCCGACCGTGCAATCGTGCCCAGGTGCGAAACCAGATCCTCCTCATTCATCCCGATGCCCGTATCGGCAATCGTCAGCGTCTGCGCCTCTTCATCCAGCGTCAAATCAATCCGCGGCTCAAACGCCAACCCCTTGAACCCATCCTCCGTCAGCGTCAAATGCCGCAGCTTGTCCAGCGCATCACTCGAATTCGAAATCAGCTCCCGCAGAAAAATCTCCGGGTGCGAGTACAGCGAATGAATGATCAAATGCAACAACTGGCTTACTTCTGTCTGAAACTCACGATTCTGCATCGATTCCATAACTCCTCATTGATTCTGGGTCCAGGCCGTGCGGTCGTCCTCACGCAACAACGCCTGCTCCTCCATTTTAGATGAGCCGCACCTGGCCCGGTTGCCTTGACACCTCCCAAACCCAGGTGCTCGAATGGCCCCGGAAGCCGCGCCCCCAATCTGCCCATCCTCAAACGCCCGGCCTCCGTGAGGTTATGTCATGAAGCTCCTCCATTCCTTCCGCTTCGCCGCCCTTTTCCTCCTCCTTGCCATCGCCCTTCCCGTCGCCCACCCCCAGGCACTCCACCTCGCCTCCGACGATGTCATCCCAACAGGTAACGAGTGGCTCTCCCTCCCCGACATCCGCGCCTCTGACGGTGCCCTCACCACCTTCAACGTCCTCTCCATGAACCACCGCGGCCTCCTCCAGGTCGCCGGCGACCAGGGTTCCCCCGCCCTCCAGCCCTATTTCGAGGCCGACAACCAGCCACTCCCCTTCCACAACCCCTCCTGGTCCCTCAACGCCTACTGGATCCCCACCGCAATCCTCGCCCTCCCCGACCTCGACGCCACCCTCACCTGGTGCGCCCCCTCCGGTTCCCGCGGTGCCTTCCTCCGCCTCACCCTCCACAACCACTCCACCCGCCCCATCCCCGTCACCCTCGGCCTCCGCGCCAGCTTCGGCTCCCTCAGCCGTGTCACCTACGTCCCAGTTCCCCTCCGCGGCGACCGCACCGTCAGCCAGGCCCCCTGGGTCTCCCCCGGGGAAGCCTTCAGCTTCCTCACCTCCGACACTGACTTCTCCTTCGCCATCATCCACCCCGGCTCCACCGCCGATACCACCATGCCCCCACTCTCCCCCTCCCCCGCCACCAACATTCGCCACGCCGCCACCCTCGCCCCCGGCGAATCCACCCAGGCACTCTTCGTCCTCGGTGTCGGTGTCGAAGAATTCGCCGCTGCCCACGCTGCCCGCGCCCTCCGCGAACTCCTCGACCGCGACGGCCCCGACGCCACCATCCTGAAAGCCGCCGCCTGGTGCCGTGCCCGAACACGCACCACCGGCCAGCCCGAACTCGACCTCCTCATGAACCGCAACTTTCTCTTCACCCAGCTCTACGCCTGGGGCCGCACCCTCGACACCGAAGAGCTCGTCGGCGTCACCTCCCGCTCCCCCCGCTACTACGTCTCCGCAGCCTACTGGGACCGCGACGCCATGCTCTGGAGCTTCCCCGCACTCCTCGATATCGATAAACCCTTCGCCCGCGAGGCCCTCAACTACGCCCTCACCACCCAGCTCCGCAACACCGGCACCCACTCCCGCTTCCTCGGCGGCGGAGTCCTCGAAGACGGCTTCCAGCTCGATGAAGCTGCCGCCCCCGTCGTCGCCCTCGCCGCCTACAACGCGGCCACCCACGACACCGCCTTCCTGGCAGCCCATCAGCCCGCCATCAATCTCCTCCGCGACCGCCTCCTCGGCCGCTTCGACGAAACCACCGGCCTCTACTCCTCCCTCCAGGACTCCCAGGACGAGTTCCAGATCCTCCCCTTCCTCACCTGCGACAACGTCCTCGTCTGGCGCGCCCTCCTCGGCCTCGCCGATATCTACTCCGCCCTCCAGGACCCCAAATCCGCCCAGCAGATGACCCAGCGCGCCACCTCCCTCCACGCCGCCATCCTCGCCCACTCCATCGCCACCCCTCCCGGCGCAACCACCCCTATCTTCGCCTCCGCCACGGACGGCACCCACTACGCCTTCACTGAGATTCCCCCCGGCTCCCTCCTCCGCCTTCCCGCCCTCGGCTTCCTCCCCGAGTCCGACCCCGTCTTCCACGCCACATACGCCTGGCTCCACTCCCCCGCCTACCCGTGGGCCTACGCCGACAAACCCTACGGCCTCCCCGGCTCCTACCGCCTCCCCTTCACCACCTCCTGGGGCATCGCCGACCACATGAGCCTCACCGCTGGCCGCGACCAGGCCCTCAAAATCCTCCGCGCCTCCAACTGGGATGGCGGCATCATCACCGAAGGCGTCAGCGCAGACACCGCCCGTATGGACCAGGCTGGCCGCGCCTTCGCCACCGCCGCCGGATACCTCGCCCACGCCATCTGCCAACTCTCCTGCACCAACCACTAGCGCCGCCAGCTCCGCTAACCCCGCTGCCTCCGCTCCTTTGCTGACAAATCCCCGCCCAATCCGCTATCGTTTCCCTTCGCCGTCCACGCAATCGATTTGCGCAGCGAAATCGGGAAACCCCGACCCATCCGAACTCACGTCTCAGAAAGGGCAATCCACCATGTTCAATCGCCGCAATTTCCTCAAGGCCGCCTCCGTCACCGCAGCTGCCTCGGCCGCCTCCCGACACATCCAGGCCCTCTCCCTGCCGGAATCCCTCCTCTCTGCGCAGGACAAGCCAGTCGCCGCCAACGACCACATCCAGGTCGCCCTCATCGGCGCCGGCATCCAGGGACAGGGAGATACCAAAGTCGCCCTCCAGGTCCCCGGCGTCAAGCTCCTCGCCGTCGCCGACTGCTACCAGGGCCGCCTCGACCACGCCAAAGAGCTCTGGGGTTCCGACCTCCAGACCACCAAACACTACGAGGAAATCCTCTCCCGCAAAGACATCGACGCCGTCATCATCGCCACCCCTGACCACTGGCACAAGCAGGCCGCCGTCGACGCCATGAACGCCGGCAAAGACGTCTACCTCGAAAAGCCCATGGTCCACATCCACGCCGACGGCCCCGAAATCATCGCCACCGCCCAAAAAACCAACCGCATCCTCCAGGTCGGCAGCCAGCGCGTCTCCTCCATCGTCTACGCCAAGGCCCGCGACCTCCTCGCTTCCGGCGCCATCGGCAAGGTCAACCTCGTCTCCGCCCGCTGGGACCGCAACTCCTCCATGGGCGCATGGAATTACACCGTCCCCGCCGACGCCTCCGAATCCACCTGCGACTGGCCGCGCTTCCTCGGCACCGCCCCCAAAATCGCCTTCAACCCCGAAAAATTCTTCCAGTGGCGCAAGTGGAAGGACTACGGCACCGGCGTCGCCGGCGACCTCTTCGTCCACCTCTTCTCCGGAACCCACTTCTGCACCGGCTCCAAAGGCCCAACCCGCGCCGTCTCCACCGCCGGACTCCGCTTCTGGAACGACGGCCGCGACGCCCCCGACGTCATGCTCGCACTCTTTGACTACCCCGAGGGATTCAACCTCAGCCTCCGCGTCAACTTCGTCGACGGCGGCGAAGAATCCGAAGGCTTCCTCTTCTCCGGCGACGAGGGACAGCTTGAAATCGCAGGCAACTCCGTCATCGTCACCCGCGTCCCCCACGAGCAGGACCCCGGCCTCGTCATCGGCACCTACACCGAAGCCATGCAAACCCAGCTCCGCGAAGAACACGACAAAAAGTACCCCCGCCAGCACCCCACCGGCGAACCCCAGGCCCAGTACCAGAAGTTCGTCGCTCCCGAGGGCTACTCCGACTCCTACGACCACTTCCACAACTTCTTCTCGTCAGTCCGCAGCCGCAAACCCGTCGTCGAAGACGCCGTCTTCGGATTCCGCGCCGCCGGCGCTGCCCTCCTCGCCAACGTCAGCTACGAAAAGGACTCCGTCATCCACTGGGACCCCATCAACATGAAGATCGTCTAACCCAGCAAAAAAGATGGGTCATCCTGAGCGAGCGCAGCGAGTCGAAGGACCTGCGTTTCCCGCACAAACCCAACAACCCTCCGGATGCCCCCGGTCTCGACTCTGAGACCGGGGAACCACAAATCTCCCGACCGCACATCACATTCGAGCGCAGCTCGAACCCCTAACTCCGCTAGCCCCGCTAACACCCCTGCCCTACCTCACCCCCACCGTCCTCCCCGTCCGCGCACTCTCCCGCGCCGCCGCCAATATCTTCACCACCACCACATTCGTATCCAGCGCCCCCAAATCCCCCTCCGACTTCACCTCTCCCCGCAGCAC
This sequence comes from uncultured Acidobacteriaceae bacterium, assembly GCA_903904755.1. GTDB lineage: Bacteria > Acidobacteriota > Terriglobia > Terriglobales > Acidobacteriaceae > Acidicapsa. The sequence goes on along the minus strand of CAIVDV010000062.1, from coordinate 1,532 downwards.
CCCCACCAGGTAATCCAGCGAATCCCTATCCGTCCCCGCCAGCGCCGGCGCCTCCACCCGCCGCTCTCCAGCTTCCCCCGCCAGCCGCACCCGCAGCCCGCTCTGCGCCTCCGTCACCGCATACCCCGTCGCCCCATACACCTCCATGTCCTTCCGGCTAAACGGCCAGTTCCAGCTCGGCTGCAACACCGCCTGAGCACCCTGATACCGCACAATCACCGTCGCGTCGTCATCCACCTTCGGGTAAATCCCCGGCTTGTCCGTCATCGTCACCGCCGTCACGCTCTCCGGCACCGCTCCACCCATCAGCACCGTCATCAGATCCGCCCCGTAGCACCCAAAATCAAACAGTGATCCCCCGCCATTCGCCTCCGGGTCCGTCAACCAACCCAGAAACTCCCCGCTCACCCCAATCTCCTTCGGCCCCTCGTGCCCGTCATGCACCACCACCCGCCGAATCTCCCCCAGCCGCCCCGCACGCGCCATCCGTATCGCCTCCGCATTGCTCGCATACCAGGTCGTCTCGTAGTTCACCACCACCGCCACATGGTGCTTCCTCGCCGTGGCCGCAATCGCCTCCGCATCGGCCACCGTCGTCGCCAGCGGCTTCTCCACCATCGCCGCAATCCCCCGCTCCGCCGCCGCCTCAATCACCTTCCGGTGGTCGGCAATCGACGTATACACCAGCACCGCATCCGGCTTCGTCGCCTCCAGCATCCGCCCCAGCTCCCCATAAAACAGCCCCGCATCCAGCCCAAACCGCTTCTCATAACGCGCCACCAGCTCCTTATTCGCCTCCGCAACCCCCACCAGCACCACATCCTTGTTCGCCTTCAACGCCCCAAACAACCCCAGCGCGTGGTCATGCACCAGCCCCACCACCGCCACCCGCACCGGCCCCTTCTGCCCAACCGCATTCGGCACTCCCGTCCCCTGCGCCAGCCCCACCATCCCCATCCCAAACAACACACCCGCCAACACCCTAACCATCCATCCCATCCGCATCCCTCACCTCCCAACCCCACCACTCTACACCGCCACTTGCCCCACAGCCCACTCCGCGAATAACCACCCCAGGCCGGCAACGCACCTTCAGCCCCTGAACCAATCTGAGTGCCCTACCCTTCCTTCTTCTGGAAAGGTGGGAAAAACAAACCCCACCCCTGCTCTTGCCTTTGCCTTTGCTCTTGCAGTTGCCTTTGCCTTCTTGTTGTCATTCCCGAAGGGAATCTGCTTCTGTTCTTGCTTCTGTTCTTGCTTCTGCCTTTGCTTTTGCAGTTGCCTTTGCCTTCTTGTTGTCATTCCCGCAGGGAATCTGCTTCTGTTCTTGCCTTTGCCTTTGCTCTTGCAGTTGCCTTTATGTTTGTCATTCCCGAAGGGAATCTGCTTCTGTTCTTGCTTCTGCCTTTGCTTTTGCAGTTGCCTTTATGTTTGTCATTCCCGAAGGGAATCTGCTTCTGTTCTTGCTTCTGCCTTTGCTCTTGCACTTGCCTTTATGTTTGTCATTCCCGAAGGGAATCTGCTTCTGTTCT
>CAIVDV010000061.1 GCA_903904755.1 uncultured Acidobacteriaceae bacterium | reverse complement strand
GCCGAATCAACTTCGGCACTCCCCAAAGAAAAATGCTTGTCCGTGAAATCAACGCCTGGCGGGGTGGTCTCCTTTTACTCCGCCACGTCACGCCGCTAACGCGGCGCCATGTGGTCTATTTTTGCTCCGGCGCGTACAGCCCTTTCCGCTCTCTTCGCGTTTCCACTCTGCATTCGCAATATCCGTACACGCAACTATCGTGTATCGGTATCTTCGCTCCGCACCGGCGACAGGGAGCATCAACGACAGGCGCGGCATTCGCACAACCGGGTCAACTAATCCGTTGCAAGATTGCTTGTCAGTGTCAGATGGTTCTGACGGCCCTCTCTCTTGTATGAAATCTGGTCCATGGTGCGGTGAATGATTTCAAGGCCTCGGCCGCCTTCCTTGATCGTGGACAGGTCGGGATACTCAGCATCGTTGATTCCGCGCCCTCGGATGAGCCGCTCAACTTGATCCGATTGCATCGGGTCACCGGTATCCATGAGGTTAAAGCGGATATGCCGCTGGTCACACTCAATCGTCACCGTGACGCGGTGATTTGGCTCGCCATGATATCCATGCACAATTGAATTTGTCACGGCTTCAACGAGTGCCAACTCCACCGAATTGCTCTTGTCTCGATCCAGACCTGCATAGGCCCCAATCGCATTGATGGCGACGGCCATCAGCGATATATTGCTGCAGCTGCTCTCAATTTCCAGCGTGACGCGACTCATGGGATGCTCCATTGCGCTAGCGGAGAGCCGCAATGGCTTCCTCAAGCGTTCCGAAGATTTGAAAAATCTTGTCCATACGGGTCAGCTTCAGCATACTCACAACCGAGTCACGAACCCCGCAAAGAATCAACTCCCCGTCCTTTCCCATGGCCTTAAGGCTCCCAATCAATGCTCCCAACCCGCTGGAGTCGATAAAGGTAACATCGCTTAGGTCCAGAACTATGTTCTTTTGTCCGCTCTTGATGTAGTCGATGAGAGCCTCTTTAAATTGAGGCGCGACATCGGCGACGATGCGGCTATCAAGAACCCGGATTACCAATGCATTACTGACTGAACTTTCTTCAAATTGCACCGCTCTTCCTCCTCTTCTGTGACTGTTGTGGAAAGGGTTTCGGCTCGCAATCGCGAGAGGACACTCCTTGTTAAGTAATCTCTACAGCAAGCAGGGACACATCGTCTGAAAAATCCGAATTTGCGTGCCAAATCTTGATTTCGCTCAGAAGACCGTTGAGCAACTCTCCAAGTGGCAGCTCCTGCTTGTCACTTAGGTATGCCAGCAGCCTGCCTTCGCCGAAAGTGTCGCCATTTCGGTTGACACATTCCGTCACTCCGTCAGAGTAAAGAACAATTCTGTCGCCGGGACATACTGAGATATCAAAGCAGTCAAATTCAATCTCGGGCCACAGGCCGACAGGCATGCCCCCGGTTCCCAGAACGGTGGAACCATTTCCCCTCCGGATCAGAATTGGGCTTGGATGGCCGGCCTGAGCAAAGCGAAGAGTCGACGAACATGTGTCGAACACACCATAAATGATTGTGAAAAACCGGTCATCTTTCGACTGGAAGCGCCGATTCAATTCACGGATGGCCTCCTCCGGGCTCAAGGTCTGTGACCGCCCTGAAACGGCGTCGTAGCGCCTGAGCGGACTCCCTTGTGTCGCATCGGGAGTCAGTACCATGCTCAAGGCTACTGACATCATTGCAGCGGGAACTCCATGCCCGCAGACGTCGAGCAGGTAGAAACCAGTTTCGTCCTGATCGAGGGGAAAGAGGTTGAAGATGTCTCCTGCAATGTAGCCAGAGGGCTGAATCCTCCACGAACATCGCACACCAGGGGCCCGCTGTGTCACCAGCGGAAGAAGACGCTGCTGCATCCATGCCGCGGCTTTCAAATCATCTTCCACCCGCGTGTGCGCCAATTGAAGCTGGGAATTTATCTCAACGAGTTGCCGGTTCTTCTCAGCCAAACCCTGTTGAAGACTCAGCATGCGCTCCCCAGCTCTCACCTTGACGCGAAATTCCTCCGGGCTGATTGGCTTCACAATGAAGTCATCTGCTCCGGCATCCATGCCTTCAACCAGATCGGACTTGGCTCCCCTCGCAGTGCACAAGATGACGTAGACGTAGCGCTCAAATTCGGCAGCCCGGATCCTGCGGCACAAATCGACTCCGGGCAGGTTCGGCATCATCCAATCGCTGACAACGAAGCTGATTGTCGATTCTTCAATCAGTCGCCAGGCAAGCTCCCCATCTGCCGCTTCTATCACCTCGTGGCCCTGGCTGCGGAGCAGCAGCGAATGAACTGAGCATGCAATCGGATAATCGTCTACCAGGAGAATCTTCACGAGTTCATCCTCCTGCCAGCCACGACGGCGGCCCGCACACCCGACACCCACTCGCATCCCGCATTCGAATCTGGAAGCGGCCCTTGAAATCCTCTGATGTCATCTGTCGCCAACGCTCCCGTTGCCCCTCTCAATTGCTGCACTGCAGTTTTGAGTCACTCTGCAAGTCTCACACCAGAGTCTTGCCGAAAAATCGGCCGAGTTCCCGATTTTACAACTATGGAGTGCGCAGAATCACTCTTCCCGTTGTCGCCTCCCAAGAGTATACTCAGGCATCTGTGTGAGCGAGTTGTCATCGAATCTTACCGGAACTCCCCCCAAGGGTACTCAAAATGGCAAATAGTGCGCAACCGCTATGGAAACTCCTCGGAATCCTCTTCAAACCGCATCCCTGGCATGGAATCTCGCCGGGCGATCGCGCCCCGAAAGTGCTCCAGTGCTTCATCGAAGTCGTGCCAACTGACACGTTGAAATACGAAATCGATAAGGTCTCTGGTTATCTAAAAATCGACCGTCCGCAGAAATATTCCAACATCTGCCCCGCACTGTATGGGTTTGTCCCTCAAACCTACTGCGGAGAGGGTGTTGCCACATTTTCATCTGAAAAGACAGGGAGAACACTGCTTGGCGATGGCGATCCTCTTGATATCTGCGTCTTGACAGACCGCCCCATCGAACACGGGAATATCTTGGTTGAGTGCATTCCCATCGGCGGCCTTCGGATGGTCGATGACAATGAAGCCGACGATAAGATTATCGCGGTTTTGAAAAATGATGCCACCTATGGATCATGGACCGACATCAGCGATGTTCCGAAAGCTATGCTGGATCGTTTGCGCCACTACTTCCTCACTTACAAGCAAGCCCCGGATTCCAATTCCAGCGTGTGTGAGATTACCCATGCCTACGGAATGGAAGAGGCTCACGAGGTTGTGCGACTCAGCATGAACGACTATTCCGCGAGATTCGGGGATATCGAGCAAATCCTCGATGCCGCGTTAAGTGTCATGAAGTAATCTCTGGGCGACAGGGAGCACCTGCGGAGATCAGACTGCCGACAACCGGACAGTCCCCCTCGTGCTCCTCCTTGAGTTTTGCCGCCTCCCGGCGAGACGTTGTTACCTTTGTTGACACAAACTCGCGGCAAGCCGCCCGTCTGCCAATCCTTCGCGCCCGCCTCCCGCACACACGGCCCGCGACTGTTGCCGGCCGTTCCAATGCCTGGAATTGAAGCTTGCGCAGTCGCATTTCCGCCCCCCTATACCCATCTCCAATCTGGCGTGACCGGCTCTGATGAAGAGCGGGTAGGAATCGATCTCGAGTCGAGTGCAGGAATGCGCATTGGCGCGTCTACGCTGACATTCCTCATTCAGTAATCCCACCAGCCTGTCCGGGCTTATACAGGGCAACGATGAACAGCCCGTCATTTGCGGGATGAATTCTTCTTCATTTTTCCCGCACTCCCGCCTCCAACGCATCACAAAATCCCGCAATTTCAAGCACAATTCTCTCGCATATCATTAAAAACAAACATCTTGCATCAGCCGGAAACGAATTCAACCCTGCAGCGTCCACCAGGTAACGTCACGTTTTCTGTCATTCGCTTCTTTGCTATTCTCTGGAAAGTTGGAGTCGGGCTTTCCGGCTCCCAAATGAATTTGCCAGGGCGAGCAACCCCTTTTCCAGCCTCTGGCGTTTTGCATTCCTGTTCCATTTGATGTTGCCAAACATGACAACTGCACAGAGTGTTGCGCCTGCGCGCACCCTCATTTTTGGCTGCTTCAATTGGGAGTCGGGATGGCAAGACCAGCAATACATCCTTTGTCACAATTCGTGATTTGCCTCAGAGCCCTTGCTCTGCTGTGCGGCCTGGTTTTTGCGCTGCCTGCTTGCGCGCAAATTTCGCCCGGCCCGCTGGCCAGGGCCCATCAGGCACTCAGTGGCCCCTCCAACTGCACCCAATGTCATTCCGTTTCCACTCGCTCCGCAGCATTTCGCTGCACCGAATGTCACTCTGAAATTGCGGCCGAAATCCAGAACCACCACGGCCTGCACGCTGGCTTTCCGCTGGGCGGCGCGCCAGGGTCTGCCTGCGTCAAATGCCACTCCGACCATAACGGCGAAAACTTCAACATGCTGCATTGGGATCCAACGCCCAGAGGCTTTGACCACAGCAAGACGGGCTATCTTCTCGACGGCAAACACGCAGCAACCCCCTGCCGCGCCTGCCATACAGCGCAGCATATTTCAGCCGCCACTCGCGCGGTACTCAGCCGCAAAGACCTCAGCCGCACCTGGATGGGACTCACCCAGAACTGCCTCAGTTGCCACGAAGACAAGCACCAGGGGCGGTTTGGAACAACATGTACTCAGTGCCACTCCACCAGCACCTGGCAGGGCGCGAAGATCGACGACCATGCCTTCGACCACTCCAAAACGGCTTTCAAACTGGTCGGGCAGCACCTGAACACTCCCTGCCTCAAATGCCACACCCCTGGCACTGATGGACAGCCCCGGTACACTGGCCTGCAGTTCTCAACCTGCGCGGCCTGCCACAACGACCCGCATAAGGGCGAGTTCAAGCAGGATTGCGCCTTCTGCCATACGCCCTCTACCTGGAAGAAATCGTCTTTCACCACAACCTTCGACCACTCAAAAACCCGGTTCCCGCTGGTCGGCAAACACACCACAGTTGCCTGCGACTCCTGCCACAAGAGCGGCGACTTCAAAACACCCATCGCCCACACGCTTTGCGCCGACTGCCACAAGACCGAACCGCACGGTGGTCAGTTTCTCAATGATCCTGACGGCGGCAAATGCGAGCGCTGCCACACTGTCGAGGGCTGGGCCCCTTCGACCTTTGGAATCCCTGAACACTCCAAAACCGCATTCCCGCTGGTTGCTCCGCACGGAAAGGTCGAGTGTAAGCAGTGCCACAACTCCGTTGACAAAGTGGTCCGCTACAAGATTCGCTCTGCGCAGTGCATCGATTGCCACAAGGACGAACACAAGGGCCAATTCGCGGCGGAACCATGGCGAAACCAGTGCCAGAGCTGCCATGCTGGCCTCAGCTTCAAAACCTCCAACTACACCATCGCGCAACATCAGAAGTCCACCTTCCCGCTCACCGGCGGACATCTCGCGATTGCCTGCATTGACTGCCATAAGCCCATCGCTGGCCTTGACACGGCGGCTTTTCACTTCCGTCCTCTCAGTTGCACCAGTTGCCATCAGGACATTCACAAAGGGCAGTTTGCGTCGCGCATGTCGAGGGTGGACGCAAAGGGAAATCCTCTCGGTTGCCTCGCCTGCCACTCAACCAAAGATTGGCATGACCTGACAAAATTCGATCACGACCAGACCGACTTTGCGTTGCTGGAATCGCATCGTGCGGTCGCCTGTGTCGATTGCCATCGACCGCCGCAGATGGAGCGCACCTTGCTCCACGTCAACTTCACACAGGCACCCAAACTCTGCAATCAGTGCCACGAGAATCCCCATGGGGATCAGTTCGGCGCAAAGGCAAATGACTGCGCCAGTTGCCACAACATCAACAAGTGGAAGCCCTCTCTGTTTGACCATGAAAAGACCCAGTTCTCTCTCAAGGGAGGCCATCAGAATGTTGCCTGCTCCTCCTGCCACAGCAATAAGCGCGACGTCGCTGGCGTAGCAATTCTCTTCTACAAGCCCACACCGAAAGCATGTGAAGCCTGCCACGGAACAACAGTGCCCCAATCTCCCGCGAAGACGGGTTGATGCGGCCACAACAGAAAGTCAAATCTCTCGTATTGCCTTGGTTCTCGTGCTGCGAAGTGTGGAGTGCAAGATGAATCGTTATCGTTGGTGGATCGCCGGAACCCTCGGAGTTTTGCCCCTGCTGATAGGTCTGCTCGTTCAGCAGGTGCAGTCAGTTTATGCACAATCAGATGCGCCCAGGGCCAAGGTAATCAATCCCCATGGCCCCATCGCCATCCCCTGCCAGAACTGCCACACCTACACCAGTTGGAAGCCCATTCGCGCCGTGCCCGAGTTCAATCACGACCGCACCGGCTACCCGCTGCGCGGCATGCACCAGAAGGCTCCATGCACCCAATGCCATGTCAACCTGGTCTTCAAAAAGGTCTCACAGCATTGCGCCGACTGCCATGCCGATATCCATCGCCGCAAGATGGGTGCGAACTGCGAAAACTGCCACACCGTCAAGGGATGGAACGTCTCCATCCAGGCAATCAAAGACCATCAGAACCGCTTCCCGCTTGTCGGCGCGCACGCTCTTGTTGATTGCGAAGCCTGCCACAAGGGTGCTGCAACAGGTCAATTCGCCGGACTCTCCACTGCCTGCATTACCTGCCATCAGAAAGACTTTCAAACTCCTGTAATCGATCACGTTACAACAGGCTTCCCAACCACCTGCCAAAGCTGCCACTCCATGAACAGTTGGTTCGGCGCCAGCTTTGACCATTTCAAATACACCGGCTTCGCTCTCACCGGAATGCACAGCACCCTCTCGTGCCAGTCGTGCCATATCAACAACGTCTACAAGGGCACGCCGGCAACCTGCTTTGCCTGCCACTCCAGGGAGTTCAACTCCAGCAATAACCCCCCTCACGTCGCGCTGGGCCTTCCACATGATTGCGGTGCGTGCCACTCCACCGCCGGTTGGCTCAACGCTAAATTCGATCACACACTCTACGCAAAATATCCCCTCACCGGCAAGCATGCCACTCTCATCTGCGTGCAATGCCACGTCAACAACAACTACACCAACACTCCTGTCTCCTGCTATTCCTGCCATCAGGCCGCATTTACATCCACCACCAACCCAAATCACGTCACTGCGGGATTTCCAACCGACTGCGCAATCTGCCACACCACATCAGGCTGGATTCCATCGTCGTTCAATCACAACAGCGTTGGCTTTGCGCTCACCGGCGCGCACGCCGCCGTGCAGTGCGCCCAGTGCCACATCAATGGCAACTACACCAACATCCCCAAAGACTGCTATTCCTGCCACTCCGCAAAGTTCAACAACAGTACCAACCCGCCGCACCTGCAACTCGGCCTGCCGCACACCTGCGACACTTGCCACTCCACGGCGTCCTGGGCCAACGCAACCTTTGACCACACGCTGTACGCAAACTACCCGCTCACCGGCAAACACTCCACGCTTACCTGCGTCCAGTGCCACGTCAACAACAACTACACAAACACGCCGGTCTCCTGCTACTCCTGCCACAAGGCCGACTTCAACGGCACCACCAATCCCAATCACGCCTCTGCGGGGTTCCCAACAGACTGCTCCATCTGCCACTCCACCGCAGGCTGGACTCCGTCATCCTTCAACCACAACAGCGTCGGATTCCCGCTCACTGGTGCGCATACCACCTTGCAATGCTCGCAGTGCCACATCAACGGCAACTACACCACCGTGCCCAAGGACTGCTACTCCTGCCACAAGGCAAACTGGACTTCCACAACAAATCCCAACCACGCCGCAGCAGGCTTTCCCACCACCTGTGCCACCTGCCATTCAACCACCACCTGGGCGGGCGCGGTATTCAATCACAACAACACCCCATTCCCCCTCACCGGCGCTCACGTCTCCACACCCTGCGCCTCATGCCACATCAACAACGTTTTCGCCGGCACGCCGACTGACTGCTACGCCTGTCACAAGGCTCAGTACACGGGCACTACCAACCCCAACCACATCACCGCGGGCTTCCCAACCACCTGCGCCACCTGCCACTCCACCACGACCTGGGCCGGCGCCACCTTCAATCACACCTGGTTCCCCACCAGCCATGGCGGCGCCAATGGCGTCTGCGCCACCTGCCACACCAACTCAGCCAACTACACCGTTTTCACCTGCACCAACTGCCACTCCAAGTCGGCAACCGACGGCAAACACAACGGCGTCTCTGGCTACGTCTACAACAGCGTCAACTGCCTCAACTGCCACAAAAACGCCAGCGGCGGGGGAGGCATGTAGATGATGCGAATCCTCGCACTGCCTCTCCTTCTTGCTTCGCTCACGGTATTTGCTCAGGACTCTCCACCACCAGAGTCGGGCACTGAGAATCCGGCACCGCAGTTCCACGTTCGCTACATCAGCGGCGCTGAAATCTACGTCGATGGAGGCCGCAATCTCGGCCTTGCCGAGGGCACGGAACTCGTCCTGAAACAGTCGTCCCAGGTGCTCGGCGCGACGGCACAAAACAAGGCCATCGAGCCTGGAATCATCGCTCGCCTCACCGTCGTCTCGGTAGCCACTTCCTCCGCCGTCTGCGAAGTCAAAGCCACCTCACGCGACCTTGCTGTTGGAGACACGCTCGCGCTGCCCGACACCGAAGTCGAAAAGCTCGTCGAGAAAAACGCTCTCGGCCGCACACGCACCTACCCCATGGTCGTCAGTTTCAGCGCCGGTGACCCGCTGGATGAGGAAGTGCGCGAAACCGTGCCCACGCCTCCACTGCCCGAAGTCAACCAGGCGCGCGGCCGCATTGGTTTCGACATGAGTTCCATCCACGGCATCGGCGCCAACGCCTCCGTCTCTTCCACCTATGGCCTCGTCGTGCGCTCAGACATTACCCGCATCGGTGGAACCCACTGGAACCTCCTCGGCTACTGGCGCGGCAGCCTGCAAACCGGCAAAACCACTTCGCAGCCCACCATCCAGGACCTCATCAACCGCACCTACCAGATCAGCCTCTCCTACGTGAATCCCAACTCCCGCTGGATCGCCGGCGTCGGCCGTCTCTATCTTCCCTGGGCCAGCAGTCTTGAAGTGATGGATGGCGGTTACTTCGGCCGTCAGTTCTCTTCCGGTGTCGTCGCGGGCGTCTTCGGTGGGACATCCCCTGACCCAACCGCATGGAACTACAGCCCCAACCGCCAAATCGCCGGGACCTTCGTTAGCTCTCACGGGGGCGACTACAACGGCTTCGCCCACACCAACACCGTCGGCTTCGGCATCAACATGCTCTCCTGGGCACCCCAGCGCCCCTTCGTCTTCACTGAGAACAACTTCAGCTACAAACGGACCCTCAGCCTCTACCACTCCATGCAAATCGACCGCCCCACCGCAAATCCTGGTGCTGCCACCGTCTCGGCCGGAATCGGGCAAAGCCTGCTCACTCTGCGCTTCCAGCCCGAACGCCACATCGACCTCGACCTCACCCACACCTACTTCCGCAACGTTCCCACCTACGACCCCGCACTCCTTGGCACAGGGCTGCTCGATGCCTATCTCTTCCAGGGAATCAGTGGCGGAGCGCGTGTGCAGTTGCCATATCACCTCGCCGGATACTTCAGCGTCGGCAACAGCAACAGCTCCGGCGACAAGGGCAGTTCTCTCAATCTCATGTACGGCGCATCCATCAATCACATTTGGAAGACCGGCCTGCAAATCGACGCGCACCAATCCACCTTCAACAGTGCTTTTGCCTCCGGCAACTACCGCTCCCTCACCATCTCGCGCGATCTCGGAGATCACTTCCGCGTCAATCTCCAGGCCGGCCGCCAGTCCTACAACTCACCCGTCGCCTCTACCAGCAGCCCATACTTCGGCAACGTCTTTGTTGAAACCAACCTCGGTGCGCGCTACTTCATCCAGGGTGCCTTCACCACCCAGCGCGGCGGTACAACCGACTACAACCAGTTCACCACCACATTCGGGATTCGTTTCGACAATCGCGCCTCGGCTAGGAGAATGACCAATGCCAATCCGCAATAGATCCTCCCTGCTCATCCTCACGCTCCTGCTCGCCGTGCGGCTTCCACTCTTCGCGCAGCAAAGCGAGCCCGCAACCCTCAAAGCACAGCATCAGATCACCCAGTACCTCGCCGCCTTGGCCAACATCCACTGCCGGGAATCCGTCCTCCAACAGAAACTCGACGACAACAACCACGTGCAGACTTCCGACCGCGCCAGCTTCGATTACCTCGTCATGATGAACGGGGACAAGGACGACTTCCAGCTCAATGAATCGCGCATAGCACTCGGCAAAGAGGCTCACAAACCCATGCCATTGATGCTCACCAATGGCTTCTCCTCTCTGCTGCTGGTCTTCCACCCGTATTACAGCTCCAGCTTCCAGTTCGGCCCTGCTACGGACGATACCTGGAAGGGCATCCCCGCGCAGAAGATCACCTTCACCCAGAACCAGAGCCCTCGCGCCCTCGCCGCACTCGCCCTGCGAGGCCGCGAGTTCCCCATGCTTCTGCAGGGCACAGCCTGGATGGAGAAAGGCACCGGCCGCGTGCTTCAGATGGATGTCTCGCTTGAAAACAACCTCAAGGACATCGGCCTCACCGGCCTCGCAATCCACGTCGAATACACCTCCGTCCACCTCGGCGACGACACACTCACCGTTCCCGCATTTGCTGAGATTGATCTGCACACCACCAAACAGCACTGGCGGAATCGACACGAATTTCAGGACTACAAACTCTTCGGCACCGACGCAGAGCAGGATCCCAATGTGAAGGTCCGCCCTGCGCCCAAGCCGGATGCGACCAACACAACTGACTCACCCGCCAACAAGGAGATACCAAAACCGTGAGTACGCTCCAGCAACCTGCGCTCCCCGCCTCCGCTCGCAATTCACTCACGGGCCACGCCATCCGTGTCTTCCTCGGGTGGATGGCGGCCGCTCTGCTCGTCGCTGGCCTCGGCATCTTCGGCTTCAGCTACTACATTCTGCCCATCGACCAACGCCCATACTCCGACAAATACGAACTCCTCAAACCCGGCGGCACCATCGGCATCCGCCTCGGAATCTTCGGCACCGTGCTGTTCTGCATCATCTTCCTCTACGCCCTCCGCAAAGTCATCCCGTGGCTCGGCCGCATCGGCACCGCTCGCCAGTGGATGGACTTCCACGTCATTGCCGGCGTCACAGCACCATTCATCATTGCCTTCCACGCATCCTTCAAATTCCAGGGCCTCGCCGGCACCGCCTTCTGGATCATGCTCGCCGTCGCGCTCAGCGGAATCATCGGCCGCTATCTCTACGCAAAAATTCCGCGCTCCGTTACCGCTGCTGAACTTTCCCTCTCCGACCTCGACCGCCGCGAAGACGAACTCACAGACGCGCTCGCACGGCAGTCACTCTATCGCATGGAAGATCTCCGCGAAGTTCTCCGTGTCCCCTCCGCTGAGCACATCCGCAAGATTGGCCCAGTACTCTCCCTCCTGGAAATGGTCGCCATGGATCTGCGAATGCCCTTCCAACTCGCAGCCCTGCGTCGCGCAGGCAGCGGTGTCGGCAACTCCCTGCGCACCGTTGGCGGCCTGTTGCCCAGCGGCAATCCTGAACTCGAAACCGTAATCCGCCTCGTGAAGCAGAAATCCTCCCTTTCCCGCCGACTCATCTTCCTCGCCCACACCCAACGCGTCTTTCACATCTGGCACATTGTTCATCGCCCCTTCAGCTACGCCTTCGCGGTGCTCGCTCTTCTGCACATCGTCATCGCTGTCGGGCTCGGCTTCCTTTAGGAGATTATGGAAACACTCATCAGTTGGCTCATCGCTGCCTTCGTGGTCGGCATCTTCGTCCTGCAATACTATGTCGGGCATCGCCGCAAACTCGCCAGGGCAAAAGCCGCTGCCGCTCGCGGCCCTCTCTCTTCCGACGGACCACGTGCCCAGCACCCTCAGATACATGCAGAGTCATGCATCGGATGCGGAGCCTGCGTCAAAGCCTGCCCGGAAGGCGACGTCCTCGCTCTCATCGACGGCAAGCCGCGCATCGTAAACGGCCATAAATGCATCGGCCACGGGCTCTGCGCGGAAGAGTGCCCCGTCGGTGCCATCACCATGGTCATGGCAAAAGCTTCCGCCATGGCCGACTTCCCATGCCTCAGCCCGGAACTCGAAACCTCGCTCCCAAATCTCTTCATCGCCGGCGAACTCGGCGGGCTCGCACTCATCAAAAACGCAGTCAATCAAGGCCGCGATGTCGTCGACACCATCTTCGCCCGCACCCGTCAATCCGTCTCGCACCCCATTCCCGACGGCACTTTCGACCTCATCATCATCGGTGCCGGTCCCGCCGGCATCAGCGCATCCCTGCGCGCCGCACAGCACGGCCTGCGTGCCCTCACCCTTGAGCGGGAACAGGTCGGCGGCACCGTCACCAAATATCCCCGCCAGAAGCTCGTCCTCACCAGTCCCGTCGAGTTCCCCTTGCACGGACGCTTCCGAAAAACACAACTCAGCAAGGAAGAACTTCTCGAATTCTGGCAATCCGTGATGGACCGTGCAGATCTCAACATCCACACCGGCGAGGGAGTCGAGGCCGTCACACGACAATCCGACGGCCTCTTCCACATCCGCACCGGCCTGGCCACGTATCACACCCGCGCAGTCGTCCTCGCTCTCGGCCGCTCCGGCAATCCCCGCAAACTCGGCGTACCCGGAGAACACCTGCCCCACGTCCTCTACCGCCTCATTGAGGCAGAACACTACCACGATCAGAAGCTGCTCGTCATCGGCGGAGGCGACAGCGCTGTCGAGGCCGCCATGGGACTCGCACGACAGCACGGAAACCGCGTCACGCTATCCTACCGCCGCGACTCCTTCATACGGCTCAAAGACCGCAATCAGAAGCGCATTGCCGAACACATTCAGAACGGAAAAATTGAAGTCGTCTTCAACTCGCAGCCCAGGGAATTCCAGCCCGGAAGCACCATCCTTGAAACCCCCGATGGCATCCGCAACCTTGAAACAGACTCCGTATGGATCTTCGCCGGCGGCTCCTCGCCAAATGAATTCTTGAAGAGCATCGGAATTCAGTTTGGCATGCAAGACATCTCAGCCAGTGTCTGACCTGGCCGCCCCGCAATCTCCTCTCCTTGCACAATGGCGCCGGCCGGGAATCTCCCCGGCCGGCGTATCTTTGCACCAAAGGGGCTACTGCGTAACCGTCAGCTCCACCTGCGCCGTCTCGGCGGAGTTCGCGCCCACCAGCACATCCACCTTGCCCGCCTCCACAACCCGCTTCATCTGCGCATCCAGAATCGAAAGCTGCTCCGCGCCCACCTCAAACGTCACAGTCTTCGATTCCCCGGCATTCAGATGCACCCGCTCAAATCCCTTCAGCGCAATCACCGGCTGCACCACACTGCTCACCGGGTGGTGCACATACATCTGCACCACCTCATCGCCCGCACGCGTGCCCGTGTTGGTCACCACAACCTGCACCTTCGCCTTCTCTTTCGCAGTCAGGCTCGAATGGTCCACCGTCGGCTTGCCAATCGTAAAACTCGTGTAGCTCAGGCCATATCCAAACGGAAACAGCGGCGTCTCCTCACTGAACACATACCCGCGCCGAGCCGCCGGAGTCTTGTAGTAATACACCGGCAGTTGCCCCACATTCCGGGCTATCGACACCGGCAAATGCCCCGAAGGATTCACATCCCCAAACAGCACTCCCGCCACCGCATTGCCCGTCTCTTCGCCCAGGTACCATCCCTCCACAATCCCCGGAACCTGCTGCGCCAGCTTCCCAATCGAGTACGGCCGGCCATTCAGCATCACCGCCACCACCGGCTTGCCCTGCTTCACAATCGCGTCCACAAGCTCGTTCTGCCTGCCCGGCAACTCCAGCGTGTCCGTATCGCCATACGAAGCCCCAATCGCACCGCCCATCTCCCCAATCGACTCACGCGACACACTCTCGTTGCCGCCCAGCACCAACACCACCGCATCGGCGCTCTTCGCCGTTTCCACCGCCTCGGCAATCAGCTTCGTATCGCTCTCATCGTTCGGCGCCTTGTATGCCAGAATCGCATTCCACTGCGGCGAACTGTCCGGCTGCGATATCTTGCAGCCCTCCGCAAACACCACCTTCGTCCCCGCGCCCACCCGGTTTCGGATCCCGTCCAGCACCGTCACAAAATGCGGCGGCGTGCTGCTATACGTGCCCAACCGCACCTTCATCGCATTCGGCCCAATCACCGCCAGCGTCCTGATCTTCGTCACGTCCAGCGGCAGTGCATTGTTCTTGTTCTGCAGCAGAATCATCGCCTCGTCGGCCACCTTCCGCGCCAGCTCCGTATGCTTCGCGCTCCCCACCACCTCCGCCGCGCGCTCCGGGTCCCCGTACGGATGCTCAAACAATCCCGCCCGGAACTTCGCCGTCAGCACTCGGCTCACCGCCGCGTCCACATCCTTCACCTGCACTTTGCCCGCACGCACGGATGCGGCCAGCTCCGCATACCCTGACGCCGAGGGAAACTCCATATCCACTCCAGCGTTTAGCGCCAAAACGCCCGCCGCCGCCTTGTCCACCGCCACATGCTGCAGCGTGTTCAGTTGCTCAATCGCGAAGTAGTCTGACGCTGTCAGCCCCGTAAATCCCCACTCCTTGCGCAGCACTTCCTTCAGCAGCCACGGATTCGCATGCGACGGCACCCCGCCCATATTCTCGTTGTACGACGGCATCACAGCCGCAATCCCCGCCCGTTGCACCACCTGCTGGAACGGATACAGAAACACCCCGCGCATCGTCCGCTCTGAAAAATCGTTCGGCCCCACATTCGTGCCATTCTCCGGCTGCCCGTGGACAAAGTGCTTCGCCGTCGCCAGCACGTGATCCGCATCCAGCAGCGGCCCCTCGCCCTGCAGGCCCTTCACCGCAGCTACGCCCAGCTCGCCCACAAGGTAAGGGTCTTCGGAGTACATCTCCTCCACCCGCCCATAGCGCGGATCCCGGCTCAAATCCAGCACCGGCGCAAGCACCAGCACATTGCCTGTTGCCCTCGCCTCCTGCGCCACCGTCGTAAACATCTCCTTCAGCAGTGCCGGGTCCCACGTACTGCCCAGCGCAATCGCCTGCGGAAACGCCGTCCCGCCTCGCACCGCAGTCCCGTGCAGCGCCTCGCCGTGGAAGAGAATCGGAATCCCCAGCCGCGTGTTCTTCATCACCCACGCCTGCAGCAGATTCCGCCGCACTATGCCTTCCTTCGGCCCGCCAGGATTCATCCCGATAAACTCGTCCAGATACGCATACGACCCCAGCCCGTTACCCGCCGTCTGCTTCACGACCGCTTCATTCAGCCCATCTTTGCTGTACAGGTTCGTGCCCCCCTGCCCCATCGCCGGCATGTTCACCGCACCCTGTAGTTGGGCCACCTTCTCTTCCAGCGTCATCCGCCCCAGCAGATCCCGTACCCGCTCCGCAATCGGAGCCTTCTCATTCAGATAAACCGGCTTCGCCGCCGTCTGGCCCCACGCCACGCTTGCCGCCATCACAACCGAACACACCGCAATCCACCCTAGCTTCATCGCATCCATCCTTGTTTTCCGACTGTAGCTCACCACCGGTTGATTGTTTCTCTCTTACGCCCGCTCCGCCAGCACAACACCATTCGCCGGAATCACAATCGAATCCCGCTCACCCTGCCTGACCGCGCCTATGCCAGCTTCAGGCGTCAGGCATCCCCCAGTCCTGGCATCCAAAATCGCCCGACGACCTTCCGCCGCGGCTCCAATGCATCCTCATCGACGCCCGGCCATCAATCAGACTAAGGCATGCTCTGTGCCGGTGTAGCAGCCGGCGCAGCAGCCGGTTTCGCCGCCTTCAGCTTCGCCAGCGCCTTATCCAGCAGTTTGTGAAAGTGCCGCCAGTTCAGGTTGTCGGCCCCTACTTCCGTGATGTTGGCTTTCAGCGCGCAGGCTGTCCCCTTGTCCACCAGCGCCACCTTCTCGGTGTACTGCACCCGCTCGCCCACCACCACAAACGCTGCCCGCATCAACGTCTCATCTTCCACCAGCACCGAATAGTCTCCCGGATGGTCCAGCGCACCCTTCACCGCCACCCACAAATCACTGCAGGAGACCGGATAAACATCCTTCGAATCGGCAACCATCGGAACAGCAGAAACCAGCAGCAAAAATACAGGAATAACTACTTTAAGCATCTTCGTTCTCCACGGCAGAACAGCGCCCCGGCAACAACTCCCGCCAATAGGCACGCCCTGCCAAACGGAACGAATTATACGCCCGCGCGCCGCCGAACCCGTGTGACGTTCAGCGCTGACGGATATCCCCATCTCCGCCCGCCACCTACGGAGTAATCGTAAACGTCGCCGTACCCACCGCGCTGTTCTTGTAGTACGGCACCACGGCAATCGCGTTGATCGTCGTCGTCGCGCTCACCGGAATCGGCGCCGCATACACGGCCGACGCCGTTGTCGGCACCGTCCCGTCCAGCGTGAAATAAATCACCGCGCCCTTCGTCGCGCACTTCAGCGTCACGTTCTGCGCCGTCGTGTAGCTGCCCCCAACCGGGCTGAACGTCGGCGTCGCCGCAGTGCCCAGCGTCAGGATCGTCAGCGTCCCATTCACCAGGTTCAGGCTGTAGTTCGGCGCTGCCAGCGTTCCGGCGGTAATCGTTATCGGATACGACCCCGGAACATTCCCCACCACCGCCGCCGTCGACAACACCGGCGCACCCGTCAAAATCGCAGACGTATCCCCGTTCACATACCCTGTGGTCGCAAACGTCAGCGCCGGGATTGGCTGGTTGTAGACTACATTCTTGTTCTGCGCCGTAACATTCAGCGTTGCAGGCGTCACCATCAGCGTTCCCGTGCCGAACGTGAACGTATAGTTCGTTGCCGCCAGCGTACCAATCGCCGCCGTAATCGCGTATTCGCCCACCGGCGAGCTGGCCAGCGCTGTCGTCGACATCGCCGGTGCGCCCGTCACCACGTGAACCTGCAGTTCCCCGTTCACAAATCCCGTCATCGTGTACGGCAGACTCGGCAGCGCCGCGCCGTAAACCTTCGACCGCGGGCTCGGCGTCACCAGCAGCACTGCCGGAGATACCGTCAGCGTCCCGGAAACATACGTCACCGCATAGTTCGGTGCCAGTTGCGTCCCCGCAACCAGCGTTATCGGATAGCTTCCAGCATGAGACTTCGCAGTTGCCGTCGTTGAAATCGTCGGCGTCCCGGTGGTTGCCGTCGCAACCGTGTCCCCGTTCACAAACCCGCTGTACGAGTAAGTCAGCGCCGGCAGGGCCGACACTCCATACACCACGCTGTAGCTCTTGGCAGTCACCGTCAGCGGAGCCTTGTTGATGGTCAGCGTTCCGCTCACAAACGTCAGCGAGTAGTTCGCAGCCGTCAGCGTTCCCTGGCTGATTGCAATCGGATACGTGCCGGCCGGCGAACCTGCCACCGCTGTCGTCGAAAGCACCGGCGATCCAGTCAGCGCATGTACCTGCAGATCCCCGTTCACCAGTCCGCTCACCGCGTACGGCAGCGTCGGTAGCGCACTTCCATAGTTACTGCTGCGGTTCACCGCGCTCACCACCAGCGGTGCCTGCGTCACTGTCAACGGCACCGTCGTTGTCGCCGGTGCGTAGTTCACCGTATCCGTCGGCGTCAGCGTCACGCTCAGCGTCCGCGCGCCCGCGCTCGGTACCAACCCGCTCGCAGGCGTATACGTAAACGTGCCTGCCGTCGGCGATGTTGCGTTCAGTTGCGTCGCGCTCAGAGCCGTCCCATACACAATCGGCGCAGGCGTGGCCCAGGTAAGCACCGGCGTCGCTTTGCCAACCGTCAGCGTAACCGTCTTCGTCGCACTCGTATAGTCCAGCGTATCGGTCGGCGTAAACGTCGTGCTAAGCACGTACGAACCCACCGTCGGCACCGTCCCAAAGTCCGGCGAATACACAAACGTCCCCGCCACCGGCGTCGTCGCGTTCAACTGCGTCGCGCTCAGCGCCGTCCCGTACTTGATCGCCGTCGGCGTCGCCCACGTTATCACCGGCGTCGCCTGCGTAATCGTCACCGCACCAGCCACATAGCTGATTGTGTAGTTCGTGTCCACCGCACCACTGCAACTCGTCGCAGGCAGGCTGCCCACCACGCTTGCCGGGGTATACACGGTCGTGCAGCTCGGCGGCACCGTAAACGATGCTGCCGTATCGCCATTCTTCAGCCCGGTAAACCCGGCCGTCACCACCGGCACCGCCGCTCCGTACTTCACCGCCGGGCTCGATGCCACGATGTTCAACTTCACCGGATTCACAACCAGATTTACCGCCGCCGTCGCCGGCGCAAACGTTGAAGGATCCGTCGGCAAAAACTGCACGGAAAGCACATTCGTCCCAGCCGGCAACACTGTGCCCAGCGCAGGCGTATAAACAAATGTCCCAGGAGCGGAGGCGACCGCGTTCAACTGCGTCGCACTCAACCCTGTCCCATACGCTATCGCCGCTGGCTGTGCCCAGGTAATCTTCGATTGGCGTAGAAAGGCGATGGACACCGTATCTGTAACAGTAATCTTTTCGCCATCATTCACCATCTCCGAGTCCAGCCCCGTATCGCTGTCGGAAATATGCAACGCCTCGGCATCCACGATAAATACTGACTCCGCCGACGACACAGCGTCTGTGATTTGCAGCTTCTCGTTGTCCACAACAAATACCGACTCCGTGGTTGACGGTTGATCGGCAAAATGAAATCCCTCCACCACCGCTATCTGAATCGCCTTCTGCTCCGCCGGCACATCCGCAAAATTGAAGCTCTCTTTCACATTCAGAACAATTGGGAAAAATACGTTGTCCGCATCCGCAAAGTGGAACGCCTCAGTATCGACGACAATCGGTCCCCTCGTAGCCAGTGCGCCCGGAACCTGAGCCGCAACCCGAACCTCAAACTCCTGGGTATAACTCGTACCGTTCAAATCCCGGATGAAAACCTCAAACTTGTAACTCCCAACCTCGGTCGGTATTCCGCGCAAATTCAGCGTCCCGGCTCCCGCCTCCGCCATCAGCCCCGGCGGAAGATCCCCATCCACACCCAGCGCATACGCACCGCTGCCGCCCACCGCCTCAACCGATGCGTTATACACCACCCCAACCATCGCTTCCGGAAAACTCTTCTCCGCAAAACCCAGCGGCAAACTCTGCGAAGAACTGGGAGCCATGAGCCGCGCCTCCGGTCCAGGCTGGCGATTCTCCGCCTGCCCAAATGCCGGCACTGCCGCAAGACTCATCAGGGCAAGCACAAACGCACTCAGCCCAATGCCTTGCCATCGTCGCAATTGCATGCTCATCGCTTTCCCCTTTCCCTTCGGCTTTCGCTTTGCTGCACTCCCGCCAGAAGACTCTTAGGAGAAGGTGATGGTGACCGTAACCTGAATAATCTGCCCGCTCACAACCGAAATAGGAGTGCCCAGCGATGTCCCACTCAACGGCCCCACCCAGGTGCTGCTCGGCGTTGCCTGGCAGGTCGCTGTGCTCACCGTCAGCGGTGTTGTCGGATTCGTCAACGGGTTTTGAGGCGACGACCCGCACATCCCATAAATTGTGTAAACCGTTCCGACCGCACCCGTCTGGTTCGACGTAATCGACCCCGACAGCACCATCGAGTACGGCCCTCCAAAATTCGTTCCAAAATTGTAGGCTGTGTTCAGTCCAACGCCGCAGTAGTACGCCCCGCAGTACGCCTGAGCCGTCACCGAGCTCAGTGACTTCGCAATTCCGCAAAACTGGAATGTCGCTACACACGGCCCCGCCCCGCTGCTCGGCCCCAGCACAATCATGTAATCGCTGGGCGTATAGTACCCCGCCAGCAAGCCAATCAGGATTCCCTGTGCGCCCCCGGATAACGCATTCTGGAAGTCCCTGTGCTGCACCAGCGTCCCATCCGGGTTCTTCACGTCAATCACCCAGTGACCATGCATCTTCAGCCCCAGGTTCATCGTCGCGGGGTCCTTCTTCACATCGCCCGTCTGCACTCCGGCGCCAGGCTGCAGCGCGGCCGGCAGCTTCATATCAGCTTCCGTCGCAATGCCTCCAGAAATCGGCGATCCCTTCATCACCAGCGGCGCGTGGCCTTCGCTCTCCGCTGCGGCTTGCGCCCACGCGCCTTGGCTCATGCTCACGCCCAGCACAACAATCATGGCTGCGGCAATCAAACTACGCGTACGACTCACGGTTGCTGACGTCAAAATCATCACTGACTCCTGTTACTTCAAAAGACTTTTGGTTCGAATACCGTAAAACTCTTCCACCGCCAAAACCCACGGCACAGCGACTAGCTGAAGCTAAGCACCACCGTCACCTGAATAATCTGCCCCGACGCTACCGCAATCGGCACAGCCACATTCGTACCCGTCGCCGTGCCGGTCAACGCTACCGTCGTTGCTGCAAGGCATGCCTGTGGCGTTATCGTCGCTGTACTTGTCGGGGAACCACCGCTCTCACCAGCCTTGCTGCAACCTCCGAAGCCAGTGAAAACCACCCCAATCGTCCCCGCATTTGGCGCAGTAATCGACCCCGCCAGCTTGATTGTCGGCCCAGAGCCAAACGTAGGCGTCACCGTCAGTCCTCCAACGCACGTGTAAAATCCGCAGGCAAACAACCCCGGCTGAGCCGTCGTGGACTGCACAATCGCGCAAAACGGGGCCGTCCCGCCTGCGCAAGGCGATGTCCCGCCACCCTGCGTCGTGAAGTAAATCTCCCATCCGCCCATCACCGCATAGCCCGACAGCAATCCCGTCAGCAGTTGCTGACCGTCATACTGCAACGAGTTCTCAAACTCATGGTGATGCGCCAGCGTCCCATCGGCATTCTTCACGTCGATGATCCAGTGCCCATGCACCTTCATCCCCTGCGCCAGCCCCTCGCCCGGCTTCTGCGCGCTCTCTTCCTTCGCCTCAGCCGGCACGGCCTTCTCCGCCACCATCGGTCCGCCGGCTGGCGCCCCCTTCGGGAAACCCGCAGGGGCGCTCGACTGCCCCACTGCCGCCTGGCTCAATACCAGCGCAACCGCAAACGCCAAGGTGACTGCTGCAAAACGGTGGGAACGAAACGAAAAGACTGTGCGTGAGTTCATCGCTGACTCCAGTGGATGGAATTGTCCGTAGCCTGTTTGTGAAAATGCCGGTATCCGGTGAGCGTCTTGGGGAAGCTCGACTGGCGCGCCTGTCATAGAGTGTCCCGAAACTTCAGTTCGTGACACAAGGAATCGAATCCAGAGCAAAAAATACTTCTAGAAGCTATGAGGCCTTATTCCTTCAGGCTCCCGCCGAATCCATTCTTGAATCCGATTTGCCCGATACTAACGAACCGTTCACTTAG
>CAIVDV010000060.1 GCA_903904755.1 uncultured Acidobacteriaceae bacterium | reverse complement strand
GAGATGTACTGGGCTTCGGCGAAGTCCATTTTGAAGAGGGAGCGGATGCGGGTGGCGAGGGGCAGGAGGTAGAGGGCGTTCTGGGCAGCCTCAGGCGCGGTGCCGGCGGCGATGGCGCGGGAGGCGGCGAAGGCGGATTCGACAGCGGCCTGATAGGCCGGGAGGATGCCGGCTTCGGCGAGGCCGGCAGCGTCGCCGGACTCCGGGGTTTCGTAGCCGTGGAGGGGGGTGAAGTCCTGGATGATCTGGGTGCAGCGGCGGTGGCGGTGCATGTCGCGGAAGCCGCCAATATCCATGAGGATGTCGAAGCGGAGGCCCTGGCCGGCGTGGAAGGCGCGGAGGGCTTCGTCGTGGCGGCTGCGGTGGCGGAGGCCGAGGTCAATGATTTCAGAGACCTGGGCGGCGGGCAAGGCAGCGACGATGTCGCGGATCTGGCGGTAGCTGTGGTGGTTGGCGGAGTAGAGGAGGGTGGCTGCAAGCTCGACTTCGAGGGACTCGGTGCGCTCGACGAGATCGACGACGGGGGCTGGGGCGATGGGGTGGGCAGCGAGAAGTTGCTGGGCGGCCTGGGTGAGCTCGGCGCGGGTGGTGGACTCGTAGGCGTTGGGCTGGGCGTATTTGACCAGGGTGGGAGCGGCGTGGACCGGGCGGGTGAGGAGTTGGGCGGCCTCCAGCCCAAGTTCGGGGCTGAGGGCGGCGACTTTGGACTGGAGGGAAGAGAGCTGGTCGGCGTGGAGGTTCCAGGCGGGGCCGGTGGCGGCATCGCGGAGGCGGATGCCGAGGTCGCGGATTTCAGCGATGGGCGAGGTGAGGAGGCGGGCGACCTGGGTTTCAAGGGTGCGGGCGTTGACGATTTGGCCGAGGGAGGTGTTGGTGGCGAGGGGAAGGAGGTAGCGGGCGACGTCAAAGGCGCGTGCCTTGAGGGTGCGCTCCCAGGCCTCGGGCTTCATTTCGGCGGGGCAGGCGATGCGCTGCTTGAGGGCCTCAAGGACGGCGGCGCTGGTGCCGGCATAGGCGGCGAAGAGGTTGTCGACGGTGGATTTGTAGAGGGATTCAGAGGCTGAATCGGGGCCGAAATCGGGGAGATACCAGCCGGATTTGAGGAAGTCCTGGTAGCGGGTGGAGCGCTCCTGGCCGTCCCATCGCTGCTCGTCGACGAGGACGATGGCGGCGAGGAGGGAGAGGCGCTCGATGGCGAAGGCGACGTGGGCGAGGTCGGCGATGGAGCGGTGGCCGTACTGGAAGTAGAAGGTGTTGAGGAACTGCTCGGCCCGCTGGGCGCTGATTTCCTTGAGGGACTGGCGCATGGACAGGGCGGAGCGGGAGTACTTGGCCATGGCGTAGGCCAGCACCTCAGGGTCAGCGCCGTGTACGGCAAAGACGTCGGTTTGATTGCGGGCGTTGGAGGCGGAGGTGGCGGGTGAGTCTGGCTGATTTGGCATGGCAATCCCTGGGGAAAAGGATACGGCATGGACCCCCGGTTGGAATGTGGAGGAATTGTTCTGCGAAGTGGGGCGATTCAGCTAGAATTGCATTGGTACCTGCGACATAGGATTCCCCTGACGTGTGCGCCCATGACCCAGCATTTTTCCAAGACGTCGCATCGGCCCTGGCAGTTGCCCAGCGGGCGGTGGGCATTGGCTCAGCGGTGGAATGACCTGCTGTTTGCGCACTGGCCGATGCAGCGGAGCGCGATAGCGGCGCTGCTGCCGGCGGGGTTGGAGCCGGATACGTTTCAGGGTTCGGCGTGGCTGGGGGTTGTTCCTTTCTGGATGGACCGGGTGCGATTGCGATGGCTGCCGCCGGTGCCGGGAGCGCGGGTCTTTGCGGAGCTGAATCTGCGCACGTATGTGCGGGATGTTCGGACGGGTGTGCCGGGGGTTTACTTCCTGAGCCTGGACGCGAACAGCCTGATGGCGGTGGGCGTGGCGCGGGGGCTGTATCAACTGCCATACCACTGGGCGCAGATGCGGATGGAGCCCAGGGGAGAGCGGGAGTTTTCGTTTTACAGCTCGCGGCTGCTGTCGAGCCGGCCGGTACGGTTCAGCGCGCGGTATCGGGGGCTGGGGCCGAGCCACCGGTTGATTCAGAGCCGGCCGGGGACAATTGAATACTTTTTGACGGAGCGGTATTGCCTGTTTAATCGGGACCCGCTGGGGCGGCTGATGCGAACGGATATCCACCATATTCCGTGGCCGCTGGAAGACGCGGAAGCCGAGATTGAGCAGAATGATTTGGCAGCGGCGGTGGGGTTGCGGTTGCCGGATACGGAGCCACTGCTGCATTATTCGCGGCGGATGGTGGTGTATCTATGGTCAGCGAAGTTTGTGGAGGCGGGGGTGCTGCGGCCGGAGGCAGCGGTGGCGACGGCGCAGTACAGGCGGTAGGGCGGGGACGGCGGTTCCAATATGATGTTTGAGGGAAGCTGCGGCGGTGGGGGAGAGCCCCGCCGGGAACTGTGGCGCGCGAAAGGATGCATATGGAGACGAAGCTGAAGGGACGGATTGCGCTGGTAACGGGCGCATCGCAGGGAATTGGCCGGGCATGTGCACTGGCGCTGGCCGAAGAGGGCGCGACGGTGGCGCTGGCGGCGCGGAATGAAGCGAAGCTGGCCGAAGTGAAGGCCGAGATTGAGGCTGCGGGCGGCGTGGCCGAGACATTTGCGCTGGACGTGGCGAGCGAAGAGTCGATCAAGGCCGGGGCGAAAGCGATTGTGGAGCGGTTTGGCAAGGTTGAGATCCTGGTGAACAACGCCGGCATTACCAAGGATGGCCTGGTGATGATGATGAAAAAGGCGGACTGGGATGACGTGATCAACACGAACCTGACGGGGACGTTTCTGCTGACGCAGGCGCTGATACGGCCGATGATGAAGAACCGGTGGGGCCGGATCATCAACATTTCGTCGGTGGTGGGGCGCACGGGACAGGCGGGCCAGGTGAACTATGCCGCGAGCAAGGCGGGGATGCTGGGAGTGACTCGGTCGCTGGCGCGGGAAGTGGCATCGCGCGGGATTACGGTGAATGCGATTGCGCCGGGGTACATCGAGACGCAGATGACGGCGGTACTGGACGACAAGGTGCGCGCGGCGATGATGACGCAGATTCCGCTGGGGCGGGCGGGCTCGGATGCGGAGATTGCGGCGTCGGTGGTGTTTCTGGCGTCAGAAGGCGCGGGTTACATTACCGGGCATGTTCTGGATGTGAACGGCGGAATGTTCATGGGCGGATAAATCCGCATAGGAAGCGGGATTCCGCTAATCCTGACGGGCGGAGTGCCGATAGCGGAAGTGGGAGAAGAAGTATGTCAACCACCCCTTCCGCGATTCCTGAAGAAGCTGCGATGGAGAGAGCTGCCGGCGAGCAGCCGCGCTATGTGGCGCGGCAGCCGATTCTGGATGCCCGCAGCAAAGTGTACGGGTACGAGTTGCTGTTCCGGGCTGGGCCGACGCAGGGCTTCAGCGGGGACGGCGACCTGGCGACGAAGACGATGCTGGACAACACGATGTTGTACGGGCTGGAGAAACTGTCTGGCGGGTTGCCGGCGTTTGTGAACTGCACGGCGGAGGCTCTGCTGGGCCGGTTGGTGGAAGTGTTGCCGGCGCACAAGACGGTGCTGGAAGTGCTGGAGACGCTGGAGCCGACGGGGGAGTTGCTGAAGGCATGCGTGGCGTTGAAGCAGAAGGGATTCCGGATAGCGCTGGATGATTTTGTGTGGGCACCGGGGTGGGAGCCCTTTCTGGACATTGCGGATTTTGTGAAGGTGGACATCTCCATCTGTGGGCCGCATGAGCGCGCAGCGCTGGTACACCGGCTGCGGGGGCGGGCGACGCATCTGCTGGCGGAGCGAGTGGAGACGCAGGTGGAGTTTGAGCAGACGCGGATAGAGGGATTTTCGCTGTTTCAGGGGTTCTACTTCTGCCATCCGATGCTGATCAAAAACCGGGAGATACCGACGAACCGGATGATTCACCTGGAGCTGCTGCGGGCGCTGCTGCATGATCCGCTGGACCACTTGGCGCTGAGCGAGTTGGTGAAGCGGGACCCATCGCTGACGTACCGGCTGCTGCGGCTGGTGAACTCGCCGGTGTTTGGTATGCGCAACGAGGTGCGGTCGATACAGGCGGCGCTGGGGCTGGTGGGGGATGGGCTCTTCCGGCGGATGGCGACGGTGGCGATTGCAAGCGAAATCAATGGCGGAGAGCCGTCGGAGTTGCTGCGGATGACCTTCCAGCGGGGGCGGTTTTGCGAGCTGGCGGCGGGGCATGTGGGGCTGAACCCGACGGAGCAGTACCTGGTTGGAATACTGAGCCTGCTGCCGGCACTGCTGCGGGCGCCGATGGACGCGCTGGCGGGGTTTATGCCGCTGCGGGAGGCTGCGCTGGAGGCTCTGCTGGGGGCGCACAACCGGGAGCGAAGCACGCTGGACTGGATTGAGAGCTATGAGCAGGGAGAGTGGGAGCGTTGCGACCGGGCGTCAGACCGGATGGGGCTGGCGCCGGGGGTGCTGCCGGGACTGTATGCGGATGCGCTGCAATGGTCGGAGATGAATCTGGAGCGGGAGCACGGGGCGTAGGGCGGAGATTGGGGCTGGCGCGGTCTTGGAGTGGCGACGGCCACATCTGCCGCCAAAGGACGCCGGCAGATATGGGGAACCCGGATTTGAGGCGGGGACTCGGAGTTGTGTTGGGAGCCTGGATTTGCTTATGGGGTGGGTTGGTCGCGGAGTGCATCAGGGTTGCGGGGTTCGATGGCCTGAACGAGGGTAGCGGTGAAGGTACCCGCGGCGAGGGCACCTTCAACGCGGATTTGGTCGCCTGGGTGGATTTCGGCGAGGGTGATGGAGTCACGGCGTTTGCGGAAGGATGTGTTTTCATCGACCAGAAAGCTGTGGGGAGCGTGGTCGGTGATGCCTTCGAGGGTGATTTTGGTTTCGTCGATGGCGGTAATGCGGCCGGCGAGCCAGGTTTTGCCGAACTGGGCCTGATACTCGCGCATCTGGCGGGCGCGCTCGGGGTCCACCTGAAAAATCATGACTGCTCCGAGGGTCCTTTTGGCTGAGTCGGCCTCGCCGGCGGCCATGATGACGTCGCCCACCTTGATTTCAGCTGCTTTGATTTCCTGGGGCATGGGGCGGTCGCCCTGGTCGCGGGGCTGGCGGGGGGCGGGCTTGGCGGATGAGGTGCCGGGAGCGGGGTTGCGGGGGGCGGGTTGCTTGAGGATGCGGGTGTTGACGCTGAAGAAGACGCGGTAGATGTCGCCCTGGTCGGTTTTGATGGTGTAGTGGTCGGCGGCAGCTTCAGTGACTGTGCCCATGATGCCGCGGCCGCCGCCGGGAATGCCGATGCCCATGCCGCGCATGCCGCCGCCCTGGCCACCTCCCTGCCAACCGCCAGTGTCGGGCGGCGTCTGGGCACGGAGCGGGGCAGAGATGGCGAGTGCGGCGAGGAGGAACAGTGCGGGAAGGCGGGTTGTGTGAGCGCGTGGCATGGGGAGGGTGAGCCTCAGGAAGCGGGTTTTGATGACGCTATGCAGATAGACGCGTGAGCGACGCCGGAAGTGACATGGGTGCGGGGATAGCGCGATAGACTCAGCCTAGAACGCCTGAATTGAATCGTACATGGGTGCGTGGCGGGCAGGCTGGGGTGGCCAGATGAGCGAGAGGACGAGCGAGCTGAAGGCGCGGTTTGCGGAGGTAAGGCGGCGGACGCTGGGGCTGTGCGAAGGGCTGACGGCGGAAGACATGATGGTGCAGAGTTGCGCGGAGGCTTCGCCGGCGAAGTGGCATTTGGCGCATACGACGTGGTTTTTTGAGTCGTTTGTGCTGGTGGAGTTTGGACGGGACTACCGGGCGTTTGACGAGCGGTTCCGATGGCTGTTCAACAGCTACTACCAGAGCTTTGCGGCATTCCCGGACAAGCGGCTGCGGGCGTCGTTCTCGCGGCCAGGGCTGGAGGAGGTGCTGGGCTACCGGGCGTATGTGGACGCGGGGATGTCGGAGCTGATGGCAGGGGATGTGCCGGAAGAGGCGCTGAGCCGGATTGAGCTGGGGGCGAACCACGAGGAGCAGCACCAGGAGCTTCTGCTGACCGATGTGCAACATGCGATGTGGACGAATCCGCTGAGGCCGGTGTACCGCGAGGAGGCGGAGCCGGTGGCGGGGGCGGTGGGGAAACTGGAGTTTGTGCGGTTTGGCGGGGGGCTGAAGGAGATTGGGCATGGGGGCGAGGGGTTCACCTTTGACAATGAGCGGCCGCGGCACCGGGTTTGGCTGGAGGAATTTGGGCTGGCAAAGCGGCTGGTGACGGTGGGCGAGTATTTGGAATTTATGGAAGACGGCGGGTATGAGCGGGCGGAGCTGTGGCTGTCGGACGGGTGGAGAACGGTGCGGGCGGAGGATTGGCGGGCGCCGCTGTACTGGCGGCGGGATGAGGCGGGGTGGCGGGTGTTTGGGCTGCGGGGTGAGAGTGCGGTAGCGGTGGTGGCGGATTGCCCGGTGGCGCATGTGAGCTATTACGAGGCGGATGCGTATGCGCGGTGGGCCGGGAAGCGGCTGGCGACGGAGGCGGAGTGGGAGGTGGCGGCCGAAACGGTGGCTGTAGAGGGAAATCTGCTGGAGACGGGCAGGTTGAGGCCGGCGGCGGCGGCGGGCGAGGGGTTGCAGCAGATGTTTGGGGATTGCTGGGAGTGGACCGGGAGCGCGTATCTGGGGTATCCGGGATTCCGGCCGCTGGGGGGTGCGCTGGGCGAGTACAACGGGAAGTTCATGAGCGGGCTGATGGTGCTGCGGGGGGGATCGTGCGCGACGCCGGGGGCGCATATACGGGCGAGCTACCGGAACTTTTTTGCGCCGGAGACGCGGTGGCAGTTCTCGGGGATTCGGCTGGCGGAAGGGTGAAGGCTGTGCGGGATGAGGCAGTGGCGCAGGCGGTGCGGCGGGGACTGACGGCGAGGCCGAAGCGGCTGCCGCCGTGGCTGTTCTATGACGAGGCGGGGAGCGCGCTGTTTGAGCGGATTACGGAGCTGCCGGAGTACGCGCTGACGCGGGTGGAACGGGAGCTGCTGCGGAGCCATGCCGGGGAGATGGTGCGGCTGGCGGCTGACGGGGAACGGCTGCGGGTGGTGGAGCTGGGGGCGGGGAGCGCGGAGAAGACGCGGCTGCTGCTGGCGGCGGCGGTGGCGGTGCAGGGCGGGGTGGTGTACGAGCCGGTGGATGTCTCAGTGACGGCGCTGGAGGCGGCGTGTGCGCGGCTGCAGGCAGAGGTGCCGGGAGTGGAGACTCGGCCGGTGGTGGCGGACTACACCGCAGGGTGGCGGCCGGAGGCGTGCGAGGAGCGGACGCTGCTGACGTGGATTGGGTCGAGCATTGGAAACTTTGAGCCGGGCGAGGCGACGGCGATGCTAGCGCGGATGGGGGCGGGGATGAAGGCCGGGGATGGACTGCTGCTGGGGGTGGACCTGGGGCCCACAGATTGTGGAAAGAGTGTGGAAATGCTGTTGGCGGCGTATGACGATGCGGCTGGGGTGACGGCGGAGTTTAACCGCAATGTGCTGCGGCGGGTGAACCGGGAGCTGGGCGGGGATTTTGACGTGGAGGCTTTCCGGCATGTGGCGCTGTGGAATGAGGCGGAGAGCCGGATGGAGATGCACCTGGAGAGCGAGCGGGAGCAGCGGGTGCGGGTGGAGGGGCTGGGGTTGGAGGTGGAATTTGCCGCCGGGGAGAGGCTGCATACCGAAAACAGCTACAAATACAGGGTGGCGCAGGCGGAAGGGCTGATGGCTGAGGCTGGGTTTTGGCCGGTGGGGCGGTGGGTGGATGGGGATGGGTGGTTTGCCCTGATGCTGGGGAGGCGCGCCGGCTTGCGAAGGTTTGCGCAGGGATGTTGAAGGGCAGATACTGAGGCGGATTTTTCCTGATATCGAGAAAGGTCAGCCTGTATGCTGGGGCTCTGGCAAAGTTTTCCTGCTATGGCCTGCCAGAGGGGTACGCAATTGCCAATGATTTCGAATGACGCACGGCTTTTCCTGTCAGTCATTGTCCCTGCTTACAACGAAGAATCGACACTGCGAGAGGTTCTGGTGAGTGTTTTGCGGGTACCCAATCTGCAGGAAGTGATTGTGGTGGACGATTGCTCGACGGACGGCACGCCTGCGATTGCACGGGAGTTTGCCGACAGGTATCCCGAAGTTGTGAAAGTGATTCGCCATGGCAAGAACAGCGGAAAGACAGCGGCGCTGAAGACAGGCTTTTCCGCGAGCAGCGGGGAGATTGTGATTGTGCAGGACGCCGACCTGGAGTACGACCCGAGCGAGATTGAGGGCGTGATTGACCCGATTGTGCGGGGCAAGGCGGATGTGGTTTTCGGCTCACGTTTCCAGGTGCGTCGGGCGGCGCGGGTGCTGTACTTCTACCACTTTCTGGCGAACCAGTTTTTGACCTTTCTCTCGAACCTGTTCACGAATCTGAATCTGACCGATGTGGAGACTGGCTACAAGGCCTTTCGCGGCGAGATTATCCGGAAGATGATTCTGCGGTCTTCAGGGTTTGGATTTGAGATTGAAGTGACGGCAAAGGTGTCGAAGCTGCGCTGCGCGATCTACGAGGTTCCCATCAGCTACTACGGTCGAACCTACGATGAGGGCAAAAAGATTGGCCCGATGGATGGGGTGGCGGCAATCTGGTACATCGTGCGGTACAACGTGCTGACCGGGCTGGGTGCTTCGTTCACGAGCTTGCCGGAGTTGCACAAGGTAAGAGCAGCAACCAAGTGATGGTGCAGGCCGAAGTGTGGGCCGGGCAAGAGCAAGGAGACTGGCGGCATGGACAAGCTGAAGCTCGGCCGGGTGATGCTGGCGTTTGCGATTTTCTACTTTCTGCTGATTGGCTTGGTGGAAGCGGTGGTGCACTCGAACGACTTTATTCCGCTCCAGACCGGTGCCAGTTGCATGCTGCATGGGTGTGACCCGTACAACGAGGCGCAACTGCTGAAAGAATACGCGCGCAATGGCGGCGACAATCCGGATTTTCGGCAGGCGATTTGGCCGACCGGAGTGCCACCGGTGTATCCGCCGGGCTCGTTTCTGGTGGTATTGCCGCTGGCGCTGGTGCGGTATCCGTTGGCAAAACTGCTGTGGTTTGTGCTGAATGCTGCCCTGTTTCTGGTGGCAGCGAGGATGATGCTGAAGCAGTGCCGGGAGAAGGACCGCTGGCTGGCGGTATTTCTGGTTGCGTTCTTTGTCGGGCACATGACGTATCTGGTGAAGATGGCGCAGCCGGCAGGGTTTGCGATTTCCGCGGCGACGATTGCGTATCTGCTTTTTCTGGAGCGGCGACGGCTGGCGCTGGCAACGGTTATGTTGTGTTTGAGCGTGGCGATCAAGCCGCAGATGGCGGGATTGTTGGCTCTGTATCTGCTGTGGCGGCAGGGCACGCGGCGGCAT
Source organism: uncultured Acidobacteriaceae bacterium (assembly GCA_903904755.1). GTDB lineage: Bacteria > Acidobacteriota > Terriglobia > Terriglobales > Acidobacteriaceae > Acidicapsa. Next base: position 26,463 of record CAIVDV010000060.1, on the reverse strand, counting down.
GTTGCGGTGGCGCTGGGCGGGGCACTGGCGATTCAACTGGCGGGGGCTGCGATTCTGCACCAGAACGCGGCGAGCGCGAACTGGCTGCCGGAGTTGCGGCAGAGTATTGCCGAGTCCCTGCTCCCCGGCCATACGAACGACCCGGCCGCGGAAACATCTGACCAGATCAGTCTGCAGTCAGCAGCGGCGGTGTTCACGCCAGGTGCGACGGCGTCGGGTTTGGTGGCGGATGGGATTTCGCTGGTGCTGGCGGGTTTTTGGGTAGCGGCGGTGGTACGCTTCCGCCGCGATGACCAGGATGGGTTCCTCTTCATGACCGGAGGACTGCTGGTGTTCTCTCTGCTGCTGGTGTATCACCGGCTGTCGGATTCGACACTGTTGCTGATGGCGATACCGTCGATCCAGATTGCCGTGGAACGGATGCGAAAGGCCGGACTTGCGCTGGCGGGATTGACGATTTTTGCCTCTACGCCAATCCAGAACCAGAGCTGCTTCTGGCTACCGGAGAATCATCCCGCGATTTACCGGGTGATTGTGGAGAACCGGTTTCTGTATCTGCTGGTGCAGCGGGAGGCGAATCTGGCGATGCTGGGCTTGTTCGGGCTTTATCTATGGATTGCGTTTTCGCCACGGTTCCATGAAGGGAAGGAATTGGCAGCGGTGGGGTAAGCGGGGCACCCTGAGGGGGTGCCCCGGTCTGTTTTTGTGGACTACTTGGTGGCGGCGACGGGGAGGACTTTGGCTGCCGCGGTTGCCTTGACTGGGGCGGGGATGCGGACCAGCAGGATGTCGTGCGAGTGGAGCTCGATGGGCATGTGCTGGGTGAGGGTGGTTTCCTTGCCGGTCCAGAGGTTTTTGCCGGTTTGGGTGGCGCCGAGACCGAGGCGGGCGAGGTTGAGGTGGAAGGGGTGGGTGGAGTAGCGGTCGCTGCCGACGTTGATGATGGCGATGGCGATGGCTCCGCCCTTGAGATCGCGGGTCCAGACTTCGACTTCGCCGTCAGAGTAGGCGTGGCGGGCCTGGTGGCCGAGTGGATCCTGGTCGATGGCGATGACGTCTTTGTTGGTGAGGATGGCGGTGACCTCGGGCTTCATCTGGGTGAGGTCGTTGCCGGCGAGAAGGGGAGCGGCGAGCATGGCCCACATGGAGAAGTGGGTGCGGTTTTCTTCGAGAGAGAGTTTGCCGTTGCCGACCTCGAGCATGTCGGGGTCGTTCCAGTGGCCGGGGCCTGCGTAGGACTCGAGTCCTGACTGCTGGCTGAGGATGTCGTAGATGCTTTCCCAGCGAGCCTCAATGTCGCCGGTGGTGCGCCAGGAGTTTCCGCCGAGGGCCGGGGCCCATTCCCATGGGGAGTCCCAGCCGTACTGGCAGAGGGAGAAGAAGATGGGACGGCCGGTTTTGGCGGTGGCCTTGCGGAGGGCGTCGGACATCTTCTGGTAGGCGTCGATCATGATCTTCATCTGAGCGGCGTGGTCGTTGGGGGCCTGCTTCATCATGGTGTCCGGGATGAAGGAGCAGAGGTCGTACTTGAGGTAGTCGAATCCCCAGGAGGCGTATGTGTCGGCATCCTGCTGCTCGTGGCCGAGGGAGGCGGGGTAGCCGGCGCAGGTTTTGTTGCCGGGACCGGAGTAGAGGCCGATTTTGAGGCCCTTGGAGTGGACGTAGTCGGCGAGGGCCTTCATGTCAGGGAATTTGGCGTTGGTGGTGATGTTGCCCTGAGCGTCGCGGGGGCCTTCCCAGGTGTCGTCAATGTTGACGTAGACGTAGCCGGCATCTTTCATGCCGGTGGAGACGATTTGGTCAGCGGCGGCGCGGACACCCTTGTCGTCGACGCGCTCTGCGAAGTAGTTCCAGGAGTTCCAACCCATGGCGGGGGTTTGTGCGACGGGCGCCATTTTTTGGGCGAGGAGGGGACAGGCGGTGAGGAGGGTGGCGGCGGCGAGGAGGAGCGGATTGCGGAGCGAAGAGCGCATATTTGGAAACCTCGTGGCTGGAGTAAATGTTTTCGTTTTGCGGGGACGCGGAAGCCGAGTGGGAACGGTTGTGGCGACCCTGCGGTGAATCAGGAAGCTGAAGGGCGTTGATAGTCACCGCTTTTTCCGCCGGATTTGGATTCGAGGCGGAGATGTCGGATGACGATCGACTTGTCGAGCGCCTTGGTCATGTCATAGACAGTCAACGCTGCCACGCTGGCTGCAGTGAGCGCTTCCATTTCTACACCCGTGGGGCCTGTGGTGGCTACTGTGGCGAGAATTTCGACGCCGCCGGAGACGATTTCTGCGGTGACTTCGACGTGGGAAATGGGGATTGGATGGGACATGGGGATGAGGTCGGCGGTGCGCTTGGCGGCCTGGATGCCGGCGAAACGGGCGACTTCCAGCGGGTTGCCCTTGGGGTTGGCGGGCAGGGCGGCGAGGACGGCTGGGGAGAGCTCGACGAAGGCGGTGGCGGTGGCCTGGCGGCGGGTGGCGGGCTTGGCGGAGACGTCGACCATGCGGGCCTGGCCGTGGGAGTCGTAGTGGGAGAGGGGCTGATGCGGCATGGATAGCAGGGTAGCAGAAGGACAGTGATCAGGGGTCAGGGGTCAGGGAATCGAGCTGAAGCTCGATTCGGGATGCGAGGCCGGGGATCTGTTACTCCCACCCCAGCCACAAAGACAAAGACGTGGCGAGCACCTGAGGCACCCGAAGGGCATTTGAGATTGAGATGAGAACGGGAGGATGAGGGTGGGCGCTATGCGAAGGCGGCGACGAGGGAGAGGCGGGAGGCCTGGCGGCCGGGGTTGGGGAGATAGGCGGTGGTGCGGTGGGCGATGGAGAGTTTTTCGCGGCTGAGTAGCTTGCGGATCTGGGAGCGGGCGTGTTCGCTCCAGGCGCCTTCGCGGTCGAGCCGGACGTAGGCCTGCCAGTGGGTGAGGGCGCGGCGGCGTTCGCCTTTGCGCTCGTAGGCGAGGGCGAGGTTGTAATGGGCGTCGGCGTAGGAGGGGGAGAGGGCGAGTGCGCGCTGGTAGGCAAGGATGGACTCATCGGGGCGGCCGAGCTCGTCGAGGACGTTGCCGAGGTCGAAGAAGGCGAGGACGTATTCGGGATCGGCGAGGGTGGCGCGGCGGTAGAAGTCCTCAGCCTGGGGATAGCGCTTGAGGTGGTAGTTGAGGGTGCCGAGGTTGATGAGGGCGGCGGTGTATTTGGGCTCCTGCTGGAGGATTGAGTTGTAGAGCTCCATGGCCTGCGTTTTCTTGCCCTGCTCCTCAGCCTGAACGGCCTCGACAAAGATGGCCTGGAGGGCCCGGTCGCGGGTGGCGGCGTTGCGCAAGGTGGGCATGACGGCGAGGGTGAGGGGGCGGCGGGTGGGGCCGGCTTCGAAGTCGAGGAAGAGCTGTCGGCGGATGGGGTCGACCATGACGCCGGAGTGGCGGAAGGCGAGGCGGGCGCCGACGGGGACAACGGTGGATTCGACCAGGGGATTGGCGAGGCCGGCGACGGCCTGCATGGCCTGCACGGAGTTGCGGATGGAGGCGGGCTTCATGCGCTGTCCGCAGAGCTCGGCGAGGACGCGGAGCTGGGTGAGGTCGGAGAAGCCGTAGTCGCTTTTGGGGGGGATGAGGCCTGCCCGCTCCCAACGGTGAAGTTGGCGTGGAGCGAGTCGGAGAATTCTCAAAACATCCTGGCGGCTATATCGGGTCACGTTTGGGTGGTCCCCTTCAGGCCGGGATTGTGAATCGGCTCGATGGGTCTGAACCGATTATGCCGCGATTATGCGGGTGCGACGCGCATTGGTACAACCGTTGAATGTAAAAAAACGTGGATAAATGGTACCTAATGAGATACGAGTGCAGATTTTGTGGGGAGAGTGTGCGTCGGTGCGGAAGCGGAAGGGGGTATGACGGGATACACTTCGATTTGCCTGAAAAGGGCGGGTAAATTTGGTGCCGAGTTTCATGAGCCCTGCCAGGTGAAACAAAACCAATTTCCTACTGGGGTGAACGAGCCATGATGCAGATTTCCCGACGTACGTTTGCGCGCCTGTTTGGCGCGAGTGCCGCAGCCGCTTCTCTTCCCTTGCCGAGCCTGGGGGCGATGTATAAGCCAGGACAGGACGCGGCGGTGCCGGCGGTGCAGCATTTTCCGGAGGGGTTCCTGTGGGGGTCGGCAACGGCGAGCTACCAGGTGGAAGGCGCGGTGAAGGAAGACGGACGTGGAGCGAGCGTGTGGGACACCTTCAGCCATACGCCGGGGAAGACGGCGAATGGGGACACAGGCGATGTGGCGGACGACCACTACCACCGGTATGCGGAAGACATTGCGATTATGAAGGGGCTAGGGCTGAAGACGTACCGGTTCTCGCTGGCGTGGTCGCGTGTGTTTCCGGATGGCGGGGGCGATCCGAATCCGAAGGGGCTGGACTTCTACCACCGGATGCTGGATACGCTGCTGGCGGCGGGGATTGAGCCGTATGCGACGTTGTACCACTGGGATCTTCCGCAGGCGCTGCAGGACAAGGGCGGATGGGAGAATCCGGATGTGCCGCGGCGGTTTGCCGACTATGCCGGGTATGTGGCGGGCAAGCTGGGCAGCAAGGTAAAGCACTACATGACGACGAACGAGCTGCGGTCGTTTGTGGAGCTGGGCTATGAGAACGGGCAGCATGCGCCGGGGCTGAAGCTGAGCCGGGCACGGGTGGCGCAGGTGGCGCACCATGCGGCTCTGGCGCACGGGCTGGCGGTGAAGGCGATTCGCGCGGCGGCACCGGCGGGGACGAAGGTGGGCATTGCGGAGAACGCGATTCCGACGTGCCCGGTGATTGAGACGCCGGAGCATATTGAGGCCGCGGCGAAGGCGTACCGGCTGGAGAATGCGCAGTATCTGACGGTGGTGATGGAAGGGAAGTATCACGAGCTGTATCTGAAGCGGCTGGGTGCGGATGCGCCGAAGTTTACCGCGGAAGAGATGAAGGCGATTGGGACTCCGCTGGACTTTATCGGGCTGAATGTCTACAACCCGGCGTGGATTCGCGCGGCGGACAACGAGGCCGGGTATGAGGTGGTGAGCGACCCGGCGTCGTACCCGAAGATGCTGAGCCCGTGGCTGGCGATGGGGCCTGAGGGACTGTACTGGAGCCCGAAGCTGGCGGAGAAGCTGTGGAAGGTGAAGGAGATGTACATCACCGAGAATGGCTGCTCATCGACCGATATTCCGAATGCGCAGGGCGAGGTGCTGGATACGGACCGGGTGATGTTCCTGCGGAACTACCTGACGCAACTGCATCGCGTGGTGGGCGAAGGGGTTCCGGTGAAGGGATACTTCCTGTGGAGCCTGCTGGACAACTACGAGTGGGCGGATGGATACGGGAAGCGGTTCGGGATCCACTACGTGGACTTTGCGACGCAGAAGCGTTCGCCGAAGCTGAGCGCGCACTTCTACAAGCAGGTGATTGCGCGCAACGGGCTGGCGTAAGAGGCGGCAATGCGATGGGAAAAAGAGCCTGCCTGTTCCGGTGGAACGGGCAGGCTCTTTTGCGCGTGTGCGGGGAAATCTGCGGGCAAGAGAAAAGGGGCCTGAGGCCCCTGGGGTGTGCGGCGGGATTGGGGAAGTATGGAGCCGACGGCCGGAGTTGAACCGGCGACCTACTGATTACGAATCAGTTGCTCTACCAACTGAGCTACGTCGGCGACTGCCACTGTTTGATTTTACAGGGGTGAGGGAAAGGCGTAAAGGCGCTGGGGGGAAAAAGCGCGCGGGTGCGGGCGGATTTGGCGCGGAGGAAGGATTGGGGCGGGGCTATTCCGGGAAGAGGGTGGCCGAGGGGGCGCGGAAGGTGGTGACGCGGGACTTGCGGCGGGCGACGGTGGGCTCGGGCATGGCGAGCTGGTTGGCGAGTTCGCGCAGCTCGGTGCGGAGGCGGATGAGGGCGGCTTTGGTGCTTTCCGCACGGGTGGTGCCCTTGTCGCTGGAGAGCTGGAGGTTGGACTGGCGGGTGCGGCTGCGGGTGCCGGACTCCAGGAGCTGGCGCGCGCCGGCGATGGTGTAGCCCTCTTCGTGGACAAGTTGCTTGATGCGGAGGGCGATGTCGAGCTCGCGGCGGCGATAGAGGCGCTGGCCGGTGCCACCCTTGTTGGGCTTGAGCTGCGGGAACTGGGTCTCCCAGAAGCGGAGGACGTAGGTTTCAACACCACAGAGCTTGGCGACGTCGCCGATGCGGTAGTAGAGCCGATCGGGAATCTCGGTTTGGGGAGAGACGCGTTTGTGTGCCGACTGAGTGGCCATGGTTTGCCCTGCGGGCAAGGCTGGACCTTTGTGGGGCAGAGCACTTGCTTAGGAGAAGTATAGGAGGGTTGGCGGGAATTGGAAGCAGGGAATTTCGAGCAAAGTGGAGCAGGTGGTCCGAGTTGAGCAACAGGGGTGGGGAGCGGTGATGGAAATTGGATGCATCGTTTGGGAAGGCTGTGCCATCCGATAGATAGTTGTTGTAACAAGTAAAGGAGCGAGGGCGATGGCGGAGTTGGCTGTGGGTGTGGTGGAAGAGAAGGCGGTGAGGCAGCCGGCGCTGTTTCTGCCGCATGGGGGCGGGCCGTGCTTTTTTATGGATTGGACGTGGGGGCCGGCGGATACGTGGGAGAAGACGCGGGATTTTCTGGCAGGGCTGGCGGCGACGCTGGCGGCGCAGCCGAAGGCGATGGTGGTGGTGAGCGGGCACTGGGAAGAGGCTGCGTTTACGGTGAGCACGGCGGAGCGGCCGGGGATGATCTATGACTACTCGGGATTCCCGGAGCACACCTACCGGCTGAGCTGGCCTGCGCCGGGAAGCCCGGAGCTGGCGGCGCGGGTGTTGGAGCTGCTGAAGGCGGCGGGGTTGCCGGCGGCGACGGCAGAGCGCGGATATGACCATGGGACGTTTGTGCCGCTGATGGTGGCGTTCCCGGAGGCGGAGATTCCGGTGGTGACGGTGAGCCTGCAGCGGAACCTGGACCCGGCGCTGCATCTGGCGGCGGGCAAGGCGCTGGCGGCGCTGCGGGATGAGGGCGTGCTGATTGTGGGCAGCGGGAACAGTTGGCACAATTTGCGCGGGTACATGCAGGCGGACACGCTGCGGGTATCCCAGGCCTTTGACGACTGGCTGACGCCGGCGGTGCTGGCGGGCCCAGGGGAGCGCGAGGAGCTGTTGAAACATTGGGTGGAGGCTCCGTATGCGCTGGCGGCGCACCCCAGGGAAGAGCATCTGCTGCCGCTGATGGTGGCTGCGGGAGCGGGCGATGGGGACCGGGCCGAGCGGATCTTTACGGACTCTCCGATGCGGGCGGTGATCAGCGCGTACCGGTTTGGGTGAGGGCAGGGAGCAGGGGTCAGGGATCAGGTAGCGCGATTGGGAGGGGTGCGGGTAGACTGCGGGAATGATTCACAACGGGAAGCAAGCGCTGCCGTATGACGCGGCAGCGGCGGTGGGGCACCTGAAGGCGGCGGACAAGAAGCTGGCGGCGCTGATGGAGCGGGCTGGGGACTTTACGCTGAAGCTGGGGCATACGGGGACGCCGTTTGACTCGCTGCTGGAGTCGATTCTGTATCAGCAACTGCACGGGAAGGCGGCGGCGGCGATTCACGGGCGGCTGCAGGCGATGTACGGGGAGGGAGATCCGAGTCCGGAGGAGCTGCTGCGGACGCCGGAAGAGCAGTTGCGCGGGTGCGGGGTGAGCGGGAACAAGATACGCGCGCTGCGAGACCTGGCGGAGCGGACGGTGGATGGGACGGTGCCGACCCTTGGGGCAATACGGAAGATGCCGGATGAGGAGATTGTGAAGCGGCTGACGGCGGTGCGGGGGATTGGGCCGTGGACGGTGGAGATGCTGCTGATTTTTCGGCTGGGGCGGCCGGATGTGTTTCCGGTGACGGATTACGGGGTGCGGAAGGGATTTCTGCTGACGTTTGGGCGGGCCCCGAAGACGCGCGCGGTGGCGACGGCGGATTTGCCGAAGCCGGAGGCGATGCACAAGCGGGCGAAGAAGTGGGCACCGTGGCGGAGCGTGGCGAGCTGGTATCTGTGGCGGGCATGCGACCTGGAGGCTGCGGAACGGAAGGCTGCCCAGGGAAAGTAGCCGGAAGAGGGCGCTGCGAGCAAAGCTGATTTGGTGCAGGGAAAAACTTTCCCGAAAGCCTGGGTTTTGATTGGAATTGGCCGGGTTGCAGGGGAATTCGTGTAACCGTTTCCCCTACAATGGGCGTTACAGCAAATTAAGCGGGTAAGGGACGATTGTCGCGATGGCCACCAAGCGCTTCATCTGTATTCACGGGCATTTTTATCAGCCGCCTCGCGAGAATCCGTGGCTGGAGACGGTGGAGACGCAGGACAGTGCGGCGCCGTATCACGACTGGAATGAGCGGATTTGCGCGGAGTGCTACGCGACCAATGGCGCGGCGCGGATAGTGAACAAAGAGGGCTTGATTACGCGGATTGTGAACAACTATGCGCGGATGAGCTTCAACTTTGGGCCGACGCTGCTGAGCTGGCTGGCGGAGCGTGCGCCGCGAACGTACCGGATGATTCTGGACGGAGAGCGGCGGAGCCGGGAGATGTTCAAGGGCCACAGCTCGGCGATGGCGCAGGTGTACAACCACATCATTCTGCCGCTGGCGAACACGCGGGACCGGCTGACGCAGATTCGCTGGGGGATTGCGGACTACAAGCAGCGATACGGGATTGCGCCGGAGGGGATGTGGCTGGCGGAGACGGCTGCGGATAACGAGAGCCTGGAGCTGATGGCGGCCGAGGGCATCAAGTTCACGGTGCTGGCGCCGGGGCAGGCGAAGCGATTCCGGGCAATCTCGATTGAGAAGGTTCCAGGGGAAGGCAAGAAGCGCGCCACGGAAGTGGTGAACGTGACCGGGGACTGGGTGAGCACGCCAAATGCGTCGATTGATACGACGAGGCCGTACCTGGTGCGGTTTGAGTCGGGCCTGTCGATTGTGGTGTTTTTCTACGACGGCGTGATATCGCGGGCGGTGGCGTTTGAGGGCTTGCTGAACTCGGGCGAGGGATTTGTTTCGCGGCTGAAGATGGGCTTCCGAGAGAACGACCAGCCGCAACTGGTGCATATTGCGACGGATGGCGAGAGCTATGGCCACCACCACAAGCACGGCGAGATGGCGCTGGCGTATGCGCTGCGGCTGCTGCAGCAGGATGGGCAGGTGGGGCTGGCAAACTACGGCAGCTTTTTGGCGGAGTTTGGCACGCGGTATGAGGCGGAGATTTACGAGGATACGAGCTGGAGCTGCAGCCATGGCGTGGAGCGATGGCGGTCAAACTGCGGCTGCAACGGCGGACGCGCGGGATGGAACCAGCTTTGGCGGGCTCCGCTGCGCAAGGCGCTGGACGACCTGCGGGATGGGATTACACCGCTGACGGAGAAGCTGGGCGCGGAGGTATTCAAGGATGTGTGGGCGGCCCGGGATGGATACATTGACGTGGTTCTGGACCGGAGTCCGGAGAGCGTGGATGCCTTCCTGAAGAAGCACCAGCGCCATGCGCTGACGAAAAGCGAGCGGATTGCAGCGCTGAGCCTGATGGAGATGCAGCGCCATGCGCAACTGATGTACACGAGCTGCGGATGGTTTTTCGACGATATTTCGGGCATTGAAACGGTGCAGATTATTGCGTACGCCGCACGGGTGCTGCAACTGGCCGGGGACCTGTTTGCGGAAGATGCGTACGGGCTGGAGCCGGAGTTTCTGTCGACGATTGCACGGGCGAAATCGAACGACCCGAATGAGGGCGATGGCGCGAAGATTTATACGACGCAGGCACGGTCACTGGGGTTGACGCTGGAGCAGGTGGCGGCGCACTTTGCAATCAGCTCCGTGTTCAGTTCGTATGGCGATGAAACGGAGCTGTTCTGCTACCAGGTGCACAGGATTTCGCATGAGATTGTGTCCTCAGGCAGTGGACGGCTGGCGATGGGGTTGGTGAAGGTAGCTTCGTCGATTACGGAGCAGAGCGAGACCTTCAGCTATGCGGTGCTGCACTTTGGCGACCAGAACATTACGGCAGCGGTGAAGTCCTATGCGCTGAATGAATCGGTTGAGTATGAGCAACTGGCGCAAGAGGCGAGGACGAAGGTGATGCATGCGAATTTTCCAGATGTGATTCGGTTGCTGGATCGCTACTATCACATGGATTATTCGCTGACGTCGCTGTTCAGCGATGAGCAGCGGCGGATTGTGAAGCTGATTCTGGACTCCACGCTGCGGGATATTGAGACGTCGCTGAAGACGATTTACAACGATCATGCGAGCCTGATGCACTACCTGGCACATGCGGGGCTGCCGAAGCCTGCGGCGCTGGTGCTGGCGGCGGGATTTGCGGTGAACGTGGGACTGCGGAATGCGCTGGACAGCGACCCGGTGGATACGGCGCTGGTGCAGTCGTTTATTGAGATGGCGCAGGATGACGGGATTGCGCTGGATACGACGACGCTGAGCTACACGGTGGACCTGCGGATGAAGCGGGCCATGGTGGAGCTGCAGATGTCATCGGGTTCAATGGATGCGCTGGAGCGTGCGGTGCATTTGTCGCGGGCGCTGGTGGAGCTGCCGTTTGAGTTGAATCTGTGGCAGGCGCAGAATATCTGGTACGAGATTTTGCGGAGCTCGCCGTACTCGCTGACGGGGCATAGTGAGGAAGAGCACGAGCGCTGGGAGATAGGCTTCAGGGAGCTGGGGCGGTGCCTGTCGATTGCGTGCGATTTGATAACGCTGGAAGAGCCGGTGGGGGCGACGCCGGGGGACTAGCACTCGCCCAGGATACATAGGAAATCTGCGGGCATTTGCGGTAGCCCAGGAGGCATGAACGACGATGGCCATTCGGGTACCCCTGACAAAAGCCACGGTGTGCGGACTGGTGGCGGTGGCGGTGCTGTGCGGTGCCATGTCGCGTGCAGGCCGAGCTGCGGAGCAACCGCCGGTGCAGGTGACAAGCGAACACTTTACCGTGGTGACCGATGCCGGCGAGAAAAATGCGCGGCATGTGCTGGACAACCTGGAGCGGATGCGATGGGTGTTTCAGGCACTGTTTCCGAAGGCGAATGTGGATGCGGGCCCGCCGATGCTGGTGCTGGCGATGAAGAACAGGAAGAGCTTTGAGGCGATGGAGCCGGAAGAGTATTTGAAGAAGAATCAGCTCTCGCTGGCTGGGCTTTTCCTGAGCGCGCAGGACCAGAATTACATTCTGCTGGAGCTGGAAGCGGATGGAGATCACCCGTACGCGACGGTGTATCACGAATACACGCATTTGCAGTATCGGGGGGCGCAGGACTGGATGCCGTTGTGGCTGACGGAGGGGGTTGCGGAGTTTTTTCAGAACACAACGATCCACGACAAAGATGCGCAGGTGGGCGAGATTGACGGAAACGAGCTGGGGTATCTGCGGCAAATCCAGATGATTCCGCTGGAGACGCTGTTCCGGGTGGATCGCAACTCGCCTTACTACCACCAGGAGGACAAGGGATCAGCGTTCTATGCGGAGAGCTGGGCGCTGACGCACATGCTGATCATCAATGACCGGAAGCAGGGGACGCAGCACCTGAGCGAGTATATGCAACTGGTGCGGCGGGGGACGGATCCGGTGTCGGCTGCGTTCTCGGCATTTGGGGATTTGAAGAAGCTGCAGAGCGCGCTTGGGTTTTACATTCAGCAGCAGGGGTTTCTGCATTTTGTACTGAACAGTGCGGCGGCGCCGATTGATGAGACGAAGTTTGATGTGAAGACGCTGAGCAAGGTGGAGTATGACCTGGCACGCGCACGATTTATGGCGGCCGAGGGACGGAACAAGGACACGCAGGCACTGCTGGATGGAGTGATTGCAGCGGAGCCGAAGAACGCTGAAGCCCGGGCGGTGGAAGGGCTGATGGCGTTGATGGCAGACGACCATGCGACGGCGAAGAAGCATTTTGGCGAGGCGGTGGAGTTGGGGTCGAAAGACTATATGGTGAACTTCTACTTTGCCGAGTTGTCGATGGAGGGATCCGGGACGACGAGCACGGAGGTGGAGAAGGCTCTGCGGCAGACGATTGCGGCGAATCCGGGATATGCGCCGGCGTATGGGCTGCTGGGGCTGTGTTTGTCGCAGCCAGGCGGGAAGCTGGATGAGGCGTACAAGCTGCTGGTGCAGGCGGTGCAACTGGACTTGCACAACGTGAGCTATCGCGTGAATGCCGCGAATGTGCTGGCGATGCAAGGGAAGCTGGACCAGGCGACGGACGTGCTGGAGGCGGCCGGCCAGATTGCGCGAACGGGCGCAGAGAAAGCTGCGGTGCGGAACCGGCTGGAGATGGTGAAGCAGGAGCAAGCGATTGCGAAGGAGCAGCAGGGAACTGAGTCTGGAACCGTGATGGTTACACTGAATGGCAAGCCGATTGAGAATGCGGAGGTGACGGGCTTGCCTGCGCCGAAGCATCCGGTGGCGACGCCGAGTGGGCCGAAGCACAAGGCAACGGGCACGGTGCACAAAATTGAATGCACGTATCCTGCGGAGATGGAGTTGCAGCTTGAGGTGCCGGCAAAGGCGGCAACCAAGAACACGCCAAAGCGGGAGGCGAAAACGCTGACGCTGTACAGCAGCAACTATCACAAGATGGATTTGAGCGCGCTGGGGTTTGAGCCGAAGGCGGAGATGAATGTGTGCAAGGAGATGGACGGAATGCGCGCTGAGATTGAGTACACAGACAGTGCGGACAAGACGGTGAATGGGCAGATAGTCAGTGTGATGCTGATGAAGCCGTAGAGTGGTGGAAGAGGTAGTGGTTTTGGGGATGGGTGCGGGAGCAGTTGCGGGAGTGGGGGAGACGCGGCGGATTGCGTTTTTTGGGGGGAGCTTTGACCCGCCGCACCTGGGGCATCTGGCAGTGGCGCGGGCGGCAAAAGAGGCGTTGGGGCTGGATGAGGTTCTGTTTGTGCCGGTGGGCAAGCAGCCGCTTAAGGTGTTGGATGGAACGACGCTGCTGCAGGCCGGCTATGCGGACCGGGTGGAGATGACGCGGCTTGCAATTGAGGATGAGGCGGGGTTCCGGGTCTCACTGGCGGATGCGCCGCGAGCCGATGGGGAGCCGAATTACACGATAGATTCGCTGCGCAGGATTGCGGCAGAGGGGCGGGTGAAGCTGTATCTGCTGATGGGGGCGGATGCGTTCCGGCTGCTGGGGCGATGGCATGAGGCGGGGGAGATTCCGTTTGCGGCGACGCTGGTGGTGGTGGCGCGACCGGGCGAGGATTTGGGCCGGCTGGATGAGGGACTTCCTAAAGGGATCACGGCCGGGGAAGCGGGACGTTTGGGGGAACTGACGCAGTACAGGGTGGAGGATGGCGAGGGCCGGTGGGCGGAGATGTTTGTCATGCCTGACTTGCACTACGAGGTGAGCGCGACGGCGCTGCGCGAGAGCCTGCGGACGACAGGAAGCGGTGAGCGGGCGCTTGCGGTGGCTGCGCCGGTGCTGAAGTACATTGAGGAGCGTGGTCTGTATCAGGGTTGATAGCGGGGGGGAACGGGAAAGGGGATGCCGGATATTGGACGTATGCGGCGAATTGCACTTGCGGAGAGTTGACTACCTGCTAACATGGTGCGTGCCATTGTGGGCACAATTAGGAGAAGAATTCATCCATGGTATCTGAAGAAACAAGCCGTATGCTCTTGACGGCCGTTGCAGCGTGCGACGACAAAAAGGGCGAAGACACGAAGATTCTGGCGCTGGACGCAGCGGATGCCGGACTGGCCGACTATTTTTTGATTACGTCGGCGACGAATGACCGCCAGGCTGTAGCGATTGCTGATGAGATTGAGTTTCGGCTGAAGAAAGAGTTTGGCGTGTACGCGAAGTCCGTGGAAGGACGACGGCAGGCCGAGTGGATTCTGCTGGATTATGGGGACATTGTGATTCACGTATTTCTGGCAGAGAAGCGCGCGTTTTATGACATTGAGCGGCTGCGCAAGAGTGCGCGGCAGCTGAGTTCGGAGGAAGTTGCGGAGGAGTTGAAGGCCGCGATGGTGAGCCGGACGAAGGCAGTGCGGAAGGGCACGGCAGCAAAGAAAGCGCCGGCCAAGAAGGCTGCCACCAAGGGTGCAAGCTCAGCCGCAGGGAAGAAGGCGGCGGGAAAAACAAAAACAGGGGGAGGAACGACTGTGAGTGCTGAAACCGCAAAGAAGAGCGCGAAGAAGGCGGCAAAGAAGGCCACTGTGAAGAAGGTAGCTGCCAAGAAGGCACCGGCGAAGAAAACGGCCGCGAAGCCCGCTGCAAAGAAGGCAGTGGCGAAGAAGGCCGTTGCCAAGAAGGCTGCTGCGAAGCCGGCAGTGAAGAAGGCCCCGGCGAAAAAGGCTGCCGCAAAGCCCGCAGTGAAGAAAGCTGCTGCGAAGAAGGTAGCGGCAAAACCTGTTGGGAAGAAGGCACCCGCGAAGAAGGCTATTGCCAAGAAGGCCACCGCAAAGCCGGCAGCGAAGAAAGCGGTAGCCAAGAAGGCGCCGGCAAAGAAGCTTGTGGCGAAGGCTGTTGCCAAGAAGGCGCCTGCGAAGAAAGCCGTTGCCAAGAAGGCCGCCGCAAAGCCCGAATTGAAGAAGGCTGCTGCGAAGCCTGCAGCGAAGAAGGCTGCACCGAAGAACGTTGGAGCGATTGCACCTCAGAAGCTTGGTATGAAGCCTCCGGTGACGCAGTCGAAGACGGTTGGAGCATCTGCTCCGGCTTTGCTGGGAATGAAGCCGCCAGTTACCGGTGCGGAAGCGCCGGAAGGACTCGGGGCACCGGCGAAGAAGAAGTAAGCAGGAAGCAAGACAGCGAAAGGGGCGGAGCCACAAGGCTTCGCCCCTTTTTGCGTTTGCACGAGGGTTAACGCATTTCAGGAAATGCTGTGGTCTCGCAGCATCGGTTCGGTGTGGCCTTTCTTGGATGAAAAGGCCACACGATTTTCTGCTGGTCGGTCTACACCTTTTCCTAAAATGCTCTAGAAGTTGATCTTGAGACCGAACTCCATGATGCGGGCAGCGCCCTGGCTGAAGACGCCGGAGCCGTTGCCGGCGCGGATTGCGCCGAGATCATCGAGAGAGGTGGTTGTACCGTTGACCGTACCGCTCTGCTGGCTGTCGAGAAGGTTGCCGCCGAGGGTGCCGAAGTTGGCGAAGTTGAAGAGGTTGAAGAAGCTGATGCTGGGCTCAATGGAGAAGCCTTCGCCAAGCTGCTTGATCTTGGTGGGGCGGTTGAGCGAGAGGTCGAAGGTGCGCAGGTTGCCGTTGCCGGCGTTGTTGGTGGGAGCGGTGGCGATGGAACGGGTGACGGCGCCGAGCTGGGTGAGCTGATTTGCCGTGAAGAGGCCGGCGCTGATGACGGCCTGACCGGCAGGGGTGATTTTGCCTGCGTAGGTGTTGTTGTAGTTGTTGATGGCGGTGTTGATGTTGCTGCGCTTGACGGAGCGCATGAACGCGCCGGCCTTTTCACCAGGGAGGATATCGCCGGTCGTTCCGTCACCGGTGATATCGGAGCTGAAGATTTCGCCGGGGCCATCGCCGTTGTTGTCGAGGGTGAGGGTGGTGGGCAGAGCCGAGTAGTAGTGGCCGATGAGGCTGGTGCCGATGCCGCCGAGCCAGGTGAAGGTGCCGCCGTAGGAGAGCTGATGCGTACGGTCAATTCCGGCGGGACCGATGAAGCCGAGCGGGTTGTTGTTGTCGGTCGCGGTGGGGGTGAAGTTCTGGTCGGCACCACCGGAGGAGACGAAGCGGGAGAGGGTGTAGGAGATTTCGAAGTTGGAGGAGACCAGGCCCTTGATGGGGAGGCGTCCGCCCTGACGGAGGTTGGTCTGGAGGCCGTTGTAAACCGAGCGGCCCATGGGGAAGTTGACGGCCATGTGGCCCCAGAGGGGGTTCTGGCCGGCGAATGCAGCGCCAGTATCAGGAGTGGCACCGAAGACAGCGGCAGGATAGCCACTGAGGAGGGCGTTCCCTGAGTCGAGGCCGTTGCCGGCGAAGTCGCTGATCATGGCCCCGCCCGCTATGGCGCAGTCGATGGCGGCGCTGGAGTAGCCTCCGTCGCAATCAAATGCGCTGGTAGTGGCAGCGATGGCGTTCTGGGCAGCGGTCTTGTTGAGGTAGCGGGCATCGCCGACATGGTTGACGTCGATGGCCTGCTGGAAGTGGGTGCCGATGTTGCGGATGTAGTCCGCGGAGAAGACGGCGTTCTTCCACACTTCGCGCTGGATACCGATGTTGAGCTGCACAGAGCGAGCAACACGGTAGTCGGGGTAGTAGATGGAGAGACCCGAGCAGGGACCTTCGCAGAGAGTGTTGGCGACGTAGTTGCCGTTGACAGCAGCTCCGGCGGCCTTGGTGGCTGCCTGGTATGCAGTCTGGAGGTCAGCGAAAGCCTTGTAGGACTGGCTGATGGGCTCGGTCCAGAGAGAAGCGATGGATTGGCCATCAATCGACGAGAGGGGAGCCTGACCGGGCAGGGTGATGGAGGATGATCCGCGGGGAACATACTCGTCGCCGAAGAAGAGGCCGGTGGCGAGCTTGGCGGGGCGATCGAAGAGGACGTTGTTGAAGATGCTGTTCTCGAAGTAGAGTCCGACACCGCCGCGGACGATGGTTTTACCGTCGCCTTTGACGTCGTAGTTGAAGCCGAACTTGGGGCCGAAGTCGCGGTTGGGCTGGCGGACGCGCTGACCGAGGCCATCGGAGAGCGAGTCGAGCAGGTTGCCGGACTGGCATGGAGATTGACTGCCGAAGTTGGCGATGGCGTCGGAGCAGGGGATGGTGCCGAGGTCGGCGTCGGTGCGGCCGGTGTCGCGAGAGTAGCGAATACCGTAGTTGATGGTGAGCCTGGGATTGACCTTCCAGGTGTCGCCAACGTAGACGCCGAGACGCCAGTCGCCCTGGCCTCCGGCGGGGTTGTTGAAGCTCTTCTTCTCAGTGTTGTAGCCCTCGCCATTGCCCATAACGATGTACGAGGTGGAGTAGGCGGTTGGATCGGTGGGATCGCCGCCGCCCACAGGACCGCGGGAGAAGCTGGCTGCAAGCTCAGGAGCGAAGCCGAAGAAGCTGGCGAAGCCGCCGCCGAGGATGTCATTGACGCTGAAGCCAAACTGGATCTGGTGGGTTTTGACGGTAAAGCCGGCGTCGTAGCGGACCTGCTTGTCAGACTGGTAGGTCTGCTGGGGCGCGAGGAGGTTGGGGCCGGTGATGAGGCCGTGGATGAAGAGTTCGGTGCCCGGAGCGAGGTTGGGCACGCCGGAGCCGGACTGATCTGCGATGAGGTTGTGGAACTTGAGGTAGCTCCAGCGGACGCTGTTGGTGAGCTTTCCGGTGAGGAAGTCTGCGCCGGAGGCGATGGCCCAGGTGTTGTCCTTGTTGCCGTAGCGGGAGTAGCCGTAGCCGTAGGTGGAGTCGTCGAGGTTGTCTTCGTACGAACCGCGAGCAAAGATGTGAATGCCGTGAGGTGCGTTGTAGTCGGCACGGGCCGTGTCGTAGCTGTCACGGAAGGGCGCGGTGTAGCCGCCGCTGAAAGCCTCGAAGGGCTTGGGCACCTCAACAGCGTTGAAGGAGTCCTGCTTGATGCGCTCGGCAGAACCGAAGTAGAAGAGCTTGTCCTTGAGGACGGGGCCACCGACGCGGCCGCCGAACTGGTTCTTCTGGAAGGGATAGGAGGTGCCGCCGGGGCCGTCTGCTGCGCCGGCGCGCTGGTCACGGAAGAGGCCGAAGGCCTGGCCGTGGATGCGGTTGGTTCCGGTGCGCGTGGAGACGGTGATGGCGCCGGAGGAGGTGAGTTCGTTGGAGATGTCGAGGGAAGAGCGGGAGATTTCAAACTCTTCGATGGAACCCTGGCTGACGTTCAAGGTCGTGGTGCCGACGGTTTCGTCGGAGATGTCCTGGCCGTCGAGGATGATGCGAGCGGTACGGCCATTGACGCCGTTGATGGAGATGGAGGAGTAGCCCGCCTTGGTGGGGTCGAAGGTTTCGCCGCTCTGTAGCTGAACGCCAGGCTCGAGCTGGGCGAGGTCGAGGAAGTTGCGGCCGGAGATGGGCAGCGTATCAATCTGCTGTTCAGTGAGGACGCCGCCGACGGTGGACTGGGTCTGGTTGACGGCGACTTCATCGGCCGTGACCTCGACCTGCTCCTTGGCAGCGCCAACCGAGAGCTTGACGTTGCCGGTGGCGGAGTTGCCGATTTGCACCGTAAGGGTGAGGTTGGTGGTGGAGAAGCCGGGGGCGGTGACGGAGATTTTGTACTCACCGGGAACCAGCGAACCCGCGGAGTAGAAGCCTGCGCCGTCTGCGGTGAGGCTCTTGGCGACGTTGGTGCCGGTGTTGGTGATGGTGACCGAGGCGTTGGGGATGACGGCTCCCTTGGCATCAGTGACCGTGCCGGTGATGGTGCCGGCAGCGTTGGTGGCCTGGGCAAAGGCCGGCTGGGAGTGGAAGAGCGCGGCAGTGGTGAGAACCAGGGCGGCGGCGAGGAGGAAACGGCCGAGGCGAACCGGAAGCGAAGTGAAATGAGTGGGAACCATTGTTGTCTCCTGTGGCTGAGTTAGCTGTCTTGAGAGAGCAAAGGGCGAAGGGCCAGCAAGGTGCGGTAAATAGAAGTACTTCAGTTTGAACCTTGGAGTTCAGATGATTCCATTCCTGCAATTTTGGGGCCATGGTGCGGCGGGAGCGGGGAATCTACTTTAAAGAGTTGATGGGATTGAAGTTGCGGGAGCGCGCTGCCAAGGATGGGTGGTGGGCGTCTATGAAAAAGTGGAGGATTTTCTGTGATAAATCCCGAAAAGGTAGAGGTGGGTTTCGTTTTCGGGATTGTTTGGGAGAGTGAGCGAGGCGCGGAGGCGGTGGTGGAAAGACCGGTTGCGGAGAGGTGTATGAGGTGGTACGGTACACGCATGATTCCATTTCGAGTGGAGCTGCGGCCAGGGTTGCCGCTGCATGAGCAGGTGGCCTATGCGGCCCGGCGCGCGATTGTGAGCGGACAGTTGCGGGCTGGAGTGGCGTTTCCGTCGGTGCGGGCGCTGAGCCGGGAGCTGAAGATCAATCCCAACACGGCCCACAAGGTGGTGGGGCAACTGGTGGCCGAAGGGCTGCTGGCGCCGAAGCCGGGGATTGGGACGGTGGTGTGCGCGGTGCCGGAGGCGACGAAGGGCGCGCGGGCAGAGCTGCTGGATGAGCCGCTGGAGCGGCTGGTGGTGGAGGCGAAACGGCTCGGCGTGGGGCTGGAGGATGTGACCGAAGCGCTGGAGCGGCACTGGAAGCGGCTGAAGACGGGGAAAGAGGGCGGGAAAAAGACGAAGGAGACTCAGTAGCCGCGGAGGCGGTGGATTTCGCGGCGGTTGCGTTTGGAGGGGCGGCCGGCGCCGCCGAAGGGGTCGAACTGGGGGGCGAGTTTACGGTCTTCGGCTAGCTGGGCGCGGCGGGCGCGGCTTTGGTCGGACTCGCGATAGAGGGCCTGGGCAACGGCGGATGGGCCGCGGACCTCGCTGATGCCCAGGACTTCGACTTCAAAATCGCCGGCCTCGACGCGGATGGTGAGGCGGTCGCCGATGCGAACATCGCGGGCGGGCTTGGCGGCGTGGTCGTTGGAGGTGATGCGGCCGAGGTCGCAGGCTTTGACGGCGAGGGCGCGGGTTTTGAAGAAGCGCGCGGCCCAGAGCCATTTATCCATGCGAACGGATTGGACCGTGGGTGCGGATTGGTTTGGGGAGTCCATCAGCGAGTTTCCTACGGAGATGATTCTACCTGCGGCGGGAGAGGCGCGGTGGGGCCGCGTGGGAGGGGAGCTGCCCGGCCGGCGGGGCTAAAAGGTGAGGCGGAGGCCGAGTTGGGCGGCGAAGGGTGCGCCGACGGTGGTGCCTGGGCCGAAGAAGTCTCCGAGGCCACCGGAGGGGACGGTGAGCTGCTGGAGGCTGGTGATGGGGGTGGTGGTGGTGCAGTCTGCGTTGGCGCAGAGGCTGGTGACGTTGCCGGAGGCGGCCTGGTCGGCGGGGACATTGAGCGCGGCGACGTTGGTAACGAAGTTTGCGCCGGGGTTGTTGCGGTTGAAGAGATTGAAGAACTCGGCAAAGGGGTCAAGCTGGATGGATTCGGCGAGGTGGATGGGGCGGGTGACGCGGAGATCGGTCTGGAGGTAGGGGGTTCCGCGGAAGGCGTCGAGGGCTGTGGGGTGGCCGTTGACGGAGATGCGTGTGGAGTTGTCGGCGGTGGTGATGGTGAAGGGGCGGGCGCTTTCTGCCTGGGAGATGCCGGAGAGCTGGAAGCCGGCGGGCAGGCGGAGCTGGGCTGCGAGGACGGCGCGATGGCGGACATCTTCGCCGGAGGGGCCGTAGTCGCCGGGGGCAAAGGCGTTGAGGGGGTCGCAGACGCCGTTGACGTAGTCAAAGAGCTCGCCGAGGACGCAGCCCCAGGTTTGCGCTTTGGAGAAGGTGTAGTTGGCGACGAGGGAGAGGCGGCCGGTTTCGCCCTGGAGGTGGAGCATGAGGGCGTTGTAGCTGGAGCGATTGTCGGACCGGAAGAGGTTGACGTCAGGGACGACATCGGCCTGGGCGGGGTCGTCAGCAGCGAGGAGGGGGGTGAAGAGGTTGACACCGCCGGTGTAGGAGTAGGCGCGGTATCCGTGGTTGCCCTGCTCGTGGGTGTAGTCGGCGGTGAGGAGCCAGCGGCTGGAGAAGGCCTGCTGGATGCCGGCGGTGATGTGGATGGCGTAGGGGGTACGGTAGCCGGAGCCGATGATGCTGGCCGCGCCGCCAGCGGATGAGCCAGGGACGCAGCCGAGGTTCTCAGAGCCAGTGGGGTTGGCGGCGGGGTCGGAGCAGGGGCCGGGGGCGGTGTTGACGGCCTGGAGGGCGGTGGCCCAGCCGGTTTGTGCCAGGTCGTTGAGGAAGATGCCGAAGCCGCCGCGGAGGACGGTGCGCTGGCTGCGGCCGGGAGACCAGGCGAAGCCGAAGCGGGGGGCGAGCTGGGCGCGATTATCGGCGGCGGGCTTAGCGACCAGAGGGATATTGAGGGCCTGGAGGGTGAGGACGCCGGGATTCTGTGCCTGGGAGCGCCCGGAGCCGGTGAGCAGGCCGTAGGTGGCGGAGTAGCGGAGGCCGTAGGTGAGGGTGAGGGCGGGGTTGAGGTGCCAGGAATCCTGCGCGTAGGCGGCGAGGCGCTGGACGTTCTGGCTGAAGCCGCCGCCGAGGGTGGTGGAGGTGGCGTTGGCGGCGAGGTCGGCGGTGAACTGGGCGGGGGCGGTGAGGTAGTCGGATGGGTTCTGGGGAAGCTGATAGAGGGTTTCAGAGTTGGAGGGGAAGGTGCCGCCGAGGACGGGCTCGTGGATGAGGTTGATGCCGGTGCGGATGCTGTGGCGGCCCTGGGTAATGTCAAGGTCGTAGCGGAGCTGGTACTTCTGCTGGTCGCGCTGGGAGGGGAAGAAGGTGATGGGGGTGGCGAACTGGTTGTCGCCGAATGTCTCAAAGCCGGAGACGGTGAGCGCTGTAGAGCTGAAGGGGAAGGCGAGGGCGAAGCCGAGGTTGGCGTTGCGGGACTGGGTGAGATGGAGCGCGCCGGCGTTGAGGACAAGGGTGCCGAGGATGCGGGGGGAGAAGGTGTAGCTGTTTGAGAGGACGGCGGAGAAGTAGTTGTTGTGGGTGAGCAGGCCGGTGGAGGGGAGGGTGGCCTGCTGGACGAGGGCGTTGTGGGTGGTGTAGCTATCGGTTGCGCCGCGGAGCATCCAGCGGGAGCGGTCGGAGGGGGACCAGTCGATGCGGGCGGAGTCAAAGAAGTCGCGGAAGGGGACCGGAACGGTGGAGGGGACGGGGATGGAGGTGACGCCGGGGATGAGGCCGCTTGCGGCGAGCTGGGCGAGGGCGTTGAACTGGGTGAGGCTGGCGGGGCTGTAAGCGATGGAGGCGTTTTCGCGGACGGCCTCAAAGCTGCCGAAGTACCAGAGCTTTTCGCGGATGACGGGGCCGCCGAGGGTGGCGACGTAGTTTTGGCGGCTGAAGGGCTGCTTGGGGTTGGGGGCGGGGTTCTCGATGGGGTAGCGGGCGTTGAGCTGGGCGGCGCGCTCGTAGAAGGCGGCCGAGCCGTGGAGGGTGTTGGTGCCGGCTTTGGTGGTGATGACGATGGAGCCGGCGGTGGTGCCGCCGGTGTCCGCGTCTTGCTGGGCGGTGCGGATGGCGAACTCGCTGATGGCATCGGGGGAGAAGTTCTGGAGGAAGCCACCGATGAAGTCGTCGGAGTTGTCGCCGCCGTCGACGGAGAGCTCGTTGTTGAGGCCGGAGCTGCCGCCGGTGGAGACGGCGGTGATGCGGGCCTTGGTTGGGTCCGATGGCTCAACGGGCTCAGTGCCGGGAGCGAGGAAGGCGATGTTGGCGAAGCTGCGGGCGGGGAGCGGGAGGGTGGCGAGGTCCTGGGTGGTGACGATGCTCTGGTGGACGGGAGTGTCGTAGTCCATGCGCTGGGTGGCAAGGTTGTGGGCAAAGGGCTCATCAAGTTCGTCGATGACCTGCTCTGAGCCGACCTTGAGGGTGACGGATAGGTTCTGGACTGAGGCGACAGCGATAGCGACGGATTGGCTGGTTGGGACAAATCCCTGGGAGGTCACACGGAGCTGCCAGTCGCCGGGGGTGAGGTTAGGGAAGACGTAGGCCCCGAGGGAGTCGCTTGTGGTGATGCGGGTGGTGGAGGTTTCGGGCTGGCGGAGTTCGACTCGCGCGCCGACGATGACGGCACCGGTCTGGTCGGCCACAGTGCCGCGGAGGGTGCCGGTGGGGGTTTGGGCGCAGGCTAGCGTTGCGCTGAGGGCGAGGGCCAGGAGGGCGGCGAGGCGGCGCATGGATGACTCCTAAAGAGACAGCATAGAGCAAAAACAGCCCGCTCAGCGGGTAATGGCGGTATCGACCTCTTCTTCGATTTCGTCAATGGCGATGGCGGGGTGGCTGGCGGCCTTGAGCTGCTGGTTGAGCTGGGCGATGGGGCCGGATTTGAGCTGCTGCCACTGCTTGACGCGGGCGGTGGCGGCGGGGCTGACGAGGGAGTGAAGCTCAAGGACCTGGGCGGGAGCGGGGCGGTCAGAGCTTTCCACGGCGGAGAGAGCCGCGGTGAGGGCGCTGTTGGCGGCGGTGAGGCCGAGGGATTTGTCGCCGGAGAGGGTGGCGGCGATGGAGGCATGGAGGGACTGGGCCTGGGTGTGGAGGGCTGCGGAGAGGGAGGCGTCGGCGAGGAGGTGGTCGAGCGCGGGCTGGACGGATGCGATTTCGGCCAGGGCGCGGCGGGTCTCAATGGTTTCAGCAAAGTACTGGCTGGCGGTGGTGAACTGCTGGTCGAGCTCCTCCTGGGTGGCGGGGGAGCGGGGGTCTTTGAAGACGATGAGGGGGACGGTGGGCAGGGATTTGCCGTCGACGACAAGCTCAAGGTCGTAGTGGCCGGGGGCGACCTTGGGGCCATGGGGGATGTCGCCTTCGCCGTCATCGGGGTCGTCGGAGTCTGTTTCCGCAGCGGAGCCGGCGGCGAGGTTCCAGATGAAGCGGGTCATGCCGGGAGCGGCGGAGAGGTGGGGTGGCGGGGGGAACCAGCGGTCGGCGATGGGCGCGGTGCTGTGGTCGGATTCGGGTTCGGAGTCAGAGGAGTAGTGGCGGAGGACCTTGTGGCCAGCGCCGTAGATCTTGAGCTCGACGCTGTGGACGCCGGCTGGGAGGACATAGTCAATGAGCGCGCCGGAGGGGGGATTGGCGGCGGTGGGCTCCTCAGGCGGGAGCGGGGTGCCGGGGAAGCCGTCGTTATCGATGCGGTAGGTGGCCTGGGGGGTGTAGAGGATGGGTGCGGATGCTGATGCGTATTCGGCAGCCTGGCGGAGGGGGGTGATGTCGTCGAGTATCCAGAAGGATCGGCCGTGGGTGGCAACGACGAGATCGTCGCCGTGGATGACGAGGTCGCGGATGCTGGTGACGGGGAGGTTGAGCTGGAGGGGCTGCCAGAGGTCGCCGTTGGAGAAGGAGAGGTAGAGGCCGAATTCGGTGCCGGCGAAGAGGAGGCCGGGGTGGGCGGGGTCTTCGCGGACGGCGTTGACGAAGGCGGGTGCGGGGATGCCGGTGGCGATGAGCTGCCAGGAGTGGCCGAAGTCGGAGGTGCGGTATATGAGCGGAGTGCGGTCGTCGGCGCGATGGCGCTCGATGGAGGCGTAGGCGACGGCGGGGTTGAAGTGGGAGGGCTCAATGAGGGAGACGCGCGACCACGGTGCAAGACCGGCGGGGGTGACGTTGGCCCAGGTTTTGCCGCCGTCGCGAGTGAGGGAGAGGATGCCGGTGTCTGACCCGGCCCAGATGAGGTCGGCCTGGATGTAGGAGGGGGCGACCGTGGAGAGGGTGCCGTAGCCGCGGGCGATGGCGTTGCCTGGGGTGGTGGATTCGGCGGCGACGGGGCTGGTGACGGTGTTGCCGTGGGAGGCGGAGACGGGGTCGGTGATGCTGCCGGAGTTGGAGGCGGCTTTGACGGTTGCGCCGGTGAGGTCGGGGGAGATTTCGGCCCAGTGGAGGCCACCGTCAGTGGTCTTGAGAACGTACTGGGTGCCCATGTAGAGGGCGGATTTGTCTACGGGGGAGAAGACGAGCGGGGGCGTCCAGGGGTCGCGGTAGCGGCGGGTGGAAATCTCTGAGCCGAAGATGGGCGCGGGCCAGGGGGAGACGTTCTGGGAGAGGGCGCGGCGGCGGTCGAAGCGGTCTACGGTGCCGTATGCGCCAGAGAGGTAGAGGATGTCAGGGTCTTTGGGGTCGACGGCGATGTAGCCGGACTCGCTGCCGCCGGAGGGGGACCAGTCGCGGGGAGTGATGACCTGATGGTCGGAGCGGGAGGCGACGAGGGCCGCGCCGGAGTCCTGCTGGGCACCGTAGACGAGGTAGGGAAAGCGGTCGTCGGTGGTGACGTGGTAGAGCTGGGCGGTGGGCTGGTTGTACCAACTGGACCAGGTTTTGCCGTGGTCGAGGGAGATGGAAGTGCCCTGGTCGGTGCCGAGAATCATGCGGGAGCCGTTGGAGGGGTCGACCCAGAGCTCGTGGTAGTCGTCGCCACCGGGCGCGCCGCGAACGACGGAGACGGTTTTGCCACCATCGCTGGAGCCCATGAGGGCGACGTTGGGCATGTAGATGGTGTTTGGGTCAGAGGGGTCAACGGTGATGCGGGAGAAGTACCAGGCGCGGCTGGTGAGGCGGGGGTCGGAGTTGGCGAGGGCCCAGGTATTGCCGCCGTCGTGGGAGACGTAGAGGCCGGATTTGGCGGCTTCGATGAGGGCGTAGACGGTTTGGCCATCGGGAGAGACGGCGACGCCGGAGCGTCCCCACTGGCCGGTGGGCAGACCGTTGCCGGTGACGGGCTGCCAGGTTGCGCCGGAGTCGGTGGAGCGATAGAGGCCGGAACCGGAGCCGAGCAGGGGGCCGTAGACGGACCACGGCGGACGGTGGGCGTTCCAGAGCGAAGCGAAGAGGGTGCTGGGCTTGGCGGCGGCGATGGCGAGATCGGCGACCCCGAGGTCCGGGCCTTTGAAGAGAACCTGGGTCCAGGTTGCGCCGCCGTCGGTGGACTTGTAGACGCCGCGGTCGGGGTTGGGGCCGTAAGCGTGGCCGAGTGCGCCGGCGTAGACGGTATTGGGATTGGTGGAGTCGACGACGATTTTGGAGATCTGGCGGGTGTCGTCGAGGCCGAGGTGGGTCCAGGTGGCGCCGCCGTCGGAGGAGCGGTAGACGCCGTTGCCGGAGGCGAGGTTGGAGCGGATGTCGGACTCGCCGGTGCCGGCGTAGAGGATTTTGGGATTGGAGGGAGCGATAGCGAGCGCGCCGATGGAGGCGACGGGCTGGCCGTCGAAGAGGGGGGTCCAGGTGACGCCGGCGTTCGTGGTCTTCCAGATGCCGCCGTCGACGGAGCCGAAGTAGAAGGTGGCGCCGTCACCCGCGATGCCGGTGACAGCGACGGAGCGGCCGCCACGGAAGGGGCCGATGAGGCGATAGCTGAGGCCGTTGTAGAGCGAGGGTGGGACGGGCTGCTGGGCGGGAAGGAGGGCGGGGAGGAGGACTGCCAGGAGGAGGAGGAAGGGTGTACGGCGACGGAGGGACGGAAGGGGCAAACTCATTGTGGCAGCCTCAGGGTCAGGATTTGGCACAGATTGGGGGAAGCGGGCAGACGGGGGTTGGCCCGGCTGTGCGAGGTGATGAGGGAAAGTGTCGCAGGGAATGGGCGGGGATTCAAGGGGGAAGGAACAAAAGCAGCAAGTTAGCTGCGGCTTCGCCGCGATAGCGAGTCAGCAAGTTAGCGGGGAGGCGGCGGGAATCCCGACGCCTCCCGTGAGGGTTAGCCCGCATTTCTCACCATAGCGTCAGTATCGAGATATAGAAATATTCAAAAAAAGCTGGAAAGGCCTTCGAATGTGTGTCATAACTGCTTTGTCTAGAAGTAGTTTTTACACCCAGACAGAGGCCTTTCACATGACAG
>CAIVDV010000059.1 GCA_903904755.1 uncultured Acidobacteriaceae bacterium | reverse complement strand
GTTCCAGCACACCAACAAGAGGAAACCAAACTCTCAGAACCAGACACTCGATGGGAAATGATGACTACACCTCGATGGTCTCGCTAAAAAATGCCTGGTGATCACAGTCGGCAAGCTGTGGTGAGAAATGCGGGCTAGCTCACCGCTAAAACAAAATGGGCTGCACTAAAAATAGTGCAGTCCGTTTTCTGTTCGAAGTTAGCTCTACCGCGGCACCACCGGCAGCACCAGCGTGCTCGGGTGCTTGGAATCGTGGTAAATCGTCGTCGTCGCCGTCACAAACGTCGTCGCGCCGGCATCCCCCGGGTTCAACCCATTGTTCAGGTTCCTGTCAAAGCGGGGGAAGTTTGAGCTTGAGACTTCGAGGCGGATTTTGTGGCCCTTGCGGAAGACGTTGCTGGTGGACCAGAGGTCGATGGTGTATTCGAGGGGCTGGCCGGGGGTAATCGGCTGGGGCGCGGCCAGCGTTCCGCTGCGATACTTCGCCCGGAGGATGCCTTCGGTGAGGTTCTGCACATAGCCGTTGGGCCAGACGTCGACGAGCTTGGCGGTGAAGTCAGTGTCGGCGGCGGAGGTGGAGGCGAAGAGGTCGAGCGTGACGGGCCCGGTCACTTCCATGTCGGCTTCAAGGGCGGGGGTGGAGTAGACGAGGACATCGGGGCGCGCTTCGACGGGGGTCTGGTCGAGGGGACCGCCGGGCTCGTGGAAGCCGTCGCAGCAGAGGGGGCCGCCGGTGGTGGGAACGGGGTTGGCGGGGTCGTAGGTGAAGGTGTCTGGCAGGGCGCCGATGGGGTGGGTGATGTCGGCAGAGAGGACGCCGTCGCCGCCGGCCGTATTCGCGTGGCCTGCGGAGCCAATCCGGTACGGCGTTGCCTTGGCGCGGGCCAGCGGCCAGGCGGCCTCACTGCGATAGTGATTTTCGCCCATCACGAAGATGCGGACGGGGTGGGCGGCATCCGCAAACTGGTTCTGCTTGCCCAGCAGCAGATACTCATACCAGTCGAGGGTGGTGCCGTTCTCGTCAAAGTTTGATTCGGGCCCGAAGTCCACGGTTCCGATCTTCGGCCCGTTGCCGGCGTGGCCGCCGACGATGACCATGAGGCGCTGGTTTTGCCGCGCCTCGGCATTGCCGGCGTGGTCGCGGAGGCCCATGTAATTCTTCAGGGAGCCGGACTGGAAGAGGTCGTACCAGGCGGCGATGTGGAGGGCGGGAACCTGGATGCGGGAGTAGTCGGCCTCAATCGCCAACTGCTGCCAGTAGCTGTCATAGGTGGGGTGGGCCAGCCAGTCGAGGTAGTAGGGGGCAATATCCAGGCTGAGCTTGGGGTCGTTGAGTGTGGTGCTGCTGTTGAAGAGCGGGAACTGGGTGAGCGGGAGAGTTTTATCTCCCTCAGCTGCATTGGTCACCGCCTGCACCCGCCGCCGCATTGTGTCTTGCGCGAGCCCTGCCGTCCAGCTCTGGTTAAACCACTGCGCAAAGGCCCCGCCCTGCCAGGTCCAGTTCTCGTGATAGTTGCTCGCCGTGACTACGGGGCAAATGCCGGCCAGGTGCGGTGGATGGGAAATCGCCGCCAGCATCTGCGTCGCGCCCACATACGAGCCGCCAAACATGCCCACCTTGCCGTTCGAGTGGGGCAGCACCGAGGCCCACTCCACTGTGTCGTAGCCGTCATTGATCTCGTTGCGGAAGGTGTAGAACTCGCCGTCGGAGGTGTACCGCCCGCGCACATCCTGGACGACGACCATGAATCCGCGAGCGACGGCGCGATAGGCAAACTCGGTCCCGTTGGTCTTGTCATAGGGAGTCCGCTGCAGCAGCACCGGGTAGCTTCCCTCACCGGCGGGCCGGTAGACATCCGCGCGCAGTGTCACCCCGTCCCGCGTCTTCATGGTAACGTTGCGCTCAACGCTGATGCCGAGCGGAGTTTGTGCGGTGGCAAACGGCAGCGCGGCAGTCACAGTCAGCAGCAAAAACAAGGTGGCAAATCGCTTCAGCATGGGGTCTCCCTGGGGATTGAAGTGGGCGCGTCCATCGTATCAGGGGGACGGAACCGCTGGCATCCGGCACCTTCCCTCTGCCAGTCTCCAGGCAACAGAAAGGGCACCCCAACCTGCGGAGTGCCCTTTCTGTTTCGGATTGCTCGAGCCGCCCGTTACGCCCCCAGCGTTCCCAGCCAAAGCCCGATGCCGTAGGTCACGATGCCTTCAACGGCACCCACCACCGTCATCTCCATGCCGCTGGCAAACCAGCTCCGCACAGTAATCAGTGACTTGGCCGCGCCCACCGCAAAGTGCGCAATCAGCGAAACCGCCGCCGCCGCAACAATCGCGTTTGTCCCGCTCATAAAGAAGAACGGAATAATCGGGATAGTCGCGCCGACCGCCGTCGAAAGCATCCCGCTGACCGCGGAAACCCACGGCACCTTCAGCCCTTCCTCGGTCGTATCCAGCCGCTCTGCCACAATCGCCTTCAGCAACTGCTCCGGGTCGCTGGCAATGTGCTCCACCACCCGGTGCGAATCCTCTTCCGGCAGCCCCTTCACCTGGTAGTACAGCGCCAGCAGCTCGCGCGCCTCCGATGGATTCATCTCCACAGCCCGGCGTTCGCGGTGCAGGTCAGCCTCAAAGATTTCGCGTTCGCTCTTGGCCGCCAGGTATGCGCCGGAGCCCATGGAGAGGGCGCTTGCGATCATGCCGGCGATGCCGGCCAGCAATACATAGTGACCGTTACCGGCGGTGGCGCCGGAGACGCCGGAGACGATGCCGAAGATGGCGCCGAGGCCGTCGTTGACGCCGTAGACGGCGTCGCCAATCCAACTGCCCACCTGCGGCGTGCCCTGGTCGCGCTTGGCCAGCATCTCCTCCAGCAGGCCGTGGGCATTGACTACTGGCTGCTGCGCTCCCGTCAAATGTGTGGACCCGCGGAGCAGCGAGCCGAGTTCGCGGTAGTGCAGCTTTTCGTCCTCAATGACGTGGTTGAGGATGGCGATGGAGCCTTCGTCGCCCAGCTCCTTCAGTTGCGACCCATAGGTAGCGATGTGGCGGCTCTCCTCAATCTCCAGCCGCCGCAGTGCCATCAGCGGGCCACCCGCCCGGTTCGCCAGGGAGTCGGCATCGCCATGCACGTTGCCCTTATACACCGGGTCAGCGGCGCCCAGCTCCTTCAGCCTGCTCGACCAAAGCGCCGCATGGTCCAGTTCCGCCTGGGCCAGGTGGCGCAGCACCTGCGCACGAACCAGGTCGGTTTCGCGGTCGGCCAGGGCCTTGTACGTGGAGTAGCCCTCCATCTCGGCCTGCCAGTTGCCTTCGAGTGCGGTGATGATTTTGCGCAAACGCGCGTTTTTGAATGGATCGAGCGCCACGGAACCCCCTGCAAATTGCTCTCCTTTGAGAATATGCGAAACCAGCGCGAAGGGGACAGCGGATTACGGCGCTGGGACCCCCTAGAGGGTGGCACTTCCCCGAAGTGGGGGATGCCGTATAGTGTTGTGTGCAGCCGTTTGATATCCCGATTTCACGCTGAACCGAGCGCAAAGCCCTGTCTGCGAGTCAATCGGTTGCCTGTATGGCCAGAATTTGTTTGAGGAAGTGGAGAAGCAAGAGAGTATGGCAACGAAATCCACCACGGTTGCGCCCAACGCGCCAAGCTACACCGGCCCGTTTATTACGGTTGCGGCGTTGTTTTTCATCTTCGGGTTTATTACCAACCTGAATATGGCACTGGTTCCGCATCTGAAGAAGATTTTCGACCTCCCCTATGGCTGGGCCATGCTGGTTGTGTCGGCATTCTTCCTCGCCTACTTTGTCTTCGCCTCTCCCACCTCAAAGCTGATTGAGACCATCGGGTACAAAAAGACCATGGTCGTCGCGCTCTTTATCCAGACCGTGGGGTGTCTGCTCTTTGTTCCAGCGGCCAAGCTGGTCAATTTCCCGCTGTTCCTGGTGGCGATTTTCGTTGTGGGTGCGGGCGTGACCGCCCTGCAGACCGCTGCAAATCCATACGTTACGATCCTTGGCCCTGAGCACTCCGCTCCTGCCCGCCTCACTCTGGCGCAGGCCCTGAATTCCGTCGGTGGCACGCTGGCCCCGATCGTCGCCGGCCACTTCATCCTGAAGGATGCCGCTGCCACCGCCTCCCCGGCTGCCATTGCAGAAACCGTCCGCGGACCTTATATCGCCATTGCCGGTGCCTTGCTGATTCTCGGCATCACCGTCATGTTCCTCAGCTTGCCCCATGTTTCCGCTACCAAGGAATTCCGCCCTGGCACGGAAGGCGACGAAGTTCTGAACCGCAGCATCTGGTCTTACCGGCACACCGTCCTCGCCGCGCTCGGGATCTTCTGCTACGTCGGTGTTGAGGTCTACCTCGGCTCGGTCAGCTTCAACTTCTTCCAGACCCAGGGCATCAATGCAGAAGTCGCAGCCAAAATCGCCACGTACTTCTCTGGCCTCGGCGGCTTCGGCGAATTCGTCACCAACTCCCTCGGTCCATGGACCGCCGTGAGCATCGCATCTGTGCTCGTCTCGGGTTACTGGTTTGGCGCACTCATCGGTCGCCTGCTTGGCTCCTGGATGCTGACCAAAATCCAGGCCGGAAAGCTCCTTGGCCTCTTTGGCTTCGCCGCTGCCTTTTTTGTCGTCATGTCCATGCTCACGAGTGGACACATCGCCATCATCGGAATCGTGCTGTGCGGCTTCTTCAACTCCATCATGTTCCCCAACATCTTTGCTCTCGGCGTCGCCGGTCTGGGGCCAATGACGAGCAAGGGTTCGGGACTCATCATGACAGCCGTTGTGGGTGGCGCAATTGTCCCCGCGATTGCCGGAGCAGTCGCCGACAAAACCGACCTTCAGCACGCCTTCATCGTCCCCATGGTTTGCTACCTCTACATCGCCTACTACGGCATCTGGGGCTCAAAGCAGAGGCGGGCGGCCTAACCGCCTTCCCCCAACCATCCAACAACTTTGGCGCCTTTCGGGGCGCCAAAGTTCGCTTAAGGTACACTCGTCAAACCGGCGGTTCTGCTCTCGCCCGCGGAGGTTCACCAGCAATGACAGACGGTATACCCCTGATACCGGTAGACAGCAGCCCGTCGGAGACGATTGGTCTGCAAACCCAGGTGGCGCGCCTGCAGGCTCTGCTGGAAGTTTCGCGGCAGGTTCATGCGACCATCCGCGAATCCGAAGTGCTGATGACGGTCCTGAAAATCGTCGTCCGCGAGCTGGAGATGGAAGGCGCCGCATTCCCCGGCACTGACCTGAGCTACGGCGAACCACCGACCGCGCGCGCCGGCGACCGGCTAGGCATCTACCACTACCCGCTCCTCGACCGCGACAACAAGAAGATGACCGACCTGGTCGTCTCCACCCCCGCGGCCCGGGCACTTACCCTCTATGAGGCAGACTTCCTCGAAGGCTTGGCGCTGCAGGCCGCCGTGGCACTCGAAAACGCCCGCAACCACGAGCGCAACCTGCAGTGGGCACGCGTCCAGCAGGATCTCGATGCGGCCCGCAACATCCAGCAATCCCTGATTCCGGCGAAGATGCCCAATCTGCCCGGCTTCAGCATCGCTGTCCGTTCGGAAACCTGCTACGAAGTCGGCGGCGACTACGTCGATATCATCCCCCTCGCCGAGGGAGGCACCATTATGGCGGTGGCCGATGTGGCGGGGAAGGGACTGGCCTCGGCGATTATGGCGACGAGTTTCCGCGCCGCCTTCCGCGCCATGGCTGTGACCGGCATCTCGCTCGATATCCTTGCCACCCGCATGAACCAGCACCACTGGCAGGAGGGCGAAGAAGCCCGCCGACGGTATGTGACGGCGATCTTCCTCAGGCTGGACGCGAGACGCGGCGAAGTGGAGATCGTGAATGCCGGGCACAATCCGGGATTTGTGATTACCCCGGACGGCACCCAACACCGCATCTCGGCCGCCGGCACTCCCCTCGGTCTGGTGCCCGGTATGACCTATGATTACGAGCGCCTCGCCTTCCCCAAAGGCAGCCGTCTCCTGTTCTATACAGACGGTTTAACCGAGGTCTTCCGTGAGGATGATGAAGAATATGGTGAGGATCGCCTGATGGATGAATTTTCCCGTGTCCCAGAGAACAAAGCCGATGGTATTCTCGAAGCACTGTGGACGGCGATCCACGGTTTCTCCGGCGGCGGAGCCCAGGCAGACGACATGACAGCTCTGGCTCTATGCCATCTGCCAGCGGAAGCAAAGGGGCAGGAAGCGGCGAGGGGTGTGGCATGACGTCAACGCGCAGCACAACGGTAGAGGTGAGGCTGCCCTCGCGTATGGGCTTTGAAAAGGTGGCAATGCAGACCGCTGCCTCCGTCGCAAAGCTGATGGGCTTCCGGGAAGACCGCATCGAAGACCTGAAAACCGCAGTCGCAGAGGCCTGCATCAACGCAATTGAGCACGGCAACCGCCTCAACGACCGCCTCAGCGTTGGAGTCGTCCTCTCAGCCGGAACCGACGAACTCGAAGTGAAAGTGATGGATGACGGCAAGGGCATTCAGAAAGCACCCGAAAAGCCGGATATTGACCGCAAGATGCATGGGGAAGAAGATCCGCGCGGTATGGGGATGTTCCTCATCCAGGCTCTCGTGGATGAAGCAGAATGGGTAGCCGGAATCAATGGCAAAGCCAGCTATGTGCGGCTTGTCGTCCGGCTCGATAAAGAGCCTGAGACGGTGTGAACCCGCTCGATCATGCGTGCGAGCCAACAAAACTTCCCCGCAGTTTGAACCCCCGAATCCAGGGAGAAAGATAACCAGTGCAGACCGATACCAAATCCAAGATTGAACAGCTTACCTCGCCAAGCGGCAAGTCGGTGACGGTCCTCCGTTTTGAGGGCGACATCTCCAGCACCTCCAAGGACGCCGTCGTCGGTGCTTACCAGGGCCTCTCCAAAGAAACCGTGAAGACCATTCTTCTGGACTTCACCAAGGTGGAGTACATCAACTCCAGCGGCATCGCCCTCGTCATCCAGGTCATGATGGAAGCGGCAAACGGCGGCCAGAAGGTCAGCGTCTTCGGCCTCTCGCCTCACTTCCAGAAAGTTTTCACGATGGTCGGCATTACCAAATACGCCACGCTGTCCTCTGACCAGGCAACGGCGTTGGCCGCACTCTAACCGTCCACTCTGGCAGATTCCACACGGTTCTTAAGGCTGCGCGGGCAGTCTTCCGGGGAAAAATTGGGCTGGGAGCCACCAGGCTCCCAGCCTTTTTGCGTTTGCATGCCTGCAAGTCCTTGATTCCTTTATGGATTACAGAATTCTCTAAAATGTGAGCGTAGAACACTCATCTTTTATGAATCATTTGTGCTATATTTCCATCAGATGATGTGAGCGGCTTGGGCTCCAGCAGCCGGGCCCCAAAAAACACACTCTAGGAAATCAGTACGGAGGAACATGAAAATGACACTCACCCGTTGGTACCCGATTCGTGACATGAGCGCTCTGCAGAATCGCGTGAACAGCCTGTTCCAGGATTTTGCCGGCCTCAGCAATGACAGTGAGAACGTAACCGCCGCCAGCTTTGTGCCTGCGGTCGACATCTACGAGAACGGCGAAAAGGTCGTGCTCAAGCTTGAACTCCCCGGCGTCCGGGAAGAGGATGTGGATGTGCGCATCGAAAACCAGACGCTGACCGTGCGCGGCGAACGCAAGTTTGAAGCCGAGGAAAAGGAAGAGAACTTCCATCGCATCGAGCGACGCTACGGCAGCTTCTTCCGCTCGTTTACGCTGCCCACCACGGTGGACACTGAGAATGTCGGCGCCAGCTACCAGGCCGGCGTGCTGAAGCTGGAGCTGAAGAAGAAGGCCTCGGCGCAGCCGAAGCAGATCAAGATCAACGTGGCTGCGTGAAACAGGGCAACCGGCCAGGTGCAGCAGCGGTAGAATCGAGTGCCGGGAAGGGAATTATCCCGTCCCGGCATTTGTTTTTGGATACGCCAGCATTTTGGGCAAAGCAAGATTGCGCCGGCCAGCAGCCGGTGGTGAGGTGGAATCATGGCGATTCGTTGGGAAAAGTTGACAGTCAAATCGCAGGAAGCAATGCAGCAGGCGGTCGCACAGGCGGGGGAGCTCGGCAATCCCGAGGTCATGCCCGTGCATCTGCTTCTGAGCCTGGTGGGCGACCGCGAGGGAGTGATTCCGCCGGTGCTGGCGCGCATCGGCCTTCCCATGGAGCGGCTGGAAGCAGAGTTGCACACGATCGAAGCCAAACTGCCCAAGGTGCAGGGTGGCGCGGCTCAGCCCGGCCTCTCTCGCACGCTCAACAAGGCAGTCGAGGGAGCCTTCCGCGAGGCCGCCAACTTCAAAGACGAGTACATCTCCACCGAACACCTCCTGCTCGGCCTGAGTGAGCAGAAGGGCGACCCCGCCGTGGACGCTCTGCTCGCCATGGGCGCAACCCACGAGGCCATCCTCAAGGCGCTCACCGCCGTGCGCGGCAACCAGCGCGTTGTCGACCAGAACCCCGAGGGCAAATTCCAGGCGCTGGAAAAATACGCCAAGGACCTGACGGAGCTTGCGCGGAAGGGCAAGCTGGACCCGGTGATTGGGCGGGATGAAGAGATTCGCCGGGTGATCCAGGTGTTGAGCCGCCGCACCAAGAACAATCCGGTGCTGATTGGTGAGCCTGGAGTGGGCAAAACCGCCATCGTCGAAGGTCTGGCACGACGGATTGTGCAGGGTGACGTGCCGGATGCGTTGCGCAGCAAGCGGGTGGTGTCCCTGGATTTGGGTTCAATGCTGGCCGGAGCAAAGTTTCGCGGCGAGTTTGAGGACCGGCTAAAGGCCGTTCTGCGCGAAATCGACGAGGCCAACGGCCAGATCATTCTCTTTATCGATGAACTGCATACGCTGGTGGGCGCGGGCGCGGCTGAGGGCGCGATTGACGCGAGCAACATGCTGAAGCCTGCGCTGGCGCGGGGAGAGCTGCGGGCCATCGGCGCGACGACGCTGAACGAATACCGCAAGTACATCGAAAAGGATGCGGCGCTGGAGCGGCGATTCCAGATTGTCTTTGTCGGCGAGCCGAACGTGGAAGACACAGTGGCGATATTGCGCGGGCTGCGCGAGCGCTATGAGGCGCACCATAATGTGCGCATCAAGGACAGTGCGATTGTGGCTGCGGCAACGCTGTCGCATCGGTACATCTCTGACCGCTTTTTGCCGGACAAGGCGATTGACCTGGTGGATGAGGCGGCGGCGTCGCTGGCCATCCAGATTGGCTCGGTTCCGACGGAGGTCGACCAGCTTGAGCGCGAGGCGACGAGTCTCGAGATTGAGCGCGCCGCCCTCAAGCGCGAAACCGATGCCAACAGCAAGGCCCGCCTGGCGGACATCGAGCGCGAACTGGGCGAGCTGAAGGAGAAGATTACTGGTTTACGCGCGCGATGGACGCAGGAGCGCGAGGCCATCACCAAGATCAGCGACCTCAAAAAGCGCATGGAAGCCCTGCGTTTTGAGGCCGAGCAGCAGACGCGCAAGGGGAATCTGGAACGCAGTGCGCAAATCCAGTACGGCGAGCTGCCGCGGGCTGAAACTGAGCTGAAAAGGCTGAGCGCGGAGGAGTCCATGGGCGGCCGCGTGCGGCTGCTGAAGGAGGAAGTGGACGAGGAAGATATTGCCGGCATTGTGAGCAAGTGGACCGGCATCCCCGTCAGCAAGATGCTCGAAGGCGAGGTCAAAAAGCTCGTCACCATGGAAACCCGGCTGCGCGAGCGAGTGGTGGGCCAGGATGCCGCGTTGACGATTGTCGCCAACGCGATTCGGCGTTCGCGGGCGGGCTTGAGCGATCCTCGGCGGCCGATTGGCAGCTTTATTTTTCTGGGCCCGACGGGCGTGGGCAAGACGGAGACGGCGCGGGCGCTGGCAGAGTTCCTGTTTGATGATGAGCAGGCGATGGTGCGCATCGACATGAGCGAGTACATGGAAAAGCACGCCGTGGCTCGGCTGATTGGCGCGCCCCCGGGCTATGTGGGTTACGACGAGGGCGGGCAACTCACCGAAGCCATTCGTCGCCGGCCGTATTCCGTGGTCCTCTTCGACGAAATTGAGAAGGCGCATCCGGATGTTTTCAACGTGTTGCTGCAGGTGATGGACGATGGCCGGCTGACCGACGCCAAAGGCAGGACCGTGGACTTCAAAAACACGGTGCTGATCATGACGAGCAACCTGGGCGCGGCGTTCCTGACGCCGGAGGTGCTGAAGAGCGAGCACGACTTTGAGGCGGCCGAGGCGGAGGTGTTCCGCGTGGTGCGGGGCCACTTCCGGCCGGAGTTCCTGAACCGTGTGGACGACCTGATTCTCTTCCGTCCGCTGGGCACCGCGCAGATGGGCCAGATCCTGGAGATGCGGTTGAACGAGGTGCGCAAGCTGCTGGAAGACCGGGCGATTTCGCTCGAACTCACCGACCAGGCAAAGCAGCTGATTCTGATTACCGGGTCAGATGCCGCCTACGGTGCGCGGCCGCTGAAGCGCGCGTTGCAGCGGATGATCCAGGATCCGCTGGCCATCCGCATCCTCAACGGCGATATCGAACATGGGGCGCATGTGCGGATTGATGTGGACCGGAACTCGAATGAGCTGACGTTTACGCCGATGGGTCGGGAGGCGATGGCGTGAGGAGCCACGAAGCATGTGGAAAACAAAGAGGGCCAGCGCATTTGCTGGCCCTCTTTGTCGTGTTGAGAGCGTGCGTTACAGGGTGCTCATGTCGATGACAAAGCGGTACTTTACATCCTGCTTCAGCATACGTTCGAAGGCTTCGTTGACCTTGGAAATCGGGATGATTTCGACTTCGGAGGTGATGCCCTGCTGCCCGCAGTATTCGAGCATTTCCTGGGTTTCGACCATGCCGCCGATCATGGAGCCTGCGACGGAGATGCGCTTGCCAATCAGCGAGAAGGGGCTCACCGTCGGCGGAACTTCCGGGAGGCCGACCATGCACAGCGTCGCGTCCTGCTTGAGGAGGTTGAGGTAGGGCTCGAGGGCGTGGGGGGCGGAGGCGGTGTCGAGGATGAAGTCGAAGGTGTTGGCGTGGGCCTTCATCTGCTCGGGGTCGGTGGAGAGGATGACTTCGTCGGCGCCGAGTTTGATGGCGTCGTCCTTCTTTTTGAGCGAAGTGGTGATCTGTACGGTATGTGCGCCGAAGGCGTGGGCAAACTTGAGGCCCATGTGGCCGAGGCCGCCGAGGCCGATGATGCCGACCTTCATGCCGGGGCCGACGTTCCAGTGGCGGAGGGGGTGAGTAGGTGGTGATGCCGGCGCAGAGGAGCGGGGCGACAGCGGGCAGGTCGAGGGCGATGGGTACGGTGTGGGCGAAGCGCTCGTCGACGACATAGGTGCTGGCATAGCCGCCCATGGTGGTGGTGCCGTCCACGCGGTCTTTGGCGCCGTAGGTGAGGGTCGCGCCCTGGTGGCAGAAGTGCTCCTCGCCGATAGAGCAGGGCGGGCAGTGGCGGCAGGAGTCGACGATGACGCCGACTGCGGCGATTTCTCCGCGGCGGAACTTGGTGACGGCGGGGCCGGTGGCGGTGACGCGGCCGACGATTTCGTGGCCGGGGACGAGGGGGTATGTGGACTGTCCCCACTCGTTGCGGGCCATGTGGAGGTCGCTGTGGCAGACGCCGCAGTAGAGAATTTCAATCGCGATTTCCGTTGGCCCGGGGTTGCGGCGCTCAAAGTCGTGGGGCGCAAGTGGAGTGGTCGGGCTGGTAGCGGCGTAACCTTTGGAAGCAAGCATGGGAGGGAATTCCTTTCGGGAAAAGTTTACCGGATTTGGGTGCGGGAGTGCGCCGGGGGCGGGAGCAGCAAAAGCGGTTTAGTTGGGTTGCGCGCAAGCGACGCGGGGGATGCCCTGGTAGTCGGGCAGGAAGTGGATTTGGGCGTAGCCGCTGACTTCGAGGAGGGAGTGCAGGGCGGGCTGCTGGCCGTAGCCAATTTCCAGCAGCAGCCACCCTCCTGCCACCAGATGCTCCCGCGCCGCCGGAATCAGCCGCCGGTAAATCTCCAGCCCGTCCCTCCCGGCAAACAGCGCCGAGTGCGGCTCATGCTCCCGCACCTCCGCCGCCAGCGTCGCCAAATCCTCCAGCGGAACATACGGCGGGTTTGAAAGCACCAGCTCAAACCGCATTCCCGCAACTGGCCCCAGCAAATCCCCCTCTAGAAAGCGGATGCGATCCTCAACTCCATTCAGCGCAGCATTCTCCCGCGCCATCGCAATCGCATCCGGCGAAATATCCACCGTTGTCACGCTGGCCTGGGGCAGAGCGTGGGCAAGGGCGACGGAGATGGCGCCGGAGCCGGTGCCGATGTCGAGGATATTGGGGGTGGGGAGATTGGCGGCGAGACGGAGGGCCTCTTCCACCAGGTGCTCGGTCTCCGGCCGGGGAATCAGCACCCCCGGTGCCACGCGGAAAGGCAGTCCGTAAAACTCCGTCTGCCCCGTAATGTACTGAATTGGCTCGCCGCGCAACCGGCGCAGCAGCAGGGTCGCAAGCCCAGCCTCGTCCGCAGCCTCGTCCGCATAATGGCCCAGCAGCCACGCCCGCGTTTTCCCCATCGCGTGCAACAGCAGCGTCTCCGCATCCCGCCGCGCGCGCTCCGGGTGCGGGCCCTGCACCAGGGCCTCTTCCCATCGGCGAAGCAACTCGCGCAGGGTCATCGCCATTACGCCGCTTGCGTCGTGCCGGCCTTCAACTGCTCGGCCTGGTCATCGGCAATCAGCGCATCCACAATCGACTGCAGGCGACCTTCCATGATGAGGTCAAGCTGGTGCAGGGTGAGGCCGATGCGGTGGTCGGTCAGGCGGTTCTGCGGGAAGTTGTACGTCCGAATCTTCTCGCTGCGGTCGCCTGTGCCGACCTGCTGCTTGCGCTCCTTGGCCAGCGCGTCGTGCTGCTTCTGCATCTCCACTTCGTACAGGCGGCTGCGGAGCACGCGCATGGCTTTCTCACGGTTCTTGATCTGCGACTTTTCGTCCTGGCAACTGACCACTGTGTTGGTTGGGATGTGGGTGATGCGGATGGCCGAGTAGGTGGTGTTGACGGACTGTCCGCCGGGGCCGGAGGAGCAGAAGGTGTCGACGCGGAGGTCCTTGGCTTCGACTTTGACGTCCACTTCCTCGGCTTCCGGGAGAACGGCCACGGTGATGGCGGAGGTGTGGACGCGGCCCTGGGTTTCCGTAGCGGGGACGCGCTGGACACGATGGACGCCGGACTCGTACTTCATTTGGGAGTAGACGCGCTCACCTTCGATGAGGGCGATGACTTCCTTCAGCCCGCCGACGGAGGACTCCGACTCCGACATGACTTCAATCTTCCAGCGATGCTGTTCTGCAAATCGCTGATACATGCGGAAGACCTCGGCGACAAACAGCGAGGCCTCGTCGCCACCGGTGCCGGCGCGGATTTCCAGAATGACGTTTTTCTCGTCGTTTGGATCCTTGGGCAGGAGCATGATGCGGAGTTCGTTTTCGAGCTGTTCGAGGCGGGGCTCCAGTGTGGCGACTTCTTCTTCGGCCATGGCCTGGATGTCGGGGTCGGTTTCGGCCAGCATCAGCCGCGCGTCCTCGAGGCCCACCTTCACCTGCTTGTAGGTGCGGAACTTTTCAATCGACTCTTCCAGGTCGCGATGGGCTTTTGAGACCTTGTGATAGGCCTCGCGGTCGTTCTGGATCTCGGGCAGGGCAAGCTGGTCGCCCAGTTCAATGTAGCGGTCTTCCATCTGCTGCAAACGGTCAAACATGGTTCAAAACTCGCAATTCTGACGCGGCACCGAGGCGAACATCGCACAACCGGCGGGGTCAATTCTTCTGGTTCAGGAGATTGGATGCTGAGGAAAGGGTGTCGGGCGCAGGGGAATTCGGCGGCGGGGGCCGCTAAAGGAGAGCCGGGACTGGCTGGTGGATGCGCATGGACATACTCAGTTTAATCCAAAAACGGATTAACGATTGCAATCCCGTCAGCAATCTGGCCATGTTGCAGGTCCTCAGAAAGCAATACACTGCAGCCGGACTGCTGGACGGCTCGGAAGATCATGGCGTCCCAGAAAGAAAAGCGATGGAGGCGGTGCAGATCGATTGCAGCGAGAATGTCGCGCGTGTCGGGGATAACGACGTTCATTGCGCCGAAGATCTCAACCTTTTCGCGGGCAACGTGAGCCTGTACCCCGTGCTTGCGGGTAGCGTTCACAAAGTACTCCTGGAGTACCTGAAGGCTGAGGTATCCGGTTCCACGGCGCAGGTGATGTGCGATCAGGTCACGGGCCATATGCTGTTTGGCGGGGCTGGCGGCATCGTCTGAATAGATAAGGACGTTGCTGTCAAAGAAGACCCGCCCCCAGATGCTAGCGCTCATGGAGCTCATCGCGGTTGAACTTCCACCCCATGGAGTTGCCAGTGCCGGAGAGCGCGTGGAAGCGAGCGATGCGAGCCTCCATCTCATCGTCGCCGGCGAGCTTCTGCAGCGATTCCCGGATGTACTCGTTGAGGCTCTTTCCGAGGACGGCAGCTTTGTGGCGAGCGCGCTCGGCCAGCTTTTCGTCAATGGAGAGAGTGATGTTCATGTCCACATAATATGTGTGCACGTATTATGTGTCAATTCCGTTGATTGAGCTCTATTTCACCACCGGCAAAATCACCGCCGACGGGTGCTTCGCGTCCTGCACAATTGAAATCGTCGCCGGCTTGTACTCCGCCGGCTTTGCCGTCATGATGTTCGGCACAAAGCTCTGCGGATTCCGGTCATACAGCGGGAACCACGTGCTCTGCACCTGCACCAGCAACGTGTGCCCCGCCTTGAAGTCGTGGTCCACATCATGCAGGCTCCAGCGGAACTCGTTGATTTCGCCGGGCTTGAGGGCGGTGGGGTTGGTGAAGCTGGAGTGATAGCGGCCGCGGAAGATTTCCATGTTGATGGGGAGCTGGTAACCACGCATGGTGGAGTCGGGGTCGTTGTCGGGGAACTGGTCGATGAGCTTGACGATGAAATCGGAGTCGGAGCCAGTGGTGCTGGCGTAGAGGTCGGCGATGACCTCGCCGGTGAGGGTGAGATCGCTGGTCAGCGTCGGCAGGCGGAAGGTGACCACGTCGGGCCGGTCGGCGACGAAGCGCTGGTCTTCCGTGAGCCAGTTGAACCACTGCGAGCCGTCCCCGTACGTGGGCTGGATTGGGCGATGTCGGTACGGCACCGGGTTTGCCGGGTTGGAAACATAGCTCACCGACCCGGCTGCGCAGGTGAGCCCTGCAGCCAGTTGGCGGTTGCCGCCCAGGCAATAGGGAGTTGCGGTCGCGTTTGGCGGGGGAAAGTGGGGGTAGCGCTTCCAGGTGTTGGAGCCGGTCTGGAAGCTGGCGGTGTCTTCGAGATCGAAGCCGGAGGGGTTGGTGCCGGGGGCGTCCTTGAGGTAGTGGGCGAAGAATTTGGCTTCAATGTGGGCGCGGAACTCCTTGCCGATGGGCTCGCCGTACTGCACCGCGCCGAGGTGGCGCGAGGACGACCCCCAGGAGCCGTGGCGCCAGGGGCCGAGGACAAGGAAGTTCTGGTGTGCCGCATCGTGCGGCTCGAGGCTTGCGTACTCAATCTGGGGGCCGAACATGTCTTCCTGGTCGTAGTAGCCGCCGACGGAGAGCGTGGGGACGGTGACCTGGTTGAGGTGGTGCTGGACGCCGCGGCTGCTCCACGCGCTGTCATACGCCGGATGGTCCAGGAAGGTCTGCCACGTCGGCAGCATCGGCGAGCCGGACTGCTTCACATCTTCGGCAAAGCTCCCCCGCGCCAGAAAGTAGTCATACCCGTCCATCGGCTTCCCTGCGGCATCCTTGCCGTAGTCCACTTCGGTATCTTCCTTGCTGCTTTCCATGCTCAATGCGTAGTCGTACCCGTAGGTCTGCCGAAAGGCGCCGTTATGGAAGAAGTCATCCCCCATCCAGACGTCAATCATCGGCGCCTGCGGGCTTATCGCTTTCACCGCCGGG
Source organism: uncultured Acidobacteriaceae bacterium (assembly GCA_903904755.1). Taxonomy (GTDB): domain Bacteria; phylum Acidobacteriota; class Terriglobia; order Terriglobales; family Acidobacteriaceae; genus Acidicapsa. Next base: position 33,103 of record CAIVDV010000059.1, on the reverse strand, counting down.
TGGGGATCAATCCCCGCCGCCATCGCCAGAAAACCGGGATAGCTCGTCCCCACAAAGCCCACCCGTCCGTTGTTGTTGGGCAAGTTCTTCACCAGCCACTCCACCGTGTCCCAGGTGTCTGTGCTTTCGTCAATCGCCTTGGGGTCGCTGTGGTCGGCCATGGGGCGAGACATCACAAACTCCCCCTCCGACTTGTACCGCCCGCGAATATCCGCGCCCACATAGATATACCCTTCGCGGGCCAGCTCCGGGCGGCCACCAAAGAAGCTGGCTTCGCTCGTCCCCTCCACCCCATAGGGCGTGCGCTGCACAAGAATCGGCAACGGCCCCGCAATATCGGTCGGCGTCAGAATCACCACATGCAGCTTCACGCCATCCCGCGCGGGAATCATCGCCTCCTTGCGCTCGTAATGGTGGAAGATGTGATGCACGGCCGGGCCGGTGCGGGTGAGGTGGGTTTCGTCGCCTTCGCCGCGTACCATCGTGACAGCCACGCCCGCCTCCGAGACGGCAAAGCGATAGACGGTCTTCTCTTCCTGGAACTCCGTTGCCGAAACGGCCTTCAGCTCCGCGGGCACCTTGCGCTCGCTCTCAACAATCAGCTTGCCGTCGCGGGCATAGAAGCTGAGGGGTGTGTCCGGTTCAGTTGCCTGGGTATACTCGCCCGCCAGCGCGGTGAGTTGGACGGTCGCAGGGGCGGTGGGCGGCGTTTGCAGGGCCGCGACTGAGACCGATGTGGGAGCCAGAACAAGAGCGGCAAGCAGAACGCGGGCGAGGACAAATGGGCGCAAGAGAAAAGACCTCCGGGTGGAGGTCAGGTTAGCACGCCAGAGGGTAGGGAAAGCACCTGCTTAGTGATGATGGTGGCCGTGGGAGTGGCTGTCGCCAGCCGTCATTTCTTCCATCGGAACCACGCAGCCGTCACAGGGGCCACAAATGACATGCTCAAACTGCACCGTCGTGTGCACAATGTGGAAGTGGTCCTTCAGCACATGATTGATGCGCAGCAGGATGCAGTTGCTCTCTGATGGCGGAATATCAGCGATGGTGACGTGGCAGGCGAGGGCGTGGGTGCTGGAACCGAGGCTCCAAACGTGCAGGTCGTGGACATCGAGTACGCCCTCGATTGCGGTGACTTCCTCGCGGATGTGGTCGAGGGGAATCCCGCGCGGCGCGCCTTCCAGCAGAATATTCAGCGTCTCCCGCACAATGCCCACGCTGCTCCACAAGATCAGCGCCGCAATAATCAGCGATAGCACCGGGTCAATCCACACCTGGTCCGTCAACTGAATCACAAATCCGCCGACAATCACTGCCGCCGTTGACAGCGTATCGCCGGCCATGTGGATGAAGGCGGAGCGGAGGTTGACGTCTTTGGCGACGCCCCAGAGCAGGGCTGCGATGATGCCGTTCATGAGCACGCCGGCGGCGGCGACCATCATCATGAGGCGGGGCTGCACGGCGACGGGAGCACTGAGGCGGTGGATGGCTTCGATGGCGATCCAGAGGGAGATGACGACGAGTGTGCCGGCGTTGAGGAAGGCGGCGAGGACACCGGCGCGCTGGTAGCCGAAGGTTTTGCGGCTGTTGGCGGGGCGGGTCTGGAACCAGACGGCGACGAAGGAGAGCGCCAGGGCGAGAAAATCCGAAACATTGTGTCCGGCTTCTGACAGTAGCGCGAGGGAGTGCGCCCGCAACCCGGCGACAAACGTCAGCACCACATATGCCAGCGTGGCAGCCATGGAAATCCATAGCACGCGACTGGTCCGCGCACTTGACTTTCCGGCAGGCTGGGCGTGCATGTGCATGGGGAAAGTGTACGGTACGGGCCCAACGCCTCCAAATCTCACTTGCACCGGGTCAAAGCCGGAACTGGTGGACAATTTCGTCCAGTTGCGACGAAAGCTCGGCTATGCGGCGTCCGCTCCGCGTGGCGAGGTCAGCGGCACGGTGGGTAGCCCCTGCCAGCTCTGACACCTGCTGCGCACTCGCAGAAATCTCCCGGCTGATTGCCGTCTGTTCCCGCGCCTCTTTCGCCGCCCCAGTAACCAGCGTCTGCGCCCGGGTAGTCCGGGCCAGAATCTCCGCCAGCATGCTCTGGGCATCCTGGGTACGATTGCGCCCTGTGGCAACCGCCGCCCGGCTCCCCTCCACGGCCGAGGTTGTACTGGCTGCCTCAGCCTGGATGCCGGCTACCATGGTGCTGATCTCCTCCGTTGCTTCTCGCGTCCGCTCCGCCAGCCGCCGCACCTCGGCGGCAACCACCGCAAACCCCCGGCCCTCCTCCCCCGCACGCGCCGCTTCAATCGCCGCATTCAGGGCCAGCAAATTCGTGTTCTCCGAAATATCCCGAATCACCACCACCGCCTTTGAAATCTCCCGCGCGCGGTCATCCAGCAAATCCATATGGCCGGAAATCGCCGTCGACGACTGCTCCATCTGCGCCATGGTCTGCGCCGCGTGGTCCATCACCGCGCCACCTTCTGACGCAGCACTGGCAGACTGCTGACTGGCACCGGCTGCCTCATCAGAATCGCCCGCAATCCGGCTGCTTGCCCGCACCAGTTGTTCCGCAGACTGCACCATCCCATTCGCCAGATCCGACTGCCGGTCGCAGTTCCGGGCCGTCTCCTCGGTCTCCTCAAACAGCTCCTGCGCAGCCTGTGACAGCGTCTCGACAAATTCACGCAAGCTCCCCAGCATCGCGTTCAGGTGCTGCGTCGTCAGGTTGAAGGCCTCAGCCATCCTCCCCACTTCGTCGGTCGAGTTCACCTTGGCGGCCACCGTCAAATCCCGGTTTGCCAGGCGCTCCATGAGCCCGCACGCCTGCTGGATCGGCATGCTCACAATCGCATTCAGCCGCCACGCCATCACCAGGCTCAGGGAGTACAAAAACAACACCGAAGCCAGTATGACCAGCCCGGCCTGATGCACCGTTTCTCCAGCGACCTCGGGCACCTGCGCCTGCCGCACCGCGTCCATCCGCAGCCACGCATACGCCGCTATCCCGGTCGCAAACAAACACAGCCATCCAAAAGAAATATGCAGCTTGGTGCGGAGAGGAAGATTGCCAAACCAGCGAAGACACAAGTCCCAAAGCCAAATCATGCCGGAGAAGTCCTTTGCGGGGGGCGATCAGGGCCCCTCAAGTCGCTTGTCGGCAAAGTGTGGAAGAACGCGAGAGATTTTTCGGCGGGGGAATTGAATGCCGCACGCGATCCGTCGGCCGGGCGCTGGCGCGGGAAAGACTCAGGCGTGCGCCCGGCGGCCCGGCTCACGTCGCTGCGCGGCCCGGCTGTCGTGCTGGTCCGGGCAGCCGTTCACCCGGTCCCGCAGCCCGCTCCAGTTCTCCGCAACCAGGATGCTGTTCTCCGGCGAGCCTGGCTGGTAACGGATCGAGCATGGCATGCCCACCTTCACGCTGCCCGGTTCCAGCACGTCCACCAGCGTCGTAATATCCTGCGAGCACTCATAGCTGACCCCGGCTATCGCGTACGTAAACAGCAGCATCTGCCGCGCCTGGCCCTCGGCATCCGGCAGCTCAAACGTATCAATCAGCAGCCCGTCCACCAGCCGTCCAAAGGTCACCAGCATCATCCGGCGTCGGCGCTCAATCTCGTCCGCAGTCGGGCGCTGGCGAACCCACAGCCAAAGCCCGGCCGCCACGGTAATCGTGAAGCCGGTGGCTGCCGCAGCAAGCTGCATTTGGGGGATTGTGAGTCGCATCATCGTCAGGTCGCGGCGGGGCAGGCGGACCCCCCAAACCGCTCACCATGAGCATATCCCAGCCACATCGGGGCGGGAACCCGCGTGGCGCCAAAGGCGGTGGAAGACCGCGCAAAAAAGAACCGGCGCGGCAGCTCAAAGGGAGTGCCACGCCGGCGAGTCTGACCCGGGAGGGATGGGACAGAGCCTTGAGTTGGGCTGCAACACGCGCCTTCGCATGCTGCGGCCCGCGGGAAAACTTAGTTGATGTACTCGGCGTTGATCGCCGCAAAGTGCGCCTTGTCGGCGGGGAGGTCGTCAGCGGCGAAGATGGCGCCGGAAGGGCAGATGGTGGCGCAGTTGCCGCAGTCAATGCACTCATCCGGGTTGATGTAAACCTGGCTCACTTCCCCGGCCTTCGGCTCATCCGCCGTGGGATGAATGGCAAAAGTGGCGCACTCGGCGACGCAGATAAAGTCCTTGGTGCAGGCATCGGTGACAACGTAGGCCATGGTGGGCTCCTTTGAGCGCACCGGCTCAGGGGCTGCGGTGCGATTCCTCTTCAAGGTATCGGCGATATGGGGTTGCAGCAGGCGATAGTTGTCACACGATGCGGCGCGCCGTTCCGCATCGTGGGAAGAGTGGGCGTTCTCAGGCTCAAAGACGGAAGAGCGGGTGCTGCGTCGCAACGACGGATTGAGCCTTGAAGAATATCGGACAAAAAAAGTCGCATATTGCAAGAGAACTCGGACTGAATCTGTCGTATATTGGGTTGATAGATGAAGTCTTTGTCATTTTCAATTTTTGTTGAGGTTCGGATGCCCGCTTTCTGTCGCTCTTGTTTCTCTTTTCTTCCCGTTTTCTTCCTCTTGCTCCTTCCCGGTGCCCTGTGGGCGCAGAGTATTCCCATCGAGGTCAGCGGAACGGTCACGGACGGTCATGGTGCTCCCGTGGCACACCTGCGGGTTGTCCTTGAGCCAGCGGAGGGCCCGGGTGCGCCTGCTGCCGCCGAGACCGACAATGCAGGCGTCTTTCACCTTCCTGCCGAGCCTGGGCGCAGATACTCGTTGCGGGTGGAGGCCCCCGGCTTTGCGCCCTTTGCCGAGGCGGTGACTGGAGGCAGTCCGGCGGGTGTGATCGCCCTTGCCGTGGCGCGCGTGGAAGAGAATGTCACCGTCCAGGGCTCCGCTGCGGTCGTCAGTGTGGACCCGCAGGAGACACAGGCCGGCACGACCCTCAGTGAGCACCAACTGGCCGATGTGCCACTGAACGGACGGGCTTTCACGGATCTGCTGGCCATCAGTCCGGGCGTTGTTCCGCAGAGCAGTGCCCAGTCCAATGCGGTGGTCATGAGCGGGGTGGCCAGCACGCCACCTTCCGGCGATCTCGACGTGGGTGCGCTGAGCGTGAGTGGCCAGCGCGAGACCGCAAACGGCTTCCGGGTGAACGGCGCAAATGTGCAGGAAGACGTGAACATGGGCGTTGCGATTGTCCCCACGCTGGATTCCATTGCCGAACTGAAGGTGCTGACCGACAGCTTTGACGCCAAGATTGGCAACCAGGCCGGCGGACAGATTCAGGTGACCACAAGGAGCGGTGCCGACCGCCTGCACGGCTCCGCCTTCGAGTATCTGCGCAACACCGCCCTGGACGCGCGAAGCTACTTTGCACTGGAGCGGGCGCCGTTCCACCAGAACCAATTTGGCGGAACACTTGGCGGGCCGGCCCTGCACAAGCGGGTCTTCTACTTTGCCGACTATCAGGGGACGCGCGAGACCGAGGGGGTTGATAGCGGACTCATCGCAGTTCCCAGCGCGGCCGAGCGTACCGGCGACCTGAGTGACCGCATTGCGCAACTCGCCGGCACCGTCAGCGGGGCCAGTTGGGCACAGACGCTAAGCTCCCGCCTGGGTAGGCAGGTGACAGTTGGCGAGCCCTACGCGCAGGTTTTTCCTGACGGGCAAATTCCGCAGAGCGCCTGGGCAGCACCGGCGCGTCATCTGGTTGGATACCTGCCGATGCCAAATCGCGGCGCGGACACCTTTGCAACAGCGAGTGCGCCGGAAACTGTGGCGGATAACAAGGAGGCGCTGCGGCTGGACGCGCAAACCCCCGCCGGCACGCTTGCCCTGTATGGATTTCTCGATACGTACTCTCTGGCAAACCCCTACCCCACCGGCCAGGGCGGTGCCACTGTGCCGGGTTTTGCTGCCAAAAACCAAGGCAGGGCAGAACTGCTCACCGCCTCACTGGTCACGGCAATTGGTGCCAACACCGTCAATCAGGCCCATCTGAGCGCCATGCGCAACGCCGCCACGGTCGGGCAGCCCATCGGCGGTCAGGGCGTCACGCTCGCCGAGCAGGGTTTTGTCACCGGCCCCGGTACGCTGGGCATCGTCCCTGGACTTCCACAGATTGAGGGGGTCGAAAACATCGTCTTCAACAGCCTCACTGTGGGCACCGACGTCACCGGTCTCCAGCAGGCTGAGAACATCTTTGAACTCGCAGACGACCTCACGCGCTCCTGGCACACCCACACCCTTACCGCAGGCGCCACCTTCCACGCCGACCAAATCAACACCCACCCCGACGTCTACGACAACGGCAGCTTCAGCTTCACCGGCACTGAGACGGGGCTGGATTTTGCAGATTTCCTGCTTGGCGTGGACACCAGCTACACCCAGGGCCAGGGCCAGAATTTCTACAATCGCAACCACTATCTGGGCCTTTACGCGCAGGACAGTTGGAAGCTCAGCCCCTCGTTCATCCTCAACTACGGCCTCCGCTGGGACCTCCTGCCGCCCTGGTCAGAAAAGTACAATCAGTTGCTGAGCCTCGACCCCGACGTGCAGTCGGTCGTCTTTCCCAATGCTCCGCGCGGCATTCTCTTCCCCGGCGATCCCGGCACCGCCCGCAGTCTTGCCCCAACCCGCTGGACCGGCTTCGCTCCCCGCATCGCAGCCTCCTGGCAGCCCAGCGGCGGGCTCTTGGGCGCAGGTGGAAAAACCGTCTTCCGCGCTGCCTACGGCCTTTACCGCTCGGCCTTTGAAGGGCTCTCCGCAGCCATCATGAGCGGAAATCCTCCTTATGGGTTTACCGACACCAGCGCCGCCCCAACTCTATTTGAGAAGCCCTTTGTCACGGCTGCGACGGGAGCCAGCGTGGGCCAGCGCTTCCCGCTGCAGGCGGTTCCTTTTGGCGCATCGTCTGCGGATCCTTACGCAGGCGTGGACTGGACGAACTTTGAGCCACTGACGGGCATCCCCGCTTTTGACCGCAACAACCGCGTGCCCTATACCCTGAACTACACCGTCACGGTGGAACGGCAGTTGGGGACAGCGACGACGCTCGCCATCAGCTATGTCGGGACGCAGGCCCATCACCTGCTTGCCATCCAGGAAGTAAACCCCGGCAATCCCGAAGCGTGCCTCGCCCTCAGTCAGCCCTCCCAGGTTGCGGCCGGATCGGCAACCTGCGGTCCGTTCAACGAAAGCAGCACCTTTACCACCGCGGCTGGAGAAGCGATTTCGGGCACGCGCGGGCCATACTCCGGCGAATTCGGCAGCGTCAATCTGCAACGCACCATCGCCAACGCACACGACAACGCGCTGGAGGCCAACCTGCGCCACCAGAGTGAGCGGTTCTTCTTTCAGGTCGCCTATACCTGGAGTCGCTCCATTGACCAGTCCTCCTCTCTGGCCGAGGCGGTGTATCCGGAGAGTGTGCCGGGCGGGGCAGGTGCGAGTCGGGCGCTGTCAGCGTTTGATATTGCGCACAATTTGAGCGCGGATTACCACTACGAACTGCCGCTGGCCTCCATCCTCCGGCTCAGCCATGCGCCCGAGCGGCTGGTGAAGGGCTGGCAACTCGCGGGACTCTCGCGCCTCTCCACCGGCATGCCGGTGACGCTGATCAACAACAACGACACTTCGCTCCTGGGCACGGCGCCGAACGGCATCAACAACAACGGAATTGACGAGCCGCAGTTTGCCGGCGGCGCGCTGAAGCTGCACGGCCGTCCCGACCGCCCGGCCTTTGACACATCGCTCTTTTCCCTGCCCGCGCCGGGCACGCTGGGTAATGCGCGTCGCCGCTTCTTCGCCGGGCCCGGAGCATTCCACACGGACCTGGCACTGACCAAAAGCACACAACTGCGCGACAGCGCGGCCCTGGAGATTCGCGCTGAGGCCTTCAACCTCTTCAACCACGGCGAGTTCTTTGGCCCGGCGGCGGTGAATGGCAATATCTCAGCGGCGAACTTTGGCCAGATTCAGTCAGCCTTGCCGCCGCGCCGGATGCAGGTGGTGATGCGGTTGAGCTTCTAGCAGCAACCGTGTCGGGTCGTGGAATCCGGTCCCGGGGCGGAGTTTGGAGAAGCACCAAGACTCGGCCGCAAAGGACTCCCCCCGTCGTTGCGGTGAGGGCAGTGCCGCTTAAAACAGAAGAGCCCCAGCATCTGCTGGGGCTCTGGGAAAACCTGCGCAGCGCTACTTGCCGCTCAGGCAACCCTTCTGGCCGGAGCTGTTGGCATAGCCGGTGCCCGCGGTGTAGGCGGCGTTCGACCATTCGCCCTGGATCTTCCACTGGACTCCGTTGCTGAAGGTGACCAGCGGCGCGCCAAACGTCCACGCGCACTTGTCGCCGTTTTCCGCACCTGCGGAGTCATACCATGCGCCCGGGCTGGCGGGGTCGCTGCGAGCCTCAGACAGTTCGTGCCCACTCACGTTGGCAATCGCTGCGAGGCCCTGCGAATGCAGTCCGGAGGTATCCGCCGGGTCGCAACCGGAGTCGCCGTCCAGCTTGAAGAAGTAGGCGAACTGAACCGGCGTGGTGCCGCACGTGCCGGCAGAGTGCCAGGCGCAATAGTTCGCGCTTCCGCGAGGAATATCCGTGTAAACCGGGTAATAGCCGTTCCCGCTGGAGTCCGGGGAGGTAATCACCTTGCACACTTCCGCAAGAATGGCAGACGTGTTGCCACCGCCCGTCGCTGCCGACGTATCCACAACGTGGCCCTGGTAGGTCAGCGCAGCGGTCACCTTGCCATTTGTGCCCGTGTACTCGTCCGTCGTCGCGGCATAGTTTGAAACGTTGAAGCCGGTGTACCAACTGTCCATCCCGGTCATCTTGTCGCCGGTATAGCTGGCCCAGCTGGTGCCCCAGAAGATGGCCTTGGCAACTGTGTACGGCATAATCTTGCCGCCGTGATTCGTCATCAGCGGGCTGCGGGTGGTGCGGTTGGGAGAGATTGGCTCCTGCGTGCGGAAGTTCGGATTGAAAGAGCGCTCCCAGGTCACACCCAGCATGGGCGGCTCTTTTTGCGTGTTGTTCAGATTCTGGGGGGAAGTGATCGATGGTTCTGCATCGGGGGACTGGACCCGCTGCACGGACTCAACTTGCGACTGGGCAAAACCCAACGCCGGCAAACACACAAACGCCAAAAGCAGAGATTTCTTCATGGCCTCTCTTTTCTCAAAAGTCGAACAGTTTGAGCTTTCCCACGCGGGGAAGTGAAGTCGCATGGGATTAGCGGATAATCCTACGCCGTAGCTGAAGTGTCAAGATGTTTCTTTTTTTCAGCCATTTCCATGGGCACGGATTCCTCCCGGCGAGCCTGCCGAAGGCAACATCCGGGCTATACTTGAGGATGCGCGCCTTTCGCCGGGGAATGCTCCTCTGCACTGGGCCTCGCACTTGAGGTACTGGCACTTGGTCCGAAAAATTGATGCTTCCGCGAAGACCCCCGCGAGCCCTGCTGAAACGCCGGCCCGGGGCCGCATCCGCTCCACGACCGTCGTCTGCGTCCGCCGCAACGGCCAGGTGGTGATGGCGGCCGACGGGCAGGTTACCCTGGGCGACCATGTGTTGAAGCATACCGCCAAGAAGATTCGCCGCCTGTACCAGGAGAAGATTCTGGCCGGCTTTGCGGGATCGACGGCGGACGCGTTCTCGCTGTTTGGCCGCTTTGAGGCCAAGCTGGAGCAGTACAGCGGCAACCTGAACCGCGCCGCCGTCGAGCTGGCCAAGGACTGGCGGACGGACAAGATGCTGCGCAACCTTGAGGCTCTGCTGATTGTGGCCGACCAGGGCCAGACCTTCCTCATCTCCGGCTCCGGCGATGTCATCGATCCGGATGAGGCCATTGCCGCCATCGGCTCCGGCGGCAGCTATGCCACCGCTGCGGCCCGCGCCCTGCTCGAAAACACCGACCTCAGCGCCCGCGAAATCGCCGAGAAGTCCATGAAAATCGCCGGCGAAATCTGCATCTACACCAACGACCGCATCACCATCGAGGAGCTGGGCGCCCAAGGCTGACGCCTGCCCGAAGAGTCTATGGCCATCTATTTGCCCGCTACGGCGGAAGATCAGGAAGTATCGCTGGAAGAGTTGACGCCGCGGGAGATTGTGGCGGAGCTGGACAAGCATGTTGTGGGCCAGCGCGCTGCGAAGCGCGCGGTGGCGATTGCGCTGCGGAATCGTACGCGCCGGCAGAAGCTGCCGCCCGATATCGCGGAAGACATCATGCCCAAGAACATCATCATGATTGGGCCGACGGGTGTGGGCAAAACGGAGATTGCGCGGCGGCTGGCAAAGCTCACCGATTCGCCCTTCCTCAAAGTGGAAGCCTCCAAGTTCACTGAGGTTGGCTACGTCGGCCGCGATGTCGAGTCCATGATCCGCGATCTCGTCGAAATCGCCATCGACATGGTTCGCGAAGAGCGGCTGGAAGAGGTGGAGGAAAAGGCTGAGCTGAACGCGGAAGAGCGCCTGCTCGATCTGCTGCTGCCCCCTCCGCCAGAGGCCCAGCAGCCCACCCAGGAAGGCCAGTTGACCCTGCCCGGCGCGGACAGCTATCCCCGCAGCCGCGAGAAAATGCGCGCCCAGCTTCGCGAGGGCAAGCTCGACGACCGCACCGTCGAACTCGACACCCGCGACCGCAACGCTCCCCAGTTCGGCATCATCAGCAACCAGAACCTTGAGGAAATGGACATGAACCTCAAGGACATCCTGCCCAACATCTTTGGCAATGCTCCCAAAAAGCGCAAAATGAAGGTCTCCGAGGCCTTCGAATACCTCATTCAGGAAGAAGAAGGCCGCCTCATCGACATGGACCAGGTGACCAAGGCCGCCGTGGAGCGGGTGGAAACCAGCGGCATCGTGTTTCTGGACGAAATCGACAAAATCGCCGGCCGCGAAGGTGGCCACGGCCCCGACGTCAGCCGCGAAGGTGTACAGCGCGACATCCTGCCCATCGTGGAAGGTACCACGGTCAACACCCGCTACGGCATGGTGAAGACCGACTACATCCTGTTCATCGCCGCCGGCGCATTCCACGTCTCCAAGCCCAGCGACCTTATCCCCGAGCTGCAGGGCCGGTTCCCGATTCGCGTTGAGCTGAAGTCGCTGACGGTCGAGGACTTTCTGCGCATCCTTACCGAGCCCAAGTCGAGCCTGACCAAGCAGTGCACGGCGCTGTTGGAGACCGAAGGCGTGCGGCTGGAATTCGCCCCCGAAGCCCTCCGCGAAATCGCCGAGTTCGCCTTCAAGGTGAACGAGACCACGGAAAACATCGGCGCACGCCGCCTGCACACCATTATGGAGCGGGTGCTCGAGGAGATCAGCTTCCTCGCCCCGGACCTGGCCCGGGTTGCCCAGCAGGCCGAAAAGGACGAGGCGCTGCAGAAGGCCATCGCCGAGGAAACCACCACCCCCCTGCCCTACCTGGAGCGCGAAACCCAGACCGGCATCGAAAAGGTCTTCCTCGTCAACGCCGAGTATGTCTCCAAGATGGTTGCCGGCATTGTGAAGGATCAGGACCTGAGCCGGTACATTCTGTAGGCTCCGACCCCCGAAAAAACCAATTCCAAGCCAGGTACGCCGATGCTAGACTGTCGGCGTACCTCGCGAGCCTGCGGTCACGATGGAATTGGCAGGCTCTACCTGCCGGCTTTTGCTCTTGAGAGCCCGTGGATGGAGGCGCCTCAGGAGTGCACCGGAGAGGTGTGCCCGCGCCTTGCAGATGCGAGCCGCTGCGCCTTTCCGCCGGAGTTCCCCTTCAGCCATAGCCTGCAGCCGCAGGCCAGGAGAGTCGCCATGAGCATCGCAGAACATAACCATCACATTCATTACATTGAGTTTGTTACCACGGACGTGGGCGCCTCCAAGCGGTTTTATGCGGCCGCATTCGGGTGGGAGTTTGAGGATTACGGGCCGGAGTATGCCAGCTTCTCCCGCGCCACGGCCGGGATTGACGGCGGCTTCATGCAGGGCGCGCCCACCGCAGGCGGCCCGCTCGTGGTCCTCTACGCCACCAATCTTGACGCGGCCGAGCAGGCGGTCCTCTCTGCCGGCGGAGCCATCACCGTACCCCCCTTCTCCTTCCCCGGTGGCCGCCGTTTCCATTTCTCTGACGGCGTCGGCAACATCCTTGCAGTCTGGTCGGAATAGGAGCGAGTTCGGGTTGAGGGCGGGCGGCGCATCTCCCAGCGGAAAGCAAAACCCCAACGCTGGTATGATTGCCGGTTGTTGGGAGAAACACTATGAAACACTTTGCCGCCCTGCGGCTCTTTGCGTCGACCGCCCTCCTGGCCTGTGGTGTGATTTTTGCCCAGGCTCCGAATCCGGCACCCCCAGTCGTGGTGTCGGAAGTCACCGGTGTACAAGCCCTGCCCGATGGAATCTCAGTCGTCGCAGGTGGTGCGCAGTTGCGAATCGTCGCCCTCCGGGACGATATTATCCGGGTCCGCATCGCGCCCGGAGCCGAACTGCCTGAAGATGCCAGTTGGGCTGTCGATACCGCCGTACGGGCCAAGACCGTCCCCGTCCAGGCCATCTCCGGTGCCGACTCCGTCGGCTTCAAAACCGCAGATCTCGAAGTCCTCGTCGAACGCAATCCTCTGCGGGTCGTCGTCAAGGATCTCGCCGGCAAAGTCATCAGCGAAGATGCCGTGGGCCGACCTACGGAGTTCGCTCTCGGCGGCTTTACCGTGCACAAGCAGATGAGCGGCGACGAGCAGTTCTTCGGCCTCGGCGATAAACTTGGCACCTTCAACCGCCGCGACCAGGCCTTTACCGACTGGAACACCGACGTGGGCCCGCAGGAAGCCATCGACCCGCTGTACAAGAGCATTCCCTACTATCTGGGAGTGCGGGGCGGCGTGAGTTACGGCCTGTTCCTCGACAACACCTGGCGGACGTGGTTCGACTTCGGCAAGAGCTCCCGCGACTCCATCGCCTTTGGCGCTGAGGGTGGCCCGCTGGACTACTACGTGATCTACGGCCCTACGCCGAAGCAGGTTGTTCTGGGCTACACCTATCTGACCGGCAAGCCGCCGCTGCCTCCGCTGTGGGCGCTGGGCTTCCAGCAGTCGCGTTACAGCTACGCCACCAAGCCGGAGCTGACGGCCGTCACCGACCGTCTCCGCAAGGACAAGATTCCTTCGGATGTGGTCTACCTCGACATCGACTACCAGGACCGCAACCGTCCCTTCACCGTCGACTCCAAGGCATTCCCCAACTTCCCGCAGATTGTGGAGGACCTGAAGAAGCAGCACTTCCACCTGGTGCTGATTACCGACCTGCATATTGCCGACCTGCCGAACCAGGGCTATATGCCGTATGACACCGGCCATGCCGGCGACAACTTCGTCAAGAAGGCCGATGGCAGCGAGTTCGTCGGAGTCGTTTGGCCCGGCAAGGCAGTTTTCCCGGACTTCACCCGTCAGCAGACGCGCGCCTGGTGGGGCGGACTCTACCAGGAGTTCGCCAAAGACGGTGTCTCCGGCTTCTGGAACGACATGAACGAGCCCAGCGTCTTTGACGGCCCCGGCAAGACGATGCCGCTCGACAACCAGCACCGCATCGACGAGCCCGGCTTCAAGCCCCGCACCGCAACCCACGCCGAAATTCACAACATTGTCGGCATGGAAAACGAGCGCGCCACGTTTGAAGGCCTGTTGAAGATCAATCCCAACGAGCGGCCCTTTGTACTCACCCGGGCCACCTATGCGGGTGGCCAGCGCTACGGGTTTACGTGGACGGGCGACAACTCTTCGACGTGGAACCACCTGCGGCTTTCGACGCAGCAGTTGCTCAACCTCGGCATCAGCGGCATCTCCATGGTGGGCGACGACATTGGCGGCTTCAACGCCTCGCCCCAGCCGGACCTGCTGACCAAGTGGATTGAGATTGGCGCCTTCAACCCGATGTACCGCGACCACGCCACCAAGGGATCGCTCATGCAGGAGGTCTGGGTCCACGGCGACAAGCAGGAGGCCATCCGTCGCAAGTACATTGAGACGCGGTACCGCCTGCTGCCCTACATCTACTCCCTCGCAGAAGAGGCCTCCCGCACCGGTCTGCCGATGATGCGGCCCATCTTCCTCGAATTCCCCACTGATTTCGACCGCGCCGACACCGAGTTCATGCTGGGCCCGAGTCTGTTGGTGGCTCCGAACGACCTGCCAGAAACCATGGACGACTACGCCGTCAGCTACCCGGCCGGCGACTGGTACGACTTCTGGACAGGCGAAAAGGCCAAATCGCAGCCGCGCCAGCCGGATATCGTCGAGGTTTCCAACACCATCGCCGCGGGCGAGTCCCTCAACAAGTTCGCCCCGCCCGTCACCATCCACCCTGAGCTCGACAAGTTGCCGGTTTACGTCCGCGGCGGCTCCATTTTGCCCTTGCAGCCGGTTGTCCAAAGCACCGACGAGGTGCCCAACGGCCCGCTTGAGCTTCGCGTCTACCCCGGTCCCGACTGCTCCGGCTCCCTCTACCAGGACGATGGCCACACCCTGAACTATCAGAAGGGTGCGTACCTGCGTCAACACTTCACCTGCCTGGTTGAGAGTGATGGCGTCGCCGTCGACTTCGGCGCGCGCGAAGGCAGCTACCCCGCCTGGTGGAAGCAGATGGAAGTGGTGGTCTACGGCGTGAAGTCCGCGAAGGCCCAGGTGAAGCTGACGGGTGCCGCGGGGACCGTGAATGTCCGCTACGACGATGCCCAGCATGCGCTGCACATTACGGTGCCGGATATTGCCGCCGCCGGCTCTCTGCGTATCACCCAGTAAACCTCAACCAACACAGCAACGCCCCGCTTCGATTTGGAGCGGGGCGTTGTTGCGTTTGCGAGTTCTATGCTGCTTGGTCCTATTTGCCGCCCAACTGGGCGAGCCAGTCCGTCACAAAGGCCCTCGCCGCGGCCACCGGCTCCCGGCCTGCCCGGAAGCACAGCTTCCAGTTCGAACTCTTCGACTCATAATCCGGATTGGCAAAGCGAGTCCGGCCACCCTCAATCGACTCCAGCTTCGCGTCAAAATCAACACTGGCTGTCAGGTCAAGAAACTCCTTCAGCCGCTTGGCAATCAACGCGCTGGAGTCTGCCGGATAATCCGCAGTCCACTTCGCCTGGTCTTTCTCGTACTTCTCCTGGTCCGCCTTGGCCTGCGCCTCGTAAACCTGCTTCATCCCGGCAGCCTGATTCGGGTCCGTGGTCTGCTTCTTCAGTTGCGCCTCCATCGCGTCCAGCATCTGCAGCATCTGTTTCTGCATCTCGGGCGGCATCTTCGCGGCCTGCGCCCTCGCTTCCGCAAGCTGCTTCTTTTGCGCAGCCTGCTGCTCGTTCATCTGCTGGTCCGCCGAGCCCTTCGCCTCGGGCGCTTGCGGCTTCGCGCTCTCCCGGTGCTTGGCATACTCCGCCTTGAACGCGGCGGTCGCTGTGTAAGCCTTTGCCGCTCCCAGCAGCGCCTTCACAAAAGTCACCTGCGCCGTCGAAGTGGCCGCGTGGTAGAGCTTGCCGTTGGGGTAAATAGGCAGGTAGCCACTGATAAAAGCCTCTGCCAATCCGCTCTTCAACTCGGCATCCTTCACGCCAAAGCCAATGATGCCGGTTTGGGCCATCAACATGGCCGCAGCGGCCACCAACACGCCTGCACAGGCAAGCCTGATCTGAATCTTTCTCACGGGAATCCTCGCTCAAGGGGGGAAGTTCGCAATTCGGCAATCCAGAGAAATGCCGCCCTCATCCTAGCGCACTCCAGCCCCGGCAAGCACGGGAATTCTGCCTGCTGAGTCTCAATGCGCCCAGCCCGCCCGCTCCAGACGCCGGGCATGTTCCGCTTCGGAGTCTCTCTCAGCAGGTTCATTGCCGTCTCACACCTGAGTCACAGGCTCAAACCGGCCGAGAAATGCTTCGAACGCTTCCAAAGGCAGTGGCCGGCTGAAGAGATATCCCTGGAAGCACTCACAGCCAAGATTGATGAGGAACTCTCTCTGCTCCACGGTTTCCACGCCCTCGGCAATCACCAGCAAGCCCATCGCCTGGCCCATGACGATGATGGCTCGCGCAATTGCGGCGCTGTTGGCATCGGTCAAAATCTCACGCACAAACGCTATGTCAATCTTCAGGTGATCCAGCGGCAGCCGCTTCAGATAGGCCAGGGAAGAATACCCGGTGCCAAAGTCATCGAGGCTGAAATGCACCCCAAGAGATTTCAGCGCCTTCATCTTGGCGATAATGTTATCGACGTCTTCCGCCATGGCGCTTTCCGTGAGTTCCAGCTCAAGCCTGTTTGCAGGAGCCCCGGTGCAATTCAGTATGTGGAGCACTTGATTCACAAAGTCCGTCTGGCAGAAGTGCTTGAGGCTGATGTTTACAGCAATTGTCAAGTGGGCGGTTTCTTCCCGCAGAGCCCAGGCCACAAGCTGCTTGCAGGCTTGCTCCAGTCCCCACCGACCAATGTCGACAATCAGGCCGGTTTCCTCCGCCAGGGGAATAAAGTTGTTCGGTGGCACGAGTCCCTGCGTGGGGTGCTGCCAGCGAATGAGGGATTCAACACCCGTCAACTGGCCCTTCATGAACTGGGGCTGATAGTGGAGCAGGAACTGGTCGCCTTCGATTGCCAGGCGCAGATCCGCCTCCATTGCGGTGCGCGTCAGCACCGCTTCCAACAAGCTGGGAGAGAAGTATCTGATGGCGTTTCGACCAGCCGACTTTGCCGCGTACAGGGCAATCTCCGCCTGCTGCATGATTTCGTTTGTGCCATCGCTGGGCGATCCAAAGACGGTCACTCCCACGCTTGCTGTGCCACGGTACTCGTGACCGTCGAGCAGAAACGGCAATGCCAGTGCCGCGAGGATACTGTCCGCAGATTTCTTTGCATGGGCGGCAACTTCCTTCGCATCGCGGCTCACAGCATCCAGCATCACCGCAAACTCATCGCCGCCGATCCGACCCACGGTATCCGTCTCCTTCAGGCAGGAAGTAATGCGAGTGGCTGCTTCCTGAAGCACCAAGTCGCCAACCGGATGGCCGAGTGAGTCGTTCAACTGCTTGAAGTTGTCCAGGTCGATTAAAAGCAGGGTCTGCTGCAGGCCGCTGGAAACAGCACTGGACTTGGCTTGACGCAGCTTGTCCAGAATCAGACGGCGGTTCGGCAGGTTGGTCAGGGGATCGAGATAGGCAAGGTTATAAATTTCAGCCTCGGCTGCCAGCGTAGGAGTAAGGTCCCTGACGCAGACAAACAGGTGGGGCACGCCATCCATCTCAAGGAGCGACGCAGAGATAGCCCCCCAAAACAGCTCCCCATCTTTCTTCCGAAACCTTCGTCTGATTTCCTGGCATACACCATCCCTGCGCAATGTCGCGGCCAGCTTTTCCCGGTCGCTTTGATCGGCGAAAATCTGCAATTCGCTGGACGTCTTCCCCACCACTTCTTCACGTTCATAGCCGAGAACCCGGGTGAACGCCGCATTGATTTCGAGGTAGGTGCCATTGTCAAGCCGGCTGATTCCCGAAGGGTCGGGGTTTACCTCGAAGGCCGCCCAATAACGGCTTTCGCTGGTCTGGAAGGCATGGCGATAGCGGGCTTCACTCGCCTGCAGCGCGGCCCGGGATGCCCGCAATTCCTGCTCTGCGCGCTTGAGCGCATCAACGTCTTCCACCAGCGTAATCAGATGCTGGGGATTCCCTGTACTATCCCGCTGCAGCGAACAACTCAGCTTTACCCAAAAAAAGCTGCCGTCCTTGCGGATGTATCGTTTCTCCCATTGGGCAGATGGAATCGCCCCCGTCGCCAGCTTGGGAAGCAGTTCCAGGCTGGCGGGCAAATCCTCCGGCAGCGTGATCTGCTGAAAGGTGAGCCCGCGTAACTCTTGCTGCGTGTAACCCAGTTTCTCGGCAAAGTATTTGTTGCAGCGCAGGAACCTGCCATCAAAGGAGGTATTCAGGATGCCGAGTGAGGCCTGCTCAAAGGTCGCACGGAACTGTTCTTCGCTGTCGCGTAGCCTGCGTTCCGTTTTCCTTTGATCTGTGATGTCATGAACGATGGAAAACAGCATCAAGCTGCCAGAGACATCAATCGGAGACGAGTAGACTTCGACCTCGCGCACTTCTCCACTGGCAAGTCGGTGACACTGATCGAACCTCCTGACTTTGCAGTCCGCAACCAGGTTCGAGTCCAAAGTGACCTGATCCGCTGGAAGTTGATTGATCTGGCTGACCGGCGTGCCAGCCAGTTCCTCCTGGCTGTGCCCATAGAACAAGGCTGCTGCCTGGTTGGCAAGCGTAATCTTCCCGTCCAGCGGATCCACAAGCAGCATGATCGAGCCGCTTTCGTCGAAAAACCTGCGGAAGCGGAGCTCGCTCGCAGAGAGTTTCGCTGCAACGCGGTTCTGCTCGGTGATGTCGTGGACAATCGAGAAAAGCAGTTTTCTGCCGGTAACAGAGACAGGCGTGGAATAGACTTCCACATCGCGTATCTCGCCCGATGCCAGGCGATGTGGAAAGTAGAAGTGGTTTTCCTCCTCGGTAGCTGCTTTGCGCCACCGAATCGCCAGCTGATCAGGCGGCACCATGTTGATCTCGGTGATGGTCATCTCTATCAGCTTCTGCTGCGAAAAGCCGTAGAAGGCCGCAGCCGCCAGATTCGCGTCGACAATCGCTCCGTCGACGGGATCAATCAGCAGCATCACTGAGGCATTTGCATCGAAGATTGTTTGGAAGAGCCGCCCTCGCTTGGCTAGCTCTCGACTTGGTTGATCACAATCAGAGACTAATTCCACGGAGTCCTCGGTTCAATTAAGCCGCTTAGCATTCAGGGACACTGGTATCTATCGAAGAGGGGGCTTTGGCAATACTATACTCCTTCGCTCGCCTGGTGGCGGCAGAGTCATGCTGTCTCCTTCAGTCGTCTCCCCAGCAGCTCCACGCAGCTTCCGGAGTCTCCCTCGTTGGCCACAGGTGCGAGATGTGGCTCGCAGGGCTGGCGCTCCCGGCATCAGCGGTAGAGTTCCGGTATAAACGTCTGCTCATGAATCGGCGGGCGAACATACTTCGACTTGTTCAACGGCGGCAGGGTCAGCGGCGGGCAGGCAATGTCCTGGTAGGGAATCATGGAGAGGAGGTGGCGGATGACGTTGAGGCGGGCGCACTTTTTGTCCTCGGCGTTTACGACGTACCAGGGGGCGTGTTTGGTGTCGGTGTAGGCGAACATGTCGTCCTTCGCGCGGGAGTAGTCGGCCCAGTGCTTGCGGGATTCGAGGTCCATGGGGCTAAGCTTCCAGCGCTTGGTCGGGTTGGCCATGCGTTCCTGGAATCGGCGTTCCTGCTCTTCATCGGAGACGGAGAACCAGTACTTGATGAGGAGAATTCCGGCGCGGCTCAACATGCGCTCGAATTCCGGGCAGGTGTGCATGAACTCCTGATACTGGTCTTCGGTGCAGAAGCCCATCACGCGCTCCACTCCGGCGCGGTTATACCAACTGCGGTCAAAGAGCACCATTTCTCCGGCGGCCGGCAAGTGGGCCACATAGCGCTGGAAGTACCACTGTGTCTTCTCCCGCTCAGTGGGTGTGCCGAGGGCAACCACGCGGCAGATGCGCGGGTTGAGCGACTCTGTAATGCGCTTGATGGCGCCACCCTTGCCTGCGGCATCGCGGCCCTCAAAGAGCACGACGACGCGGAGGCCTTCGTGGCGAATCCACTCCTGCAGGCGGACGAGCTCGACCTGGAGGCGGGCGAGCTCGGCCATGTATTTGCAGTCCTGGCCGAGGTGGAGGGTGGGCTCTTTTGGGGTTGTCTCGGGGGCGGGCGCGGGTTGCGCAGGCGGGTCAGCTTTGCGGCTCTTCTTCGCTTCTTTCACGGTGCATCTCCCAGCCTTGCCGGCTTAGGGCGCCGGCAGGGTTACGGCGGGGCCGGCAGTCGCGCTTCGCAGGCGGCAAACACACGCAGCAAAGGGGCCAGGGGGCCAGGCTGCGAATCAGTGTACGCCTGCTTCCCGCTTCCCGCGCGGAAATATCAGTCCGTACCCCACACGCCAAGCCGCCCGGCAACTGCCCGGCCATCGGGGCTGTCAGCGTGCCGGCACCACCGCGTACTTGCCCGCCTTCACCCACAGGTAGTCCCCGCCGTCTGAAGGCTTCGCAGGGTTCTTCACCACATACAGCAGCACCGTCGTCGGCGCAAAGCACTGGCGGTAAATCAGGCCCATGCTGCCTGCGGAACCCGGCTTGTAGACATTGACATCGAAATTGAAATACGCCGGGGGATTGTCGATGCGGATCATGCCGTTGCGGATTTGGCTGGTGATCTCTCGAACGCCCCCACCGGAATACGACTGCGAGCCGTCGTTGTGGACGCCGAAGTTGTAGCTGGGCGGGTGGTCCTGGTCGTATGTGGTGTCGATTGCCACCTGGAAGCCGGAGGTAATGGGAGTCATGGTGCCGGCGCTGAGGACGCGGAGGACGACCGAGCAGGAGCTTTTGGAGCCCGGCCCGTAGATTGCGTTGACGAAGTTGGCGGCGGGTTCGCCAGTCTCCGCCGCAATGCGCTCAGCCTCCGTGGGTTCGGCTTTCTGCCCGGCGCAGGCGGCGGGGAGTGCAATTGCCGAAGCCGGGGGCGGGCCCAGCACCACCTTCTTCACATCCGCCATCGTCATCGATGCGCCATTCCCACCGGTAAAGGTCGCCTTCATCACCAGGTTTGCCTTGGGGTCCAGCAGCACCCGCGACTTCCCCTGCGGCGACGACCCCTCATACACCTTCACCGGCACACCATTCAGCGTGTCATTGCCGGTCAGCTTCAGTTCGCCCTTGGCAACAGAGGCGGTGACCTCGGCGGTCATGGCGAAGGGATCGCCCCAGTCGCCGCTGAAGCGCCCCGTGCTGCATGAAATGGGCTTCGCGCTTGGGTCCCAGGAGTACGACGTCCCGGTCTTCAGGTCGTAATAGGTCACCGAGTGCGCACCGCCGGCGGCGGGCGCAATATCAATCAATGCCTTGTCGCCATTCCGGCTCACGGTGACAACCGTCGGCTGGCCAAACGGCCCGGCCTCGGTAATGGTGTAGGCGGTGGGGGCTTGGGCAACAAGCGATGCGGGCAAAGCAAGGGCGGCAAGCGCAGCCAATACGTGCAGACGCAGCATGAGGGGGCTCCTTGTGCGTTATGCAACGCCGCAGCATCTTCCGGCGCGATTGCGGAACTATAGCAAGGAGCGGGGGCAAGTGGCGCGGGAAATCTGCGGTGGAGGCAAAGAAAAAAGGGCGGCTCCCGCGAGCCACCCTCTTCTGTTTCCCTCAATGCTTCGCCGTCAGGCCGCTTCCAGCACGGCCAGCCGGGCGGCCAGCAGCCCTTCCAGCTTCTCCAGCGCTGCCGAGAAGCCGGCGATGCCCTCGGCCAGCTTGTCGGTAGCCATGCGGTCGGCCGCGTGGAGGGTGACAAAGGTGTCATGGTCCACGGTAATGCGATCGAGGGGCAGGCTCTTTGCTGCTTCGGGGTCGAGCTTGCGCGGCAGCTCTGCCTCGGTGGATTCCAGCTCGGCGAGCAGTTGGGGAGAGATGGTGAGCAGATCGCAGCCGGCAAGTTCCTGAATTTCGCCAATGTTGCGGAAGCTTGCGCCCATCACCTGCGTCTTGTAGTCGAAGCGCTTGTAGTAGTGATAAACGGCAGTCACGGACTGTACGCCGGGGTCGGCAGCGCCATGGTAGTCCAGGCCGGTGTCTTTCTTGTACCAGTCGAGAATGCGGCCGACGAAGGGCGAAATCAGCGTCACCCCCGCCTCCGCGCAGGCGACAGCCTGGTGCATGCCAAACAGCAGCGTCAGGTTGCAGTGGATGCCCTCGTTCTCCAGCACCTCCGCAGCCTTGATGCCTTCCCAGGTTGAGGCAATCTTCACCAGGATCCGGTTGCGCCCCACGCCGGCAGCATCGTACTGGGCAATAATCTCCCGCGCCTGCGCTATGGTGGCCTCGGTGTCAAAGGACAGCCGCGCATCCACTTCGGTCGAAACGCGGCCGGGAACGATTTCGAGGATTTTTTCCCCAAAGGCAATCGCCAGCCGACGGAATGCCAGGTTGGCCACCGCAGCGGGCGCAGCCGTGGAACCCAGCTCCTTGCGCGCATCCTGCAGCACTCCATCCACAATCGGCTGGTACTGCGGCAACTGCGCAGCGGCGGTAATCAGCGAAGGATTCGTCGTCGCGTCCTGGGGGCGGAACTTCTCCATCGCCTGGATATCGCCGGTATCGGCAACCACGGTGGTGTACTGGCGAAGCTGTTCAAGCAGACTCTGCGGCATCGGTCTCTCCTGCGGGGGAAGGGTGTAAGAAATCCTGTCTCCAGCCTATTGGATGCGGGCTGCGTCGGGAAGGCTGCTGGATTTGCTAGCCCTGCTCGTCCGCAACCACGTTCGTCAGCCTGCCCAGCCCCGGCACGCTTACGGTAACCTCGTCGCCAGCCACCAGCGGCCCCACCCCGGCCGGCGTTCCGGTCAGCAGCAGGTCGCCGGGCTCGAGGGTAAAGGCGGCGGTGATGTAGGCGAGCAGGGTGGGTATGTCAAAAATGAAGTCGGCGGTGGAGCCATGCTGGCGGAGTTCGCCGTTGACGTGGGTTTCCAGGGAGATGCCGGGGCTGAGGGGGAAGGCGGTATCGACGATGGGGCCCACAGGGCAAAAGGTGTCAAAGCCCTTGGCGCGGGTCCACTGCCCATCCTTCTTCTGAAGGTCGCGGGCGGTGACGTCGTTGGCCAGTGTAAATCCGTGAATGTACGGGGCAATATCGTCGGTGGCCAGCAGCTTGCGTGCCCTGCGCCCAATCACCACCGCCAGCTCGCCCTCAAAATCCACCCGCTCAGCCACCGGCGGCCGCACAATCGTCCCGCCCGGCGCCAGCAGGGACGAGGTTGGCTTCCAGAACAGCAGCGGCTCGGCCGGCACATCGTTCCCCAGCTCTTTGGCATGGTCCCGGTAGTTGCGCCCAACGCACACAATCTTGCCCGGTGCAACGGGCGGCAGCAGAGCCAGATCATCGAGCGCCATCGGCTCCGGCAGAGCAGTCACCGCCGGCTCCTCAGCCCACGGCGAATCCAGCGTGGCGGTAACAACCCACCCATCGGCGGCTTCATGAACCAGGCCATAGACCGGGCCTGCGAAACTCTGGTAGCGGCAGTATTTCATGGAGGTTCCTTCTTATTCCTTGGACGTCTAGTTGGCGGCGGCGGTCTCGGCAGCCTCGGCAGAGCGCTTGCTCTCGTTTCCTGTCAGATCGATTGCAGTCACCGCGTAGCGATAGGTGTGCCCCGGCTGCACCTGCGTATCGCGGAAGGCAGGCGCGTTGAGCGGCGCAGTGCCTGAGATACGCTGCCACCCCGCATCGCCCTCGGCGCGGTACACCGCATATCCCGCCAGATCCGGCTCCGCATCCGGCTGCCAGCTCAGGTCGATGCTCGCCGGGTTTGCGCCTTCCGCCGAGACGGGTACGGTTACCAGCCCCTGCGGAATCGCCGGGGGAAAGCTGTCCACAAAACTCACCCGAACAGGCGCGGCCATCGGCCCCGCAACCTGCAGCGCCGGGGCTTCCGCGGCAGCCTCAACCGGCTGGGCGGTGTACTCATAGCTCCGTCCAAAGCGCGCTGTCGTGTCCAGCGTCCCCGGCGCTCCGGCGGGAACCCGCAAATCCTGATCGATAGCCTCTTCCGGCCCAGCCACCACGCCGTCGTGTGCCTTCACGCCCCCCGCCAGCAGATGCCGGTGCAGCAGCACGCCCACACTCGCCCCCGGCGCATTCCATCGCAGTGCCACCCCCGTCGCCGTGGGCACAGCCGTCACGTTTTCCAGCGCGCGCGGTGCCTGGCCGGAAGCCGCCGGAACCCCCGCGCACACCCCAGCAGAGCGTCCGCGCTTGCCCAGCAGCTCCACGGCATAGTCCAGCCGGCGAATTGGCCCGCTGGCGAGGGGGCTGGGAAGAGTTTCGTCAAAGCTCGCCGACCCCGCCGGCGGGAAACTCACTGTTCCTGCCACCTGTGGCGTACCCAGCGCGGCGGTTCGCCACACCCGCACCGTTACCGGGCCAGTCAGGAGTTCGCGGTCGGTCGTTTTGCGCGGCATCGTCCAGTGCAGGCTTACGTGGTTGCCGGTCCGCTCCACGCTCAGGTCGGTCACCAACTCCGGCAGCTTCAACGACGGCGGTTGCGGCGCGGCCGGCGTCCCGCAGCCGCTCAGGCCAAACGCAGCAGCGGCCAGCACCATCAGCGCCAGGGCGCGGGCCGGGTTGTCAGCAGTGCGCATCGAAACCAGTCTAACGGAATGCGGTGAAGGCCGCCTTCAACGCTCAGCGAGCGCCGCAGCAAAGGCCCTGTCCAGCGTCGGGTACTGGAAATCGAACCCCGCACTCAGCAGCCTTTGGGGCATCACTCGGGTACTGGCCAGCAGCGCCTCATCTGCCATCTGCCCAAAGGCCAGCCGCAGCGCAAATGCCGGCGCAGGCAAAATCGCTGGCCGATGCACAGCCCGGCCCAGCGCGCGCGTAAACTGCGCATTGGTCACCGGCTCCGGGGCCACCGCATTCACCGGCCCATGCAGCGTCGGGCAGTCCAGTGCAAACAGAGCCGCAGCCACCGCATCCGCCTCCGCAATCCAGCTCATCCACTGCCGCCCGTTGCCCAGCGGGCCGCCCAGGCCGAGCCGGAAGAGGGGTGCCAGCCGCGCCATCGCTCCCCCGCCAGGGCCAATCACCATCCCCAGCCGCATCGGCACCACCCGGATTCCCGCCTCTGCCGCAGGCTGCGTCGCCGCCTCCCAGGCCTGGCACAGCTCTGGAAAATACCCACTCCCCGGCGCAGAGTTCTCGTCCAGCACCTCATCCCCGCGCTCCCCGTAGTAGCCGATCGCTGAGGCCACCACCAGCGTTGCTGGCGGCGTTTTCAACCTCGCCAGCGCCTCAGCAAGCACCCGCGTCGAATCAATCCGGCTCTCGGCCATCTCCCTTTTGTAGGCCGCAGTCCAGCGATGGCCGGCTATCGACGCGCCCGAAAGATGAATTGCCGCCGAAATCCCTTCCAGCCACACCGCATCCTGAATCCCGCCGCCAGCTGCCGGGTTCCACAGCAGCTCCGCTCTATTCCGCGGCGAGCGGCGCACCAACCGCATCGTCGCAATCCCGCGCCCCGTCAGTGCCGCGGCAATCCCCCTGCCAAGCATCCCGGAGGCTCCGCTCAGCAGAACTCGTGCGGGCTGGGAGCGCTGTTCCATCATCGCTGGTGCCTCATTCCGGAGCCAGTACGCGCCTGACCCTCGCTCTATCTTCCCCCCTCTGCACCGATTCAGTTGCGCCCCATCAGAAATATTTTTGATTTCAGCAACAAATCGCAATCTGTCTGCATCACTTAGTAGGAGGCATTGACGTGCCATGAGTGATTCGCGTGCAGTTCGCTTGAGTGACCCGGTGAAGCCGGGTCTGGCAGCCCTTTCCCAGGTTGCCCCGGATAATGCCGAGGTTGAGTCGCCGGCGGTGGACTCCGAAACCGCTGAGCAGTTCATTGCTGAAAAACACATTGGCGAGCGCATCAAGCGCCTGCGACTCAAAAAGTCCATGGGACTGGTCGAGCTCGGCAAACACACCGGCCTCTCCGCAAGCTTCCTTTCCCAGCTTGAAACCGGCCGCGTCGTGCCCACGCTGCGCAACCTGGCCCGCATCGCAATGGTCTTTTCCAAGGACCTTTCCTACTTCTTTGAGACCGAGCCTCACACGCTGTTCCGCGTGCATCGCCGCAAAGAGCGCGTGCGCCTGCCCCAGACTGGTGTCGAAGACCCGACCTACTTCTTCGAGAGCCTCGGATACATGGTCCCCGACCGCCTCATGGATCCGTACTTTGCCGAGTTCATCCCCCTGAAAAAGGGCCAGGATACCCGCCCCCACGTCCACGCGGGGTACGAGTTCCTGTACGTCCTGGAAGGTGACCTCGAAATCCGCCACGGCGACCAGATGCAGGTTCTGGGCGCCGGGGATTGTGTCTACTTCGAGGCCAGCACCCCCCACGCCTACCTCTGCCAGGGCAAGGTTCCGGCCGTGGCCATCATCGTGACCATGAGCCAGCCACCAGTGGCGCAGCCCACCATGAACCTGCGACCCATGGGCACGCCGGCTCAGGGGCGTCCGCTCTCCGGGGCAGCCGTCCGCACCGCACCGCCGGTCGCGAACAAGCGGGTGTAGCACGGCATTCCTCAAAGACAACTGCGGCCGGGAGACTCTCCCGGCCGCAGCTTTTTGCGCGAAACAGCTTTACCCCGTCACTCCGCCAGCGTGGCCACCTTGGCAAAGTACTCGGCCACCTCGGCCCAGTTGTTCACCCGCTGGAAGCGCGTCTCCGCCATATTGTGCGGCGCCGTGAACAGCAGCCCCGTTCCCTGGAACCGCAGCAGATTTTTCGGCAGGTCATCCACCAGGTAGTCCGCCCGCAGAATGCTCTTGTCTCCCAGAAACACATAGTGGGTCGGCGGCAGGAAAGGGAAGTGCCGCTGCAGCCAGCGGAACTTGGGGCCGAGCGAATTCGGCACCGCCATCGCCTGCGTCGCGATAAACACCTCAAATCGCGTCGACAGCTCCCGCAGGACATCCTGCGCGCCGGGCAGCACATCCAGGTCGGCGAAAAAATCCTCTTCGTCCAGGAACGCCCGCAACTGTGCCTGCCGGTCCGTGCTCACCACGCTCCACAGCGGCTTCCCATGCAGGTCCAGCGGCGTAATGTTGTCTTCAAAGTAGTGGTTGTAGCGGCGCAGGTGCTCGCCGAGCGTATCGGCCATCACCTCGTCCATATCGATGCATATCTTGAGCAACGGCTCGCTCCTTCAGCTTCTGCGGCGAATGCTCGCGCCACCCAGCGCGGCATCCGTTGGAGTGGACTCCTGGGGGCGGGGAACTTCGGGTTCATTGGCTACATATTGGATGCGCCCGCAGGACTCGCAGGTGAGCACCTCTCCGTTGCGCAACTGCATCCACAACTGCGCGCGAATGCCCATGCGGCACCCGGAGCACTGCTGCCCGTTCGCGGTCGCCAGCCCGGTCCCGCCACGCTTCGAAATCCGGTCGTACTGCGCCAGGCGCGCGCCTTCGCCGATAGCGGCGAGGGCGGTGCGAAGGGTCTCTCGCTCGGTGGCCAGGGTCCCCAGCAGCGCCTGAATCTCCTGGGTGCGGGCCTCCGTCCGGGCCCTCACATCGGCCAGCGTCTCGCTCAGCCTTCCCGCCAGTTGCCGGGCCTTGGCCAACTCCGCCTCCAGCGTCTCGCTCGTCTCAAGGCTGAGGAACTCCGCCTCTTCCAGCCGCGCAATCTCCTTTTCCGCAAAGGCAATCTCGTGCTCCAGCGCCGCCGCCTGGGTGGCGTTGGTGGCCGTATCCATTTGCTTGCGATGGCGCGCGGACTTCGTCTTCAGCCCCGCAATCTCCAGCTCCTGGCTGGCCCGCAGCAGTTCCTCGCGCTTCAATCCCTGCTCTGCCGTGGCCACCTGGGCGCTTGCCGCCTTCAATTGGTTCGCCACATACAGCACGTCGTTCGGGATTGCCTTCAGTTCCGTGGCCAGGCGGGCGCGTTCCAGGTCAACAGCCTGAAGGCGAATCAGATGGGCGAGTTCCTGTGCGGCTTCTTCCGGCATGGGGGCCTCGGTTTCTACAAAATCAAATTCTATCCGGCCCGGCTGCCAAATTCCGCATCCTTCGCGGCTCGGGTTACTCTAACACTCTGAAACCCACGATATGAGTGCTGCCACACACACCGCCACGCTTCCCCTGACGGCTCCGCTAACCGTTTGGAAACCCCGCGCCAACCGCTGGGCCATCGCTCTCACGGTCACGCTCGCCACCTTTATGGAGGTGCTGGACACCTCCATCGCCAACGTCGCCCTGCCTCACATCGCCGGCGGCCTCGGCGCCTCGGCCGACGAAGCCACCTGGGTGCTTACCAGCTATCTCGTTGCCAACGCCGTCATCCTGCCGGCCTCCGCCTACATGACCACATTCCTCGGCCGCAAGCGCTTCTACATGATCTGCGTCATGCTCTTCGGCATCAGCTCCGCACTCTGCGGCCTGGCACCGAGCCTGCCCCTGCTCATCTTCTTCCGCATCCTGCAGGGCATTGGCGGCGGCGGTCTCGCGCCCAGTGAGCAGGCCATCCTCGCCGACACCTTCGAGCCCAAAGACCGCGGCAAGGCCTTCGCCGTCTATGGCATCGCCGTCGTCTGCGCCCCCGCCATCGGCCCCACCCTTGGCGGCTGGATTACCGACAACTTCGACTGGCGCTGGATCTTCTTCATCAACGTCCCCATTGCGCTCATCTCCCTCTACCTCACCAACCGCATCGTGGAAGATCCGCCCCACATCGTCGAAGAAGTCAAGAAGATGCAGGCCAGGGGCCTCAATCTCGACTTCCTCGGCTTTGGCCTGCTCGCCATTGGCTTCGGCTCCCTCGAGTTCGTCCTCGACAAGGGCCAGGAAGACGACTGGTTCGGCTCCAGCCTCATCACCTTCTTCACCGTCGCCTGCGTCACCTCGCTGGTACTCATGATCTTCTGGGAACTGCGCCAGATCCGCACCGGCCACAGGCCCATCCTCGACCTCACCCTCTTCAAAAGCAAAAACTTCGCCGTCGCGTTTGTGCTCATGTTCATCCTGGGCTGCAGTCTCTTCGGCACCACCGTGCTCATTCCCCAGTTTGTCCAGTCCATGCTCGGCTACACGGCAGAGCTGGCGGGCCTGGTCATCAGCCCGGGTGGCGTCGGTATCCTCCTTCTCATGCCCCTGGTCGGCTTTCTTGTCGCCAAGGTAGATGCCCGCTACATGATTGCCTATGGCTTCTTTTCCTCCGCCATCGCCATGTTCGCCATGCTCAACCTCAACATGAACGTGACCTACGGATACGTTGCCTGGCTGCGAATCTTCCAGGCCTCCGGCCTCGCCTTCCTCTTTGTCCCCATCAGCACCATCACCTTCGCCGCTGCCCCGCCGGGCAAAAACAACGACGTCAGCGGTCTCACCAACCTCGCCCGCAACATCGGCGGCAGCGTCGGCACGGCGTTTCTGGTAACCCTGCTCGCCCGCCGCGCCCAGTTCCACCAGACCCGCCTCGCCGACCACCTCACTTCGACCACCACAACCCTCCAGAACCAGGCCTCAGCCATGGCCCTGTACCTCCACAGCAAGGGCGGCATGGCCTACTCGCTGACTCAGGGCCGCTCCATGGCGCAGGGCAATGTCATGCGCCAACTCATCATGCAGGCCATGATGCTTTCCTACCTCGACGTCATCAAGTGTTTCGCCGTCTCGATGCTGCTGATGGTGCCACTGGTCTTCCTGATGAGCAAGGTGAAGGGCGGTCGCGGCGGCGGAATGCACTGATTCGTCCGGCCAAACCGCTCCCGCCTCTCCACTGCCTGCCGCCATGGCTCCTGCGATACACTGCCGGGGAGCGCGGCATTGCGCATGCGGCCGCCCGCAAGGAGATTCCGCCCCGTGAGAGTCCTCAATCCCTTCGCTGTCGGCTGTGCCCTTACCCTCTTTTCCGTTCTTCCGCAAATGCATGGTCAGGCGCAACGCACCCTCACTGTGGGCGACTTGTACAACCCGGTGCCTCTCATTCCTTACGCGCCCGGCGGCCTCAAGTGGTCTCCCAACGGCGAGCACCTCACCTATATGGACGGCGGCGAGCTCATCGAACTTGACCCCGCAACCGCCAAATCTCACATCCTCGTCAGCCGCGAAAAACTCGCTTCGCTCGGCAGCGACACCTCCAACGAGAAAGACAAGGATCACCGCGCCCGTTACGGCCAGGCCAGCTATCTCTGGGCACCCGACTCCACCCATCTCCTCTTCGACACCAACGGCCGCCTCTGGATCTACGACTTGAAAAGCGGCGTTGGCCTCGCCATCGGCTTCAGCGGTGCAGGCTCCGGCGACGACCCCAAATTCTCTCCAGATGGCCACCAACTCTCCTTCATCAAGGACCACGGCCTCCAGGTCATCCACCTGCACGAGCCCGGCACCCCCAAGGTCGACGTCACCAATGCCGGTGCCAACATCTTTTCCGGCGAAGTCGACTGGGTCTACGAGGAAGAGCTCAGCGTCCGCAGCAACTACTTCTGGTCGCCAGACTCCAGCCGCCTCGCCTACCTCCAGATGGACGAAAACCATGTCCTCGAGTACCCCATCACCGACTGGATCCCCGTCCATCCTCCCCTCGACATGCAGCGCTATCCCCAGCCCGGCGACCCCAATCCCGAAGTCAAGGTCGGCGTCGTCAGTGCCAACGGCGGCAAAACCACCTGGGTAAAGCTCCCCGCCACCTTCCACCCTGGCCAGGACTATATCCCCCGCTTTGGCTGGGTCGACAAGAAGACCGTCTGGGTTGCCACCCTCAGCCGCGACCACAAGCATCAGGAACTCTACTTTGCCGATGCGCAGAACGGCGCGGCCAAGCTCGTGCTCTCCCAGGCCGACGACAAGTTCTTTGACGAGAAGTACGACATGGATATTGCCGACGGCAAAATCGTCTTCTCCAGTTGGGCCGACGGCTACACGCATCTCTACCTCTACGCCTACGACCCCGCCAACCCCCTCGCCGGCGAAGCCAAACTCGAGCGCCAGCTCACCAAAGGCGAGTGGGAAGTGGAGGATGTCGTCCGCGTCGATGCGGAAAAGCAGCTCGTCTATTACATCTCCAATCAGGGCAACCCCGCTGAGCGGCAGTTATGGCAGGTCAGCTTTGATGGCGAGAAAAAAGCGCTGACCACTGACCCCGGTGCGCACCACATTGAGTTTGCGCCGAAGGGTTCGGCGTTCATTGACACCTACTCGACGCGCCTCAATCCGCCCACAGTCAAGCTCTGCCAGGCCGGCGGCGCATGCAACGTCTTCTGGTCCACCCAGGCCGCTGAGCCACTGCACCTGAAGGCCCCAGAGTTGCTGACCGTCAAGACGCCCGATGGCGTGACCCTGTATGCGACGCTGCAGTTGCCGGAAGGCAAAACCGACCCGGGTAGCGTTCCGCTCATCCTCAATCCCTACGGCGGCCCCGGCGTGATGGAAGTCATGAACTCCTGGTCCAGCGGCCTGCTCTTTGACACCCTTCTCGCCCAGCATGGCTTCGCCGTCCTGCACACCGATAACCGCGGTACCAGCGGCCGCGGTCGCGACTTCGCCCAGGCCGCGTATCACAACTTCGGCCCCGCTCAGTTTGCCGACCAACTCACCGTCGCCGACTACGCACTCGCTCACTACCCCCAACTCGACCCCAAACGCCAGGGATGGTGGGGCTGGAGCTGGGGTGGCACGTTTACCCTCTACGCGCTGACCCACTCTGACCGCTTCCGCATGGGCATCTCCGTCGCCCCTGTCACCGACTGGCACAACTACGACTCCATCTACACCGAGCGCTACATGAGCGAGCCCCGCGACTTCCCCGAGGGCTATCGCGACTTCAGCGTTGTCTCGTCGGCGGGCAACCTCAAGGGCCACCTGCTGCTCGTCCACGGTACTGGCGACGACAACGTCCACCTGCAGAACTCCGTCCAGTTCATCCAGGAGCTTATCGCCCACGACATTCCCTACGACCTCCAGATCTACCCCCGCAAAACCCACCCCATCGCCGGCATTGAGGCCCGCACCCACCTCTACCAGCGCATCGTCAGCGAATTCGAACACTACCTCAAGCCCCCACCGGAGCCGGCAAAATGACCCCGCCCCACCCCGCCGAGCGGGATGATACACACGATCTGATTCGCGGCCGCGCGCAGGTCGGCGACTGGGAGATCACCGTCCTCACCGACGGCTTCTTCTTCCTCGACGGCGGTGCCATGTTTGGCGTCATCCCCAAGCCGCTCTGGCAAAAGCGCACCCCCGCCGATGCCGACAACCGCATCCTCCTCGGCACCAACACTGTCGTCGCCCGCAACGGCCGCGACACCGTCGTCATTGAGACCGGCATCGGCAACAAACTCAATGGCAAGATGCGCGCCATCTACGCCGCAAAACAGCTTCTCCCGCAGGCCTTCCGCGCCGCTGGTATCCGCCCCGATGAGGTCACGGCCGTCGTCAACAGCCACCTGCACTTTGACCACTCCGGCTGGAACACCATCCGCCAGCCCGACGGCTCCATCGCTCCCTTTTTCCCCAACGCCCGCTACTTTGCCCACGCCGGCGAGGTCGCCGACGGTCGCCTGCAACGCGAACGCGACGGCATCAGCTACATGGCAGATAACTACGAGCCCCTTATCGCGAGCGGGCAAATGACCCTCATCGAGGGCCCCGCCGACCTCATCCCCGGCCTCAGCGTTGAGCCCTACCCCGGCCACACCCCGCAATTGCTCGGCGTGTACCTCGACTCCTGCGGACAGCGCGCCTGCTATATCTCCGACCTCATCCCCACCAGCGCCCACCTCGACATCCTCTGGGGCATGGGCTACGACCTGGATCCCCTGCGCGTCATCGCCGAGCGCAAGCGGTTTTACACACGGGCGATTCCAGAGAAGTGGCTGGTTCTGTTTACCCACGATCATCATGTGCCGATGGGCCGCCTGCAACTGGACGAACGCGGACGCCCACGGCTGCAACAGGAGGCGTAATGGCCGCAAAGAAGCGGAAATTCAGTGACGATGTTGCGGAACTCATTGGCCTGGAACAACTGCTGATGGACCCCGACTTCCGCCGCGAAAGCGAAGAAGTCGCAGCTCTGCTCGCGGTCGGATTCTTCGAGTTCGGCGCATCCGGCCGTATGTGGACAGGCCGTGAAATCCTCGCCCACCTGGCCACGGAAGCTCCCCAAAGCCCGCCGAAAATGGAAAACATTGTCGTGCGCGGCCTCCATGAGGATGCGGCGCTGGTTACGTACCGCGCCATCCGTGGTGACGATGTTACGCTGCGCAGCTCCGTCTGGCTGCGAGAGCGTGGCCAGTGGAAAATCGCTTTCCACCAGGGCACCCCTGGCTCAGGCAACCCGCGAACTTAGCCCGCATTTCTCACCATAGCGTCAGTATCGAGATATAGAAATATTCAAAAAAAGCTGGAAAGGCCTTCGAATGTGTGTCATAACTGCTTTGTCTAGAAGTAGTTTTTACACCCAGACAGAGGCCTTTCACATGACAG
>CAIVDV010000058.1 GCA_903904755.1 uncultured Acidobacteriaceae bacterium | reverse complement strand
GCCTCGGGGGAGGAGGGCCGCCTCCGCTACGCTCCGGCGCCCCTCCTCCCCCGAAATGCCCGACTCAACCCTCTACTGGCTCCCTTTTACTCCGCCACAGTGGTTCCCTTTTACGCCGCCCTTGACAACAATCCAGGCATTTGCAGTGGTCACTGGCGGAATCAACAGTGCAGTGGCTTCGGCGGCATACACGATTCACTAACGCATTTCAGGAAATACTGTGGTCTCGCAGCATCGG
This sequence comes from uncultured Acidobacteriaceae bacterium, assembly GCA_903904755.1. GTDB lineage: Bacteria > Acidobacteriota > Terriglobia > Terriglobales > Acidobacteriaceae > Acidicapsa. Next base: position 123,445 of record CAIVDV010000058.1, on the reverse strand, counting down.
TTCGGTGTGGGCTTACTTTGATGGAAAGTCCACGCGAACTTCTGCCGGTCGGTCTACGGCTTTTCCTAAAATACTCTAAGTCGAATGGAAGGAAGGACAAGGAAGGGCTTGCTGATATTGGCAGGCCCTTCGTTTTCCGTTTGGCGGCGGCGGAAACTCAGCCCTTCCAGTAGCCGTTTCTGCAGTGCGTTTTGAACCAGGAGACTATCTCCGCCTCGGGCAGCGGCCGGGAAATCTTGTATCCCTGGGCGATGTCGCATCCAATCTGCTTCAGGTATTCCAGCGTCTCAATCTCTTCCACGCCTTCCGCAGTTGTCTGCAGGCCCAGACTTTGCCCAAGGCTGACGATGGAGCGCACCACGCTTCGCGATTCCGAGGAGTGGTTCAGGGTCATGACGAAGGATTTGTCGATCTTGATTTCAGAGAAGGGCAGTTGCACCAGTTGCAGCATTGAGGAGTAGCCGGTGCCGAAGTCGTCGAGGGAGAGGTGGAAGCCGCGGACCCGAAGCCGGGTGAGCATCGCGAGGGATTCGACCGGGTTTTCCATGGCGCTGCTTTCCGTGAGTTCCAGAATGAGCTGGTAGGTCTCAATGTGCCTTTCCGCGCAGGCATCCACCAGGTGTTCGACAAAGTCCTGGGGTCGCAGAACCTGGGGAGACATGTTGATGGCGACCTTGAGACGGGAAGTGACAGAGGTCAGGCTCTTTGTGCCGAGGCTGCTGGCATTGCCATTGAAGTGGCGGGCAAGAAAGCCGAGCGAGAGGTCAAGCACCCGGTAAGTGAGGTCGCCCATGAGGCCGCTGCTTTCCGCCAGGGGAATGAACTTGTCGGGAGTGATGAGGCCGAACTCGGGGTGCAACCAGCGGGCCAGGGCTTCAAAGCCGGTGACGCGGCCGGTGAGGCACTCGACCTTGGGCTGGTAGTAGACGATGATCTGCTCGGAGCGAAGGGCTTCCGCGAGGTTCTCAGGGGTTGCGACGAAGGTCGCGCGGGACGATTTTTGGGAGCCGGGGTCGAGATCAGCGCCTGCCGGAGAGCTGGTGAGCAGGGTGCGAAGCGCCTTGGGGCTAAACGGCTTTGGGAGTATGCCGGCGATGCGGAGGCCATGATCCTGCGCGGAGCGGGCAGCCGCGTCGAGCACACGGTCGCCGACGCCGCTGGAGATGATGATGGTAGCGGCGCAGCCCTTTTCTGCGAGCCGCACCATTACTTCCACTCCGTCCATCTGCGGCATTCGCAAATCAATGACGAGATGCGTGGGATCCCATCGCTCGACGGCTTCAAAAAATTCCGCAGGCTCAGAGGTATACCGGGCCATCATGCCGGCTGTGGTGGCGACGTCCTGCATCATCTGCCCAACAGCAACGTCGTCATCGAGGATAAGAAGCCTTGTCTCGTTCATGGCGCGACTCGAAAGATTGTTCCAGCAAGTTTACTGTTACCGGGACTGGATTCACTTAGGGCCACTTCCGGCCACTGATTCATATGGATTCGGTTTGGGTAGAAGTGTTGGTCTCTCGGAGAGACTTGTGTACGGCGTCTACCAGGGTTTCTGCGTGGAAAGGTTTGGCGATAAGCGAGGTATCCGGGCCGAGGGAGCCGTAGCGATTGAGAAAGTCATCGGTGTATCCGCTGATGAAGATCACCTTGAGCGCCGGATGGGTGGTGAGGAGTTCTTCGACGATTTGCGGCCCGCTGATGCCGGGCATGATGACATCGGTAATGAGCAGGTCAATGGGCGGATTGTCGCGGCGAACCAGCTCAATGGCCTCAGCGCCAGTTGCGACGTCGATGACGTTGTAGCCGCGGCTGCGAAGGGTTTTGGCAAGGTAGTTGCGCAGGGCCACTTCATCGTCCACGAGCAGGATGTGGTCAGAGCCGGCTGTCCGAGGGATGGGAGCTGCAATGGTGGGTCGCGGGGATTCCGTCTCCGGGACAGCTTGAGGAAAGAAGATGTGGAAGGCGGAACCCTCGCCCGGCAGGCTCTGCACGCCAAAGAAGCCGCCGCTCTGCTGAATGATGCCGTAGCTGGTGGAGAGGCCGAGCCCGGTTCCCTTGCCGGGCTCTTTGGTGGTGAAGAAGGGTTCGAAGATGCGTTTCAGAGTAGCTTCGTCCATGCCGTACCCGGTGTCGGCAACGGTGAGGCAAACCCAGTCGCCGGGCTTGAGGCCATCATTTCCGGCATTTCCGTAAGCTTGAATGGCCGGTTCGTCGAGCGTCACATTGGCGGTGCGGATGGTGAGCGAGCCGCCGGCGGGCATGGCGTCGCGGGCGTTTACGGCGAGATTCATGAGCACCTGCTCCACCTGGCCGTGGTCGGCCTTGATGGGGTGGAGGGCTGGTTCGCAATGAATCTCCATGGTGATGTCGGCACCGAGCAGGCGGTGGAGCATTTCCTGCATTCCCTGAACGATGGAATTCAGGTTCAGGACTTCCGGCTTCAGCAACTGCTTGCGGCTGAAGGCGAGCAGTTGTCGGGTGAGCTTTGCGCCGCGTTCCTCTGCCTGCAGCACCTGGTGGACGTATTTGAGGGCGATGGGGTCGGAAGCCAGATGTTCCTCAAGCAGTTCGCTGTAGCCGAGGATGACACCGAGCGCGTTGTTGAAGTCGTGGGCGATGCCGCCGGCCAGCAGGCCGACTGCTTCCATTTTCTGGGATTGCAGCAACTGCGCCTGGGCTTCCCGCAAACGCTCTTCGGCGAGCCTGCGGTCGGTAATGTCCTGGAGGCGCAGGAAGGAAAGGCTACGGCCTTCGCCGTAGTGAACGCGTGATCCGGAGAAGCTGATAAAGCGCTCATGCGGAAAGTCATTGCGGCGAATCTTCAGTTCGAGGTTATGCAGTGCTTCACCGCGCAGGACGCGGGACATGGGAGATTGATCTCTGGGGATGACCTGATTGTCGAGGGTGCAGAATTCGAGCACTCCGCCATAGCGGGCGTAGTGGCCGGAGTCGGCGGAAGGATGGGGAGGGCTCATCATTGCTTCCAGCGCCGGGTTCGACATGAAGATATGTCCGGCGGAGTCCGCGACGACCAGGCCTTCTTCCAGGTGGTCGACGACGACCCTGAGCTGACTCTGGGCTTCAAAGAGGGCGGCTTCCGCGCGCTTCCGGTCGGTGACGTCGCGAACCACCAGGAAGTCAACCTGCCTGCCCTCCCACTCGGTAGGGGTGATTGTGACGTCCACATCCAGGACGCGTCCGGCAGGATTCTGGATTTGTGTTTCCAGGGTGCGGGGTACGCTGGGGTTGCGGCGCGGGAAGCTGGCGTTGAAGGTCTCAGGCGTGGAGTATTCGACGGACCACTCCCAGGGGTGGAGGCCGATCACTTCGCGCGCGGTTCGGCCAATCATGGTGGCAAAGCTTGGATTGGCGGAGACCACCTTGAGGTCCTGGTCGAGAGTGAGGATGCCGTCTGTGGCCTGCTCAAAGAGGAGCCGAATACGCTCGGCATCCCGCAGGTTTGCGATCTCAGCGAGTTTGCGGGTTGTGATGTTTTCCGAAAGAACAAAGATGCCACCGATGGCACCTTTGCCGGTGTGCCATGGGCGGACCGACCAGCGCAGCCAGAATTCCGCCCCGTCAGCGGGACGCTTCCACAGCTCCTCCTCGACCTGGACGGTTTCTCCAGCGAGGGCGCGTTGGTCTGCCTCCTTCCAGTGTTCGGCAAGGTCTGGTGAGACCTCGTAGCGATGGTGCCCGCGTAAATTTCCGCCGGGGCTGGTATCCCGAATCCAGGCTGCGTTCGCGACCAGGTAGTGGAGTTTGGTATCGAACATGGCGATTGCCACGGGAGTGTTTTCAATGAGGATTTCCAGGATTTCGCGGTTTTCCCGGATAGCATCTTCGGCTTCTTTTTGGGCAGTAATGTCGAGGAAAGCGCCCTGCATGCGGCTGAGGGAGCCGGATGGGGAGAAATGGACGCGCCCGTTGTTGCGTACCCATCGCACCGCGCCGTCGTTTTGCCGTTGAATCCTGAACTCAAGAGAGAAGTTTTCGTCGCGATTCCTGACCTTCTCCTGAAGGTATGCATCGACCCACGGCCGATCTTCGGAGACAATCAGTTGGCTAGCGATAGCACCATTGACCTTTTCCCCAATTGGAATTCCAAGGATTTGATACAGGTTTTCCGAGCACTCCCAACGGTCGGCCGGGTATTCCACTTCACAACTTCCAAGGCTGGCTAACTGCTGTGCCGCGACGAGGGCGGCATCCTTGGCACGGAGCGCGGCCTTGCTGCGTACGCGCTCGGTAATGTCGCGGCAGATTTTAGATGCGCCGATGACGATGCCGTCTTCGGAAAAAAAGGGAGAGAGTGTGAGCGAGACGGGAAAGGGCTCTCCGGATTTGCGGATTCGGGTTGTTTCGTGGTCGATGATTCGCTCACCCGACCGGATTCGGGTGAGCAGGGTTGCCTCTTCTTCAGCGAGTTCTGCGGGGATGATCTGAGAGATACTCTGGCCGACCATCTCTTCAGCCGTGGAGCCGAAGATGCGCTCTGCGGCGGGGTTCCAGGTCTGCACAATGCCATGCAGGTCCTTGCTGAGGATGGCATCCTCAGTGGACTCGACGATGGCCGCGAGGCGGCGGAGTTCCTTCTCGGCCTCGCGGTTTCGGCGCTGGGTGTCGAAGTTTTCCAGTGCGTAGGAGATATCTCCCACGGCTTCCTTGAAGAGCGCTATTTCGCGGGGCTGGAAGTAGCCAGGCTCAGCTGCGTAGATACCAAGGCAGGCGAGGACGCGACCGCCGACGTGGATGGGAAACGAGCCGGACGCGCCGAACCCATGGCGAAGCGCCATCGGCCGCCAGGGAGCGGTGGTTGGGTCGTGATGGTAGTCATTGCAGACGTAAGGCTTGCCGGAGCGGATAGCCAATCCGGTCGGTCCCCGTCCAAGAGGACGGTCATCGGCGTACATGGGGGCTTCGTCAAGATAGCTGGTATGTTCGCCGGCGCTGGCAACGGCAATGACCTGATGGGACTCCTGGTCAATTTCCCCTACCCAGGCCAGGACAAAGCCACCGTAGCTGACGATGATGCGACATATCTCACGGAAGAGGGGATCTTTGGATTTCTGATGGACGATGGCCTGATTGATGAGGCGAAGGGCTTCATAAAGGCGGTTGAGCCGGTTGAGTTCGTCCTTGTATCGCTCGAAACGCTCTAACTCATGCATGCATACCGCCGCGCCTACAGTAGGCAGATGGACCGATGGTGAGTCCACTCGACAAATCAGCCTATCACGGAACTCCAGACATGGGCATGATGTGCCGGTGATGGGCTGGGATTTCTGGAGGGGGGCGGAAGAACTGCGAGGTGAACGTTGCCGAATCCCTGTGGAAGCTGGGCAATCGATGAATTGCTAGCGGACGTGGAGGAAGTACCACATGCCCACGATGATAGCCGCCGCCGAGAGCTCAAAGGCCATGGCCCAGAGGAAGCCGCGGAAGATATCAAAGCCCGTATCCGGGATGGCAGGCTGCAAGGCCAGGTTTCGTGAGCCGGTTGCAGAGGTTGGGGTAGAGCGTGAAAAAGACTCAGCGGTGAAGGTGTTTGGGAGAGTGGTTGACATAGCCGGGGTGTTCCTTTGCTGTGAATAACGAGCTGGCAGAATTCAGCGGCATGATTGCCTTGCCTGAGCCCCGGAATCATGCCGGGGCTTTGGATGGTGCCGCTGGGAAAACGTGAAATTCATGAGATATGTTGGGGGTAAGGGAAGGAGCGTGGACCAACTCTGTGGCTTGCAAAGTGACTTCCGATTCCATTTCAAAGCTGTCCAGCAGAATGCTGACCAAATCGGGAACGCTTTCCCTGGTCCAGGGAACTTCGCGCACGATGCATTTCCCGGGGAGAACCGCAAAACCGGGCAGCGTGAAGGATTCCTCATCCGTCTTGCAGGCAACCCGGTGAACGCGGGCGAGGTGCGCACTGGTGTTCTGCAATCGCAGTGAGAGAACGTGGTCGCCAGGGTGGTAGTTGGCGGCAAGTTCAAGCTCGGACCGCTCGGGTTGACTGTCATCGATGTAAATGCAGTAGTTGGCTTCCTGCTCGTCGGTGATGGATAAATTGACCGGAACAAAGCGGGCGTGCAGAGCAACCCAGGCGGGAGACTTTTGGGAGCGGATTCGGTACGAGACGTGCCGGGTCTGGTGGGCGGGAATCCAGAGGACCGATTCGGTGACTACGATGCGCACGCTGTTGTCGAGGGGGAGCATCTTCTGCCTGCCGGCCCCGTCGCAGGTGAACGACATTGGCCGAAGGAGAACGTTGACGGGATAGTCTGCGGGGTTGGTGATGGTGATGGACCCGCTGGAGAACCGTTCGGCTTGTTGGGGCTTGCGCGAGGAGCAGGAGCCAAGGCTGCCGCCCAGCCGGAGCAGGCAGAGCGCGAGCAGCAAAATCACAGTACCCTCAGCAAGGGTGGAAATCGTATCTGATGGAGAGGAATTGCTCTCCTGCCACAGGCAGGCGTGCGTTTGCGTGCTGCTGGGCCTGGCGTGCAACCAGGGCCATGAGTGTGGCAGCAAGAGCAAGAGTTGTGAGAATCAGCCTGAATCGCATCGTTTGACTTCCGACAGGGAAGTATCCCCGTTTGCCGCACTGGAGATGTCTCTCCAATCGCACGAAGAAGCTTGAGGCAATCTGACAGGGAACCCCTACTGCGTCCAGGGGGGAATCCGCGTCAGGAGAGTTCAAGGCACTCCTCGACGGGATATGCAATTTGAAGGCCAAACGATGATCTTGGGGTTGCATTCTATAAGTTATTGCAAGGAAATGTATTTACGGGGAGACAGGGCGGGGACGGAGATGGCGCAGTGTCTGAAAGTCAGACGCTGGAAACCGTTCGTCTGGTTTTTAGAGGAATCCGATGCAACCGGTCAGCTCAGGATCCCGAAGGCCGAATTCCGTCCAATCCGGAGCGGGTTTGTCCCAAAGTCCCAGGTATGCTTCCAGGCAATGAACTCCGAGGAAGGCATGGGCTTTGCGATGACATCGCCCTGCACGTCGTCGCAACCTGCACTGATGACGAAGTCGAGATCGTCCTGATCTTCGGCACCCTCGGCGACAACCCGCATCTGGATGGCATGGGCGAGCTTGACGCTGGATTCGACGATAGCCTTGGCGATGGCGTGCTCGCGGGCTCCCACGACGAAACTGCGGTCGACCTTGAGCTCATTGAAGGGCATGTTTTTGAGCTTCTCCATGCTGGAGTAGCCGATACCGAAGTCGTCAATGGAGAGCTTGAAGCCTTTTAGGCGGAGCCGGTTCATCACTTCAAGGCTGGCAACCTGGTCTGCCATGAGGCCAGTTTCGGTGATTTCGAGAGTGATGGAACTTGCATCCACACTGCCCTGGCGGACGATGTTGGAAAGGAGATCGGGCAGGTTCAGAGTGTTGAGGCTGCGGCTGGAGATGTTGACGGCGACAGCGATGGAGACTCCCTGCCGGGTCCATTCGGCGACAGCTTCCACAGCGAGACGGAGGATTTGCTCAGTGAGTGGCGTGATGAGCCCGTAACGCTCGGCTGAGGTGATGACGATACCGGGGGGGAGAAAGCCGTGGCGCGGGTCGTTCCAGCGAAGCAGGCACTCGGCACCAATGACCTGTCGGTCGCGGAGGGAGATTTTGGGCTGGAAGGCCACCTGAACACAGCCGGAGAGGATGCCGTTGTAGACCTCGTCGAAGGTGAGGGAGCGCAGGGAGGAGCTTTCGCCCTGTGAGGTGGGCGCGGGGAACTTGGTCAGGGAGTAGCGCAGCAGCGTACCGTGGAGCTTTGTGATATCGAGCGGCTTGGCGAGGACTCCGAGAAGGTTGAGGCTGTGCTCGCGCGCCAGGTTGGTCACGGAGTCGAGAATCCTGTGGTCACTGCCGGAGATAACGATGATTGCGCCCAGGAATTCGCGGTCAGCGAGGTGGCGGAGGATTTCGACTCCATCCAACCCGGCCATATTCAGGTCGTAGATGAGCAACTGAACATCCTGGGCAGGATCATCCATGATGCGGAGGACAGATTCGCCGGTTTTTGCGCGCTGGACGTGACCGATGCCGAAGGTAGTAAGGATTTCTTCGATGATGTCGAGCATGATGCTGTCGTCATCTGCGATGAGTGTGTGAAGCGAGTGCATCGCTTCCGGCAAAACAAGAACCCCGGAATTTGTGGCGGTCGCAAAAGCATCACCCTCGTCAGCTGAGGGCTGCGCCTGTCGCGGTGGAAGAGCAAACTCAATCACGGTAGCAAACACCTGCTTAAAACAGAATATACATCCGGGAAGGGATAGTCGATTTCAACAAGACGGAATCCCACAGGAGTAACTTTGTGAGCAACATTGGCGTGGCAAAGGGTCGCGATTTACGCGAGAACTGGGCGCAAATCATGAGCTGGCGACAACCCGATGCAGCGACGTCGAAATAGCTAGGGGAACCTTAGGCTAGCACAGGACGGTACCACTGGGGGGCCAACCGGGACGGGAGATTCTCCTGCCGATTGGATGTTGTGAACAGCGCTGCAGGTTGCCAGCCGGGGTGCCGGGGGTGGTGTTGGGTGGGTCAGCGGATCCAGCGAAAGATACGGAATTCGAATCGGGATTCGTAAGGAACTGATGCGTCGTGCTAGTTTTCTAGTGAAGAGTACAGCCCTCAACCTGACGTTGAAACCAGGCGGGATTTGGGGGGGGGAAGAGTATGAGCGTAAAGAGGATGCATGAAAGAACGTGTACTGGTAGTCGATGATGATGCCTTGATGCTGGATTTTCTGGTGGACGGCCTAGGAGCCGAGGGTTACGAGGTCGTCCAGGCCGAGAGCGTTTCGGCGGCATTTCGAGAGATGCAGACTTCCACGCCGGATGTCATCCTGTCGGACTATCAACTTCGGGACGGAACGGCATTTACGCTGCTTGACTGGATGAAATCGAACGATGTGCGGGTGCCGCTGATTGTGTTGACCGGGTACGCGAGCATCGACCTGGCGGTGCAGGCGGTGAAGAATGGGGCGGACCAGTTTGTCCCCAAGCCCATCAAGCTGGAAGTGCTGACGACGGTACTGCGGCGGACGATTGAGAACAACCGCAACCAGCAGCGTTACCTGGCCAGCAAGATGGAGCAGACGCGGAATGAACGCGATCCGTTTCTGGGCAAGAGCAAGGCCATTCAGGATCTGAAACATGCGGCGTTGCGACTGGCCGAGGCAAACAGCCCGGTGCTGATTCAAGGAGAAACCGGAACCGGCAAGGGCGTGCTGGCGCGCTGGATTTACAAGATGGGGCAGCGGTCGGAGCGGCCGTTTGTGGATTTGAACTGCGCGGGTTTGTCGCGGGAGTTGCTGGAGTCGGAGCTGTTCGGATACCAGAAGGGCGCGTTTACCGGGGCTGTCAACAACAAGATCGGATTTCTGGAAGCGGCAAATCACGGAACGCTCTTTCTGGACGAAATCGGGGATATGGATGGTTCGGTTCAGCCCAAGATTCTGAAGGTGGTGGAGGAGAAGCGGTTCCACCGACTGGGCGATGTGCTGGAGCGCAAGGTGGATGTGCAGATTCTGGCGGCGACCCACCGGGATCTGAAGAAACTGGCACAGGAAGACAAGTTCCGCAGCGATTTGTATTTCAGAATCAGTACATTACGGCTGGTGATTCCGGCCTTGCGGGATCGGCCCGAGGATATTCCGCTGATTACCGACCGTCTGCTGGACCAGTTGGGCGGCGAGATGCGGCGGGGACCGCTGCGAATCTCAGATAGCGCGCGCAGGGTGATCCAGAATTACTCGTGGCCGGGAAACATCCGCGAACTGCGGAATGTGCTGGAACGGGCAGCGCTGCTCTCGGACGATGGCGAGATTCATCGCACGGGGTTGGAACTGGAGGGAGCGCCTCCGGGGTCGCCCGGGACGCTCAAGGTTGTCTTGCAGGGGACGCTGGCGGAGATGGAGGAAGCCTATATCCGACAATGTCTGGAAGAGGAAGAGGGGAACGTGGTGAAAGCTGCTGCCAGGCTGGGGATTCCGCGAAGTTCCCTGTACGCAAAGATCAAGCAACTGGGCTTGTAGTTGCAGGTGATGAAGAGGAGATTTTTATGCTGAAGGGGATTTCGCCGTTGCTGAGTCCGGAGTTGCTGCAGACGCTGAGTGCGATGGGGCACGGGGACGAGATTGTGCTGGCGGACACGAATTTTCCGGGGCCGGGGCTGGCAAAGCGGCTTCTGCGGGCGGACGGTATACCCATTGCCGCACTGCTGGACGGCATCCTGCCGCTGTTTCCGCTGGACACCTACGACGCCTCGCTAATCATGATGGCCGTGGTGCCGGGCGACCCGCTGGACCGAGCCGTGGAGGCCGACTACATGGAGGTGAGCGTACACCACGAACCGGGTTCTCCTGCTCCGGTCCGTGTGGAGCGGCACGCCTTCTATGAGCGGGCGAAGCAGGCTTATGCCATTGTGATGACCGGCGAGACGCGGGCTTACGGGAATCTGATCCTGAAAAAGGGTGTGGTGCGGGGGTAAGCGGCGACCGCCCACGGACGCCAATACAAAGGGGCACGGAGCTTTATCGCTCTGTGCCCCTTTGTATTGGAAAAGTTTACCAGCCCAGCACGTAGGCAAACACCAGCGGTGCGACGATGGTGGCGTCGGACTCGATGATGAACTTCGGCGTGTCTTTGCCGAGCTTGCCCCAGGTGATTTTCTCGTTGGGGACAGCGCCGGAGTAGGAGCCGTAGCTGGTGGTGGAGTCGGAGATTTGGCAGAAGTATGCCCAGAGGGGAACGTGGCTGCGCTGGAGGTCCTGGTGGAGCATGGGGACGACGCAGATGGGGAAGTCGCCGGCGATGCCGCCAGCAATCTGGAAGAAGCCAACCGGGGTGGTTGCGGTGGTGTTGGTGTACCACTCGGCCAGAACCTGCATGTATTCAATGCCGGTGCGGACGGTGTGGACGTTTTTGACGTCGGCGGTGATGCAGTGGCCGGCGTACATGTTGCCCAGGGTGGAGTCTTCCCATCCGGGGACGAAGATGGGAAGGTTGCGCTCGGCGGCGGCCAGCAGCCAACTGTTCTTTGGGTCGATCTGGTAGCTCTCCTTGAGGACTCCGGAGAGAAGAATCTTGTACATGAACTCGTGGGGGAAGTAGCGCTCGCCAGCCTGGTCGGCGCGAACCCACTCGGCCAGCACGGCAGCCTCAATGCGGCGCATCGCTTCCATCTCGGGGATGCAGGTGTCGGTGACGCGGTTCATGTGACGGGCGAGGAGTTTTTCCTCGTCTTCGGGGGTCAGGTCGCGGTAGTGCGGCACGCGCTCGTAAAAGTCGTGGGCGACGAGGTTGAAGACATCCTCTTCCAGGTTGGCACCGGTGCAGGTGATGGCGTGGACCTTGCCCTGGCGAATCATTTCGGCCAGTGAGAGACCGAGCTCCGCGGTGGACATGGCGCCGCCCAGGGTCAGGAACATTTTGCCGCCCTTGTCGAGCAACTGGACGTAGCCTTCCGCAGCGTCAATGAGCGCTGCCGCGTTGAAATGCCGGTAATGATGTTTGATGAATTCCTTGATAGCCATGGGAAAAACACTCCTTCACGCGAACTGCGCCATCCTCGAAATTATCACATTGGCGTTGATGCCATGGCCTTTTGGGCGGGCCAGGGGCTACTTGCGGGGGCGTTGCAGGCCGCTGTCGTAGAGCAGCCGGATGATGCGGAAGCGGTGGCCGGCAAAGGGGGCAAGCAGCTCCATCATGCGCTCGTCTGACCCTTCCGGCTCGCCTGCCAGCGCGTAGCAGACCAGGTGCGGCAGATGCAGGTCGCCGGGGATGGCGGCGTCAATGTCGCCCGCGCCGTAGCCGAGGACGGTTTCCGCCGTCCAGGGACCAATGCCGGGCTGGCGCAGCAGGTGCGCGCGCAGGGCGGCAAAGGTCATCGTGGGTTCGGTCGCGTGGAAGCGGGATTCCCGCGCAAAACGCAGCAGGGTCTGGGCACGCTGGTGGTCAATGTCGAGAGCGCGCAGCTCAAACTCCGGGAACTGTGCAACGACTGACGGCTGGGGAAACGCGGTGAGGCCGAGCGGCGCAGGCGAGCCCCACTTGCGGGCAATCTGCCGCCAGCCGCGCATGGCGTCCACCGTGCGGATGCGCTGCTGCAGGATGGCCGAGATGACGGAATCCCAGAGCCAGGGAAAACGAAGAATCCGCAGGCCGGGCTGGCGGAAGTGAAGGCGCTGGATGCCGGTGTCAGGAGTGAGGAAGTCGTGGTACTGGTCGTCCTGCGCGAGGCAGGCGCGGGTCAGTTCCGTCAGGTCAGCGGCGTGAGGGCCATAGGCGGTCACCTCCAGCTCCTCGGCCCCGTGGCGCGCGTACAGCAGCGCGGCCGGGGCGTCGCGGTAGTGGAAGGCCTTGGCAAAGCTGTCGCGGGTGCGGCTGGCGGTGGGGTCGTAGGAGCCCAGCGACTGCAGCGAAAAGGTGCGGGCAAAGTGGATTGGGTAGAGGCGAACCCGGAAGCTGGCTGGGGTCATGCGGCCTGCCCAGTCTCTGTCCCTCCGGCCTGCTGGCTGCGGAGTGCCCGCCGCCAGCCCTGCAGGCCCAGGATGGCGAGCAGCACGAAGACGGCGTAGAGAATCGCAGTCAACTCCAGTTGCTTCACCACGTACTCGCCGATGTACAGCAGGTCAACGACAATCCAGAGCCACCAGTTGGCGATGTACTTGCGCGCTCCCCACCAGGTGCCGACCAGGGAGAAGGCGGTGAGAGCGGCATCAAAGAAGGGAAGGGAAGCATCGGTGTGGGCGTGCATCCAAAAGCCCAGAGCCACGCTGAGAAGGCAGCCGATGAGGATGTCGCGAATGAGGAGGAGTGACGAAGGGCTGACGACGCGCACCGAGCCCTCAGCCTTCAGCCCGCGGTACCAGTAGTACCAGCCATAGATAGCAAAGAGGATGAAGATGCCCTGCAGCAGCATGTCAGAGTAGAGGCGTGACTCGCGGAACTGCTCCGCGTAGAGCAGGCTGGCGAGGATGGTGATGGGCCAGGAGATCATGCTGCGGCGGGTGGAGAGGTAGACGTCGACAGCGCTGACGAGCGCGGCGACCAGCTCAAACCAGTGCTCGGAGAACCATGGAAGAAGGGCAGCCGTCATGGGCGAAAACTCCGAATCTGGTCGAGGAGGGATTGACCCTCAAGCGAGGAGAACCAGCGGGCGTGGTCGAGGAAGTATCCGTCCCAGGCGATTGCGGTCTTTTCCGGCGAGTTGAGGACGGTGAGGAAGTAGTCGGCCTCAGAGAGGGCGAATTCGAGGTGTACGATGGGCAGGATTGCTGCCAGAGTGGTAAGCGCTGCCGGGTCCAGTGGCCGTATCTCGTGGTATCCGGCAATCAGGGCATCGAGCTGGTCCGGATGGGTCAACGGGCCACGGGTGGCAGCTGGCTCGTCGAGACGCAGCCACTCGACAATGTTTCGCTCGATGGCTGTGGCGAGGTCGTGGAGGGCGCAGGTGCGGTCGGCCAGGCCGAAGTCGATGACGGCGGCAACCTTGGCATCCGGGCCGGCGGAGGTCCAGGTCAGGTTGGAGGCGTGCAGGTCGTTGTGCGTCCACAGCGGGGCAAAGTGGCGGCTCATGGGGTGGCTGCCGCGCCCGGCGAACCACGCGGCAAAGGGCGTTTCCGCAATGGTCTGGAAGGACGGAGACAGGGTCTCTTCCACGGCGGCGCGCCAGTGGCGAGGGCCCAGCCATGCCTGCAATCGGGGGCGGGCGGCCAGGTAGTGCTCAATCGCCTTGTAGGGATTGGGCGCGGGCAGGATGGTGAAGCTGGTGACCAGTTGCGCACGGCCGCGGGCCGGCGCGGCGTAACCCTCTGCGGCGTTGTGCAATTGCGCCATGGCGCGGCCGGCGGCGTGCGCGTGACCGGAGGAGAAAAACGGAGTCCAGGAGAGGGCATCCCGGTATGCGTCGATGCCGGGAGCTACGGGGTGAAGCTCGTAGCACCAGGGGCCTTGAACAACTGCCGATACGCCGGAAGCCGTGGTGAAGGCGGGCCGGACGAGAGGGGTGTTGGCGGCGAGGTGGGCGAGGAATGCGTGCTCTTCGGCAAGGCTCTGCGGGGTGCGCACGGCGAGGGCGTGGCGCTTGAGGAAGACCGGTTCGCGGGGTGTGGCGACGACGCTGGCAGCCGAAAAGGGACGCGGGCTGATGGTGAGCAGGGAAGTAGCTGTGCCGGCCGCGGGAAAGTGGCGCATGACCCGGTCAGCCTCGTCGAGGGTGAGCGGTGGCCAGTCGGGTGCGACGAGTTCGCCGGAGAGGCCGTGCGTGATGGGTTCAGTGGCGGTGATGGTGACGTTTTCCTGGGGCGAGTCTGCCAAAATCCAGTGTAACGGCAGCCACGCCGGGCGCATTGCAGCGGGCGGATGCGGATGTTGATGGAAAACAATTGGCGAGGAGATAGAATGGCTGGGTTTGCTCCTTCAACCCGTGAGGAACGCTTGATTCGATCGCGATGCTGGACGACCGGCCTGTGGCTAGCCCTGGCGATGGCCTGGTTGGCATGGAACCCTGCCTGCCAGGCGCAGGCGGCTCTCTCCATCACCGCTGAAACCTGCCTCTTCCACTTTGGCGACAACCCCGCCTGGGCCGCCCCTGACCTCGACGACCGCACCTGGCTACCCACCGCCCAGCTTCCCGAAAAACAGCACTTCGAGCCTCGAGTCTGGTTCCGCTGCCGCCTCACGCCCGCCAGCCTCGCCCCTACCGTCAACCCCGTCCTTCAGGTCGACCTCGACTCCGCCTACCAGCTTTTCCTCGATGGCCAACTCCTCGGCACCTTCGGCAACCTTGTCACCGGCAGCCACACCGTCGGCATCGCCACGCAGTACAGCAATCCCCGCTTCGCCGACCGCACCAAACCTTTTCTCTTGGCACTCCGCCTCACGGAAACCCCAACCATCTACTCGGCGCAGCCCACATTCGACGTCACCCTGGGCGATGCCACCTATCTCGCCGACTCCCGCTCCGCCGCCATCGATCAAGCTGTCCGCTCTCGCTGGATTATCTGGTTAGGCTTTGCCCTCATCGGCCTGGCCGGCCTCTTTTTCCTCACCCTTTACCAGTTCGACCGCTCCCAGACCGCTATCCTCTGGGTCGGGATCGCCTGGGCAACAGTCGCCCTGATTCGGCTCGATGACTTCCTCCTCGCTGCCTCCATTCCCATCCCTTCCCGCCTGGTATTGCTTCTCTATGCCATCGGCAACTTCAATGGAGTTTTCGCCCCGCTCTTTTCGTTCGCTCTGGTTGGTCGCCGCGTTCCCTGGTTCTATCGCATTCCAATTTTCCTCAACGCAATGATCACATTTGGCGTCCTTCTTGCAGCCCTGCTGCCGAATCAAATCTCATTTGCGCTGCGCTGGTACTGTGACTCCAGCCCCACGCTGCTCAGCACGCAGATTCCCGTCTTCGTCCTCACTTCCACTGCTCTCATCACTGCCTTCTGGCCACTCCAGACCATCGCTCGCCGCATGATGCCCATCTACATCGCCTGCTTCTTCTGGGGCATGATGGAAATCATGTATCTCGGCATCCAGTTTCCCCCACTGGGGATGGATCCCTTTATCTTCCTGCGCCTTCAGGCTCCGCGCGCCATCGCCATTACCACCGTCGTCATCGTCATGACCCTCCTGCTCATGGCCCGCATCCGGAACAACAACCAGGAGAAAGCCGCCCTTGCTGGCGAAATGGCCGCCGCTCGCGAAATGCAGCGGCTGCTGGTTCCCGAGGTGCAGGGCGTGGCGAGCGGGCTTGCGATTGAGGCGGTCTTTTTACCGGCGAAGGAAGTCGGCGGAGATTTTTACCGCTGCCGGGTGCTGCCGGATGGATCGCAGTGGATTCTGATTGGCGACGTCAGCGGCAAGGGTGCTGCAGCCGCCATCGCCGGCGCCATGCTGCTGGGGGCCAGCGAAGGCCATGAAGAAGATTCGCCGACAGTGCTTCTCGCGCAGTTGAACCGGGCCTTTTGCCGCAGCGGAATCGGCGGGTTTGCCACCTGTCAGGTGGCGCGGATTCGGCCCGATGGCAGGGTGCAAATCGCCAACGCCGGCCACCTGTCTCCCTACGTCGATGGACACGAAGTGACGGTCGCCGGCGGCCTGCCCGTGGGCATTACGGAAGCTGAGCAATACGAAGTTACCGAGCTGCAACTGGAGCCCGGCCAGACGATTACCCTGCTCTCCGATGGCGTGGTGGAAGCGCGCAATGCGGGCGGCGAGTTATTCGGCTTTGCCAGGACGGCAGAAGCCGCAAAGGGAAGCGCCAGGGAGTTGGCGGAGGTGGCTCAACGCTTTGGGCAGGAAGACGACATCACCGTGCTGACCGTGGCGTTGGCCGGTTAAGCGCTCAGAGCGGGCAAATGAAAGCGGCCTTCCCGAGGTGGGAAGGCCGCTTTGGTTTCGGTGGACTGTGAGCTTAGCGGATGCCGCACTTGACCGGGCCGGCGCCATTCGTGGAGTCGACGATGGTGTAGCAGAAGCTGCCCGGATCGACGAACTGGAACTCGTTGAAACCGGCTTCAGCAGCGCGCTTGGCGGCTGGGGTCTTGGCAAAGTCAGCAAGGCCGTTGGCGGTGCCGGCTTCGGCAGAGACGAAGACCAGGTTCAGGTTATCGCCCTTGCGGGTTTTGGGGTCGGTCTGCGGGGTCTTGGAAGGTGCCTTGGCGCCCACGTAGTTGTCCGCGTAGATCTTCACGTTCTTGAAGGCAGGAACCTTGGCGTGCAGTTCTTCCGCAACCGCGACGGCGAACTTGTCACGGTCGTCCTGGGCCTTCTTCTCTTCAGGGCTGAGGGGAGCCGGAGCAGCCTCAGGCTGTGCGGCAGCGGCGGTGGAGGTAGCGGGGGCGGGCTCGCTCTTGCAGCCGGAAACAAGGCTGAGAGAGGCGGCAAGTGCAAGAACAATGGAGGCGGTGACGGCGGTATTGCGAACGGACATTCTGGACTCCTTCGTAAGTCGAAACAGATGGATTTGCTGTGGCGCTGCCGGGCGCGGCGCAAAGACAGTACCCGAAAGCAACACAATTCAGGCCAAGTTGCTTGCATAGAGCGACTTTGAACCTAAATCGAGGACGAAAACAATGTAACGCAAGCGGCGGAATCGTGCAACGGAGCGTGTCACACAAGGTGGGGGTGCGTGTCACGGAGGCGAAACAGATGGGCACGGTAGCGGCGCATGAGAATGCGTTCGGCGAGGGTGAGCGGCCGTAGTCCGGGCGGATTTTCACGGCGTATCCCTGGTGAAAACCGGGGTAAAGAGCAAACGCTCAGAGGAAGCAAGTGCTCTGAGCGTTTTACTGTTCGGGGCAGTGGAGAAAAGGTTCAGACCTTGCGGATCTTCTCGTTATTTTCTCCGGTTAGAGTCTTCTTGATTGCCCTGTAGGTGTCGCCGAGCTTGGTGTTCTTGAGGTTGGCGCGAACCTTCTTGTGCAGGGGCAAAGATGCCTCCACCCGCTCCTGATTCGCGGCTATGTCAAAAGCCTTGAAACTGATCTTCTTGATCGGAATGTTTGGATACCAGAGGTTGCCGTAAAACTGGGTCCGCTGCGTCTTCAGGTGGTCGTAGTCGGCCTTCACAGCGTGCATGGTGTCGTTCGAAGGCGAGAAGAAGACGATACTGTTGTTCGCCCGCTGGCGCTTTGCGGTTTCGCACCAACCCCAGGGAACCCACTCGCGGTCAAAGCCGGTATTGCCCTTCCAAAACTCCGTGATAAAGCGGAACTCCGGCTTGAACTGCAGATAGTGCGTATGAAACTCGGCCTCTTCCGGATTGGTGCCCGGATTGATGTTCAGCATCCAGGTCAGGGCCTTGCGGCGAATGTCCGGGTGCGGGCTGATTTCGTAGCCGTGCAGGTACTTTTGGAGTCCTGCATCCACCGTGAGTTTGCCGTCAATCCCAAATTTCCTGCAAAGAACCGAAACCAGCTCCGGTGATTCGAAGAACTTGTTCAGGTCTTCCAAAATCGCAGTCTGGTACTTGGCAAGCCGCAGAACGATGCCAAAACTCTCAGTTGCTTCATGAACCTTCTTGTGGGAGTGGCCATGAAACCAAGTGAGGTATTCCTTCTTGTTGGTCACGCATCCGGGGAAGGGGATGATGACATAGCCATTTGCCTCAAGTCCATCCAGCAACGCTTCGGTTGTCTGGTATCCGTCCAGCTTGATTTGGGGCGTCCGGACGATAGCATCAAAGTGCTCAGGCGCCAGAAAGTCGGCAATCTCCAGGTGTTTGAAGGGAGTCGTCGAGAAGTCAGTCTGCTCGATTTTTTTCAGAAGATACGAGAAATCCGTCGACATGGTCAAAGTCCTCAGTTGGATTAGCCGGGAAGGTGTTCGATGGATAGTCTGATTGCGGGTGACTAAATTATCCAGAGTTTACAGGGCTTCGCATAAAGTTTCATACAGAAATCGCGAGATTTGAGACAGAAAAGCAACAAGTAGCTGAAAACAAAGGCCCCGGAACCTTCCGGGGCCTTTGCGGTTTGGGTTGAGCCTGCTTACGCCTGGTACAGCAGGATGCCATCCGGCTTCTCTTCGCTCTCTGGTTTGACGGAGCGGTAGAAGAGCTGGTTGTTGGTGAGGTAGACCTCGAGGAAGGCCGGGCGGTCGGTGATTTGGCCGGCGATGAGCGCCTCAGAGAGCGGGTCCTCAATGTAGCGCTGCAAGCCGCGACGCAGGGGACGAGCGCCATAGGTGCGGTCGCCAAGGGTCTTGTCGAGAATCCACTTCTTCGCATCGGCATCGACAGAAATGGTGATGGCCTTCTGCGACAGGTTGGCGTTCAACTGGTTCACCAGCAGATCGACAATCTGGATCAGGTCGGTATCCGTGAGCGCCTGGAATAGGATGACCTCGTCGATACGGTTCAGGAACTCCGGATTGAATGCCTTCTTGACCTCGGCCATCACATTCTTTTCCACGGTTTCGTTGATCTGGTCTTCAACGTCGCTGTGGAAGCCAAGTGATTTCTTCTCCTTGATCAGGTACTTGGAGCCGATATTGGAGGTCATGATGATGATGGTGTTCTTGAAGTCGACGGTGTTGCCCAGACCGTCGGTCAGTTGACCATCTTCAAAGACCTGCAGCAGCAGATTGAAGACATCGGGGTGCGCCTTCTCCACTTCGTCCAGCAGGACGACAGAGTACGGCGAACGCTTGACACGCTCGGTAAGCTGGCCACCCTCCTCATAGCCCACATATCCCGGAGGCGAACCAATCAACTTGGCCACGGAATGCTTCTCCATGTACTCCGACATATCGAAGCGGATCAGAGACTTCTCGCTGCCAAAGAGGAACTGCGCCAAGGTGCGCGCCACTTCCGTTTTGCCCACACCGGTCGGACCCAGGAAGAGGAAGCTGCCAATGGGACGCAGTGGCGACTTGAGCCCCGCACGGGAGCGACGAATGGCGCGGGCGAGGGCGCTGATGGCCTTCTCCTGCGAGATCACGCGCTTGTGCAGTTCGCCTTCCACGCGCAGCAGTTTCTGCGTCTCTTCTTCCTTGATGCTGTTCACCGGCACGCCGGTCCATCGGCTGACGACATCCTCAATGTCTTCGCGGCCGACGATGCCGGCGGCGGAGTCATCCAGGTTGTACTTTTCGCGCAGGGCGCGCAGGTTTTCACGCTCCTTGCGCTCTTCGTCACTGTAGAAACGCGCCTTCTCAAACTCGTGATTCGCGATGGCGTTTTCCATGCGGTGCACGATGAACTTGATGCGCTTCTGGACTTCGGTAATCTCTTCGGGCAGCGAGGTTTGGCGCAGTTTGACCCGGGCGCCGGCTTCGTCGATAAGGTCGATTGCCTTGTCGGGCAGGAAGCGGTCGGGGATGTACCGGTTGGAATGCGAGACCGCGAACTCAATCGCGTCGTCGGTATAGCTGACGGCGTGGAACTTTTCGTAGCGGTCCTTGATGCCCATGATGATCTTGATGGCATCGGCTTCGTTCGGCGGAGGAACTTTGACGGCCTGGAAGCGGCGCTCCAGCGAGCGGTCCTTCTCAATCGACTTGCGGAACTCCGCCGGTGTGGTTGCGCCAATGCACTGCACCTCGCCACGGGAGAGGGCCGGCTTCAGGATGTTGGCCGCATCGAGCGAGCCTTCAGCCGAGCCGGCGCCAACCAGCGTGTGCAACTCATCGATGAAGACGATGGAGTTCTGGTTTTCCATCAACTCCTTCATGATGGTTTTCAGGCGCTCTTCAAACTGGCCGCGGTACTTGGTTCCTGCGACGATGAGCGACAGGTCGAGCGCGAGCACCCGCTTTTCGGCAAGGAAGCTGGGGACTTCGCCATCGGCGATCTTCTGCGCCAGGCCTTCCACAATTGCGGTCTTGCCCACGCCTGGTTCGCCAATCAGCACCGGGTTGTTCTTGGTGCGGCGGCACAGAATCTGGATGACGCGCTCCAGTTCCGTATCGCGGCCCACCAGCGGGTCAAGCTGGCCATCGGCTGCGGCCTGGGTCAGGTCGCGGCTGAACTCGTTGAGCAGGCTGGTCTCGCGCTGGCGGCCCTGTTGCTGTTGCTGGGGCACGGCGGCAGGCTTGTCCTGGGTTACACGCGAAAGCTCTTCGCGGATGCCGGCCAGCTTCAGCCCGCGCTCCTGCAGAATCTCTGCGGCAAAGGACTTTTCTTCGCGCAGCAGGCCAAGCAGCAGATGCTCGGTGCCGATGTGCTTGTGGCTGAGGCGCTCGGCCTCTTCCGCGGCGTAGGCGAGGACGCGTTTGCACTCGTTGGAGAGCGGCAGATCAACGGACGTGGAGACCTTTTCGCGAATCGTGGTGTGCGCCTCAATCTGCTTTCGGATGGACTCGACGGAAGCGTGAGAGCGCAGGAATCGGTTGGTGAGGGCCTTGTCTTCGCGGAGGAGGCCGAGCAGCAGGTGCTCGGTCTCGATGTAAGGCGAGCCAAACTGGCTTGCCTCATACCGGGCGAAGAAGATGACGCGCCGCGCTTTCTCCGTATAGCGTTCGAACATGGGGTTCCCTTTCTGAATGACTATCGGCTGCGGTGGCTGTTCTGAGAGGAAGCGCCAGAACAGATTGGGGTGAAGTCGGGTTACAGTCGATGGTCGGTGGAGACTTCCGTAAAACGGCCTCCGTGGAGTTGCAGAATCCGGGTACATCGCCCGGCCAATTCCAAATTGTGCGTGACCAGCACGGAGGTCAGTCCGTGAGCCTGGTGCAGGCGTTGAATCAAATCAAAAACAAGGTCGGCGGTTACTGCGTCGAGGTCGCCGGTGGGTTCGTCGGCCAGCAGCAGGGCCGGACGGGTAACCAGGGCCCGGGCCAGCGAGACGCGCTGCTGTTCGCCGCCGCTCAGTTCGCCGGGCCGGTGGCTGGCGCGGTCTGCCAAGCCAACCTCTGCCAGCCAGTGGGCAGCCTCAGCCTCAGCCTGGCGGCGGGGCAGGTCGCGGGCCATCAAGGGCAGCGCAACGTTCTCCAGCGCCGTAAACTCCGGCAGCAGATAGTGAAATTGCCAAACGTATCCAACCTGCGCGTTGCGGAAGCGGGAAGCCGCCTGGGGGCTGAGCGCAGTTACCTGGGTTGAGGCGCAGTATATCTCCCCTGCGGAGGGTGCATCAAGCGCGCCCAGCATGTGCAAAAGCGTGCTCTTCCCGCTACCGGAAGCGCCGGTGATGGCAACCAGCTCGCCGGCATGGATTTCGAGGTCAAGGTCCTGGAAAAGGGCGAGCTCCCCGCGGGGAGTCTGGTAGCGCTTGGCGAGGCCGCTAACGCGCACGAGGGGCTGTGCGGGGGCCGGGGCCGCTCCGCTGGGCATCTGCGCGCTGGAGAGGGTCGCCTGCATCATTTGCCTTAATGGTATCGTGCCGGGGTGGGGAAGCAGGGGTTTCGGGGTGGAAAGGGAGCGATGGTGGGCTTGCTATTTGACGCGGTCGAAGAGGATTTGGATTCACCGGCGATCAGACCGGGCCGAGACGGCGGCGCTTGCGGAACTAGTGGGCGGCCGACGCGACACTCAGCCGGGCGATGCGGCCTTTGGGCCCGACGAGGAAGGGAAGGGAGAGGGCATTCCAGTTGCCGTTGTCGATTGGCTGCCAGGTCTTGCCGTCATCCCGGCTGATGTCGGAGCCATTGGTGCCTGCGGTAACCCAGGCCTTCAGGTCGGCAGAGTATTGCACGGTCGAGCGGTAGCCGTGGGGCGGGGTCCTGGAGGCGGTCCAGTGGAGGCCGCCGTCAGCCGACCACGCAGCGGTGCCAGTGGCTTCGTTGGGCTTGGTGTAGTCGCCGCCTGCGGCGATTATGGCTTTCCAGTCCTTGAAGGCGAGAGAGAAAATGCCTGCCGATTGTGACTCGGGGAATGCTGGCATCGACTCTGCCGTCCAGGTACGGGTGGAACTGCATGTGTCACAAGCACGAAAGAGTCGGGCTCCCGCTGGACTTCCAGTGGCAAAGATCAACGGTCCATCTACCCAGTTCACGAGTATGGACGAGTTGCTAGCGGCGAATCCGCCCTCGGCGGGATTGCTTGTCAGAGACTTGTCACTGTCGCGCGTCCAAGTGTTGCCGCCATCGTCTGAATTGGAGAGAAAGAAATATCCGTCAACAGGGTCTCCCAAGAGGATGAGAGTGTTGATATCGGCGGCGGAAATGGCATCCCAGAAACCGTCCTTGTCTGTGTTCTTACGCAGCAGGGCCCAGGTTTTGCAGGCGTCGGTGGTTTTGTAGAGGCGGGACTTGTCGCCAGGGCCGGAGGACATGGCTATTGCTGTGTTGGCGTCGAAGGCCTGGATGCCGCGGAAGTCGAGGGTTGCGCCATCGCTGGCGGCGTCGGGTGTGGCACAGCGGCTCCAGTGCTCTCCGCCGTCGGTCGTCCGCAGGATTGTGCCTTCCGTACCAGAGGCCCAGGCCACTTGCCCATCGACGGAGTTAATCCCCCGGAGGCCAGCCGTGGTGCCCGACCCCTGCATCGTCCAGCTCAAACTCGGCGTTTGGGCCACCGTCGCAAGGGGCAGTACCAGGGCAAGCAACAGGGAAAATGGCAGGATGTTCATTGGCAGGAGTATAGCGGAACAGGCTTCGCATAAACGGGGGAGCCTGCCCTGCAAAAAGCATGGCCCCTCTGCCAGGTGGCAGAAGGGCCAAAAGCTGTCTGGCCGAATTCACCTAGAGTTGGGCGCGGAAGTAGTCGAGCGAGAGATTCAGGCCTTCGCGGAGGCTGATTTTTGGCTCCCAGCCGAGTACTTCCTTCGCCTTGGCGATGTTGGGACGGCGGCGGGTGGGGTCATCCTGCGGCAGCGGCTTGAAAATGAGCTCGCTCTTTGAGCCGGTGACTTCGAGGATGGCCTGCGCGCACTCCAGAATGGTGAACTCGCCCGGATTGCCGATGTTGGTGGGCATGTGCTCGTCTGACCAGGCCAGGCGGACGATGCCGTCAATGAGGTCACTGACATAACAGAAGCTGCGGGTCTGCTCGCCGTTGCCGTAGACGGTCAGCGGCTCGTTGCGGAGTGCCTGCATGACGAAGTTGGAGATGACGCGGCCATCGCCGGGGTGGAGCCGGGGTCCGTAGGTGTTGAAAATGCGCACCAGGTGGGTGTTCACGCCGCGATAGCGGTGGTAGGCCATGGTGAGGGATTCGGAAAAGCGCTTGGCCTCGTCGTAGACGGAGCGCGGTCCGACGGGGTTGACGTTGCCCCAGTAGGACTCCGGCTGGGGATGCTCCAGAGGGTCGCCGTAGCACTCGCTGGTGCTGGCGTGCAGAAAGCCTGCCGAGTACTTTTCGGCGATTTTCAGCATGTTTTCCGTGCCGACGGAGCCGACGTTGAGGGTTTCAATGGCCAGCCGCAGGTACTCCGGGGGAGAGGCGGGGGAGGCCATGTTGAAGACAAAGTCCACCGGCCCCGGATCGAAGGGCTGGCAGATGTCCTGCTGAAGAAAAGCAAAGCGGGAATTACCGGCCAGGTGGGCGATATTTCCCAAATTTCCAGTCGAAAGGTTATCGACGCCGAGGACGCTGTGGCCCTCGGCAAGGAGACGATCCGTAAGGTGAGAACCAAGGAAGCCGGCAGCGCCGGTAACAAGAATTTGCATAGTTGAGCATGTCCAGTGGGGTCAGGAAAGCACGATTTTGCGGGGCTTGCCCTGCTGTGCTGAATAGACAGCCGGGCGGCCAACGGAGACGTAGGTGAAGCCCTGCTCCTGCATAAACGCGGGCTTGTAGAGGTTGCGGCCATCGATGATGATGGGGAACTTGAGCGCGTGGTTGAGCCGGTGCAGGTCGAGCTTCCCGAACTCCTTCCACTCTGTCAGGATGATGACAGCATCAGCACCCTCGGCTGCGGAATAGGGGTCTTCGGCATACTGCATCGAATCCGACGGAGGCAGCACGGCCTTGGTCTTTTCGATTGCAGCCGGGTCGTAGGCGGTGATGGAAACGCCTGCGTCGATGAGCTTGCGTATGATGTCGATGGCGGGAGAGTCGCGGATGTCGTCGGTATCTGCCTTGAAGGCAAGGCCGAGAGCAGCGAGCTTCTTGCCGCGCAGGGTCCACAGAGCGGCGCGCACCTTGTTGAAGAAGATTTCCTGCTGGTGGGCGTTGATCTTGCGGACTTCGTCGAGAATCTGGAAGTCGATGCCCTGCTGCTGGGCGACCCAGTAGAAGGCTGCCACATCCTTGGGGAAGCAGGAGCCGCCGTAGCCGATGCCGGCGCGGAGGAAGCGCGTGCCGATGCGCGAATCGAGTCCCATGCCGGTGGCGATGTCTTCGATATCGGCATCCACTGACTCGGCCAGGTTTGCTACGGCGTTGATAAAGGAGATCTTCAGCGCCAGGAAGGCGTTGGAGGAATGCTTGATGATTTCCGCGCTCTGGGCCGATGTGACCAGCAATTTGGCAGGGTTGGCTGGCGAGCACATGCCGGGCAAAGCCTCGGGCTGGGTGTAATAGGTGCCTTCGGTGAGCGGGGCGTAGATGTCGCGAAGCAGTTGGGCGGAGCGGTCATTGTTGGCACCGACGACGATGCGGTCCGGGTGCAGGAAGTCCTCAATCGCTGTGCCTTCGCGGAGGAATTCGGGATTGGAGACGACGTCAAACAACTCGGGTTCAACGCCGTGGCGGTGCATGCAGCGACTCACCCATTCATTGGTGTAGACCGGCACCGTGCTTTTTTCGACCAGCACCTTGTAGCTGGTGACGTAGCGGGCGATTTCGCTGACGACGGCCTCAACATAGGAAAGGTCGGCAGAGCCGGAACTGCCCTGGGGGGTTCCGACGGCGATGAATACGGCTTCGCAGGCTTCAATGGCCGGGCCCAGATCGGTGGTAAACGTGACGCCCTTGTTGAGGTGGCGGGCGAGCATCTCTGGCAGGTGCTCTTCATAAATGGGAGCGATGCCCTGCTGGAGCATGTTGACTTTGGCTTCGTTGTTATCGACGCAGATGACCTTGTGGCCGACTTCAGCAAAACAGACGGCGGCAACAAGGCCGACGTAACCGGAACCAATGACGCAGATGGAAACTTGCCTGGACATCAGGTACGTTCTCCTGTGTGGGGTGGGAGATGCCGCCGCCACAAGTGTTGTTTTGGAAAAACCAAGTACGGGAAGCTGGAGTCTGGGCGGGTGGTCTTGTGTGAGTTCGGAGTGCTCCACCCGCATAGGCGACACACTGCAGATTGCAGGGTTTCGCCCTTCTATGCCATTACAGGGTATCCGTTTGGATGATGGGGTGGCAATGGGGAATTGGGAAAGTGTGGGAGAAGCCGTTCCGAAACGTGATACGGACGAGTGCGGGAAATGTGTCTCAGGGATTGCAGAGGGTCTGATAGAGTGAGGGGAAAGTTGACCCGAAAGGGCTGGAGAATGGAGTTGGCAAACTGGCGGGAGCGGGTGAAGGCCTATATTGAGGATGCGGCCAGGCCTGTGGACAAGTATGGGCATCAGCCCCGGCTGTATGCGCTGGCGTGCGAGATCGCAGGGGACCCGGAGATTGCCGGCCAGTGCGACGACGACGTGGTGTTTGCTGCCGCATGGATGCACGATTTGGGGGTGTTTACCGGGCACAGGCCGGCGAATCCCGAGGAGTTGGCTCGCTGGAATCATGTTCCGTACACCGTTGCAAAGAGCCGGGATTTGCTGCTGGAGTGGGGGTTCCCAGCCGAAAAGCTGGACAAGGTGGGTGAGGTGATTGAGACCCACCAGCCGCAGGATGAGCCCCGGATTCCGGAAGCTGTGGTGGTGCGGGATGCCGACATGCTGGAGCAGTTGGGGGCAATCGGCCTGCTGCGGGCGTTTACCAAGGTTGGCCGGGATACACGGTTTTCAAGGTTTACAGATGTGGTTCCGGTGGCGGAGCGGGCGCAGAGGGAACTGCCTGGGCGGCTGCGGCTGGGACGCACGCGGGAGCTGGCACGGGCCCGCATTTCGATAGTGGAGATCTTTCTGAAAGGGCTGGGCGACGAGGCGGGCGGATCACTTTACTGAAAGCCGGGGCGAATCTAAGGTGTTTCGAGTCATTACTTTGGAGTTCCCCGAAAAATAACTCACATTCTTTTCACTTCCACTCTGATAAGCAACCATATACACTCAGATTGGGATCGCCCTCGGGGGAGGAGGTCTGCAATCACAAGGAGAAATCGGATGCGATCGAAGCTTGTCCTGGCAGTTCTACTTCTTCTAGCAGCACTTCCAGCGTTTTCGCAGGTAGCGCCGGCAGCCAAAGTGAGCGGGATACCGCTGGCTGTGGGTGGTGGCCTGATGGATTTCAGCATGGACTACGGTCCGGGGCGCAGGATTATGGGAATTTCCACCTGGGCCGACTACAAGGTATTTCATGGCCTCGGCATTGAGGCTGAGGCTTCCGATCTGTTCTTTGCGCGGCCCTCGTCGGTGAAGCGGTATGCGCAGCGGTCGATCAAGGGCGGGCTGATTTACCACACGCCCGTTTACCGCGGTTTCCATCCGTACGTGAAGGGTCTGATGGGTGTGACGCAGGCGGAGTTCAAGATTGCGAATCCGTTTTATACGGTGGATGACTTCACGACCTACGCCGTTGGTGCCGGCGTGGAATACAAGGCATGGCGAAATGTATTCGTCCGGGTTGACTACGAGTACCAGTATCTGACGAATTACCTGAGTGCAAATTCGCTGAACCCGAATGGCGTGACTGTTGGCGCCACGTACTACCTGCGTGCACCCAGGTTTCGCCACAACTAGCGATTGGGTTGGCTGATTTCGAGAGCAGCATGGGTCAGCCGCCGAACCGGACGAATCTCCTGTTTGGATTTTTTGAATTTCCACACCGGCAAGAAACTGCGGCAAGCCGCCGGTGTTCTTCCTTGGAAAATCAGCGGATTTCGGGTAATGGTGGCTTATGTCGCTATTCATGATTTGTATTTCACGAAATGCGTGATGTTTTTACGGTAGCGGCGCAGGTGGGCCTGGCTGCAGTGTCACAAACGAAATCGAATTGTCACAAAGAAAAGGGGTACATGATGGGAGTCAAGGGAGCGCGCGCGCTGGTATGCGGCGGCGGCGGATTTATCGGTGGTCACCTGGCAAAGCGCCTGCTTGATGCAGGGGCGGCCAGCGTTCGTGTGGTCGACATCAAGCCCCAGTCCGACTGGTACCAGGTGCACGGAGAGACTGAGAACCTGGTTCTTGACCTGCAGGATAAGGATGCCTGCTTCCAGGCCACGGAAGGCATTGATGCGGTTTTCCAGTTGGCCGCCGACATGGGCGGCATGGGCTTTATTGAGAACAACAAGGCTCTGTGCATGCTGAGCGTGCTGACCAATACCCACATGCTGATGGCTGCGCGGGCCAACAAGGTGGGCCGGTTCTTCTATTCATCTTCCGCCTGCGTCTATAACGGCGACAAGCAGACCAACCCGGATGTGGTTGCGCTGAAGGAAGAGGATGCCTACCCGGCGCTGCCTGAAGATGGCTACGGCTGGGAGAAGCTTTTCAGCGAGCGCATGTGCCGGCATTTCCGTGAGGATTACGGCCTGGAGACTCGTGTGGCCCGCTTCCACAACGTCTATGGTCCCGAGGGAACGTGGCAGGGTGGCCGAGAGAAGGCTCCGGCAGCGGTTTGCCGCAAGGTTCTGGAAGCCAAGCACTCGGGCAAGCACGAGATTGAGATTTGGGGCGACGGGCACCAGACCCGCAGCTTCATGTACGTCGACGATTGCACCAAGGGAATTCTGGACATCTTCTCCAGCGACATTCTGGAGCCCATCAACCTGGGATCGAGCGAACTGGTCACCATCAATCAGCTGGTGGATATCGCGGAAGACCTGGCCGGTGTGAAGCTGAAGCGGAACTACAACCTGAGCGCGCCCAAGGGCGTGAACGGGCGCAACAGCGACAACACGCTGATCCAGAAGTATCTGGGCTGGGAGCCGAATATCAAGTTGCGCGACGGCCTGGCCAAAACGATGAACTGGATTGAACAACAGATGCTGGCAGGGGTCACTGTCAAGTAGGGAGACTGGATGAGTCAGGGCTCAGACTACGAGCAGATTCTGGGAGTTCGATTCTATGTCGGCGACTCGCAAGCAGCCGTCGACATGGTTTCGGAGGAGGGTGGCCTGGTTGTTGTACCCGCGGCGCCCGCACTGAAGAACCTGCCGGTGGATCACGGATACCGTGAGGCGCTGCTGGGAGCGGATTTCGCGATTACCGACAGCGTGATGATGGTGTTGCTGTGGAACCTGATTCATCGACGCAGCATTCCGAAGTTTTCGGGACTGAAGTACCTGACCATGATTCTGAAACGACCGGAGATGCAGGAGGAAGGCAAGAGCTTCTGGGTTATGCCGACTCCCAAGGCTGCTGAGCGGAATCTGAATTGGCTGCGTTCTCATGGCGTTGCGGTGGGGGCTCAGGATACCTACCTGGCACCGTTGTACGGACCAGTGATCAGCGACGAGGCGTTGTTGCGGCAACTGGAAGAGCGCAAGCCGCAGCACATCGTTCTTGGAATCGGTGGCGGCACCCAGGAGCGGCTCGGGCTGTATCTGAAGAAGAATCTCAGCTATCGGCCGGCCATTCACTGCATCGGTGCCGCAATCGCCTTTCTGAGTGGCGACCAGGTGCACATCCCGATGTGGGTGGATGCGCTGGGTATGGGCTGGCTGTTGCGTACCTGGTCCGATCCGAAGCGCTTCCTGCCCCGGTATTGGGATGCACGCCACCTGGTGCCGATTCTGCTGAAGTACCGGGATCAGCTTCCGGTGAGCAGCTAGGCAGAGCGAAAACAAACAACAGGGGGACCAGCCAGGCGCTGGTCCTTTTTTTTGGGTGCGGGAAGTGCGGGCGGCGAGGAAATCCTGCGAGGGTTGCGGAACTTTTTCCGGCAGCAGGGGTCTAACCCAGTGCGCGCCGGTGCTGTGCCGGCTCTAGAATCCTTGCATCAGGAATTGAGGGAATTATGAGCAATCTTCGAATTCGCTGGATAGCCGCCGGTGTGCTGAGTGTGGCCCTGGCGCTGTCGACTGGCAGCTGGGCGCAGGGTGCGGGGCAGTCTGCCACCCGCACCGATGGCCAGATTGAGATGGATGTGGTTCATGCTTTGGATGCGGTTCCGCAACTGAAGGATGACTGGATTACGGCCGGAACAGTAGGCGCCGTGGTGACCCTGAGTGGAACTTCGGCGAGCCAGGAGAACCGCACGCTGGCCGAGCAGACGGCGGCCCAGGTGGGGGGCGTGAGCAAGGTGGTAAACAACCTCCAGGTCGGCAGTGCCCAGGCAACGCAGCAGGACACTGTCGGGCAGCTGGCCGCAGGGCAGCAACCGGAGCAGCCTGCCATGGCACCGGGGGCCCCTGAAGTGCCCCCCCCACATGCTGCGGAGCCACAAGTTGCGCCGGAGCCCTCAGGGCAAGTCGGACAAGCCGGACAAGTCGGACAAGCAGGCAGTTCGCCTGCGCCCGTGCTGCCGAATGGGCAGCGGCCGCTGTATCAGCCGCATCCGCGCCCTGCGCCGGGCGGGCAGTATGCGCAGCTGGCGCCCTATGAGCAGGAGCGGCCTGGAACGCCGGTGACGGTGGCTGCCGGGCAGCTTCTGAAGTTGCGGACGGCAGCGTCGCTGAATTCCAAACGCGCCAAGGATGGGGAGGTTGTTGAGTTTACCGTGGTCCGCGATGTGTATTCGGCCGGGATACTGGCGATTCCGCGCGGTGCAACCATTCGCGGGCAGGTGTTGGACGTTAAGAAGGGTGGGGCCCTGGCCGGCAGTGCGGAGCTGGCGCTTACACTCTCGACTCTCGAACTCGAGGGCCGCAGCTATCCGCTCGATGCCGACCAGTTCAGCGTCAAGGGGCCGAACAAGGCTGGGCATACCGTCTCGAACGCTCTGGGCGGTGCGCTGATGGGTGCGTTGATTGGCGGTGCTGTTGGTGGTGGCCGGGGCGCTGCGATTGGCGCAGCCGCGGGTGGAGCAGGCGGCACGGTTGCTTCAGCCGCATCCGGCGATGCCCAGGTCTGGATTCCTGCAGAGTCGCTGGTCGTCTTCCACCTGAACTCGCCGCTGACGGTGAGCCCGGTCAGCGCGGCAGAGGCGCAACGGCTTGCGACGGGACTGATCCCCGCGGCGCGGCCAGAACCGACTCTGTATCGGCGCTCAAATCCTTACGGATATCCGCCACCCCCGCCTCCGCCGAACCAGTACTAAGCGGCGGTACACGGATGCAAGAGTCAAAAGAGAAACGGGATGAGCGATGCGCTCATCCCGTCTTTGTTGTGGAGGGCGAAAGGAATCAGGCGGAGACAGGCTCCGCTGCGGGAACCTTGACCGGGGTAAGCCATCCGAAGCGGTCGGGTTTGAGTCCGTTGGCAATGCCAAAGTACTCGTCTGCCAGTTGCTTGGTCAGCGGGCCGGTTTCGCCGTCGGCAATGAGGATGCGGTCGATGGAACGGATTGGCGACACTTCCGCTGCGGTGCCGGTGAAGAAGACTTCGTCGGCGATGTAGAGAAGTTCGCGGGGCATGGCCTGCTCAATGACGGGCAAGCCGAGGTGGCGCGCGATGGTGATGATGGAGTCGCGGGTGATGCCGGAGAGAGCAGAGTTGGCCAGCGGCGTGGTGTACAGCACGCCGTTGCGGACGACAAAGATGTTCTCGCCCGAGCCTTCCGAGACCAGGCCGTTCACGTCGAGCGCGATGCCCTCGGCATAGCCATTGATGTCGGCTTCCATGCGAATCAGCTGCGAGTTCATGTAGTTGGCGCCGGCTTTGGCCAGGGCTGGCAGGGTGTTGGGCGCCATGCGATTCCAACTGGAGACGCAGACATCCGCGCCGCCGTGGCCGGGCATGTACTTGCCCCACGGGAAGTTGGCGATGTAGACCTCAATCGGGGAGCCCTTGGGGCTGACGCCGATTTCGCCGTAACCGCGCAGGGCGATGGGGCGAATGTAGCAGGGAGCCACCTGGTTGGCCTCAATGACATCCACAACGGCTGCGCACAGCTCGTCCAGGGTGTAGGGCAGGTCCATGCGGTAAATCTTGGCTGAGTCGAGCAGGCGCTGCATATGCTCGGGGAGGCGGAAAACGGCGGCGCCAGAGGGCTGGCCGTAGCAGCGAATTCCTTCAAAAACACTGGAGCCATAGTGGACGACGTGGCTCATCACGTGGATCGTGGCATCTTTCCAGTCAATCAGACTGCCATTGTGCCAGATCTTTTCCGTGGGATGGATAGGCATGATTCAGAGACTCCTGTGGCTCTCACTCGATAAGGCTTAGGGTAACGCCAAAGGGGAGGGGATGTCACGAAAGGAAGCGGTATGGGGTGTGCAGGAAGTCAAATGGGGAAGCGCGGGACCGGAAGTTCTCTGATATATGGCATCCCAGTTTCGCGGGAGTTCTTGAGCCCCGCATTGTTTGCGGGTCTCACACGAGGTGTTTAGATCTGTTCCGGGTTTATGCGCTGACTTCGACGAAGTCGATTTGCCTGGAAAACTGAGCAGGCAGGCGCGAGGAATGAGGAAATTCGTGATTCCGCAAGTGAAGCGGGCCGGATAGAATCGATGGAAAAGTAGAACGCCTGAGAAACAGGCGTCTGAGGTATTTCCGGTGTATCAGATTTTAGGGATTGGCGAGTTGTTGTGGGATATGTTGCCCGCAGGGCCACAGTTGGGCGGGGCGCCGGCCAACTACAGCGTGATGGCATCACGTCTGGGCAATCGTGCAGCGGTGGTGAGCCGGATTGGCAAGGATGAGCTGGGCAGGCAGGCGCTTGAAATGCTGACGCCGTTTCCGGTGGATACCGCGCTGATTCAGGTGGACCCGGTGCAGGAGACCGGCAAGGTGACGGTGGTGCTGGAGGCAGGGCAGCCCAGCTACACCATTCATCACCCCGTGGCATGGGACTTCCTGACGGTAACCGATGCGTTGCTTCGTGCTGCGTCGTCGGCGGACGCGATTTGTTTTGGATCGCTGGCGCAGCGGGACGAGCAGACGCGGAAGACGATTCACGCGCTGGTGCAGGCGACCAAGCCGGAATGCGAACGGATTTTTGACGTGAACCTGCGCGAGCCGTATTACAACGCCGAGATTTTGCGCGAGTCGCTGAAGCTGGCCAGCGTGGTGAAGATGAACGATGCCGAGGTACCGGTGGTGACGCGCCTGATGGGCCTGGCATGGGCCAACCAGGAAGTGGGACTGCGCGAAGGTGCGGAACTGCTGCTGGGCGAGTTCCCGAACCTGAAGCTGGCGGCAATTACGCGCGGCGGCCAGGGCAGCCTGCTGGTGGGCCAAAGCGAGTGGGATGAGCACCCGGGCATCAAAATCAGGGTGGCGGACACCATTGGCGCCGGCGACGCTTTTACGGCGGCCATGACGCACTACCTGCTGCGTGGCGCTCCACTGAGCGTGCTCAACGAGGCCGGAAATCGCTGGGGCGGATACATCGCTTCGCAGTCTGGCGCCATGCCTCCGATTCCTGCGGAAACCCTGAAGCGGATTACGGACGAGATTGAAGGGTAAGCAGAGGCCCCAGAGCAGCCGAAGGCCCTTGCGAGGAAGATCCGGCAAGGGCTTTTTCGCATCGTGAGCAAGCTGTTGTTCTCAGCCGTTGACGTAGCGCATGGCCTGGTCGGGATAGCGGTTGCCCGAAGCTGAGCCGGCGGGCAGGATGCGGTCAATCTCAGCCAGTTCCTCAGCAGTAAGCGTGACGGCGACGGCACCCGCGTTGTCCTCAAGATATTTGATCTTCTTGGTGCCTGGGATGGGGAAGATGTCCTGGCCCTGGGCCAGCAGCCAGCCCAGCGCGAGCTGTGCCGGTGTGCAGCCCTTGTTGGCAGCGAGTTGCTGGATGTGGTCGGCCAGCGCCAGATTCTGGCGGAAGTTCTCTTCGGTGAATCGCGGATTGTGGCGGCGCCAGTCGGCGGGGTCCAGATCCGCCAGCGTGCGGAAGCGGCCGGTCAGGAAGCCGCGGCCCAGCGGACTGTAGGGTACAAAGGCGATGCCCAGCTGGCGCGTGGTTGCCAGCAGCTCGCCTTCCGGCTCACGGGACCAGAGCGAGTACTCGGTCTGGAGCGCGGCAATGGGGTGAACGGCGTGTGCCCGCCGGATGGTGGCCGGGGCCGCCTCAGAGAGTCCCAGAAAACGCACCTTTCCGGCGGCGACCAGCTCGGCCATTGCGGCAACCGTCTCCTCAATTGGCGTGGCCGGGTCAACGCGGTGCTGGTAGTAGAGGTCGATGACCTCGACGCCGAGGCGCTTCAGGCTGGCATCGCAGGCCTGGCGGACATACTCCGGCCGGCCGCTGACGCCGAGATAATCGCCATTGGCCGCGCGCACGTTGCCGAACTTGGTGGCGAGGAAGACCTGGTTGCGCCTGTCGCGGATGGCCTGACCGACGAGCTCCTCGTTGCGGCCCACGCCATACATGTCGGCCGTGTCAAGGAAGTTAATGCCGAGTTCAAGGGCGCGGTGGATGACGGCGATGGACTCGGCCGGGTCGCCGGGAGCGTAGAAGTCGCTCATGCCCATGCAGCCCAAACCCAGGCGTGAAACGGCGATGCCGGTAAATGAAAACTTGCGAGATTCCATCGATGAAGCCTCCGGAAACGTGCGGATTTTGGATTGCGTATGCCGATGGTAAGGATGCGCTCAACGGGCAGATGGATGCAAGGCTGCTGGAGCCATGCGTGCCTGAGATGGGGTGTCTCCGGAAATGTATCGACAAAGCACGAGACATTCGTGTAGCGTTTGAACGAGCTGGAAGCGTCACGTTTGCCACCCGTGAGTGAGCGCGGAGATGAACCTTCCAGCGGACTGAGGCATACAAATGGGCAGGCCAAGGAAGGCAGCGGAAAACCGGAGCGGAGCAGGGGAGACTGGGCGGAAGATGCCCAAGCACCAGGTAGTGTTTGACTATCTTCACTCCAGCATCCAATCGGGCGCGTTCAAGCCGGGCGACCGGTTGCCCAGCGAGGCTGAACTGGGCAAGATGTTTGATGCCTCGCGGATTACAGTGGCCAAGGCTGTTCTGGAACTGCAGCGGATGAGCCTGGTGACCCGTCGGCCTGGTGCCGGAACCCATGTGCAGATGCGGCAGAAGGTGGAAGGGCACAACTTTGGCCTGCTGATTCCAGAGCTTGGGCTGACCGAGATTTTTGAGCCAATCTGCCACGGAATGATGCGGTCGCCGTTTGCGCGGCCGGATTCTCTGCTTTGGGGCAATGCCTCGATTGCCGGCACAACTGGCGCGTCAGGCCGCGATCCGGCAGAGGAAGCCGAGCAACTGGCGCACTACTTTATCGGGCAGCGGGTTTCGGGCGTGTTTTTTGCTCCGATTGAGCTGATTCCAGACAAGGACGCGGCGAACCGGCGTGTGATGCGGGCGCTGGAGCGCGCCAAAATTCCCACGGTTCTGCTGGATCGCTGCTATTTGCCATATCCTGAGAGGTGTGAGCATGACCTGGTTGGCATTGACAACCGGCGCACCGGGTACCTGGCTACCGAACACCTAATCAAGTTGGGCGTGAGCCGGCTGGCGATGGTGGCTGAGGCGCACGCCGCCTCCACCGTGGACGCCCGCATTACGGGTTTCTACGAGGCGCTGCGGATGAACGGGATCCACCCGGAGTACGATCCGGCATGGCGCGGGAGTCCCCAGGACCTGATGTTTGTGAAGCGGTTGATGGACAAGGTGCGGCCCGAGGGAATTGTCTGTGCCAACGACGTGACGGCCGCGCGGCTGATGCAGTCGCTGTTGGCACTGGGTGTGCGAATTCCGGAGGAAGTGCGGATTGTGGGCATTGACGACGTGAAATACGCGAATCTGCTGCCGGTTCCCCTGACCACCATGCACCAGAACTGCCCGGCCATTGGCGTTATCGCGATGGCAACCATGCTGGAGCGGCTGGAGTATCCTGAGCTGCCCACGCGGGAGATCATGCTGCCGACGCGCCTGGTTGTCCGGCGCAGTTGCGGGGCGGAACCGGCATCGGCGGCGGTTTAGTTCTGCGGCTTCGGCTGCGGAGCCGGCTGTGCGTTGGCCGGTAACGGGGTTGGCGCTGGGCGGTGTTTGGCGCGGAGCCAGGCCACAATCTGGGCAATCTGGTCCTTGGGAATGTCATCGCCAAAGGCCGGCATCTTCCTGCCACCGTCCACAATCTGCTTTGTGATTTCCGCCGCTTTTTTGGTCTTGCGCAGGTCAAGCAGGGCGGGGCCCTTTTTGGTGCCTTCGGTATTCACGCCGTGGCAGTAGGGACAGCCCTTGTCGCGGAAAAGGTTGGCGCCCGCCTGCTCAGCCTTTTTGTGGCCGAGCGCGTGGGCCGGGGCGAGCCCGAATGCCGGAATGAGAATTGCCAGAAGCGCCAGACGGCGGGGAAGACGGAAGGAAACCATGCCCTTTCAGTTTAGCTGGTGGGCGGCGCCGGGCTCCCCAACTTTGGGTGGAGCCGGCGCAGGCCAGGGCTGGAAACAGGTCAGGCAATCAGGGCAGCGGCACGCGGTAGACCGTGACCGAATAAGCGGGCAGGGTGACGTTCAGAGTGCCCGAGTTGACCGGCGTGGTTGAGTCCACCGGGGCAATGGTGTCCGGATGGTCAAAGGAGTTTTCGGCAGTCAGGTCGGCACTGGCCAGTGTGGTCACTTTGGCGGTCGCGCTGGTGGTCAACCCGTCCAGCCGGATGGTGGCCTGCCGCGCAGTCTCCGAATTTGAGATTACCTTCAGCACCAGCGAGTGGGTCTTGTCGTCGAGCACCGCCGAGGTGTACAGGTTGTCCGTCGCCTGCGGTGTCGCGGGCAAGGTGCGATTGCCGCTGTTCGACCCATACAGCCGCTGCACCTGGTAGTTCGGCGTGCCGTACGAGTGAAGATTATCGAACCAGATGGCATCCGGCACCCACTGCCAAGCGTCCTTGTGGGCCAGCAGCGGCGCGTAGGAAGCCATGCGCACCACATCGCCGTTGCGCTCAAGGCCGGTCATGAAGGCCGCTTCGCTGATAGCCGCCAGCCAGTTGTTGTGGTTGTCGGGCCGGGCTGCGCCGGTGGTCTGCGCGGCGTACTCGCCGGCGAAGACTTTGGGGCCGTTGCGGTCATATTTGTCGTACCGGCTTGTGTTCTTTAAGAACCAATCGGGGCTCTGGTAGTAGTGCTCGTCCACGATGTCGGCATGCTCGGTGCGCCAGGTGGCCCACAGGCTTTCAAATTCATCTCCATCAGGCGAGGGGCCGGCGGCTACCACCAACTGAATCTCCGGGTACTGAGCCTTCAGCGCGGCGGCAAATAGCTTGTAGCGCTCCACGTAGTGCGGGCCCCACTGCTCGTTGCCGACACCAATCATGGTCAGGTGGAAGGACTCCGGATGGCCCATATCGGCACGCAGCCTTCCCCAGGGGCTGGTTACCGGGCCGTTGGCAAAATCGATGAGGTCCAGCGCGTCCTGGATGTACTCGTGCAGGTCTTCCAGCTTCGCGGTTTCGCCGGAGTTGAACTCGCAGGCCATGCCGCAGTTCAGGATTGGCAGCGGGCGCGCGCCAATGTCCTCAGCCAGTTGGAAGTACTCGTAAAAGCCGAGGCCAAAGGACTGGAAGTAGTCCGGCGTGGGCCGGTGGTCAAACTCGTTGTTCCATCGGTTGATGAGCGTCTCCCGCTTGCTGAGGTCGCCTACCGTCGTCTTCCAGCGGTAGCGGGTAGCCAACTGGCGACCTTCCACAATGCAGCCGCCGGGGAAGCGCAGAAAGCCGGGGTGCATGTCGTGCAGCAACTGCACCAGATCCTTGCGCAAGCCGTTGGGCCGCCCACCCCAGGTATCCGTCGGGTACAGCGAAACCATGTCCAGGTCAACCGTGCCGGGCTCGTCCAGCGTGAGGTTGAATGTGGCTCGCTCCACCGTAGCTGTTGCGTGCAGCAGCGCCTCATAATGGGCCCAGCCGGTGCCGGTGAAGCCGGTCAGGGCTGCGGTGCCAATCTCGCGGCCATGGTCGTCGGTAAGCGTGGCGCGCACCGCCTTGGGGCCTTTGGTCCGGACATAAGCCGAGAAGCGGTAGTCCTTGCCCTGCTCCACGCCAATGCCGCGGAAGCCGGAGTTGGTGAGCCCATAACCGGCCTGGTAGGCGTGGATGTGCAGGTAGTGGGGGTTCTGGGGATTGAGCGGATCTTCCGTGTGTACGGCGACCTCGCCCTTGGGCGCGCCCAGCCCCATGTGGACGATGTTGTAAATCACTTTCCATCCCGTCAGGGAATCGGCAAACTCGAATGACCGGTTCTTGATCAGCTCGGGATACAACCCGCCGTCGGCGCCGAAGTTGATGTCTTCAAAGAAGATACCGAACTCCTGCGGGGAAATTTGCGCGCCCGGATGGGTGGCGTCCACGTGAATCTGCACGGGTGCGGCGGGTGCCTGTGCGTGCACGGGAAACGGGGCCAAAGTCAGGGTTGAGGCGAGGGCGGCGGCAGTTAGAAAACGATTTCTGAGGCTTTTCATGGTCGCCCGTAATTGTAGCGGAAATGGGGAAGCGCGGGCTCAAAAGCCTGATTGGACAGGGAAGCAGAGTGCCATTCAACCCCGGCGTTGGCCAGCATTGCCGCGTGCGGGCTACTCTGAGGGAACCTTCGATTTGCGGGTCATGTGCTGCGCTGCGGTTGGAGGACGGCGGTTGATTGGAGGGCTGGGTGGCCATGGAACGGCAGGCGGCGGGCGATGCAAGCGAACTGCGCCGGGAACTCGGGGAGCGCAGCCGGACATGGGCGCAGGGGCGTGCCCACGTGGAGAGCTACGGCCAGCCTGGGGTGATTGTCTTTGCGCCGGAAGATGGGCGGCACGGGAATTTCCTCGAAGAATCCTACGTGGCGATTGCCGCCCAGCCGGAGTGGTTCCGGCGCTTTGACAAGATCCACTCGCATGGCCGTGCCCTGCCCCGGCCAACTCTGTGTGGAAGCGACGGGCAGCCGCGCAAGTGGCGGGAGCTGGACTCCTCGATGAGCTCCGACGCCTTGCTCATGAATATCTTCTGCGCGCCAGGGGTGGCGCAGTCGGCCGGGGTGCGGGGTGGGTTGGCGGTCGATGTTGGCTGGGGCGGGCAGGATCTCCCGATTTTCGGCTGGAAGGCGCGGGTTCCGCTGGCCAATGGTCGGGTTGACCGAACCGAAGTGGATATGCGCTGGGGCAATCTGCTGGTTGAGTCAAAGCTTACCGAGGCGGATTTCCAGACCCGTGCGGCGAAGGTTGTCGAGGGGTATCGGGACTTTGATGTGGTCTTTGACCGCGACCGGCTGCCCCGAGCTGAGATTCGCACGGCGCGTCGGCGGGCAGCGGTCGAGTTTGCCGAGGAGTTCACGCAGGAGTGGGAGGAGCCGGCTGCTGACGACAGCATCGCGCAGGGGTTCCAGGCCGGCCTCGTTGCGCAGGCCCGCCAAGCAGAGCCCGCCGAGCCCGGTTACCGGGGATATCAGCTGATTCGGAACGTGCTGGCGGCCTATGCAACGGGCGCGAGCTTTTGCGTGCTGCACGATGCGCGCCGGCCTGACCTGCGCGAACAGTGGTATGACGTGATGGCAGCCGTCAAGGTTGCTGAGATGCGCGTCCGCTGCAAGGTGCTCACCTGGCAGGAGTTGGCGGGATTGGTGCCGGCCGGGGTGGAAGAATTTCTGCGGGACAAATACGGGATTTCAGCCGCCGAATGAATCCCGCGCCTACGCCCCGCCCCCCGGGATATACGTGTACTCAATCTTCTCCGACTTCTTCACCGGGTCGCCGGTGAGGTCGTGGGCGTGCCAGTTGACGGACTCGCTGGTGACCTCAGGGTTGTTGCGGAGGAACTTGAGCGCGAAGACCGACGCGGTCGGGTCATCTTTTTCGTCGGCAAAACGGCCGGCCTCGTAGGTTGCCTTGTCCTTCTGCCCCAGTCGCCTGTACAGGATGGCGAGGTTGTAGTGGGCGGCCAGGTCGTCCGGGTCAACCCCCTGCAGCCGCTCGTAGGCGTCGCGGGCGTGGGGGTAATCATGCTGCTGGTAGTAGCTGAAGCCCAACTCGCGCAGCGCATCGCGGGAGCGCGGGAATTTGACCAGGACCGCTTCCAGGTCGTGGATGGCCTCCGCAACCTGCCCGCCGTTGCGTTCGACCAGGGCGCGGTAGTAGAGGGCGCGCGGGTCGCCGGGCAGGAGGTCAAGCGCCTTGGCCAGGTTGGGCCGGGCGTCGTTGTACTTTTCCCAGAGAATCTCGACGACCGCCATATTGGTGAAGGCATCGGCGTAATCTGGCCGCAGGGCCGCAACCCGCTCAAAAGCGTGCACGCTGGCGGCATACTGCTGCGCGTCCAGGAGGGCAACGCCGAAGTTGTTCCAGCGCATCCACTCCTTGTTCTCATCGGCGCCCGGCTCAACCGGCGAGTTTTCGCCCAGGGTGAGGGTTCGCGATTGCGAGGCCATCTCGACGACCGGCTCGGGATAGTGCTTCTGGTTCATTGCGTAGTCGATAAAGTGCTGGTCAAAGCGGCGGTATTTCACGGTGGCGGTCAGCGTAATTGCTCCGGTGGCGTCCTTGGGAATGCGGAAACGGTAGCGCACCACCTGGCTGCGTCCCGACTGCAGGGCATTGTTGTAGGCCAGCACGCGGTTATGCCAAATCTGGTGGAGGTCGTTGAATTCGCCCTCTTTATTGATGATGCGGTTGGTAAAGGAGTGGGCTGCGGGGTCGAGGTTGCCGTCCGGCTTCAGGAAGCCGGACTCGGTGATGACCTTCCCGGTCGAGTCCTTGACAGTGAAGTTGACCCACGACTCGTAAAAGTCGCGCAGTTCCGGCACGTGCGAGTGGCCGATGCCTTTGTTCTGGATGACCATATCCGCCGTGACGGCTTCCCCTGGCATCAGGGAGAAGCTGGTCAGGCCCAGCGGGGCAACCAGCACCGGGTCTGCCGGAGTTGCGCCGGCAGATTCCTTTTCCAGCGCGAAGATATCCACGTTGAAGACCTGCTTGCGCAGGAACTCCACCACCTTCGCCGCCTGGTCGGGATACTTGAAGTAGGTGGGAATCAGCGTGTTCGCGCCCACCCAGCGATGGCTGGCCAGCTTGTTGTCCTTGGCGCCGTAGTCCGAACTCGTCTCCGGCAGATCTTCCTTGGGCATGTGGCAGGTTTGGCAGGTGGAGGCGGCCTCCTTGCGATAGAAGGGCAGGGGAGACTGCTTGCTCCAGCTTGACTGCTGCCACTCGTCGTAGGGGGTAAAAGCGCGGAGCCACTTGTAGTCGTCCAGCGTGCGAGGGATGGCCGCCTTGTGGCAGGCGGCGCAGAACTCTGGAGTCTGGAGCAGGGGGCGCATCACGGCTTTGGAATGGCGGTCGAGGTGGGCGCGGATCTCAGAGTCGGAAACCGGAGTGGTGATGGGCTTGTCGTTTTCATCGACCATGACGGCGGGGATGCCCATTACGTAGCTGCCGGTTCCGAGCGTGGTGGTGGACTGGATGGCGTGGCAGGTCTCGCAGGTCACGCCTTCATCGGCAAACGGCCGCTTCTTCGGCATCCCCTGGGAAAGTCCGCCGGAGAGAAGCGCGACGGGGTTGTGGCAGCCTTCGCAGTGGCGGCTGAACTGTACGCCTTTCTCGTCGATGAGCATGTTCACGTTCTTGAGGTACCAGGGAGCGCGGAAGGAGTTGGAGTGGGCCGATTCGCGCCACTGGTGATAGCTCTCCTTGTGGCAGTGGCCGCAGTACTCGGCGGTCAGCACATTTTTCGGGTTCAAAAACTGCCCGTTTGCCGCGGTGGCGTTGGAGGGCAGAAAGGGGGTCTCCTTGCCAAAGGCGTAGTTGTACTTGCCGGAAATGTGCTGCTGGAACTCGGTGGGGGCAACCTCCTGCCAGGGGGCAACTGCGGGAGCCGCGCCTGCGGGTGCGCCGAAAGTCCCATCTTCCGTTGTCGAGGTGGAGGGCTGTTGCGTTGTGGCTGCCGGCTGGGCGGGTGCCGGCTGCTGGAATGCCAGCACCGGGCCCGCCATGCCCGGGAAGAGCGGCAGGGCCATTGCGGCAAGCGCGACAGGAGCTGACAAAGCGGCAATTCGAAGCGCAGGCGGCAGGGCGGCAAAGCGGTGCCGGCTCGTCCGGCGGCGGAAAAAGGACAGCATGAAACCCCCAGGAATGGACCATATCACCAGAATGCGGGACGGGAAGGCGTCGGATACACCTGTGGTGTGACGCAGACCACATCCAGTGACTGCTTCCATGTGGAGAGTAGCAAGCGGCCCATGACACGTGTCTTCCACCCTAGGTTGGAGTGGGCTGCCGGCAGTGTTCGGCATATGAACAGGGTGGGTTTTGGGGCACCGAATCAGGGGCGTCCCGGATTGTGATGGGGCAGTTTTCTGGAGTGTCCAGAGAAGGCCCGGGCCTGATACTTTATTGATGTACTTCAAGAAGGAAGTCATTTTCGGGAATCCTATGGTCTCGACGAGCTATCTGCCACTGCTGGTTCT
The DNA here is from genome assembly GCA_903904755.1 of uncultured Acidobacteriaceae bacterium. Taxonomy (GTDB): domain Bacteria; phylum Acidobacteriota; class Terriglobia; order Terriglobales; family Acidobacteriaceae; genus Acidicapsa. Next base: position 81,574 of record CAIVDV010000058.1, on the reverse strand, counting down.
TTTCCTTGCAGCTCTTGGTTTCGGTTTGGCCCCTCTTGGGCTGGCCTGGCTGTGGGCCCATCTCGTGTCGCCCCCCAAGCCGAACCGCATCAAGAATGCCATCTATGAGTGCGGCCTGGAGTCGAGAGGGGATGCCTGGGTGCAATTTCGGTCGGCGTACTACCTGTACGCGATCATCTTTCTGATTTTTGACGTGGAAGCGATATTTCTGCTGCCTTTTGCGGTGGCCTTTACGGGGCTTACGGCTGGGGCATGCCTGTCGATGCTTATTTTTGTGCTGCTGCTGGTGGAAGGCCTGGTTTGGGCCTGGGCCAAGGGCGTGCTGACCTGGAGCTAGCCTTCGGCATGGTAGACGTTTACCGGAAGGTGCGGGGAGTTTGGGATGGCTGTTGAGCCGAAATTGAATATCGAGCTGGGCAAGCAGGGGGTTTTCGTCACCTCCTTCAACGAGCTCTACAACTGGGGCCGCAAGAACTCGGTGTGGCCGATGCAGTTCGGGCTTGCCTGTTGCGCCATTGAGATGATTGCGACCACCATGGCTCGCTACGATCTGGCCCGCTTCGGCGCCGAGGTCTTTCGCCCCTCGCCGCGCCAGGCGGACCTGATGATTATCAGCGGAACCGTCACCAAGAAGATGGCCCCGCAGGTCGTGCGCCTCTACAACCAGATGGCCGAGCCCCGCTACGTGATTGCCATGGGAGCCTGTGCCATTTCCGGCGGCCCCTTCAAGCAGGGCTACAACGTATTGAAGGGAATCGACCGCTACATTCCTGTGGATGTGCACATTCCCGGATGCCCGCCGCGGCCGGAAGCGCTGCTGCACGGGTTTATGGAACTGCAGAAGCGGATTGCCGCGCAGCCGCTGACTGGCGAAGGCCGCCCCCGTCACCTCGATGAAGAGGGCATGGCAGAGTTTCCTGTGCCGGTGCAGGGTGCGCACGACCTGGAGCCCTCAGCAAACAAGTTGGTGTGGCCGCTGCCCGCCCCGCCCGTGGCGGAAGCCGCGCCGAAGACAGGAGCCGAGGGATGAAAACTGCCGAAGAGCTTCTGGTTGCCATTCAAGCAGCGTTACCGGATGCGCGGGTTGAGCTGCTGCTGAACCCCAGCGTCAGCGCCCAGCACTCCATCGTGGTGGCGCCGGCCGATGCGCTGCAGGTTGCGGTTTACCTGCGCGAGGTCGAAGGGCTGGACTATTGTTCCAACGTGACCGGCGTGGACTGGCCGGGCAAGGAAATTGCCGAGAAGGTGAAGGTCACCAAGCTGGTAGCAGGCGTCGAGACCGAAGTGGAAGAGACGGTCAAGCGTCGCGAGCCGGGTTGTCTGGAAGCGGTGTATCACCTCTTCTCCATGCGGAACTCCAAGGAAGGCGCGCAGACCCCGATTGTGCTGCGCCAGCGCACCGGCAACCGGACCGACGACGTGAAGGTGCCGTCGCTGACCCCGGTGTGGCGCTCGGCCGACTTTCAGGAGCGCGAGGTTTTCGACCTCTTTGGAATTGTTTTTGAAGGCCACCACGACCTGCGGCGCCTGCTGATGTGGGATGAGTTTGAAGACCATCCGATGCGTCGCGATTACGTGGATCCGGACGATTACGAATGGGAGCCGACCGCACACGACGAAGTGCTGAAGCGGGCCCAGGCCCAGGCAGCGGGGGTGGCGGAATGACAACATCAGCCGAGTTCAAGAGCTTTCTGCCCCCTGTAATTGAGCCTGATGGCGACGGTTCGCTGCTGGAAGTGGCCATGGGGCCGCACCATCCCTCGACGCACGGCGTCTTCCGAATGGATTTGGAACTGGACGGCGAGCGGGTCATCAAGCTGAAGCCGGTCTTTGGCTACCTGCACCGCAACCACGAGAAGATTGGCGAAAGCACCAGCTACCTGGGGATGATGCCCTTTACCGACCGGCTCGACTACATTTGCCCGCTCACCAACAACTGGGCCTACGCCCTCGCCGTCGAAAAGCTCACCGGCACTCTCGTTCCGGAGCGCGCCGAGTACATCCGCGTCATTCTGGCCGAGCTCACCCGAATCCAGAACCATGCCAGCGCCATCGGCTTCCTTATCCAGGAAATGGGTGCCAGCGGCACGCCCCTGATGTACGCCTTCCGCGAACGCGAGAAGATTCTGGACCTCTTTGAGTGGCTGACCGGCGCACGCATGATGGGCAACTACATGCGCTTTGGCGGATGCCGCGTGGATGTTTCGCCCGAGTGGATTGAGTCCGCTAAGAAGTTTGTCGCCGGCGCGCCAAAGTTCCTGGATGAGTTTGAGGCGCTCCTCGGCGGTAACGAAATCCTGATGGCCCGCACCCAGGGCATGGGAATTCTGCCCGCAGATCTGGCCATTAACGCCGGCATTACCGGGCCGATGCTGCGCGCGGCAGGCGTGAACTATGACCTGCGCAAGGTTGACCACTACGGCATCTACGACCGCTTCAGCTTCCGTGTTCCCCTGGGCGACCACGGCGACATCTACGACCGCTACATGGTTCGCATTCTGGAAGCGCGCGAGTCGATCAAGATTCTGGAACAGGCGCTCAGGGATATTCCGGGCGGCCCCATCAAGGATCCCAAGGCACCGGGGCGCATCTTCAAGCCCAAGCCCGGCGAGGCCTACGGCCGCATTGAAGCGCCCAAGGGCGAACTGGGCTTCTACCTGATTTCAGATGGCGGAGCGTCGCCGTACCGGTACCGTGTGCGGCCCCCCTCGCTGATCAACCTGACAGTTTTGGAAGATATGTGCCTGGGTCACAACGTGGCCGATGTGGTGCTGATTTTTGGCAGCGTGGACATTGTGCTGGGCGAGGTGGACCGCTAATGGCTATGGCGATGACGGAGGCCCGATGCTAGGCGAAGGATTGCTGAAAGGACTGGCTGAGACCGGGAGGAATTTCCTCGGCAGCTATGTCTCCAAGGAGCGGATGACAACCGTGCAATACCCGGAAGAGCGGGTTCCGCAGGTCGAGAACGCGCGCACGTTTCCGTTTCTGGTTTACGACGGGGAAGATGCTTTTGCCGGCCTGCGTTGCGTAAGCTGCCAGATCTGCGAAAAGGAGTGCCCGCCCAAGTGCATTTACATCACCAAGAGCGCGGACAAGAAGGTGGACGCGGTTGGCAAGCCGCAGTTCTACCCGACCCGCTTTGACATCGATCTGTCTGTCTGCATGAGCTGCCAGATCTGCGTCGAGGTTTGCCCCTTTGACGCAATCAAGATGGACAACGAGTTTGAGCTGTCTACGACGGACCGCTTCGGTGGGTTGATTCACGACCGCGCCGAGCTGTCGAAGTCGAACGAGTATTACCACAGCGTGCATCCCATAGAGGCCGCGGAAGTGGATGCTCGCCTGGCAGCAGACAGGGCCGCGGCAGAAGCCAAGGCCAAGGCTGCGGCAGAGGCGGCAGCGGCCAAGGCAAAAGCGGCAGCCGAGGCAGCAGCCGCTGCGGCTGCCAAGTCGGCGGCGCCTGCCGAGGGCGGAAAGGAGCAGGGAGCATGATCGTTCCTTCCGGAATCGTTGAACAGGCCGACCAGATTTTTGTCACCCTGCAGCATCTTGTGGCTGGGTATTTCCCGGTGTGGCTGCAGCCGATTGTGATGGCGGCGCTGGCGGTGGTGGCCATTGTGCTTACCTTCCCGCTCTGCTTCGCGCTCTCCGTGTGGCTTGAGCGCAAGGCGCTTGGCCGCATCCAGAATCGTCTCGGCCCCAACCGCGTTGGTCCCTTCGGGCTTCTGCAGCCAATTGCCGACGCCATCAAGTCGCTGACGAAGGAAGATATTGTGCCGCTGAGCGCGGATGCCTTGGTGCACTTTCTGGCCCCGGTCATCCTGGTAGTTGTCACATTCCTGGGCTACGCCGTGCTGCCTGTCGGGCGGAACATGGTGCTGCTGAATATGGACTGCGGCATCTTCTTCTTCTTCGCCATTGGCGCATCCACTGAACTCTCCATCTTCATGGCCGGCTGGTCGAGCCGCAACAAGTATTCGCTGCTGGGCGCAATGCGAGCCGTGGCCCAGATGATCAGCTACGAAGTGCCGCTGCTGCTTTCGGCCGTTGTCGCCGTGATGATGACCGGGTCGCTGTCCACCGTGAAGATTGTGGAAGCGCAGTCCGGCTTCACCGGCATCTTCCCGCACTGGTATGTTTTTACGCCGTGGGGCTTCCTGGGCTTCATCCTGTTTGTGATTGCGGCGCTGGCTGAGACCAACCGCTCTCCCTTCGACCTGCCGGAAGGCGAATCGGAACTGGTCGCCGGATACTTCACGGAGTACTCGGGCTTCAAGTTCGCGCTCTTCTTCCTGGGCGAGTATCTGGGTATGCTCTCGATCGCCGGTTTTGCCATCACGCTCTTTCTGGGCGGATGGGGCGCGCCGCTTTCGGTGCTGGGCTTTGTCCCCTCGTGGGCCTGGTTCTTTGTCAAGCTGGCGGCGGGCATCCTCTTCTTTATCTGGCTGCGCGGAACCATGCCGCGCCTGCGCCAGGACCAGTTGATGAACTTTGCATGGAAGTTTGTTTTGCCCATGTCCCTGCTGAACCTGGTGGTGGCCGGAGCCTGGCGATTTATGCCCGACACCTGGCTGCGCTGGGTGGTTTCGGCTGGGATTTTGGGCTGTGCCTATGTGCTGCTTGGCCGCATCCTGATGCGGCGGCAGGGCCTTGGGCCACGGAGCTATCGATATGCGGAATAACTTTAGGCGAACCAGCCGGTATGACGAGGGGGCGCGATGATTTTCGGAGTTGGCCTGCCTTTTTTTCTGGCGGCAATGATAACGTTAATTGGGGCGCTGGCTGCGGCCACCATGCGCAACCTGGTGCACTGCGCGCTCAGCCTCACGGTGGCCTTTGGCGGCCTGGCGCTCATCTATCTGCAGCTTGATGCGCAGTTTGCCGGCTTCGCGCAGATTCTGGTCTACATCGGCGCGGTAGCCATTCTGGTGGTCTTCGCTATCTTGCTCACCCGCGGCGTCGGAACCACGCTCATCCATGTCTACGCGCAAAAGTGGGTTCTCGGCCTGCTGCTGGCGGCCGGGGTCTTCGCGCTGCTGGGCTGGGCCGTTCTCACCAGCATTCCCCGTGTTGCGGCCCCGGCCATTGCCGTGCCCACCGTGCTGGCTATCGGCCAGTCGCTGATGTATGACTACGTGCTGCCGCTGGAAATTACCGCGGTGCTGCTCACCGTCGCGCTGATTGGCGCGGTCATCGTGGCCATGCCGGAATTCAAGAAGAACGGCGGTGCCGAATGACGCCACTTACCGCATACCTGCTGCTGGCAGCGATGATCTTCGCGCTCGGCCTGGGCATTGCGCTCACCCGCCGCGTTGCCATTCTGGTGCTCATCGGCATTGAACTCATGCTGAACGCCGCCAACCTGAATCTCATCGCCTTCTGGCGTTTCGGGCCCCATCCTGAGGCGCTCACCGGCATGATGTTCGCCATTTTCTCCATTGCCGTCGCCGCTGCTGAGGCGGCGGTCGGTCTTGGTCTGGTGATTGCCTATCACCGGCATGCCAAAACCACCGACCTCGACGCCATGACGCGGATGAAGGGATGAACGAGTGATGATCGCAAGTAGTGCATCCCTTATCGCGAGTTTCCTAATGGACGATAGCCCGGTGGATCTTGGGCAGATGGTAGCGTCTTGCTGCCTGCCGTGGATTGTCCGCAATCTCTGGCTCATTCCGGCCATCCCCATGGTCGCTTCCGGCCTTATCGCCCTGCTGAAGCAGCCGTACAAGCGCGTCAGCCAGACACTGGCCATCGGCGCCATGGCCTTCTCCTTCCTGCTTTCGCTCTGCGCCTTCTCGCGCGTCTTCCTCAGTTGGCAGGCCGGTACGCAGACGCGCTACCTGTTCAACTTTGACTGGATGGCAATGGGCGCCAGCTCGGTGCAGATTGGCTGGCTGCTGGACCCGCTGGCGGCGGTGATGCTGGTGATGGTGACCTTCGTCGGGTCGCTCATCTTCATCTACTCCACCGGCTACATGGCGCACGACAAAAACGCGACGCGCTTCTTCTGCTTCCTGTCGCTGTTCGCCGGCGGCATGCTGGGCGTCATCATCGCCAACAGCCTGCTGCTGCTGTTCATGTGCTGGGAGATTGTCGGCCTCACCTCGTATCTGCTCATCGGCTTCTGGTACCACAAGCCCAGCGCCGCCGCGGCTGCGAAAAAGGCCTTCCTAACAACCCGCATCGGCGATATCTTCTTTCTGCTTGGCATCGTCTGGCTCTTCGCCCAGACCGGCACCACGCTCTTCTACAACTACGGTGCCGGAGCCATCGAGCCTGCCGCGCTTACCACCCTGCTCGGCCAGGGAGCCGGCTTCGGCCTAACCGCCGCTACCGCCATCGCCCTGCTCATCTTCGCCGGTGCCGCCGGCAAGAGCGGTCAGCTCCCCCTCCACGTCTGGTTGCCCGATGCAATGGAAGGCCCCACGCCGGTCTCCGCGCTGATTCACGCGGCGACCATGGTGGCCGCAGGCGTCTACCTCGTCGCCCGCGTCTACCCGCTCATGGCTGCCGGTGCAGGCCCTGGACAGACCACCGTTGCACTCACCGTCGTGGCCTGGATTGGCGCGGCAACCGCGCTCTTCGGTGCGCTCGTCGCCGTCGCCCAGAACGACATCAAGCGCATCCTCGCCTACTCCACCGTCTCCCAGCTCGGCTACATGATGGTGGGCCTGGCCACCGGCGGCGTCGCTGTGGGCATGTTCCACCTCATCACCCACGCCTTCTTCAAGGCGCTGCTGTTCCTCGGCGCAGGCTCCGTGATTCACGGCTGCCACGAGGAGCAGGACATCCGCAACATGGGCGGCCTGCGCAAAGCCATGCCCCTCACCTACGCCACCTACATGGTCGGCATGCTGGCGCTCAGCGGCTTCCCGCTCATCTTCTCAGGCTTCTGGAGCAAGGACGCGATTGTCGGCGCGGCACACAGTTGGGTTGGTTCGCAGGGCCCCTTCTACATGTTGCTCACCGGCGCGGTGTTGACGGCCTTCTACATGACCCGCCAGATCGCGCTGGTCTTCTTCGGCAGCTATCGCGGCCACGGGCACGCGCATGAGAGCCCGCTGGTGATGACGGTGCCGCTCGCCATCCTCGCCTTCTTCGCGGTGGTTCTCGGCGTTCTCGGCACTCCGGCCTGGCCGTGGTTTACCGGCTTCATCGAGAGCCGTCCGGTGCCCTTTGACTGGGCGGGTTTCAGCGAGCCCGGCCTGCTGCCGCTGATGGCGGTGGCTACCGTGCTGGTCTTTCTCGGACTAGGCGTGGGCTGGTCGCTCTACGGAGCAAAGCAGCGGAAGACCGCTGAAGAACTCGATCCGGTCGAGCAGGCGGTACCGGCTGTGGCCGGCTTCCTGGGCAACCGGATGTATTTTGACGAGCTGTACGAAGCGACGGTGCTGCGCTGGTATGCGTGGGCAGCGGCGCTTGCCGGATGGCTGGATGTGCGGGTGTGGGGCGGGCTGGTCGCAGCTGTCGCCCTTGGCTTCCGCGGATTGGGCAGGGCAAACAAGGCAGTGGACAGCGATTGGATTGACGGCAGCTTCGACAAGGGTTGCGAAGAACTGGTAACCGGCGGCGGGCTGCTGGCCTGGATGCAGGCGGGCCGCGCTCCCGGATACCTGAGAGTGCTGGGACTTGGCGTGCTGGTACTGGCAGGCATTGCCCTGGTGGCGGCCAGCGTGACTGGGCAGGTGCGGCTATGACCAATCTGCTCACAACCATTACTGTTCTGCCTGCCATTGGTGCGCTGGTGGCGCTGCTGTCCGGCAAGCGTGCCATCCGCACTGCCTCAGTCTTCTCGCTCGCCAGTCTGGCCCTGGCCATGCGGATCTGGTTCCTGCTGGACTTCGACGGGAAGATGTCCCTGGTGGAGCGCAGCCCATGGGTCCCCACCCTGGGCATCGAGTATCACTTGGGCGTCGACGGCCTGGGCGCGCTGATGCTGATTCTTTCGGCACTGGTCACCCTGATGGCCGTGGCTGCCTCGCGCAAGGTGACCACCAATCCCGGGCTTTACTTCGCCCTGGTGCTATTGCTTGAGTCCGGCCTGATGGGCACCTTCACGGCGCTCAACTTCTTCCACTGGTTCCTGTACTGGGAGCTGAGCCTGATTCCGGCCTTCTTCCTCATCAAATTGTGGGGCGGGGCCAATCGCGGCCCGGCTGCAACCCAGTTTTTTGTGTACACCATGGTCGGGTCTGTTGGGCTGCTGCTGGCCTTCCTGGCGCTTTTTGTCTCCACCGGCACCATGGACTTTGAGGCGCTGGCGCAGTTGGCCTCCCTCGGCACCCTGGAGCCCATGATTACCGCGCACCTCGGCCCGGTGGCGCTGTGGCTGGCGGTGGGCGTGCTGCTTGGCTTTGCGGTGAAGGTACCGCTCATGCCCTTCCACACCTGGCTGCCGAATACCTACGCTGAGGCACCGACGGCCATCACGATGTTGCTCACCGGCGCCATGTCCAAGATGGGCGTTTACGGCATTCTGCGGCTTGCATTGCCCATCTTCGGCCATCAGATGGCCCAGATGCGTGGCGTGCTGCTTACCCTCGCCGTCCTGACAGTCGTTGCCGGCGCGTGGGCTGCGGTGGTGCAGAAAGACCTCAAACGCGTCTTTGCCTACTCCTCGGTCAACCACCTGGGCTACTGCCTGCTGGCCATTTTTGCCGTCTGCATCCCTGCAACCGGTGACCCGGCGGTAACGTTGAGCCGCGCGGCTGCTCTCGACGGCGTTGTCCTGCAGATGTTCAACCACGGCATCACTGCTGCGGCCATCTTCTGGTTCCTCGCTCTCATCCAGGAGCGTTCCGGCGGCTCACTCGCCATCGACGGTTTTGGCGGTCTCCGCAAGCCGGCTCCGATTCTGGCCGGCATGATGGGCATCGCCCTCTTCTCGTCTCTCGGTCTGCCGGGCCTGAACGGCTTCGTCAGCGAGTTCCTCATCTTCCGCGGCATCTTCCCGCTTGCCTGGCAGGCGGCGACCGTCGCGGTGCTCGGCCTGCTGATTACCGCAGCCGTCATCCTTACGGTCATCCAGAAAGTCTTTGCCGGGCCGGTGGCAGAAAAATGGGCCGCCTTTCCGGATATGAACCGCGCTGAGCGCTTTGGCCTGGCACCGATTCTGACTCTGATGCTGATGCTTGGCCTTGGACCCCAGCTGATTTTGAGCGTGGTGAATCCGACAGTGGTTCACTGGCTGGCGGGGTGGAGATTCTAATGCTCGCTTACACCATCTACCTATCGTTTGCCGGTGCGTTGGTTCTGGCGTTGCTGCCCAGGGTGGCGGCGGGGTTCGCGCGGGTCTTCGCGCTGGCCATCGCCGTGGCCGGGCTGGCCGTCGGCCTCACCGGATTCATCCAGGCCGGCACCTCCGGGCCTGTCCTCATCGCCGATATCCCCTGGATTCCAGCCATGGGCATCCACTACACGCTGGCCGCTGACGGCATCAGCCGCGTGCTGGTGGTGCTGACCGGGCTCGCCGCAGTCGCCGGCATCCTCTTCTCCTGGACTGTCAAAGAGCGCACCAGCGAGTTCTTCGCCTTCTTCCTTGCGCTGATTGGCGGCGTGTACGGTGTCTTCCTCGCGGTTGACCTCTTCGTGCTGTTCGTCTTCTACGAAATCGCCATCGTCCCCAAGTACTTCCTCATCGCCATCTGGGGCTCCACCCGACGTGAGTACGGCGCAATGAAGCTGGCGCTTTACTCCTTCCTCGGTTCGGCGATGGTGCTTATCGGCCTGCTTGCCGCCTATGTCATGAGCGGCGCGCACTCCATGGACCTGCACACGCTGGCCGCCTACCAGTATCCGGTCAGCTTCCAGCTTTGGGCCTTCCCGCTGGTCTTTACCGGCTTTGCGATTCTGGCTGGCATGTGGCCCTTCCACACCTGGGCGCCCACCGGACACGTCGCCGCCCCCACCGCCGCCTCCATGCTGCTGGCCGGCGTGGTCATGAAGCTGGGAGCATACGGCTGCCTTCGCGTTGCCATGACGGTCTTCCCGCACGGCATGGATCCCTGGGGATGGTCGTTCCTCGGCATCGGCTCCTGGCGGACCGTCTTCGCCCTGTTGGCCGTCATCGGCATCGTCTATGGCGCGGCGGTGGCGCTGGTGCAGAACGATTTCAAGTTCGTCATTGGCTACTCCAGCGTCAGCCACATGGGCCTGGTTCTTCTCGGCCTCATGACCCTGACCCAGGTCGGCATCGACGGCGCAGTGCTGCAGATGTTCTCGCACGGTGTCCTCGCCGGGCTGCTCTTCGCCGTGGTTGGCTGCATTGTTTACGAGCGCACCCACACCCGCGACCTGGCAATTCTGGGCAAGCTGAAGCTGGGCAAGACGATGCTGTTTGCTGCTGTCGTCTTCGCCATTGCCGGCATGGCCTCCATGGGGCTGCCGGGCTTTTCGGGGTTTGTGGCTGAGATGCAGGTGCTGATGGGAGCCTGGCAGGCTTTCCCGTGGTTCGCCGCGGTGGCGGGCATCGGCATTGTGGTGGGCGTGGCTTACACCTGGCGCGCGCTGCAACGGGTATTTCTCAATGACACGCCAGTGACGGAGCCGGTGGAAGATCACGCACCCTACGCGCCCATCAGCTGGGCAGAGTGGGCCGGGGTGCTGCTGCTGACCGGAACCAGCCTGCTGGTTGGCCTGATGCCGCGCCTGCTGCTGGACGTGATTGCCCCGGCGGTGCAGGCGCTGCCACACATTCTGGTTGCGGGAGGCCGGGGATGAACGGCGCAAGTTTGACAAACCTGTTGTACCTCACCTTTCCGGAAACCATTCTGGAAGTGGCCTCGCTGGTCGTGCTCGTCATCGACCTTGGAATCCTGCGGCGCCGTTCGGCTGCCTATCGCACAGTGGCTGCTGCGGCCTTCGGCGTGATGGGATGCCTGCTGGCGCTGGGCTGGCTGCTCAGCCATCCGCTGGCGCCGAGCTTCGGCGAACTGCTGGTTTCCAACCCCTCGGTTTTCGTCGCGCAGGCGGGCATTCTGATCCTCTCCGGCCTGGTGCTGCTGCTCTCCATGCGCGAAGAGTTCTCCCGCAACCCCGGTGAGTTCGTCGCTCTGGTTCTGCTGGCCACCACCGGCATGATGCTGGTAGCCGCCGCCCGCGACCTGCTGGTCATCTTTGTCGCGCTGGAGCTGTTGAGCCTCTCGCTCTACGTGCTGGCGGCGTTCAACAAACACCGGGCAGAATCCTCAGAGGCCGCGCTGAAGTATTACCTCTTCGGCGGCATGTCGGCGGCGTTCCTGCTCTTCGGCTTCAGTTACCTGTATGGCTTGACCGGCACCACCAGCCTGGCGGGAATCGCAGCGGCAGCCGTGGCTGGCCCACTCACTCCGCTCTGGATTGTTTCGCTGGTTCTGGTCGCAGTGGGCCTCGGCTTCAAGGTGGCCGCGGTTCCCTTCCACCTTTGGGCACCAGACACTTACCAGGGCGCGCCGGCCCCGGTCACCGCACTCATCGCCTCCGGTTCCAAGGTCGCGAGCTTTGCGCTTCTCGTCTCCGTTACTGGCGCGGTTGTGCCGGCTCTCGATGAGCAGAAGGGCGTTTCCTGGGTCGTCCTGCTGCTGTGGATGGCCGGAGCCTCCATCATCCTCGGCAACCTGGGTGCACTGGTGCAGACGAGCGTCCGCCGGCTGCTGGCTTACTCGGCCATTGCCCACGCCGGCTACATGCTGCTCGGCATCGCCGCGCACACCTCGGCCAGCCAAGGTGCCGTCCTCTACTACGCCCTCACCTATTCGCTCACCACGGTTGGAGCATTCGGCGCAGTCGCCATCGTGGAGCGCGCCACCGGCAACGACCGCCTGGAGTCCTTCTCCGGCCTCGCTCGGCGCAACCCGCTCCTGGCCGGCACCATGCTGGTCTACCTGCTCTCGCTCGCCGGCATTCCGCCGCTGGTCGGCTTCTGGGCCAAGTTCAACCTCTTTGCCGCCGTTCTGCGCGCCCCGCAGGCCGGGGTCTGGAGTCTGGGCATGGTCATCCTTGCCCTCGGCATGAGCGCCGTCTCTCTCTACTACTACCTGCAGGTACTCAAGCGTGTCTACGTCGTGAAGGGAACCACCGAGGACTCCATCCCGGTGCACTGGCTGGAACTGCTCACCCTGGTTGCCATCGCCGTCGCCGTCGTCCTGCTGGGAGTTTTCCCCGGCTGGCTCGGGCAGTTCATCCCGCTCGGCTAACCGCAGCTTTACGTACACAGAAAAGGGGCTCCGCCACGGCGAGGCCCCTTTTGTTTTCGCTGTACTCCGGCATTATCCCTGAAGATGCACCAGCTCGCGAATGCCGCGTTGCCGCAGATATGCCTCATCGTTCGCCCGCGAGGCCAGAACAATCGCAGGCCGCTTGCCCTGGTTGAGCAGATCCATCCAGCGCGAGGCCCATGCCCAGTCCGTGGGCCATGGTTTCGTCGAGAGTCCACTCTCTGGAATCACCAGCGCCAACGGCCGCGTCAGCGGGACCGGTGGCGTCTGGTGGAACTCCGCCGCAAGCGCGGCAAACTGTTGTCCCATCGGCTTGGGCTTGTTCTTCAGGTCCAGGAGCCCCAGCCCGTACTCGTAGTCGCTGAAGTCACGGATTGCCGGGTCAATGTCGTGCGAGCACCACCAGGTCACGCCCCAGGCATGGCCGGTCGAAGCAATTGCGCGCACCGACTGATCCATGAACTGCGGCTTGAACTCCTCCGGCATTTCCTTGTTGCCCACCCCGGTCTCTTCCACCCACACCGGGCGTGCCGGGTCGGCGGAGTAGGCGGCCGCCAGTTGCACTTCATATTCGGCCAAGTGCACCGTGGCGGCGTCGTTGTATTGGAAGCGCTCCAGCACGCCGTCGAAGTACACGTAGGAGTGGATGACCGTTGCAGTGCCCGTCGAGCCAAGACCCTGCCGCGTGAAGCCGAAGTCGTTGAACCAGTGCGAGTGGTCCACCCCGTTCACGTGGAAGCGCCCCGGCGCAATCTTGTCGCAATGCGCCATCATCTCCGTGGCCCAGGCATCGGCCTGCTGCGGGGTGCAGGGGTTGTTGATGCCCTGCAGCACGCCCAGCTCGTTGCCCAGGTCAAAGCCGAGGAACCGCCGATGTGTCCCGATAGCCGCAGCAAGCCGCGAGAACAGCAGTTTTTCGGCATCGATGATTGCGCGCGAGGTAAAGATGTTGTGGTCGTCGCCATTTTCTGGCCGGGCCAGCGGAGCAACCCACGCGGGCAGGAAGGAAAGCCCGCTCATCCAGCCATTCAGCACCGTCACCTGTACATCCAGCCCGGCACGGTCGGCGGCATCCAGCAGGCTGTGCAGGTTGGCAATCAGCCGGTCAGAGACGGAGGCAATCCCCGGCTGGAAGAGCGACCACAGCAACTGGATGCGGATATGGTCCATGCCCAGCGCCGCAATGGCGGTCAGGTCGTCCTGGAGGGATTGCGGATTCCAGTCGAGCCAGCAATACCACCAGCGGCTGCGCGGCGTGTAGTTGAGGCCAAAGCGCAGCGGCCTCGGCTGGGCCTGGGCAAGCAGTTGCAGCGCAGGACTCACGGCGGATGCTGCGGCGATGGATGCGTTGCGAAGTAGCGTTCGGCGAGAGAGCATGGCGAGCCTCAAAATACCTACTGTGGTGCCCGAAGCACGGTGGAAACGGAGGCGCAGACCGGGCCGCCGATGTTGAAGGTGGCGGCAAACTCCGCCTCGCGCACCTGCAGCGGTGCCGGCGCCTGGCCCAGCAACTGCAGCGCAGCCCAGCCAATCATGGCAATGCCCGTCGCCCCCACCGGGTGCCCTTTGGCGATAAGCCCGCCGCTGGTGTTGATGCCGCAGTCGCCGGCTGGTCTTGCCATTCCCTCAACCCAGTACGCCGCGCCCTGCCCAGGCTGGGCCTTGCCCAGAATCTCCGTGGCCAGCGCACCCATCACGGTGAAGCAATCATGCACCTCGGCAACGCGAATCTGCATCGGAGTCACCCCCGCCATCCGGTAGGCGGCATCCATCGCGTGGTACGCGCCCGGCGGCTCCAGCACCTGGCGCAGGTCAGGCTGCAGGGGGTCAACAGCCGATGCCCAGCCGGTGATACGGACGCCTGCATGCGGCGAAATCCCAAGCCGCGACAGCCCTTCCGGCGTGGCCAGCAGCAGGGCTGCGTAGCCGTCAGTAATCTGCGAGCAGTCAAAGGTCTTGAGCGGCAGGCCGTCGATGAGGTACCGGTTCGCTCCGGCCATGGTGGTTATCTGTTCCCGTGTGACCGCATTCGAGTGCATCTGCGCGCGCGGATTATGCCGGGCGTTGGCGTACTCCTGCGCCGCAATTGCCGCCAAATCCGTCTCGCTCACGCCCCAACGGGTCATGTACTGCTGCATAATCTCCGCAAAAATATGCGGGAAAACGAAGGTCTTTCCCGGCCGCTCCGCCGGATGGGAGAAGTATCCCAGCGCCTCGCCCACCTGCTTGCCGTCCGCGCGGCCATCGCTGTCGCGCATCTTTTCAATTCCCACAGCCAGCGCAATGTCGCCCATCCCCGCCTGCAGGCGCGCAATGCCGTTCAGCACCGCCTGCCCGCCTGAGGCGCAGGCATTCTCCACCGTCTCAATTGGCTTGCCTGCCATCCCCGGCACGCCGGCCAATAACCCCGCCAGCAACCCCTGCTGGTGCAGCGAACCCGCACACACCGCAGCAATCGAGGCTGAATCAATCACCGCCGGCGTCACCCCAATCTCAGCGCACAGGTTCACCGTGGCCGCAGCCAGCATCTCCTCCTGGGTCAGCGCCCCGAGTCTGCCAAAGTGCGACTGGTGGTAGGCGGCAATGTAAATCGGCTTCATGGCGGCAAACCTCAAGGGCAGGGAATTACGGGCGGCTGTTGTACTCCCGCAGAAGCTGGGCTTCCCGCTCGCGGTAGGGTCGGCCATCCGCGTAGAACAGGTCGTGGTGCCAGACTGTCGGCGGCCCGTTCACATAGGGCTTCTCCCAACTGTCCCAGGGCAGGTCGGTCTGTTCCTTGCCCTGCACCAGTCCCCAGTTGATAACGCCCACGTGATGCTTGTACGCAATCGGCAGAATCGTATCGATGGTCGACCCCGCCCCGCGCGCCATGTACTCGCTACACAGAATCGGCCGGCCCAGCTTCTCCAGCTTGGTCACCGCACCCTCAAAATCCTCGGGCCAGCCGTAGTTGTGGAAGGTCATGATGTCGCTTTCCGTCGCCTGGATGCGCGCGACCGGGTTCATGGTGTCGAGCGAAGACCAGTCGCTCTGCCACAGGCCGCTGGTCAGCGGCTGGCTGGGATTCACACTCCGCGCCCAGGCAAAAACCTGCGGCAGCAGTTGCGCCACGCGCTCCGCCTTGTGCGGCGGGTCTTCCCGGTGGTAGCTGCTGCCGTTGCCGTTGTCGGGCTCATTCCACAGGTCCCAGGCCAGGATGCGCGGGTCGTTGGCAAACTTAGCGATAACGCCGGTGACGAAGGTCTGCAGGCGAGGCTCCTGCGCCGGGTCCATCAGCGCTGTGCGCCCAGGGCTCTGCACCCAGCCGGAGTTGTGCACGCCGGGAATCGGCGGGTGCTGCGGGCCCAGCTTAGGGTTGGGGTCCCAGCAGGAATCAAACAGCACAAAGACCGGCTTGATGTGATGCTTCGCCGCAATAGCGAGGAACTTGTCGATGCGTGCCGAAAAGCCCGCCGCATCCTGCTGCCACAGCAGGTCGTGCAGGAAGACGCGCATCGTCTTCATGCCGACTCCATCGGCGTAGCCCAGCTCGCGGTCGATAGTGACGGGGTCAAAGGTGTCAGCCTGCCACATTTCCAGTTGATTGATGGCGTTCGAGGGCAGGAAGTTTGCGCCGGTCGTGTATGGCTGCTGGGCAGCCCAGGCCTTGGCCTGCTCGGGAGTCCAGCGTTCGCGTGCGCAGGCGGGAAGCAGGGCGATACAGGCAGCAAAAATGGCGATGGCAATGGTTCGGCGGAGGAGGGAAACGGACTGCATGGGTACGGGGCTCCTTTGACTTTTGCCGACAATGGAAACGTTTCACAGCCAGCGTTCACAAGCATAGCCAACCCATGGGCCAATTGGGTAGGATTGCGTGGGAAATCCTGTAAAGAGTGGAGAGCGATGCAGCGAGTCGATGCGCACCAGCACTTCTGGCAATACACTGAGGCGGAGTTTGGCTGGATTCCCGACGCCATGGCGGGGATTCGCCGCGATTTCGGCCCTGCCGACCTGAAGCCGCTCCTCGATGCCGCCGGCGTGGACGCCACCGTGGCTGTGCAGGCGCGCCAAAGCACAGAGGAAACCGACTGGCTGCTGGCCCTTGCCGGCACCAACCCCTGGATTGCCGGCGTGGTCGGCTGGGTACCGCTTGTCTCCGAGGACGTTGCGAACATTCTGGAGACCTACGCCGGCCGCCCCAAACTCCGCGGCGTCCGCCACGTCCTGCAGGCCGAGCCGGACGAGTACTTCTATTGCGAAGACTTTCACCGCGGCCTTTCGTTCCTGGCCGGCCGGAATCTCGTCTACGATGTTCTCGTCGTGGAGCGGCAGTTGCCCGCGGCAATCGCCCTTGTCGACCGCCACCCCGGCCAGAAATTCGTTCTCGACCACATCGCCAAGCCCCGCATCGCCGAAGGCCTGCTGGAGCCCTGGGCCGCAAACATGCGTGAGCTGGCGCGCCGGCCCAACGTCTGCTGCAAGCTGAGCGGAATGGTTACGGAAGCCGACCTCCGCGGCTGGAGCGAGGCAGACTTGCAGCCGTATCTCGAAATCACCCTGGAAGCCTTCGGGCCGGCACGGTTGATGTTTGGGTCCGATTGGCCGGTCTGCACCGCGGCGGCCAGTTACGACCGCTGGCTCGGTGTCGCGCGCAGCTTTCTCTCCCGCCTCAGTGCGGACGAACAAGCGATGCTATTGGGTGGCACGGCCTGTGCCGCCTATGATTTGAAGTTCTGAACCCAGAAGGCGGAAAAACATTGAGCATTTCAGTCCCTGCCAGCAAACAGCCCTCGCATCCACCCGAAAGGGCCATCGGAGACCTGCCACTCGTTCCCAAAGACCGGCTTATCCCGTTCGTTCTGGTAACGGCCTTGTTTTTCATGTGGGCCATTCCCAATAACCTGAACGATATTCTGATTCGCCAGTTCCAGAAGTCCTTCGCACTTTCCCGGTTCGAAGCGGGATTTGTGCAGACCGCGTTTTATCTGGGGTATTTCGGGCTCGCCGTTCCGGCCGGAATGATCATGCGCCGATTTGGGTATAAGCGGGGCATTCTCACCGGATTATGCCTTTTGGCTGCGGGGGCTTTTCTCTTCTGGCCGGCGGCCAATGCGGGCAGTTACGCCTTCTTCCTGCTGGCGCTCTTCGTCATCGCCTCCGGGCTGTCCTTCCTCGAGACCGCCGCCAACCCAATCATCGTGCGCATGGGCTCAGCAGAGAACGCGGAACAGCGCTTGAATTTCTCCCAAGCCTTCAATCCGCTGGGCTCCATTACCGCCGTGCTGGTGGGCACTGTCTTTATCTTCTCTGGCGTCGAACTGACAGCAGCGCAGGTGGAAGCACAGAAGCAGGCCGGCACCTACACCGCCTATCTGCACTCCGAAATTCTTCGCGTCACCACGCCCTATCTCGTGCTTGGCGCAGTCGCGCTCGTGCTGGCTCTGATGATCGCCCGCACGCACTTCCCCTCGATTGACTCCGAGGAAGGCCATGAGAACGAGGGGCAGGGTGACAGCCTTGGAGTCCTCTTCCACCGGCATTTTGTGCTCGGGGTTCTCGCGCAGTTCCTCTATGTTGGCGCTCAGGTGGGTACCTGGAGCTACTTTATCCAGTACGTTCAGCAGTACGCCGGCTTGCCGGAGCGAACCGCCGGGTACATGTTGACGGGCACCCTGGCCGCCTTTGCCGTGGGCCGCTTTCTCTCAGCCTGGCTGCTGAAGTTTATAAAGGCTGATGCTTTGCTGGCAGTCTTCGCCGCGTGCAATATCGTGCTGGTAACCGTCGCGATTACTGAAACCAACTGGGCGGGAGTCATCTGCCTGCTGGCCAGCAGTTTCTTCATGTCCATGATGTTCCCCACAATCTTTGCGCTGGGGCTGCACGGGCTGGGCTCCAGAACCAAGACCGGAGGATCGCTGATGGTGATGGCGATTATCGGCGGGGCAACTCTGACTCCGCTGATGGGCAAGCTATCCGATGCTTTCAACGTAAGCCGGGCTTATTCCGTGCCTCTGGTCTGCTTCATTGGCATCGCACTGTACGCCAAATTTGGGGCGCGCCCTGCGGCTGCCAAACTCGAAGGCTGAACGCTTGATTTAGAAGCAGGAATGGGCGTCCGACGGCTTGCCGGACGCCCATTTTTTCTTGCCCGAGTGTCGCAGCCCTCAGGCCGCCGTCCACCCACCGTCAATGTTCAGCAGGGATCCGGTGATGAACGCAGCCTCCGGACTCGCCAGGTACCGCACCATCGAGGCAATCTCCTCCGGCTGGCCCAGGCGGCCAATCGGTTGGCGCGCGTTGAGTTCTTCGCGAATTTTTTCCTTTTCGTGCTTGTGATACTTCTCCAGGTAGCCCTCCACAAATGGGGTCTGCACAGTGCCGGGGCAAATCGCGTTCACCCGCAGCTGCTTCGCGTAGTCCACAGCAAGCTGCCGCGTCATCGCCACAATCGCGCCCTTCGTCGTGCAGTAGGCAAAGCGCTGCCGAATACCCACCAGCCCGGCAACCGAAGCGATATTGACGATTGACCCCTTCCGCGCACTGGCCAGCAGCTGCGGCAGAAAGGCGCGTGTCACCAGGTACACCGAGCGCACGTTCACATTCATCAGCCGGTCAAAGTCCTCTGCCTCCGTGGTGGCAATGGAGCCAACGTGGCCGATTCCGGCGTTGTTCACCAGCACATCCAGCGTGCCCACCTGCGCCACAGCGGTATCAATCGAGGCCGGGTTGGTCACGTCCATCGCTACTGGCTTGGCCGAACCCCCAGCCGCAACAATCTCCGCCGCCAGCGCTTCCGCTGCCGGAAAGTTGATGTCCGCCACCCACACCGTTGCACCGCCACGGGCCAGTTCGCGGCAGGTGGCTTCGCCAATCCCGCTGGCACCTCCCGTCACAAGTGCGGTCAGTCCGTTCAGGCAAAATGCGGTGTCAGCTTTCGTTGTCATGATTGGTGCTCACTTCCCAGAAATAGTTCGGCGTGGAATCGTCGCGCACCGGACACACCATCATAAAGGCTTGCCCTCAGCGGTTCCCGCCCGCCGATTCCTGCTGCAGCGCCCGCAGCGCAGCCAGGGCCCGCTCCGCATCGCCGGCGGGGACGAAGAGATGGTCGTGCAGCCTACCCGCCACGATGTTCGCGGCAATGCCTTCCCCTGCCAACCGGGTGGCCACCGCAGCCGTCAGCCCCACCGCAGCCAGCGAAGAATGTACCCGCAGCACAATCCAGCGCAGCGGCTGGTCGTACACCAGCCCGTACTTTTCCGCAACCTCCCTGCGCACGATGAAGGTAGCGCCCTCCGGCTCGCGAAAAATCCCTACCGGTGCCAGCGCTCCCAAATCGGCCTGTCCGCCCGCCCTGAGCCCGGCAAACACAAACTGGCCCAGCTGCAACTCGGGCTCCAGTTCCCTCAGAATTGTCTTCAAATCCGTAAGGCCTGCCATCGCTTAGCCCAGCGGCTCGGTCAGGAAGGGCTCGGGCTTCATGCTACCGTCGCGCTGCTTCACCAGCATCTGCACCTTGCCCTCGGCAGCATCCAACTCCTGCTTGCACGCGCTGGAGAGCGTGACGCCCTGCTCAAAGAGCTTCAGCGACTCCTCCAGCGCCAAGTCGCCCTGTTCGAGCTGGCCGACAATGGTTTCGAGCTTGCGGAGGGACTCTTCAAAATTGGCCATGGGGCTTGCTCCTCGGTGCTCGGCTACCGGGCCGGCTGGGTGGGTTTGGGCAGTACGCTGGAGATGACATCGGCGGCCAGCGCGTAGCGGCCAAACGGCGCAGATACCTGAACACCCTGCACCATCGGCCGGGTTTCCTCCAGCATTTCCCGAGCAATGCGGATACCTTCCTCGCGCGCGGCTTCCGGGCTGTCCGCCTGGGCCATGCGCAGCAGAATGCTCTCCGGCATGGAAACGCGCAGGTCGTTGCGCATGAACTCGGCATTGCGCAGGCTGGTCAGCGGCCAGATTCCCGCAATCACAGGAATCCGGAACTGCTCAATCCGCTTCAGGAAGGCATCCAGAAGGCGCAGGTCAAAGACGGGCTGGGTAATGGCGTACTCGGCACCAGCCTCGACCTTCCACGCAAACCGGCGCAGCTCGTGCTCAATATCCGGCACCCCTGGGTTGGCTGCCACGCCAATAGTGAAGTTGGTCGAACCGCCGATGGAGTTGGACCCAATGTCGAGCCCGTGATTCAGCCGGCGGACAACGTTGACCAGGCCAATGGCGTCCACGTCAAAGACCGCCGTCGCATCCGGATAGTTGCCCAGCTTCGGCGGATCGCCGGTGAGGCAAAGAATATTGCGCAGGCCAATGGAAGACGCGCCGATCAAATCCGACTGAATGCTCAGCACATTCCTGTCGCGGCAGGTGTAGTGCAGGATGGTCTCAATGCCAATCTGCTGCTGAATCTGGATGCACAGGCTCTGCGCGCTCATGCGGGCTGAGGCGCGGGGGGAATCCGGTACGTTGATGGCATGGACGCCCAGCGAGGCCAGCAGACCGGCGCCTTCCAGTTCCTTGCTGCAGTCAATGCCCTTGGGCGGCACAATCTCCACCAACGTCACAAAAGTTCCGGCGGCCAGCAGGGAGCCAATCTTCGAGCGCTCGCCGATCGGCAGCGGCGGAATTTCCTTGCCGGCGGTCACGGTGGACTTGCCTTCCACGGCAACGTGGGTCTGGGCGTCCAGCGCGCGGATGGCCGAACGCATGGCGCGGGTGTGGTTCGGCGTGGTTCCGCAGCAGCCACCCACAAACTGTGCCCCCGCCTTGATTGCCTTGCGAGCAAAGCTGGCCATGTACTCCGGCGAGCCCAGGTAGATATTGCGGCCTTCCACGGCACGGGGCATGCCGGCGTTGGGCATGGCAACCAGCGGCAGGTGGGTGGCGGTACGCATGGCTTCGATGGCGGTGAGTACGGTCGAGGGGCCAGTGGAGCAGTTGCAGCCGATACCGTCCGCGCCCCACTCCGTCAGCAGTGCTGCGGCCTGCACCGGCGAGGAGCCGTCGAGGCAGTTGCCGTCGTCGTCCACCGTTACCATGATCAGTACCGGCAGATCCGGCGCAGTTTCCCGAGCCGCGAGCAGGGCCTGGTGAGCCTCATTCAGCGCCGGCATGGTCTCCACAATCAGCAGGTCAACCCCGGCAGAGGCCAGGGCGGCAATCTGCTCGGCAAAGGCCGCGCGCGCCTCGTCCAGGCCGGTCTTGCCCAGGGGCTCCAGGCGAACACCCAGCGGGCCAATCGAGCCGGCAACCCAGGCATCACCCGCCTGCTTTTCCTTCAGGTGGTCGGCGGCCTGGCGGGCAAGCTGGACCCCTGCAATATTGATTTCTGCGGTTTTGTCGGCCAATCCGTGGCGCGAGAGGCGGAAGCGGTTGGCCCCGAAGGTGTTGGTCTCAAGGATTTCGGCGCCGCTCTGCAGGTACTCCTCGTGAACGGAGAGGATCAGTGCGGGGTCAGAAAGATTGAGTTCGTCGTAGCAGCGATTGATGAAGACGCCGCGCGCATACAGGACGGTTCCCATGGCTCCATCACAGAGCACAGGGCGGTCGCCGAAGATTTCCTTCAGGGTAGGCATGGTAGACACGTTACCAGTGATGCTATCGCGGTTAGCGGCCCGGTTGCCAGTTTTCGGGGTGGGAAAGCCGGGGATGCAATGAGAAATTGAAGCAAGGTACATCGGTTTCCTCCGCCGGGGACTGCTCCCGGAACACCGGCCGGAGCGTCCAAAAAGGAGAGCGTCCGTAAAGCGGCAAGGCGGACCCTTGCCCCTGCGTCGCAAAGAAGGTGCGCAACCGCGGGCTGCGGGGCCAGGAGCCTTGCCCTGCTTTGTTATACTTGGCGAGTCAGCTCGTTTCACGAGGTAGAGGATTTTGAAGAAGAGCAATCTTGTATTGTGCGCCCTGGCGGCCATGGTGACCGCGGGTGTTCTGGCGGGCTGCGGCACGACCTATTACTTTGCGGGGCGTGTTCTGCCTCCCAGCGGGATCGCCAACCGCGTGCTGATTGCGGTGCAGAACCCGTCCAGCGCATCCAAGGGCGCGCTGGTTTTTGTCGACGGCTACTACGATATTCGCCAGAGCTACAACGACAAGATTCCCGGTTTCAGCATCGCTGGCTTCTCCGGCGCGCTTCCGGTTTCCATCCAGAACCTGCCGGAAGAGCGGCTTGGCGCCGTATACTCCGTCGGCGACGGTACCTTTGCCCAGATTGACTACACCAAGGAAAACAACACCGGCAACGCGGCGGCCTTCAACGGAATCTCAACGAGCGCATTCATTTCGCGCAACTGGCGGCTTGCCGTTGCAGCAAATCAGCAGCTTCATGTGCTGACGATTGTGGACAAGGTGAACAACCGCAGTTACGCCCTGGGTCTGCCAGGTGTGTACCGTGTCTCGATGAACCCCGGCGGCACTGTGGTTCTGGCGTTTGTGCAGAACTCGAACTATGCCTACTACCCTCGCCGTCTGCAGGCCAGCGAAGCTACCGCGCTCGCCGCCTACTACCAAGCCAACGGCGCATGGCCGCAGCCCTATGAGGACTGCGAGCCGAAGGCCCTGCCGGCGATGTGCCTGGCGCAGTTGCAGAGCCCGGACAACTTCAACCCCACCATCAACACCTACTACGGCGCTCCGCTCAGCTTTGACCGTCCGATCAAGGCTGTATGGTCGGCCGATGGCAGCTATGCCTATGTCCTGAACTGCGGTCCGGAGTGCGGCGGAAATACTTCCTCGGTGGCAATCCTCCCGGTAGCTCCTCTGAACATCCAGAGCGGTCAGCAGAGCGGTTCCTTGCCAACCCAGGCAAACCTGACCGTGCTTCCGGTTCCCGGCGGGGCCAGCAACGCGCTGGTGTCTTCGACCCTGTTGTACGTCTACGGCGAGCAAGTGATGCCCGATGGTTTATTCGGGGGGCACCTGACGAAGATTGATACTTCCAACAACACGGTTGGTCCGGCGGTCTCAGTGAGCGACAGTGTTCCGGGTGCCACCACCAAGATGATTCTGGCGGACGACAACACCCTGTGGGTGGGCGGCGTGCGCTGCACGGAAGGCGAGCGCTACGCCAACGCGCAGCCCTACGGCTGCCTGACCATGTACAACACCAGCACCGATGCGGTGACCATGCTGGAGCCCTTCCTGGGCGACCTCACCGGCATTGCCGCAGTCACCAGCCTGCACAAGGTTTATGTGGCGCAGGGCGGTCAGGTGTACATCTACTCCACCAAGGACGGCTCGGCCATCAACAACTTCTACGTTACGGTGCAAGGTACGGCATCTGACGTGGCCTACATGGACGCCCTGACCGACAACAACAACACCACCTACTAAAGCCATGAGCGACGTGACTGCCAGCCCCGCGATTGTGGATGTGCTGGCAATTGCCGCGCATCGTGATGACGTGGAGCAGACCTGTGGCGGGACGTTGCTGCGCATGGCCTCCCGCGGGCTGCGGACCGGCATTCTCGACCTCACGCAGGGCGAATCCGGCACGCGGGGTTCCGCCGCGGAGCGCGCTGCCGAGGCCGCCGAGGCAGGACGCATTCTCGGCGTGACCACCCGTCGTGCGCTCGACCTGCCCGATGGCGCCGTCGGCAACACCCTGGAAAACCGGTTGAAAGTCGCGCGGGTCATCCGCGAAGTGCGTCCCAGGGTGGTCATCCTGCCCTATTGGGAGGCACGCCACCCGGACCACGCCATGTGCGGCCTGTTGGGCTATGACGCCTGCTTCGTCGCCGGGTTGTCGAAGCTGGCCGGTGCGAATCTCGGGGAGCATGCTCCCCACCGGCCTTTCAAGATTGTCTACGCCAGCCTCTACGCCGATGTGCGGCCCAGCTTCATCGTCGACATCACCCACTTTGTCGAGCAGCGGCTGGCATCCCTAATGGCGTATCGCAGTCAGTACGCAAACCAGGCGCAGGGCGGCGGCCTCTTTGTTCCCGAGGAAGAGATTCGCGAGCGCACGCTTGCCGAGGCGCGCCACTACGGGCTGCTTGCCGGGGTCAAATACGGAGAGCCCTTTGTGCAGCGCGAGGTCGGCCTGGTGGATGACCTGACGCTCATCCCGGTGCAGTCGATTTAGATGCACGCAGGCCGATTGTCACTGATTATCAAAATTTCTTATGCAGGCAGAGTAGAAAATAGATTGGACTTATAGCCCATTGGTCGAGAGAATCGAGATCAGGGGGGCTATGAACCAAACCTGGAATGCTGCCAACTATCAAGCCAATGGGAGCTTTGTTCCGGCTTACGGCACGGATGTGCTCGCACTGCTTAGCCCGCAACCAGGCGAGCGGATACTGGATCTTTGCTGCGGAGACGGAATGCTGACCAGGCAGATTTGTGACGCTGGAGCGTGGGTCACGGGCGTGGATGCTTCGGCCTCGATGATTGCTGCGGCCCGCGAGCGTGGCATCGATGCTCGTGTCTGTGCCGCAGAAGATCTGGCTTTTTCCCTAGAGTTTGATGCCGTGTTCTCCAATGCAGGCCTGCACTGGGTCCGCGGGCAGGATGCCATGCTTTCCGGCGTGCACAGGGCTTTGAAGCCCGGCGGCCGATTCGTGGCGGAGATGGGCGGGCACGGTAATATCGCGGCTATTTCGGTGGCGTTGCGAGCGGTCCTGATGCGCTATGAACTCGGCCAACTGGAGGATATTGCCAACTACTTTCCAACACCGCTGGCTTACCGCAAGCGGCTGGAGGCTCATGGTTTCAAAGTGCATTTGATTGAACTGATCCCTCGGCCCACTCCACTCCCGGAGTCGGGAATGGAGGGTTGGTTGAACACTTTTCGGCGCGGGGTGCTGGACGCGGCGCCAACCGAGCTGCGAAGCCGGATAGTCTTCGAGACGGTTGAACTGCTCCGGCCGGTCCTGGCGGACGAGAATGGAGACTGGACCGCAGACTATGTCCGCTTGCGCTTTCATGCCCAGGCCTGAGGCTACAATCAGGGCTATGGCTGCAGGGACATTGAAAGAGAGTCACGCGTTTCTGCTGGTGATGACGGCAACCATCCATCCCGCCGCCACCGCCGGTGTGCGCCGTGCCGATCCGAACGCTCGCCTGGAAGACTACAAAGATGCCCTCCGCTTCTGGTTGAGACTGGCGCACCCGGTTGCAGCGAATATCCTGCTGCTGGAAAACTCCGGCGCGGACCTGACCGAGTTCCACACCATCTCCCGCGTCGAAAATCCCCTGGGCAAGCGGGTTGAAATCCTCAGCATCCCCGGCAACGTCATTCCGGAGGGGCGCAACTACGGCTACACCGAACTGAAGATGCTGGATGACGGGCTGGCGCAAAGCCGCCTTCGCCAGCAGACCACCCACATGGTAAAGGTTACCGGGCGGCTCACCTTTCCCGCCGTGGGCCGCGCGCTGGACATGGCGGTCCGCCGTAATGGCGGCCAGGCTCCGGAGCTGATGGTTGACTGCCGCAAGCTGGGCTTTCCGCGTCGCGGTCACGACTGTGCGGTGCAGCTATGGGTCTGCTCGCACAGCTTCTACGACCGCGTCCTCTGCGACAGCAGGGAAGAGATGAACTCGACCAATCTGCGCCTGCTGGAGCAGTTGGTCTATCACAAGGTTGTCGCGGAAAAGGGCAAGCCCGGCGTCTTCCTGCGCTTCCCCTGCAACGTGGATCCGGTGGGATATTCCGGCTTCAAAGGGCGCAGCTATCAGGGGCAAGGGGCAGCGGTTGTGAGTGCTGTTCGCGCCATCCTGCGGGTCATCGCTCCGTGGTACTGGTTTTAGCCGCAGGTGCGCGCTCAGGGTGCCTGCCTGGTCCAGAACATATGCAGGCCCACCAGGACCAGGGTGGTCGCAAAGGCGCGCCGCAGCCACAGCTCCGGAATGTACTGGGCGCCCCAACCGCCAAAATAGCCGCCCGCCGTGAAGCCCAGCGCCAGAATCATGCCAACCTTGAGGTCTGTGTTGCCCGCCCGATAGTAGTTCCAGAAAGCCAGAATCCCCACCGGTGCCAGCAGTGCCGCCAGTGAGGTTCCCTGGGCACGATGCTGGCTCATTCCGTAAAGCCAGATCAATGCCGGCACCAGAAGAATGCCGCCCCCAATGCCCACAATTCCAGAAAATACGCCAACGGCAAAGCCCAGCAGCAGAGTCAGCCAAATCATAGTCAGGATCGCTCCTTGAGGCGTGGATGGTGCAAAACGCCTGATTTCAAGGATATCGCAGTGGTGGGAGGGCCTTCCGCCATCTGCGAGCCGGGCGAAATTCATCGAACGTTAGCATACTGTTTGCGTGGCTGGAATATCCTGAAGGGGAAGCCGCGTGTGTCCCCGGGGGAAGCTGTATGGAGCGCGGCGAAAGAGGACAGGTCGGTTGAGCCAACTTATTTTTGTGCTTGAAGACGATACGGATATCTCTCGTCTGGTGCAGCATCACCTTGAGGCGGCGGGTTTTTCCACCCGGATTTTTGCCACTCCTGTAAATCTGATTCCCGACGCTGAACGCCAGACCCCCGCGCTGTTCCTGCTGGACATCATGGTTCCCGGCGGTGACGGCCTCGACGTTTGCCGACGTTTGCGCAACCACAGCGGCCTCTCCACCACGCCGATTATCTTTCTGACGGCACGTGCGGCTGAGAATGACCGCGTGCTTGGCCTTGAAGTGGGCGCGGACGATTACATCACCAAGCCCTTTGCCACCCGCGAGCTGGTGGCCCGCGTCAAGGCGGTTCTGCGGCGCTTTGAGCGGCCCACCACCCCCTCTGTCATCCGATTTGAAGAAATCATTATCGATGCCAACGCCATGCAGTTGCATGTGCGGGGCGAGCTGACTACCACCACGGCCACAGAGTTCCGGCTGCTGGACTACCTGGCCCGCCACCCCGGCAGGGTTTTCAGCCGCGACCACCTGCTGGATGCCGTCTGGGGCGATGCGCGCTTCGTCACGCCGCGCTCGGTGGACGTGTATGTGCGCCGTATCCGTGAGAAGATCGAGGTGGATCCTGAAGATCCGCGGTATCTTAAGACGGTGCGCGGTGCCGGCTACCGCTTTGAATTGCCCAAGGGCGAGTAGCTTCAAGGCCGGCCCGGCGGGCAGGGAAATCTTGTGAATCGCAAAGTCTTCTACAAGCTGCTGGGGCTGTTTGCTCTGCTGCTGGCCCTGCAGGCCGCAGCCATGGAGCTGGTGTTTGTGCCGCGCGTGGGCAGCAGGGTCCTGCAGCTTTCGGCCGGGGAAACCTTCCGCCTGCTTGGGACCGAAGTGCTGGTATCCGGCCTTATTGCCCTCGCCATCGTTTTGCCCTTTGCGGCGTGGTTTGCCCTGAGCATATCGCGGCGACTGCGGCGGCTGGTGGGCTTTGCGAATCAAATCGCGGACGGCAACCTGAAAGCACGCCTTGATGATGGGCACCGGGACGAGCTTTCCGCCATGGCGCAGGTGCTGAATACGACGGCGGCACGGTTGGAAGGGAGCTTTGCCGAACTGGAGAGCCGGCAGCGCGAACTGGCTGCCCTGCTGGATTCCATGCAGGAAGGGGTGGTGGCCATCACTCCTGAGGGCAATGTGAGCTGGTCAAATACCGTCATGCAGCGACTGGCTGGAACCTCCATCCGTGAAGGCCGTCCGCTGGTTCACTCTGTCCGCGATCCCGAGTTACTCGCCTGTGTGGCAGGTGCTTTACGCGACCGGGAAGTGCGGTATGGGCGCGCCAGCTCCGTGGCTCCAGGGCGAATCTTTGAGATTAACGCCGCTCCGATGCCCGGCGGCGGAGCCGTGGTGGTGCTGCACGACGTCACCCGTATTGAGGCCGCCGAGAAGTCGCGCCGCGACTTTATTGCCAACGTCAGCCACGAACTGCGCACCCCGCTTACCTCGATTTCAGGGTATGTTGAGACGCTGATGGAGATGCCCGGCGCCAATCCGGATACGACCCGCGAATTCCTTGGAATTATCCTCAAAAACTCCAACCGCATGAGCCGCCTGACCGAAGACCTGCTGGCGCTGGCCAGCGTGGAGAGCCCTGACTACAAGCTGAGCCGGCAGGCCATGAAGGCTTCGGCGATGGTTGCGGACGCCATTGAGTCGCTTGCCGGGATGGTCGCCGATGCCGGTTTGAAGCTGGAGTTTTCTGGCGCGCCCGATGCCTGTGTTGTCGCGGACCCGGACGCGATGAATCAGGTCTTCGGCAATCTGATTGAGAACGCGCTCAAGTACGGCCGTGCCGGCAAGCAGATTGAGGTGGGCGCGCACGAACTCGAAACCGAGGTGGAGTTCTTTGTCCGGGACTTCGGGCAGGGAATCGCGTTCGAGCACCTGGACCGCATCTTTGAGCGTTTCTACCGGGTAGACAAGGCACGCTCCCGCGAGTCAGGCGGCACAGGGCTGGGGCTGGCGATTGTGAAGCATATCGTCCAGGCGCAGGGCGGGCAGATTCGCGCTGAAAGCGAACTGGGCAAGGGTGCGGCGTTCCTTTTCACGCTGCCCAAGGTCGATTCGGGCTGCTGAACCGCTGCCGGCAGCAAGGTTTTCCCGGAAAAGAACTGAATCTTCAATCTCTGTTAACAATCGCTGTTCACAATAAGAAGCAGGGATTCTTGCCGGGAGATATCCGTGCAAGGGCCTGATTCTTCAGGGGAGTGGATTGTGATCAAGAAGCTTGTTGTAGTGATGGGTCTTGCGGTCGGACTGGTGCTGGCCTCAGCAAATGCTGGTGCGCAGAAACTGACTGGTGCCGGAGCGACGTTTCCGTATCCGATATATTCCAAGTGGTTCAGTGAGTACAGCGCTGCTCATCCGGGCGTTGAAATCAACTATCAGTCGATCGGTTCCGGCGGCGGCATTCGCCAGATTACTACCGGTCTGGTCGACTTCGGCGCCAGCGACGGCCCCATGACCGACGAACAGCTCGCGGCTTCCAAGCTGAAGCTGATTCACATTCCCACGGTTCTCGGCGCCGTTGTGCCGATTTTCAACGTAACCGGCGTCAGCGATCTAAGGTTCTCTCCCGACGTCCTCGGCGATATCTTCCTGGGCAAAATCACCTCCTGGAACGATCCCCGCATTGAGAAGGACAACCCGGGCGTGAAGCTGCCGAACGAGACCATCAACGTCATTCACCGTTCCGACGGCAGCGGGACCACGTACATCTTCAGTGACTATCTGACCAAGGTGAACAAGGACTGGGCAAACGGCCCCGGCAAGGGCACCGCGCTGAACTGGCCCAAGGGCCTGGGTGGCAAAGGCAATGAGGGCGTTGCCGGCCTGGTACGCCAGCTTCCCGGATCCATCGGCTACGTCGAGCTCATTTACGCGATGCAGAACAAGATCAGCTTCGGCGCGGTCAAGAATGTCGCCGGCAACTGGGTCAAGGGCTCAATTGAGGGCGTGACGGAAGCGGCTGCCAGCGTGAAGCAGATTCCCGCCGATTACCGCGTTTCCATCACCAATGCTCCGGGTGCGCAGGCCTATCCGATCTCCAGCTTCACCTGGCTGCTGGTGCCAATCAAGGCTCCGGATACAGCCAAGGGTAAGGTGCTCAAGGACTTCCTGAACTGGATGATTACCTCTGGTCAGAGTGAAGTCTCGAACCTCTACTACGCACCCTTGCCGAAGGTGGTTGCGGACAAGGTGCTGAAGTCGATTTACAGCCTGCAGTAAGTAACTCGCGGGAATCCTCCGAGCCTGGGCGGTACGCCCAGGCTCTTTTTCTGCCGGTGCACGGCGCACCGGCAGGAAATCCGCAAACATGTGGTTCATTTTGCAGGGTGTTAACACTGCATTCACAAATGCCCGGTAGCCTCAAGAAGGTGATTGTTCCCTTGTCCGAGACCAATATTCCCAGACCGGATGTCTCCATTGAGATGCGCACGATGGAAGTGGCGCTTCCCGAGGAGACGACAACTTCCCCGGAGCAGACCCGTCCCGTTGAGGCCTCGGTCGTTCGGAAATACCTGCTTTCGCGGGGAAACTCCGCCATTGCGGACAAATCCTTCAAGGCGCTGATGGCCATTTGCGCGGCCAGCATCTTCGGCATTGTGGTGCTGATTGCCTCTGAGCTGGTCATCAGTTCCCAGTTGAGCTGGCACAAGTTCGGGCTGGAATTTTTCTACAAGCTCAATGTCGACCCGGACACCCACCTGCCCACCTTCTGGGACCCCGTCGCCGGCACCTTCTACGCGCTGCCTTTCCTGTACGGCACGCTGGTTTCCTCGCTGGTGGCGCTGGTCATCGCGGTTCCGCTGGCGGTTGGTTCTGCTATCTTCCTCACGGAAATGTGCCCCAAGCTTCTGCGCGGACCCCTGGCCTTTGTCACCGAGTTGCTGGCCGCCATCCCCAGCGTGGTGTACGGCCTGTGGGCAGTCTTCGTCCTCGTTCCTCTGCTTCGTGAGCACATCAATCCGGTGCTGATGTCGATCTTCAACAGCGAGATTGCGGTGAAAACGCTGGGCTGGACCGGCTTGGTCGGCGAAACCGGCCTCTTCGGCGGGGTCAACTACGGGCTGGGCATGCTTGCTGCCGGTGTCATTCTGGCTGTAATGATTCTGCCCATCATCTCCTCGCTGACGCGCGAAGTGATGAGCGCGGTACCGCACTCGCAGCGCGAGGCTGCCCTGGCGCTGGGCGCAACCCGCTGGGAGATGATCCGCATGGGCGTGCTCCGCAACGCCCGAATCGGCATCGTCGGCTCCATCATTCTCGGTCTGGGCCGCGCGCTTGGCGAAACCATGGCGGTGGCCATGGTCATCGGCAACCGGCCCGAGATTTCGAAATCGCTGCTCAGCCTGGGCCACTCCATGTCTGCCGTGATTGCCAATGAATTCAGCGAGGCCAGCGACAACCTGTACCTCAGCGCACTCATTGAAATTGGTCTCGCGCTGTTTGTTGTGACCATCATCGTGAATGCGCTGGCGCGGTTCCTGGTTTGGATGGTGACGCGCGGCGTCCCAGCACGGGTGAACTAACCATGAAGATGGCAACCAAGCCGAACTTGCACAGCAAATATCGCAGCGCGGTGGACCAACTGGCGACAGGGCTGGCCGTGGCAGCCACCCTGCTGGTGGTGGCTCCGCTGGTGGCAATCTTCGTCTACCTCATCTTCAAGGGCGCAAGCTCGCTTAACCTGGCCTTCTTCACCCATGTGCCGAAGCCAGTAGGCGAAACGGGCGGCGGGATGGCCAACGCCATCGTCGGCTCTGCGGTGCTGCTGGGTGTGGCCAGCGTCCTGGGCATCCCCATCGGCATCGGTGGCGGCATCTATCTGGCCGAGTATGGCCGCGGCACCAAGTTCGCGAACGCCGTCCGCTTCACGGCCGACGTTCTCAACGGCGTCCCCTCCATCGTCATGGGTATCGCGGTCTACTCGCTCATCGTGATTCCGCAGCATCACTTCTCGGCTTTCTCCGGCGGTGTGGCACTCGGCATCATGATGATTCCCACCGTCACCCGTACCACCGAAGAAATGCTGCTGATGGTTCCCAATTCTGTTCGCGAAGCCGCTCTGGGCCTGGGCGTTCCCAACTGGCGATCGGTGCTTTCCATCACCCTGAAGACCGCATCGCCCGGCGTCATCACTGGTTGTATGCTGGCCTTTGCCCGCGTCGCCGGCGAGACCGCGCCGCTCATCTTTACCGCATTCGGCAACCAGTTCTGGAGCGCAAGCCTCAATGAGCCCATTGCCGCGCTGCCGCTGCAGATTTATGTGTACGCAATTTCGCCGTACGACGAATGGCACCGGCTGGCCTGGGGCGGTGCGCTCGTACTCATCATTCTCATTGTTCTCGCCGTCTCGCTGGTGCGCTATGTTACCAGCCGCGGCATTTTGAAGGGAGCCAGCTAGTGGGTGTAGGGATTGAGGTCACCAATCTGAATGCGTGGTACGGCACGAACCACACGCTGCAGGATATTCAACTGCATATCCCGGCCAATCACGCCACGGCGCTGATCGGGCCCTCGGGCTGCGGCAAAAGCACCTTTGTGCGTTGCCTCAACCGTATGCATGAAACCAATCCCATTGCCCGGGTGACGGGCTCAGTCCGGATTGGCGATATCGACATCTACCAGGATGCCTCGCCGGTGGAAATCCGCCGCCGCGTCGGCATGGTCTTCCAGCGCCCCAACCCCTTCCCGACCATGTCGATTTACGACAACGTCGCCAGCGGATTGAAGCTGAACGGCTACAGCAACAAGAAGCATCTGGATGAGATTGTCGAGCGCTCCCTGCGCAACTCCGCGCTGTGGGACGAAGTGAAGGACGATCTGAAGAAGAAGTCCGGCGCCAGCCTCTCCGGTGGCCAGCAGCAGCGTATGTGCATTGCCCGCGCCCTGGCTGTGGACCCCGAAGTCCTGCTGATGGACGAGCCCGCGTCGGCACTCGATCCTGTCTCGACGTCGAAGATTGAAGACCTGATTTTCGAGCTGAAGTCGCAGTATACGATTGTGATTGTTACCCACAACATGCAGCAGGCCGCGCGCGTGGCCGAGAAGACAGGATTCTTCCTGAACGGCCGCATGGTGGAATTCGATTCGACGCACAAGATCTTCACGAATCCCAGCGACAAGCGAACCGAAGATTACATCACGGGAAGGTTCGGATGACACGCATACGATTCCAGCGCAGTCTGGACGATTTGAAGGAAAAGCTCCTCGTCATGGCCGGTCTTGCCGAGCAGGCGATTCAGCGCGCCATTGAAGCCTACCGGGTGCGCGACCTCTCCATCTGCGACCTCGTCAACCGCAGCGAAGTGGCCATTAACCGCATGGAGCGCGAAATCGACCAGGCGGCTCTGGACCTGCTTGCCATGGAACAGCCCATGGCCATCGACCTGCGCTTCATCCTCGCCGTCATCAAGATCAACTCTGACCTTGAGCGCGTGGGCGATGCCGCCAAAAGCATCTCCAACCGCGTCCGCACCATGGAGTCGATGGCCCAGGCTGAGCTGCCGGTGGACATTCCGCGCATGGCTTCGCTGGCCGCCAACATGGTCCGCAAGTCTCTGCAGGCCTTCATTGATGGCGATGCGGAAATCGCACAGTCCGTCCTCAGCATGGACGACGCGGTAGACGCCATGAACCGCGCCGCCCACCGCACCATGACCGAAGTGATGGCCAACGACAGCCACCTCGCGCCGCAGGCGCTGAATGCGCTGATGGTGTGCCGCAGCCTTGAGCGGGTTGCCGACCACGCCACCAACATCGCGGAAGACGTCATCTTCTGGGTCAAGGGTGCGGATGTCCGTCACAAAGCCAGCATTGAAGCGGCAGCCAAGACAGCGGCAAAACTGCAGCAGTAATCTGAAGGACAAAGAAAATCGGGCGGAGGCTGATGCAAGCCTCCGCCCGATTCTCTTATTGCGTCGCGATTACTGAATTACCAGGTTGAAGGTTGTCGATGACGTGATGCTGGTCGTGACGCTGTCAGTTCCGGTGATGGTGACCTGGTAGGTGCCCTTGGGCGGGTTGGCAATCCCGCCGCCGCCACTGCTGCTGCTGCTGCCTCCGCCGCAGCCCGTCAGCGCTACTCCGCCGGCTGCCAGAATCATCAATACGGCCAGCGAGCGGATGCTTGCGGATTTGCGCCGAGCCAGGCCCAGCATGGTCAGGGAGAGCAGCGCCAGCGTTGACGAGATGGGGCCAGCCAGGCTGCCAACCCCCGACTTCCGAATCGCCGGTGTCGTCTTTGCCCCGCGCTTCTGCCCGGTCGCATAGCAGTTCTGCCCGTTGGTATCCATGCTCAGCGTCGTTGAGACCGCTGCCGTCCCTGTAATCGTTATGCTGCTGATCACCGGGCACACATAGGTCAGCTTGCTCGACGTGGTGGAGAAGGTGAAGTTGACTGTGCCCTTGTAGCCGCTCGCCGGGGTCACAGTAATGGTGGAGGAACCCACCGAGCCGTCGGTTGCGGTAAGCGTGGGCGCGGTGATGGTAAACGTCCCCGTCCCGGAACTGGTGCCCTGAACCGTCACGCCGATTATCCCGGTGGATGCGGCATGGGTTGCGTCGCCCTGATACGCGGCAATCAGCGCGTGAGCACCGGCGCTGATGAAGGTGGCCTGGTAGGTGGCCGTGCCGTTCGCGGTCAACGTCAGCGGCGAGAGCGCGGTCCCATCCAGGCTCAGGTTCAGGCTGCCGGTGGGAATCGTGCTGCCCGTTGTGGAGGCAACCGTGATGGTGAAGGTCACCGCGGTATTGGCCTGCGGTGTGGAGTTGGAGACGGTGACACCGGTTGTGGTGCCAATCAGCGTGGAACCGCTCGGGGTCCAAGCGTCGGCCAGCAGGTTTACATCCACCGATCCCAGGCCCGTGGTCAGGTCGTATCCCGTGCCGGCGGAGTAGCCGATGGTGCCCGTGCAGTAGGTGGAGCCGGCGTTGCACTTGTTGTTGCCCAGCTTGATATCGTGGAAGGCCGTGGCATAGGTCGCGGCGTCTGCAGCCAGCGTGTACAGCTTGGGATTCAGCAGGCCCTGTCCGGTGTTGTAGTCGGCTTTTTCGTTGATCAAGGCGGTAATTGCGGCAAAGATCGGCGTGGCAAAGCTGGTGCCGCCCGCTACGGTCAGCGTCCCGCCGGAGTCGCGGAAACCGTTGGTGCAGCTTCCCACCTGCCCGCTGCTCCAGGAGCCCGTATCGCTGGTGCAGTAGAGGAGCGGTTCGTGGCCATTGGAAGAATCCAGCGAGATGTCCGGAACATCGCGAGCGCCGTCACTCGGGATGCCAGGGACGCCAGCCTGCCAGCTCGGCTTGGTTGTGAAAAGCGAGCTGACGCCGCCACCGGTGGCCGCCAGACCAATCGAGGCAGAGTCGTCGTTCCAGACGACTTCGGGGATATA
Organism: uncultured Acidobacteriaceae bacterium; assembly: GCA_903904755.1. Taxonomy (GTDB): domain Bacteria; phylum Acidobacteriota; class Terriglobia; order Terriglobales; family Acidobacteriaceae; genus Acidicapsa. The sequence goes on along the minus strand of CAIVDV010000058.1, from coordinate 46,620 downwards.
TGACAGGGCGGAATTGATGACATCCGAGCCGCTGGCAGACTGCCAGTAGCTCCCCGAGCCTTCGTTGAACTCCGTGCCACCCACAGCGGTGGCATAGGGACTGCTGGCCGGGTAGCTCACCGCCAGTGCTTTGGAGCCGGAGGTGGTCGTGGCGCATGCTGTGGAACCCTGGTCGCCGCTGGCTGCCAGGAACGACTGTCCCTGCGCTGCAGCCTGCTGGTTGATGGCTTCAATCGCACTTAATGCTGCGGTGGAGACATTCGCCTCGCAGGTGCCGTAGCTGAAGCTGATGATCTGAGCCAGCTTGTTGTCGACCGTGTACTGCACGGAATCGAAGACGTTGTAGTTGGTGGTGTTGTTGCCGGTGTAGACGAACAGGATGTTTGCACCCGGCGCGATGGTGCTGGACCACTCCAGATCCAGATCTGACTCGCCTTGATCCCCAGAGCTGAAGTATGCCGAGCCCGAGCCCGGAACCAGTAACAGCGTCGGTGCCTTCGGGGTCATTTCGGCAGCCGCCTGGAAAGCAGTTACGTCGGCCACGTTCACATTCGATTGGCCCATGATTGCGATGGTTTGTCCCGTGCCAGTGTAGCCAGCATTGTGCAGCGTGTTGATGTCGTAGATAACGTCAATGTCGCCGGGGGAAACGAAGTGCTTGCCGCTGGTGGCCGAGGTAAAGGCCGGGTTGGCAAGCGCTTCGGGGCTGGCTTTCTTCATCGGGTGCGGGCGGAAGTCGTCCATGTTGCGCACTCCAAGCACAACCGGGGCCAGCGCAGCGGGCAGGCTCAGCTCTGTGGCCGGGGCAATGTGATGCTCTACGGTTCCGTTGAAGGGCACCGCATAGCTGTGCATCTCGGTGGAGAATGCCTGCTCCACCTGGGCCGCCGTGCCAGAGAAAGTGATGAAGGTGAGGCTGCGCGCGACTGAGTCCACCCGGAAGCCCTGCTGCTCCAGCCAGGATTGCACCCTGGCGATGTCGCTGCTGTTCATGCCGAAGCGCGCGGCAAACTGCTCGGGTGTCAGCCACTGGTGAAAATGCGGCGAGGCTGGATTCTGCTGGTCGGCAAGCAGCGTTTCCAGCTCGGCCTGCTGTGCCGCCGTGCGCTGGAAGAAGATCGTCATGCCGTGGATCTGGGTTACCCCAGCCAGGCGGCCGGTGCTGTATCCAGCCTGTGCCAGCGGATGCAGCGAGCCCGGAAGCGTAGAGCGCGAGGAGTCAGAAATCTCCGCGGTCAGGCGCTGAGCCGGCTCTGCGGACTGTGCGCACAGCGTGGCTGAGGCAGAAAAAGCTGCAAGGAGAAGTGCGAGCGAGGGGAGAAAGTTCTTCAAGCGCATAGTTTTTTGGCCATCCCTGGTGGAAAGAGTCAGAACACAAGACAACAAACACGGCAAAACGGTCGGGCAATGCCCGCGGCTGTTGCGATGGCCGCAGGTCGATAGTATTGGCTGGCAGAGATGGAAAGCAAAGAAGCCAACAGGCGGGGAGCCGTTGGGCGAAGGGAATCAGGGTGAAACCGGAGCCCCCCGATGCCGTGAATGGATGCCGAATGCAAATCCGGCAGACGGCATCCGAAGGTGGTCTCGACAAGTTAGACTGCGAAGGCTCGCGAAGGTTGTGCTGCCGGGCTTGAAGAAGTTGTCAGATTTCCCAATCATCGAAAAGCAGCGGCCGAGGGTAGAAAAGTTCCGCTCGAATAGCAATCCCGGCCCCCTTCCACTCCCGCAGGATGGTGGCATATGTGGCAAGCTGTGGCTGGTATTGTGCGCGGTGGCTGGCCAGGAACTTGCTGCGGGCTTCCGGGTCGGCAAGATCACCCGCAGTAGCCGTCTTATAGTCGATAATCCACCAGATCTCCGGGCCATCCGGGGCATCCGGCGGCACCGCGCGGAAGATGCGGTCCGGCCGCAGATTGCGCAGCTGGCTTCCACCGCCGGGCAGGGAAATCATGCCGGTCCAGCGCGCTTCGGAGCCTGCCTCCGAATGGGGTGCGAGAATCCACGCGCCGGTCGGGTCAACAGCCGCAGCCCGTGCCGTCTCCAGCGCGCGGCCGGCCAGGTTACGCGCGACCTTCGGCGCAACCCCCGCCGAACGAATCTCAGCCAGCAGCCGCGGCAGGCTCTCGTCCAGCGCAGCGGCGGCCTGGGCGGGGTCAAGGGCCTGGCGCAGGCGGCTCAGCTCATCCAGCAGCAGGTGGATGGCGTTGCCGGCAATGCGTGACTCCAACCCTCCCTGGGTGCGTGTAAACGGCTCGTCCGCCGCCGCCAGGGAGGCCGCCCCGGTCGGATCTGCGCTGAGCCTGCCCACCGGCAACGCCGCCAGCGGAATCCGACGCAGCCGCGTCACGCGCGGTGCTTCTGCGGCGGGCTCAGAAATCGGAGCAGGGAACTGCAGCAGATTGCTCTCCGCTCCGGCAGCAATCGCGATCGCTCCTGAAGGCACCGCCAGCTCCGCGTAGACTTTCGGAGTCCACTGCTGGAACTGCTCCTGAACCCTCGCCTCCCACGCCGGCCACCCGGTTCCCAGCAGCGACTCCTGTGGCTTGCCCAGGCTTATCGCGCCATCCTTGTAGCTGCACGCCACCCGCGCAAACAGATGCAGCTCGCGCCGGGCACGCGTCATGGCCACGTACAGCAGCCGCCTCAGCTCCTGGCGGGTCCGTTCGCGTTTGATACCGTCCACAAGTTTTTTGGCATTGCTCGACTCCTCGCCCTTTGGCGAAATTGGCGCAATCAGGAACTCCGTCTCCGGCTCTCCGGGCTCCGGCTCGGCCACGCCGCGCTCCAGCCACGAAATCAGCGTCTTGTCAGAGCCCTTTGAACGCGCCTCCAAGTCCACCAGCAGGACAACCTCAAACTCCAGCCCCTTCGACTTGTGAATCGTCATAAGCTGCACGCCGTGGTCCGGGCTCACGTTGGGGTCAGGCTGCGCAAACAGCTCCTTCAGCGCGGCCAGGATTCCGGTATCTTCGCTCCGGTCCAGCAAATCCTGCTCGCCGTTCGGCAGTCCGTCCAGGCATCGCCACAGCAGCCGCAGATTCTCTCGCCCCTCGGCATCCAGCGCCGCATCCCCGCCCAGCGCATTGAAAATCATCTGCATCCAGGTTCCCAGCTGCATTGTCGCCAGGCTTGCGCGCGCCGCCTGCGCCTCCTCCAGCAACCTCGCCAGTCGCGCCGCCGCACGGGCTGCCTCCGGCGTCATCCCGCTCATCTGCGGCAGGCGGATCCGCAGCAGCTCCGGTATCGGAGTCTCCAGTTGCGTCGCATCGTCGCTGCTGGTAAGCAGATGCAGCTCTGCCAGCGTCAGAGCGCACCACGGGGCGCGCAAGACGCCCAGCCAGGCGGTGCGGTCGTTGGGATTCAGGAGCGCCCGACCCAGAGAGAGCGCGTCCAGCACCTCCGGACGCTCGCTGAGCGGCACAATATCCACCGCACGGTACGGGATCGCAGCCCCGCGCAACGCCTCTGCCACCTCCACCAGAGACTTCTTCTTGCTGGCCAGCACCGCCACGCGCCACTTCTTCTGCTCCCGTTCAGGATGCTCCACGGTCTCCCGAATCCGTGCCACAATGTCAGCCAACTGCGCTTCCCGGACAGCTTGCGGCGCATATGGCGGCACGGGACTCTTCTTCCCCAGGTGGAAGGCACAGCTCAGCGTGGTCGCCTGTCCAGTGGCATCCTGCACTGCAACCGCCGGCGCAAGCGCAATCCCGCCAGGGTCGTGCTCCGCCGCCTCCATCGCCAGAAAGTCCTCATTGACGGCCGCAACCAGCGTTGCCTGCGTACGGAAGTTGGCCGCCAGTTGCACCCTCTCCAGGGGCAGCGGCGTGTCATCCGGCCCGTGCATCGCAATGCCTGTGTTGCCCACCCGCTGGAAAAGCTCGACCTCGGCATCGCGGAAGCCGTAAATCGACTGCATCGGGTCGCCCACGCAGAACACCGTTCGCCCCTCCCGCTGCGGCCAGCCCGACAGAATCCGCTCCACCAACTGCAACTGGATGCGGCTCGTGTCCTGGAACTCGTCAATCAGCAGGTGGGTCACTTCCTCGCCCAGCTCAATCGCAAAGTCCGATGGCTCATCACCCTCCGTCGCCAGCACATCCAGCGCAATACGCGCCACCTGGGAGAAATCCACCGTCCCCGTTTCTGCCATCAGCAGTTGCAGTTGCGCGTAAGCACTGCGCAGCAGCGTGAAGCAGTGCAGCACGATCTCCCACTCCGCCTCGCTGTACCGCAGAGGCTGTTCATTCAGGAAAGCCGTCAGCGATTCGCGCAGCCCCGGAACCTGCTCCAAATCCCGAATCAGCGACTCAAATGCTGCCTTCGCATTGGCAGCACTGCCGCCCGCCGGGAACCCCTGATTCTTGTCAACTTTCTTCCGCCACGTCCTCGTCGAGGGCGCCAGCAGAAACCGCGCCAAAGCCCCGAAAACCTGAATATCCCCGGGCATATCGTGGAACGGAGCTCCCGGCAGCTCCGCCAGGTGCTCCAGCACAAGCGGAGAATCCTTGCCCGGCGTCTGGCAGGCAAAACGGGTAAGTTCAAGAATCCGCGCGCCTGCTCCCGCCACGTTCTCCAACAAGCCACTCAGCCGGACCAGTTGCCTGCGCGCAATCCGCCCCAGCGGTGCCTCCAACCCCGCCCGCAAATCCTCCGCTTCGGTCTCCCGGTGAAACACCAGCCCCCCGTACCACCGGCTGCGGTTCTTCAGCATCTCGACAATCAGGTCTTCGGTGTCTTTCCAGTTGTTGTCGCGCCACAGCAGCACCGCCTTCAGCGCGCGGCTCGCGTCACTCTGGGTATACAGCAGGTCAATCATCTGCCGTGCCGCGCGGCGGTACAAGAAATCCGCCTGCTCGGCCAGGTCCAGTTGCCCCCCCAGCGACGACAGCAACCCCCACTCCAGCGGTCGCCGTTGCGCCAGCGCCCGGCAAAACGAGTCAATCGTAGTTACCCGCAGTTGCGAGGGCTGGTCCAGCAGTTGCCATCCCATCGCTTCGGCATGGCGCATCGCCGCCAGCGCCAGTGTTTCCGTATCCAGCGCGCCCGTTTCCTCTGCATCAGGATTCGCCGCCAGGCTCTCCGCAGCCGCCTCCAGGGCTTCCAGAATGCGGTTGCGCATCTCCGCCGCCGCAGCGCGCGTAAATGTAATCGCGACAATCTCTTCCGGGTCTTCCGCCTGGGCCAGCAGGCGCAGATATCGCAGGGTAAGCAGCGTCGTTTTGCCCGACCCCGCCGGCGCCTGCACCAATATCGAACGATCCACCGCCAGCGCGCGAACACGCTCGGCCGCGTCAGGCGGAGGAACCGGCACTTTCCGTGGCTCACGCATCGGCCTCTCCCTCCCCGTCCTCGCCGCCCTCATCCGCACTCATGGCCGCGGCACCCAGGTTCTCATACACACGGCATACCGCCTGCAGGTGGCACTTCTGGCAGGTCTTGGCGTCGTCCTTCGGGTCAACTTCTGCGCGGCCCTCCAGGAACTCTCCCGCCAGCCGGTCCAGAATCCTGCGCCACTCTTCCAACTGCGCGTCGTCCAGCGGATTCTTCGCCAGACCTGAGCTTGCATGAAGACCTGGGTTTAGCATCGCCTGTGCATCCCGCACCCGCCCGGAAAAGCCCATATCCTTGCCGGGCTTTGTCGTCGCAATGAGGATGCCCGCAACCGCGGCGTCCTCGTAGCCCGTCTCCTGCGACAGAGGCGCGTACGCCGCATACAGCGGCAGTTGCACGTCGTCCGGCCTCTCCCCCAGCCACGCACTCGCCTTCAGGGAGCCGGACTTGTAATCCAGAATCAGCGCGCCTCCAGCCCCGTCCTCACCCACCAGGTCCACGCGGTCGAGTCGCACCTGCATCGTCAGCCCGGCAATCGTCAGTGAGCGCTTGAATTCTGTGTCAAAAACCGTGAACTCCGCGCGCTTCAGCTCGTACCCAAGCCACGAAGTCAACAGCGTCGTCAGCCGGTCAGCCTCCAGCATCAGCAGCGCCGGCGGCAGCGTCTCCCTCAGTGTCGCGCTGGTTCGGTCCCGCAGCGCAGCATCCACATGTGTGCGGACAAACCCCGTCAGGTCCGAAGCCTCGCTCAGCGCCCGCAACTCAGTCAGGGATTTCAGCCCACCCTTCTCCGGCCCTCCCCAAATGCGCCCGAGCGCCGCGTGCATCAGCGTACCCCGCTGGCGTGCGTCCAGCCCCGCCTCAGCAGCCTGCCAGTCCCCGGCGCCCAGCCGGGCCACCGCAAAGGCCTGGAATGGGCACTGCGACTGCCGCGTCAGCGTCCGCACTCCATCCCGCAGCGTCCGCAGCGGGAAGGGAACCGTCGTTGCATCTTCCATCCACTCCGCCGCGTCGTCGTTCTGCCTCTCGGGCTCCGGCGGGGCAGCAACCGCGGCCTTCCCTGACAGCCGCTCCACCATCCTTGAGGGCCGCGTATCCCCGTCCGCCACGCTCCGCGCATGGCTGAAGACCACCACCGGCGCGCTCGCCAGCAGCCGCAGGGTTGTCTGGTGGGCAAGCTCCCAGTCCAGTTGAGCTGAAGCATGCGGGAGCCCATGCTGCTTCTGCCAGCCAATCGGCAGCAGCGGATTCGCCGCCCCCCGAATGGGCCAGTCCGTCTCCACCGCCCCCAGGAACCAGATGCCCTCCGCCTGCAACCCAGCCGATTCCGCTGGCCCTGAAAGCAGCACCTGCGGCTCACGCGATTCAGTCGCAAAAATCGTCTCCGCGGCAATCTCCTTCAGCGCCGAAACAAACCCCTGCCAGCTCATCGCCGCTCCCTGGAAGCCCAGGCTCGCAGCCGTGTCCAGCAGTCGCTCCCAAAGCTTGCGCGCCTGGTAGGCGGTGCTTGAGAGCGGTCGGTATCCCGGCCAGCCCAGCAGCGTCAGCAACTCCGCCGCCACCGCCACCCACTCCATCGGGCTCGCATACGCCGGCTTCTCTCCGAGCGCCTGCTCAGCGGCCTTCAGCCGCGCCGCCCAGCCATGCTCCGCTGCCGCCCCACCAGCCGCCACAAATGCCGCCAGCGTCCACTCCGCCCGCTGCTGGCCCAGGTCGCGCTGGCGCAGCATCGCCGCCGTCATCTCCGCGACTTCCTCCGCATCCCTGGCGAAGTCTCCCGCTCCGGCCAGCCAGTCCAGCTCCACCTCGGTTACCGTAGGTGCCTGGGAATTCCGTCTATCCGGCGGTGTCAGCCAGCCCAGGAGCAGCAGCGCCGAGTGCACCAGGCCCACCTGCTCCAGCGGTTTGCCAAGCGAAAATTCAAACCGGATTGGCTCCATGCCCGCAGGCGTCTCCAGCAGCGCCCGCTCCAGGGCGCCCCGCCGGTCAGCGATGTTGGGCGCCACCACCAGCAGCCGCGCCTTCGCATTCGCCGCCAACCGCTCGCGCAGCCAACGGACGCATGCCGCCAGCTCCTCTTCTTCACTCACGCAGGCCAGCACTGCCGTTTCCACAGCCGGCCCCGCCTGCGCCTCGTGTTGCCACGCGCCCCACGCTGCCAACAGTTGTTCCTGCACTGGCAGCAGCCGGTCAAAGCCCACCAGCAGCAGCGCCGGCCGATTGGCAGTAGCTTCCTCGGCCACAATCTCCGCCAGCGCAGCCGCCAGCAGCGCCGCACTCAGCAGGTTGTCCCGGCGGCATCGGGCGAGGAAATCGCCCAGCCACTGGGCAAACTCCGCAAACTCCCCCACCCACCCCAGCTGGTCCAGTTGCCCCACCGCCTCCGGTGCATAGTCCGCCAGCAGTTGCCACGCCTTCTGCGCCTGCATTGCCAGCCGGTGCGTGGGCCGCAGATCAGGTTTGGCGGCTTCAAGCACCTGCTGCCACAGCGCTCGCTCCTGGTCGGCGTTGAGCAGCAGCAAGCCCTTCGAATTGCGGTCGATCCACGCCTCCCGCAGCCACGTCTCCCAGCTGAAAATCGCCGGCGTCGGCCAGCCACGCAGCCCAGCCGCCAGCCTGGCCTGGGAATACTGGGCCCGCAGTGCCCGGGCAGCGCGCTCACTGGCGGCTACCACCACCCCGCCGGCATCTAGCCAGGCTTCGATTTCGAGAGATCGCGGATTGCCGGGGACGGTCATGGGTCGCCTGACGTTCGCGTGGGCAGATTGGTCCTGTAGCAGACCCGCAACCGCGCATCCAGTCCCATCCAGCTTGCACGGCTTTCGCGCTCGGCGCAACCGTGGAAAACCGGACTCCCAAAGCACCTCAGTTGTAAACTGTGTTTGTGAAAACCAGTGCCCTATTTCTTGCTCTGCTTGTAGCCTCCGCCGCCATTACCGGCTGCCATCCTGACGCCCCCAAGCCCGACGGCGGTGTCCAGGCGCAGAACTACAAAACCTACCCCCTGCGCGGCAAAGTGGTTTCCACCAACCCCGCCAAAGGCGAGGTTACCGTAGACCACCAGGCCATCCCCGGTTTCATGGACGCGATGACCATGCCCTACAAGGTGCGCGATACCCGCATGCTGGGCGAACTGCACCCCGGCGACGTGATTACTGCCGATGTCCTTGTCAGCCAAAACGATGACGCCGACGTTGTCCTCGACCACTTTGTCATCGTCGGCCAGGCCAAGCCCGACTACCGCCCCAAGGTCGAGTACCATGTGCCCGCCGCCGGCGATGCCGTGCCGGAGTTCACCCTCACCAACCAGGACGGCAAGCCGATCAAGCTCAGCCACTTCCGCGGCAAGGCGCTGCTCATCACTTTCATCTACACGCGTTGCCCACTTCCGGACTTCTGCCCTCGGGTGACCAAGAACTTCGCCGCCGTTGAAAAGGCGCTCGCCGCCGACCCCGCCCTCTACGGCAAAACTCATCTTATCTGCGCCAGTTTTGACCCCGAGCACGACACCCCGGAGCGCCTCAAAGCCTACGGAGCCGAATACATGGGTTCGGCCGCTCCCAAAGCAGCCTTCGCGCACTGGGACTTTGCCGCCGCCAGCAAGCAGAACCTGCCGGAGATGGCAAAATTCTTCGACCTTGGCCTCACCAGCGAAGCTGATTCCTCCATCACCCACACCCTCTCCACGACCCTGATCGGGCCCGATGGCAAAGTCGTCCAGTTTTACCCCGGCAACGAATGGACCCCCGGCCAGCTCGTCAGCGACGTCAAAAAGCTCCTCCGATAGCTGCCGCATTCCGGTGTCGTCCGGATAACTCTGAATCCCCGCACCCCCGGCACTCATCCACTCGGTTAGACTCGTGATTGGACTTCAACCAATCCCAAAGAAGATTTTGCGAGGAAACCTGAGATGGCGAAGATTACTGTTTTGTTTGCGCTTGTGCTGATTGCGCTTGGTCTGGTGGGTTATGTAGGCACCGGCAGCGACCACCCCACGGCGCTCATTCCCACCTGGATCGGGCTGATTCTAGGCCTCTTCGGCGCACTCTCGTTTTCTCCCGACGCCGGCAAGCGCAAGCTGTACATGCACATCAACGTCACCGTCGCCCTGCTGGCCTTCCTTGGCTCCATGGCTGAGATTGTCCGCGGACGGTTCCATGCGGTTGCCACCGGAATCGCCCCCCAGCCCGCCGCCATCCTCTCCAAGTGGTCGCTCGCCGGTCTCCTGCTGGTCTACATCGGCCTCTGCGTTCGCTCCTTTATCGCGGCCCGCCGCGAAGGAGTGGTGTAAGCGTGTCTGGAATGGGCAGCCACATGCGTGGCGGTGGAATGACGATGCGCGCCGAGCGTGGACCCCACGGCAAGGCTATCCGCGGTGCGGCTGATCCCGTCAAGAAGAAGGTCAGCCTCAAAAAGCTGTGGCCGACCATCTGGGCTCTGGTCAAGCCGCGTCTTGGTCTGATTGCCGTTGGCCTGGTGCTGGTGGCCATCAAGACTCTGGCCGGCCTGACCATGCCCTTCCTGGCCAAGCCCCTGCTCGATCGCGGTCTCAACGTGGCTCACCCCGAGATGGGCCTCCTCCCCAAGCTCATTGCAGCCGTCTTCACCGCCACCATCATCCAGGCCGCCAGCTCCTTCTCGCTCACCCAGTTGCTTTCGAAGGAAGGCCAGAAGCTCATCAGCGAGTTGCGCAAGCAGGTGCAAGAGCACGTTGGCCACCTCCCCGTCGCTTACTACGACGCCAACCGCACTGGTACCCTCGTCTCCCGCATCATGAACGACGTGGAAGGCGTCCGGAACCTCATCGGCACCGGCCTGGTCGAATTCGTCGGCGGCATGTTGACCGCTGTCCTAGCCTTCATCTACCTGATGAGCCGCAGCGTAACCGTTACCACCACGGTCTTCACAGTCATCGGGCTTTTCGTCATCGTGCTCCAGTACGGCTTCAAGAAGATTCGCCCCATCTTCCGCGAACGCGCCAAAATCAATGCCGAGGTCACCGGCCGCCTCACCGAGTCGCTGGGCGGGGTGCGCGTCATCAAGGGCTACCATGCGGAAGATCGCGAATCCACCGTCTTCAGCGCCGGCGTCGATCGCATCCTGCGCAATGTCGTCAGCTCCCTCACTATGACCAGCGGCCTCGGCGCAGCCTCTACCGCCGTCCTTGGACTCGTTTCTGCCATCGTCATGTGGCTGGGCGGCCACTCCGTCCTCGCCGGCAAGTGGACCGTCGGCGACTACTTCAGCTACAACATGTTCCTCGCCTTTATGGTCGCCCCGGTTTTCCAGATTGTGAACATCGGCACCCAGCTTACTGAGGCCTTTGCCGGCCTCGACCGCACCACGGAAATCCTCGCCGAGCTGGAAGAAAACGCCGACCCCAACCGCACCCTTTCGCTGCCGCCGATTGACGGAACCGTCGCCTTTGAAGACGTCAAGTTTGAGTATGAAGAGGGTAAGCCGGTCCTTCACGGCATCAGCTTTGTCGCCAAGCCCGGCAGCGTCACGGCGCTGGTCGGCTCCTCAGGCTCCGGCAAATCCACCATCATCAGCCTGGTTTGCGCCTTCCACAACCCCACCTCGGGCCGCGTTACCATCGACGGCAAGGACCTCGCCGCAATCGACCTCAACAGCTATCGCTCGCAACTCGGCGTCGTCCTGCAGGACTCGTTCCTCTTCGACGGCACCATCCGCGAGAACATCCTCTTCTCCCGCCCTGATGCCACAGAAGACGAGTTCATCAGCGCCTGCAGCACGGCCCGCGTGGACGAGTTTGCCCTGCGCTTCCCTGAGTCCTACGACACCATCGTCGGCGAGCGCGGCGTCAAGCTCTCCGGCGGCCAGCGCCAGCGCCTCTCTATCGCCCGCGCACTGCTGGCCCAGCCCCGCATCCTCATCCTCGACGAAGCCACCAGCTCGCTCGACTCTGAGTCCGAGGCCATGATCCAGGCCGGCCTCAACCAGCTCATGGTCGGCCGCACCACCTTCGTCATCGCCCACCGCCTCTCCACAATCCGTCGCGCCGACCAGATTCTGGTTGTCGAAGGCGGCCTCATCGTCGAGCGCGGCAACCATGACGAGCTCTACGCCATGAAGGGCCGCTACTACGACCTATACACTCGCCAGCACGGCCTGGAAGCCAACCTCTTCCTAGCCCCCGGCGAAGGCGACGCGGCAGAATAACCCGGTCAATCGGCGGAGCTTTGGAGTGCAAGAGAATGGGGCATCGCGAAGATGCGATACCCCATTTCCTTTGGACGGAAGACTTGGTGCGGAGTGACCGGACCGACTTATCTAGGCCAACTCCCTCAGCAAAAACGCATAATCAAACGCGATCTCCTTCAGGTAGTCGTACCTTCCGCTCGCCCCGCCATGGCCCGCGCTCATGTTCGTCACCAGCAGCAGCGGAGTGTTATCCCGCTTCAGCGTTCGCAGCTTCGCCACATATTTGGCCGGTTCCCAATACATCACCTGGCTGTCGTTCAGGCTCGTCTTTACCAGAATCGCCGGGTACGCGCCCGCGACCAGATTGTCGTAGGGCGAGTAGCTCAGCATGTAGTGGAAGTACTCCTGCAGATTCGGGTTGCCCCACTCCTCGTACTCGGGCACCGTCAGCGGCAGGCTCGCATCCAGCATCGTGTTCATCACGTCCACAAACGGCACGTGCGACAGCACCGCGCGGAAGATATCGGGCCGCAGATTCGTCACCGCGCCCATCAGCAAGCCGCCTGCCGAGCCGCCCTCAATCGCCACCCGCTCCGGGTCGCCATAGCCGCTCCTGGTCAGGTGCTGCACGCATGAGAGGAAGTCGTTGAAGGTGTTCCGCTTCTCCATCATCTTCCCGGCGTCATGCCACGGCGTCCCCAGGTCGCCCCCGCCGCGGATGTGCGCATAGGCCATCACCACGCCGCGATCCAGCAAACTCAGCCGATTTGCGCTGAAGCCCACCGGAAGCGAGTACCCGTACGACCCGTACGCATACACATACAGCGGATTCCTGCCCACTTCCCGCTTGTCGCGGCGATACACCAAGCTCACCGGCACCCGCACCCCGTCATGCGAGGTTGCCCAGGTGCGCTCGCTCGCGTACAGCGTACGGTCAAATCCACCGGGCACCTCCTGCTGCTTCAGCAGTGTTGAGGCGCGCGTCTCCAGGTCATACTCAAAGACTGAGCTCGGCGTCACCAGCGAGGTGTAGCCGTAGCGGAACGTGCCGCTCTCAAACTCGGCATTCGTCCCCGGGTAGGCGTTGTACACGGGCTCCGGGAAGCGGATCTCCTCCCCGGCCACCGGAACCCCGCCGGCTCCAAACCGCCACAGGCACAGCTGCGGCAGCCCATCCGCCCGCTCGGCAGCCACAAAGTAGCTCTGGAACAGGTCAATTTCTTCCAGCATCACCTCGGCCCGGTGCGCAATCAGCTCCGTCCAGTTCGCCTGCCCTGGCGCAGACACCGGCGCGGTCACCAGCCGGAAGTTTCGCCCCTTGTCATTGGTCCGGATGTACCAGAGCCCATTCCGGTGGTCGATCGAGTACTCGTGGTCATCCTGCCGCTCCTCCACCACCGTCCAAGTCCCATCCGGCGTCTCCGCTGCCAGAAACCGCGCCTCGCTGGTAATGTGGCTGGCCGCCTCCATCACCAGATATTTGCCATCCCGAGTGCGCCCTACTGCCAGGTTGAATCGCTCATCCGGCTCCTCAAACACCAGCACATCGCTCTCGTGCGGGGTGCCCAGGGTGTGCCGCCACAGTTGGAACTGCCGCTTCTGCTCCTCGTCTTCCACGGTGTACAGCAGCGTCCGGTTGTCTGCGGCCCAGGTAAATGAGCCCACCCGCTCAACAAATTCCGGCTGGGCTTCGCCCGTGCTCAGATCCTTCACAAACAGCGAATACTGCCGGAACCCCGTGTAGTCCACCGAATACGCCAGCCAACGCCCGTCGTCCGAGATATCCATCCCGCCAATCGCCATGAAGGGCTTGCCCTCGGCCAACTGGTTCCCGTCCAGAATCACCTCGTCCTCGGCATTCGGTCGGTCGGCTCTGCGGCAGCTCGTCGCGTACTGCAGCCCTTCCTCTGTCCTGGTCCAGTACCAGTGGCCCCGGTCCCGGTAGGGCGCGCTCTGGTCGGTCTGCTTCATGTGGCTCAGCATCTCCTGGTACAGCTCTTCGCGCAGCCCCGCCAGTTTGGCCATGTTGGCGTTGGCGTAGGCGTTCTCGGCCTCCAGGTATGCGATAACTTCCGGGCTCTCCTTTTCCCGCAGCCAGGCATAGTCGTCCTGCAGGGTTACGCCGTGCAGGGTGGTGGGGTGGGGCTGGCGGCGGGCAACGGGGGGCGCTACTGTGTGCTTGGTTTCAGTTGTCATCATTGACTAGGATAGCTGCCGCCGGCCGGTAAAGGAACTTTTGCACCGCCGCGCGCGTACAATCAGGGAGATGAAACCTCGCCGATTCCATCCGGCTTTACGCGTACTGCTCCCCACCCTGGTCTTCCTCGCCTGTGGCGCATTTGCCATTGCAGAGCGGGTTGAAGACCTGCCCAAGCCCACCGACTACGTCTCAGACCTGGCCCATGTGCTGGCGCCGGAAACTGTCGCCCGCCTGGACCACATCTGCGACCAGCTCGACCACGGCAAGGCCAACGCGCAGATTGCCATCGTCACCGTGCACGACCTGGGCGGCGACGACAAGGCCGACTTTGCCAATCGCCTGGAAGAGAAGTGGAAGGTCGGCAAGAAGGGCTCCGACCGCGGCATCCTCGTGCTGGTATCCACCGACGACCACCATTACTGGGTCGAGGTCGGCTACGGCCTCGAAGGCATTCTGCCGGACGGCAAGGTGGGCGATATCGGCCGGGCCATGGTGCCCTACCTGCACGCCAGGGACTTCGACTCCGGCATCCTCACCGGCGTGCAGCAGATTTCCCAGGTCATCGCCGAAGACGCCAAGGTCACCCTTGACGACCAGGGCGACGACCCGCAGGTTCGCGTCTACCACCCACAGCCGGAGCAGCACATCGGCGGCAGGCTCCTGGTGCGCATCATCATCATCGTCCTCGTCCTCATCTTTTTCGGCGTGCGCGGCCTCTTCGGCTTCGGCCTGGGCATGTTCCTGGGCGGGGGCGGTCGCTGGGGTGGAGGCGGTGGCGGCTGGGGTGGCGGTGGCGACTCCGGCGACTCCGGGGGCGGCTTCGGTGGCTTTGACGGCGGCAGTTCCGGCGGCGGCGGAGCCGGTGGCGATTTTTAGCAAGTTTGGGAGCGCCGCAACTCGGCAACCTCCCAGGATGTTTCTTCCGCGGAAGCTTCCCGTCCGCGGGTAGACAAGGGATTAACCGCAGTAAGGAGACAAGCTCGTTATGAGTCGTGGACTTGGAATTCTGTTAGGCATTCTCGGGGTTCTGTTGCTGGTGGCGTTCATGGTTTTTGGCAGCTTCAAGAGCGCCCAGAACTCGCTCGTCAACAAGGACGAAGCCGTCAAGACGGCCTGGTCTGATGTGGATATTCAGCTGCAGCGCCGCGCCGACCTCATCCCCAACCTGGTCGAGACCGTCAAGGGCTTTGCCAAGGAAGAAAGCACCGTATTCGGCGACATCGCCAACGCCCGCGCTGGCCTGTTGAACGCCCGCGGCCCGCAGGAGAAGATTGAGGCCAACGGCCGCCTCGACTCCGCCTTCGGCCGCCTCCTGGCCCTCAGCGAAAACTACCCGCAGCTCAAGTCCAACGAGCAGTTCCTGCGGCTGCAGGACGAGCTCTCCGGCACCGAAAACCGCATCACCGTCGCGCGCCGCCGCTACAACGACACCCTCCGCGACTACAACACCTACGTCCGCAGCTTCCCCAACAGCGTATGGGCGGGGATGCTGGGCTTTGCCCCCAACAGCGCGTACTTTGAGGCCAGCGCCGCCTCCCGCACCGCTCCCCAGGTCAAGTTCTAGACCAGCGTCCAGGGGCAGGGAAGCGAGCAAGAACTACGGGGAAGCTCTCGCGGGAAACATGGCAGATGGTATCGTTTTGCCATGCTTTCCCGCAGAGTTTTCCGGTTCTGTCTTTCTTTCGTGCGTGCTGCTTTGCCGTTGGCACTGCTGGCGACCGTGGTCGGCTGTGGTGGTGTTGGCGGTTCCTCCATACCCCCTCCGCCGGCCATCACCATCAGCCTTTCCGCTGCCACCGTTACCCTTCCGCAGGACGGCACCCCGGTAACGGTCACGGTGACTGTCGGCAATGCACCCGCTACGGCCGCTGTCCTGACCCAGTACTTGCCCACCGGAGTCACGGCAAAATTCACCCCCACCGGCAGCGGCCCATCCGGCACCCTCCAGCTCACTGGCGGTGCAGCCGTTGCTGCCGGCACCACGGCGGCCAATGTCGTGGTCAAGTCCGGCGAATCCATCGCATCAGCCGGCCTCCAGGTAATCAGCGCGCCCGTTGCCACCGTCTCCGCAGCTCAGGACACAACCCTCGGCATCCACGGCGTCCTCAGCCAGTTCATGGCCACCAGCTTCCAGGTCGCCTCCTACGCTGACGGCTACTTCCTCACCAACGCCACCTCCCGCGAATCCACTCTCGCCGCTCTCGGCGCCCAGCACACCCGCCTTCAGGTCGTCGGGGATGGCACCCCGATGGTCGGCAACACCGGCACCTCTGCCGACTGGAGCTTTGCCGTCATCGACTCCCTCACACAGCCCGTCCTCGGCATCGGCGACAACAGCCCTGAGATGCAACTCGGCACCGCCCCCACCTGGATGAACGACAGCGCCGGCCACCTCGATACCGTCCATCACCTTGACGACTTCGCCACCTACAGCGCCAACGTCGTCCGCTACTACAACACGGGCGGCTTCAACTGGGGTGGCCAGCACTTCCAGTCCCCATCCGCGCACCCTATCCACTGGTGGGGCATCTTCAACGAGTACAACGGCAACGGGCTTAACGCCACCCAGTACGTGACGCTCTACAACAAGGTGACCGCAGCCATGCTGGCCGCAGACCCCACCGTCGAGTTCTCTGCGCAGGAGTTGTCCGACTACGGTCTGGGCACGGGCGACGGCGGCGACCCAAAGGTCTTTCTGCCGCCCTTCTTCGCCCCGGCGGCTTCCGGCGGCGTCAGCGAGCCGGTCAGCGTTGTCTCCACTCACTTCTACAGCACCTGCAACCAGAAGGACCTGGATCAGGCTTTGCTCAGTGCCGTGCCTGGATTTGCTCAGAACATTGAGTATTTCCGCCAGGAGGCTGCCCTGCGACCGGACCTGGGGAAGATTCAGGTTTGGGTGACGGAAAACAATGTCAATGCGGACTGGAGCAACAACGGCGTCAGCGCCTGCAATCCGCCACAGGCGTTTGTAGACGATCCGCGGGGGACCAGCGCGTTCTTTGCAGCGTGGCGGCCCTACGTCTTCTCACAGCTCGGCAAGGCCGGCAACCAGGCGCTCTACCACTGGGCCTATGCTGCCGACCCGCAATACGGCGAAGTGAACTCCTCCACCGGCAACACCTACCTGAGCTACTGGGTGGATGAGGCACTGGCGGCAATTTACCCGGCACCCCCTGGTTCGCCGGGGCAGCAGATTCTGCAACTCTCGGCTACTGAGACCAGCGACATTGAGTTGCTTGCCACCCGCAACGCTGACAACTCCGTGGTCATCATGGTCGACAACCACGCCATCGCCAATCCATCGGCCGACAACAACGGCACCGGGGCACCCCGCACGGTGGTGCTGGACCTGTCCACGCTCGGGAGCTTCACTTCGGCTTCGCAGCTTGCTTTTGATGCCGGCAGCAGTGCAACGACGGCCCCGGCGTGGAGCGGGGTAACTCCGGCGGCCCGTGTGAACGTTACGCTTCCGGGCTACGGAGTCACGTTTCTGAAGCTGGTGCCGTAGGGGCCCGAGACAGCGCTTTTCCCCTCTCCCCCCCGGGGGGGGGGGGTGTGTTTTTTGCGGGAAATGAATTCCATATTATTGAAAATATTGATGTTAACAGGAGGTTACCTGGTGTATTTTGGGGCGTTTTTGTGCGCTTTTTGCGTGTATTTGTCCGTCATTGAGATCCGGGGTAATGCTATCGAGGTACTGTGGCATGGATTTTGGCCTTGGGGCTGCTACCTTGATTGTGCACTTTCAGGGAGTAATTCCCGGCAACGCCGCGGCGAATTGTTTGCCGCTGAAGTGGTTTGTTTTGTTGGGTTTTAAGAAGGCAGAGAGTTTTGGGGGCTTGACCGGAGATATGGGGGCTCAAGTTGTCCCGGTTCGAGGGATAACCCTGGCGGCTCGGGTGCGAGGTCGGGCTCGACGATTTCCCCAATTTCGCACCAAACAGAAGAGCCGCTCCGGGACACGGAGCGGCTCTTCCAAAGTGTGGACGCTGGCAATCAGGGAATGGACTACTTGAACGAGGCGATTGCGCTGGCTTCGTCGTCGTAGATATCAAAAACGGTGTAGAGTTTGGTGACCTGCAGAACGTCCTTGACCTTCTTGGTCAGGTTCAGGAGCTTGAGGTCTGCGCCCTGGTTCTTTGCGGTGGTGTAGGAGCTGACGAGTTCGCCGAGGCCTGAGCTGTCGATGTAGTTCACATCGCCCAGTCCTACGAGAATCTTCTTTTGGCCCTTGCCGATGAGTTCGCGAATGGCTTCACGCAGTTGTACGGCGCCTTCGCCGAGCGTGATGCGTCCGCTCAGATCGAGAATCGTGACTCCGTCCAGCTCCCGGGTTGCAATTGTCAGTGCCACAGTCTTGCCCTCCTTAGGGGATTTTTTCGATTGGTTTCTAAGCCTGAATCTTCAGGAATTAGCTTCAGCAGCTGGGGTCAGGTGTTTCACAAGTGTGAGTTCCGTCCCAGGGTGCAGTTGACGAAAGTGTACCTCATCCAGGAAGGAACGGATAAGGAGAATGCCGCGGCCAGTGCCGCGCAGCAGATTTTCCGGTGCAAGGGGATCCGGGAGCGTGTCTGGATCGAGGCCTTCGCCCTCATCGGAGATGCGGATAATCAGGGATTTTCCATTGTTTTCAATCGAAACGCTGATTTGTTTGTTGGGATCGTAGGCGTTGCCATGCAAGACAGCATTCACGGCAGCTTCACGCGAGGCCATGGTGACGCGGAAGGATTCGTCCTCATCCAGGCCCGCTTCCGTGGCAATTTTTTCCACAGTCTGTTCCACTTCAGCCACGCTGTCCATGGTGGAAGGCAGACGAAAGCTCAGTTTTCCGGTTTCCGGTGCCGACAAAGTAGCCTCACGGGTAAGGGAGTTGACCCCGAAGCAGCCTGAACCTGGGGAAGTCTGAAATACCGACCAGCGGCGCAAGCGTCCTCCATGGCAGTTTCATCGCTGGCCCTGAATGTGTCAAGCCGAGTGTGCGGAATGGTTGTGCGAGACAATTCCCATCCAGCTTCAGCGAGGCAGATCCATCTCCATCACCACATCCGTGCGAAGGTATTCGCTGGGCGGCCACTGCTGTTTCGGCAGATGATGGAAGCCGACCGACTCATACAGGTGGACCGCATTCGGCAGCCTGGTGCTGCTGTTGAGGGTGAGTTTGCGAAGGCCCATCTCTGCGGCCTGCTCCAGCGCAAACGCCAGGAGCTTTCGGCCAATGCCCAACCCGCGCCGGTCCGGCGCAACCGCCATCTTGCCCACCTCGCAGACTCCGGGCTGCTTTGGAATGAGCGCCAAGCAGCCCACCGTGACGCCAGCCTGGGCGACCTGCAGGATGCGGCCGCCCTTTGCGAGAATTGAATCTTCAGGGTGGTTCAGGATTTCGTGGTCGACCGCTTCGAGCGTGAAGAATCGCTGAATCCATTCCTCGTTGAGCACGCGGAAAGCCGTGCTGTCCTGGCCCGGTTCCAGGCAGAAAAAGGTGAGCGTTGAGGTCTCTGTCTGCGGGGTTGAATCTGGTGTATACGTCGCGGCGGCGGGCGATTCCATTGTGGCCTCAGGGACTGAAGTATTCCGTGCGGGGAAGGGTCCTGGTTTCAATATATGTGAGTCCGCGTGGAGGTTCGACCAGAGGGCGCGCGACAAGCTAAACTCAACCTGCAGTGGCAAAGCGCACCACAACCCGTGTGAGTTTGACGGCCATGCTGGGCACCCCCGTCACCGATGCGCAGGGCAATGTGCGCGGCAAGCTGAAGGACATTGCCGTTGCCACCGGTGCCGAGGCCGGTCAGGTCGCCGGCCTTGTCCTGAAGACTCGCCAGGGCCTGCAGATTGTGCCCAGTAATCAGGTGATGGAGACGCCGGCCGGGACGCTGGAACTGCGCAACCCCTCGGCACTGCAGCCGCTGAACGGCGACGAAAACTACCTCTTCCTGCAACAGGACCTGATTGACCGGCAGATCATCGATATCCACGGCCGCAAGGTGGTCCGCGTGAATGACGTGGACCTGGAGTGGATGGGCCAGGGCGGCGTTCATCTGCTGCGCGTTTCGGAAGTGGAAGTGGGCCTGCGCGGCGCGATGCAGCGCGTCTTCAAGGGGCTGCTGCCGCGGCAAACGCTGGAAACCATCTCCCGTCGCTTTGCTGCAAAGGGAATCCCCTGGGAATTTGTGGATGTGATTGAGGTTGACCCAGCCCGCCGCGTGAAGCTGCGCATTGAGCACGAGCGACTGGCGGAGATGCATCCGAGCGAACTGGCCGAGATTCTGGCCGACCTGGCCCCCGCCGAGCGCGAAGCCATCTTTACGACGCTGGATGAGGAAGTGGCCGCAGAGGCGCTGGAAGAAGTGGATCCGAAGCTGCAGAAGTCGCTGCTGGCCTCCATGGATGAGGAGCGGATTGCGGACATTGTGGAGGAGATGGATCCTGGTGCCGCCGCCGACCTGCTGAGCGAGCTGCCGGACGAGCGCTCTGAAGCCATTCTCGAAGAGATGGATCCGGAGGAGCGGCAGGAAGTTGCCGAGCTGCTGGAGTTTGACGAGGATACGGCGGCGGGCCGCATGACGACGGACTTTGTGCAGGTTGCCTATGAAGCCACCGTGGCCGATGCGGTGGCTGCGCTGCGCGAGTTTGACGGCGATGCCGAGCTGCTGACGGAGGTGTACCTTCTGGACAAGGAGGGCGTGCTGAAGGGCGCGGCTCCGTTGGCCCGGATGATTCTGGCGCAGCCCAGTACACGGCTCTCAGTGCTGGCCGAGCCCCGCGTGGTGAGTTGCAAGGTGGACCTGCACCAGAACGAGCTGGCCGAGCTGTTTGACAAGTACAACCTGCACGCGCTGCCGGTGGTGGACGCGCAAAAGAGGATGGTCGGGGTGGTTCACTCGGAGTCGATTATCAGCCTGCTGCTGGAAAAGCTCTAGCCCGTCAAAACTGCCCGAATATCGCGCGCTTCGAGGACATTCTTTGCGTATCCATGGCGCGCCAGTTGCAGCATGGCCTGGCCCATCTCCCGCGTGGTGAGAATTTGCCCGGGAAAGAGCCTGCGAAGCAGTGGCGTGACCGGAGCAAGGATGGCGTAGAGCACGCGGTATGCGCGGGTTTTGGAGCGGATGCCGTCGAGCGGGGCGATGAACCCGGGGCGCAGCATGAACGCCGCGGCAAAGCCCATGCCCAGCAGCGCGTTCTCCAGCCTGCCCTTCACCCTGGCCCACATCACTTTTCCCGTTTCCGTGCTGTCGGTGCCGGTCCCGCTGACGTAGGTGAGCGTCAACGCGGGATTGAGGCGGACAAGGGCGGAGGCGATGGCAACGCCAAGGTCGTAGGTAATGCGGGTGTAGGCCTGCTCCGACATTCCAGTCGAGGAGACCCCAAGGCAAAAGAAACAGGCATCAAAGCCGGCAAGAGAGTCCTGGTACGCCGCCACATCGAAGAGGTCGGCCACGATCAACTGGCGGAGCCTGGGGTGGTCTGCTGCCAGCGGGGTTCTACCCACTACCAGAACTTCGCTGACATCGGGGGCGGCCAGGCACTCGCGCAGCACACCCTGGCCCACCATTCCCGTCGCTCCGAAAATCAGAACTCTCATGGTGCCATTATGCGCGTTCGATTACTCCTTTGGCGGCTCCACAACGCCCGCGCCGCCCACGTGGAAGAGCCTGGGTATCCGTCGCTGTGCTGGCGGCAGGGCAGGGAAGGCCGCATGGGGCTCGGTCTGGTACCAGTAGGCGGTGGAGTAGAAATCGTCGGCGCGGTGATTGGCGTGCCCATGCTCGATGGTGACCTTGATGGATTTCTCAAAGGTGATGGGACTCTCCGTATGCCAGCGGTAGAGCGCATAGCGGCTGGCGAGGCGCTCGCTGCCGGTCATCTGAGGCGCTCCGTTGTGCTGGAAGGCGAATGCCTGCCCGTTGCCGAAGTCCCAGGCTCCGTTGTAGTAGTCCTCGGTCCCGGTGCCGTTGATGGTGGGCTGGGTGTCTCCGTCGATGAAGATCATGTCGTCGCCCTCGCCGAACCAGCCATCCTGCAACTGCAGGACCGAGTGGGTGACGCCGACAAAGTGTCCGCGGCCTGAGGCTTCGAGAAAGACGTAGTTGGTCGCTCCGTCGAGATTTTTGCGGTTGCCCGCCGGCGGTTCGTACTCGTTGGTCCAGTTGTCCAGGTCGCCCTTGAGCGGCGCGGCCTGTCGGTACTGGGCATGGAAACGGCCAACGTCGGCGGGCAGTTCCTCCAGCAGCACGTAGTCCACGGCAAAGTAGAGGTTGTCGGTGCGGATGGAGCCCTCGTTGGTGACGGACATTCGCGCGCCGCTGGAGAAGGGCATCTGGAAGTACGAATTCAGTGCCTTGATGGGCGCAACGGCCAGCAGCTCTGACTGGTAGACGAAGTACTCGCCCAGGCCGAGGCCGAAGAAGTCGCCCAGGGGAACCTCGACCGAAGGGCTTGCTTCGCCATCCCACCAGGCTCGCAGGACAAGATTCTTCAGGTGGTTCGGGTCTGGCGAGTTCACGGTAAACCAGAGGTGCGTCACGACTCCTGCACCCTGGGCTTCCAGAATCACCGCAGAGTTGCCCGCATCGACTGAGACGGAGTCATCGTTGCCGCCGGTGCGGTCCCAACTGGAGGAGCGGCGGGTTTTGTAGCGTCGCAGACGGGCCAGGGAAAAGAGGTCGTCGTTGCCGGCGTTAGGGCTGGGCGCGGAAGGTGCGGCGGAAGCAGGAGCGTGGGGCTTCTCTGCCATGGGCGCGGCCACGGCTGCGGCTGTCCCGGCCAGGCCTGCTACGGCTGCTCCCTGGGCCAGCATGCCGAGCATCTGGCGGCGTGGAAGTGCGCGGGTGGTGGATGGCGCGGGGTTTTGTGTTTCGTCGTGCATGGCATTCCTCCGGGTCGTCTGCGGGCACCAAAGTATCACTTGCCGCCCCGGTCGGTCAAACCGGTTTCAAGTCAGCTACCCCGCAACATGACATTCACAAATTTCGGGCGAAATAACGTTCTCTATGAAACAATCAAGACGTTATGCAGTTTCCTAAGATCATCCAGGGCGGTATGGGAGCGGGTGTCTCCAACTGGCGGCTGGCGCAGGCTGTTTCGCGCCTGGGCCAGCTCGGCGTCGTCTCCAGCACAGCACTTGACCAGATTCTCGTACGTCGGCTCGGCGGCGGGGATCCTGACGGGCACATGAAGATTGGCTTCGACATGTTTCCTTTTCAGGAGATGGCCAAGCGGGTTTGGCGTGAGTACTTTGTGCCTGATGGCAAGGCTCCGGATGAGCCTTACAAGGCAACCCCGATGCATACGCGTAACGATGCGCGGAAGCTGGTGGAGCTGTGCATTCTGAGCAATTTTGTTGAGGTAGCGCTGGCCCGGCTTGGCCACGACAACGCAGTGGGAATCAATCTTCTGGAGAAGGTGCAGGTGGTTCATCTGCCGTCGCTGTATGGTGCGATGCTGGCTGGTGCGGGGTATGTTCTGATGGGCGCGGGCATTCCGCTGCACATTCCCGGCGTCCTCGACAAGCTGGCCCTGCATCAGCCGGTGGAGTACAAGCTGAGCGTTGCCGGTGCGCCTTCGGACCTGGATACGCAGCTTCGCTTTGACCCCCGGGATTACATGGAGTCGGAGCTTGCTCCGCTGAACCGGCCCAACTTCCTGGCCATCATCTCCTCGAACACGCTGGCAACGACGATGCTGAAGCGCGGGTCCGGCAAGACCAACGGATTTGTGGTGGAGAAGCACACCGCCGGCGGACATAACGCGCCGCCCCGGGGCAAGACACTGTTTTCCGAGACCGGCGAGCCTGTCTACGGCGAGCGCGACCAGGTGAACCTGGAAGCGCTGTCGGAGTTGGGCGTACCATTCTGGCTGGCGGGCGGGTACAACACGCCCGAGAAGCTGAAGGAAGCGCAGTCGGCCGGTGCCCAGGGCATCCAGGTTGGCAGCGTGTTCGCGCTCTCTGCCGAGTCTGGCCTGCGGGAAGATCTGAAGCAGGAGCTTTTGGACCAGGTTGTGGCAGAGAAAGCCAAGGTCTTCACGGATCCGCTGGCCTCCCCGACCGGCTTCCCGTTCAAGGTGGCCCTGCTGGAGGGAACGCTCTCCGGTGACGCAGAGTACGAGGCCCGTACGCGCGTTTGCGACCTGGGATACCTGCGCGAGGGCTATGTCACGCCCAAAGGCGCGATTGGATACCGCTGCGCCGCCGAGAATATCGATGCTTTCCTGGCCAAGGGCGGCACTGTGGAAGAGACCGTCGGCCGCAAGTGCCTGTGCAATGCGCTGATGGCGAACGTGGGTTATGGTCAGGTACGACCGGATGGCCGGCAGGAACAACCCCTGCTGACCGCCGGCGACGGACTGAACGAAGCCGCGCGCTTCCTGGCTCCGGGCCAGCACCGTTACACCGCAGCCGACGTGGTTCAGATTTTGCTGGGCGAAAAGCCCGAAGCGCGGACCCTGGCTACCAGCGCGGCCAGCGCGTAACCCTCAGGCAGTCTGAATCGCACTTTTTCCACGAAAAGCCGGACCACAAGTCCGGCATTTTCTTTTGCCGTTGCCGCGGCAAAGGGTTGGTAAATCGGCCAGAGGATTGCGGCTGAAAGCAAATGCCCGCATGAAGGATTGGTGGTTCTGAAGCCCACTTGGAAGGCAGTTGCGGGGGCGACAAAAAACTTCGACGACCCCGCCATTTCCCACCCAGCCGTGGAGGTTTGACAAGGGTGGCAAATGATATGTTCAGGTGGGGAACTTCTGAAGGGAACAAAGGGTCTGCGGGGATGTGGAAGCGGTGGCGAATCCGGATTATGCTCTTCCTGGCCGTGCTGGGACCGGGATTCATTACAGCCAATGTGGATAACGACTCCGGTGGCATTCTCACCTACTCCCAGGCCGGCGCGCAGTATGGCTACACCCTGCTGTGGACGATGCTCCCGATTACCCTGGCTCTTATTGTTGTGCAGGAGATGTGCGCCCGCATGGGCGTGGTCACCGGCAAGGGTCTCAGCGACCTGATTCGCGAGGAATTTGGCCTGCGCCTCACCGTCATTCTCATGGCCGTGCTGGTCATTGTGAACTTCACCAATGTCATCACAGAGTTCATCGGAATTACCGGCAGCCTGCACCTGTTCCACATCTCCAAGTTCATTTCTGTGCCGCTGAGCGCGCTCCTGGTGTGGTTCCTGGTGGTCCGGGGCGACTACAAGCGGGTTGAGAAGATATTCCTCGTCGCCTCGGTCGTGTACATCGCTTACATCTTTGCCGGCGTGCTTTCGCAGCCCAACTGGCACGACGCCATTTCGGCCACCGTACGGATGCCCGACCGCAGCGTTTGGACGAACGACTACATCTACATGGCCATCGGCATTGTCGGCACCACCATTGCGCCGTGGATGCAGTTCTACCTGCAATCCTCGATTGTGGAGAAGGGCATCCGGGTGAAGGACTACGGCGCCAGCCGGCTCGATGTCATCGTCGGCAGCCTGTTTACCGACATCGTAGCCTGGTTCATCGTGGTCGCCTGCGCGGCCACCCTGTGGGTTCACGGTCTGGGCGCAATCCAGGTGGCAGCAGACGCGGCCGAAGCGATGCGGCCGCTGGCCGGCAACTACGCTTTCCTGCTCTTTGCCTTTGGTCTCTTCAACGCCTCACTCTTCGCGGCCAGCATCCTGCCGCTTTCCACGGCGTACACGGTCTGCGAGGGCCTTGGCGTTGAGTCGGGAGTCGACAAGACCTTCCGGGAAGCGCCCTTCTTCTACTGGCTGTATACGCTGCTGATTGTGGGTGGCGCAGCCGCCGTGCTGGTGGTCCCGGACTCGCAGCTCATCAACGTCGCGATTCTCTCGCAGGTGCTGAACGGGGCGCTGCTGCCGGTGGTCATCATCCTGATGCTGGTGCTTATCAACCGCAAAGACCTGATGGGGAAGTACGTGAACTCGCGGCTGTGGAACATCGTGGCCTGGGCCACCAGCATTATCGTCATCGGCCTGACGCTGGTGATGCTGTACGGGCTGATTCCGAAGCATCAGGGGTGATGCGGCTACTCGAACGTCGATTCGTTTAGCACTTCTATTCCAACAAGATTTGTGCCAACGAAAGGGGCCCAAGTGTTTTGTTCTCTTTGTTCTCCTTCCGTGAACTTGTCATAGTATCTGGCGCAAGCAGATTCCAGAGCCTTGGCTCGGCACTCACTGGCAGAGAGATCAACGAGGGGTCCAGCAGGATTAGAAATTGCAGTCATATCTACATCCCAATACGCGGATAAAAAGCAGCAGTTCTGAAGTAAGTTGCAAAACCGGGAGAAGAGAATCGCCTACAGCAGCTTCCCGCTCGCCAAATCCCGAATCAGGCCGCGGTCGGCGGGCAGAAAGTCGTAGCCCGGCAAATCCTCCAGACGCGCCCAGCGAACTTCCTTGAAGATGCGGTTTTCGATTTCGCCCTGAAAGGCGTGCACGGCAAAGAACTGCAAATCCACCGCCCCGCCGTGCCGGTAGTTGTGACGGATATGCGTCACCCGCTTGCCGATGGTGGCCGTAATTCCGAGTTCTTCGTTCAGTTCGCGTGCCAGAGCTTCTTCGGGGCCTTCACCGGGCTCTATTTTGCCGCCGGGAAACTCCCACTGCAGCGCCATGGGCTGGTCAGCCCGGCGCTGGCAGATCAGGATCTCGCCCCCGCGCAGCATGAGAGCCGCCACCACCAGGCGCAAGGCACCTGGACGCTGCGTGGCAGCCGTACCCGCAGGCTGTCCTGCCAGTTGCGAAACGGGCTGTTCTGCTTCCTGAGGATGGGGCGCGTCGGTCACCTCAACAGTGTAGCCGCAACCGGTACCCAGCCGGGAAGGTATTGATATGACATACTTTCATCCCACGGAACCGGAGTGGTTACCGGTTCCATAGGGGAAATGCGGGCTTATTCGCCGGCGACACCAGCATGCACGCCCTCAGCGGCAGCCGGGCGGAACCAGTTCCAGGCCTTGCGGGTGGCGGCCTCAATGAGCGCAGGCGACGGGTTGATGGGGAAGGCGTTGGCCGCAATCTCCAGCATCGCGTAGTCGTGGATGGAGTTGCCAAAGACCGCATCCGGCCGCGCCAGGCCCACACGCACGAGGGAGGCGGCCTTGCCCTCGTCGGTAGGCACATCGGTCAACTGGTTCGTGACCAGACCGCTTTCCACGCGAACCTCGGCGGCCAGCACCCGGCTCCCGGGAATTCCGAAGGTTCGCACACCCTCGGCAACGACCCACTTGTTGGTGGAGCTGACAGCCCAAATCTCCACACCACGCTCGTTCAGCCGGTCAAGCAGGCGCTGAATTTCAGGGAATATCCGCTGACGGACAAAGCTGCCCACGTATTCGGCTGCCGCCGTGAGCAGCTCCTGCTCGCGCAGCCCTTCATACAGTTGCACCATTTCGCCGCAGATTGTCAGTTCGCTGACATTCCCGGCAAGGTAGGCGCGATAGCGGTTGTCAATCCAGTCGCTGGCCGAGCGCGAGACCAGACCCTGCTCAATCGACCAGATCATGAAACCGTGGCCGGAGTCGCCGGACCAGATGGTGCCGTCGCAGTCGAAGACGGCGGTGCGGGGATTGGCGGCGAAAACAGCCTGCTCCAGTTGTGCGGCGGTGATACGGGGAAGTTCGAGATGTGCATTGCTCACTGTGGTTCTTTCCGGACGTGCGTCCCGGGCCGGGACAAAATCACCGAACCCGATTGAAATAACGTTAGGCTCAATTTCATTGTCTGATATGAGCCCGGATTTGCAAATGCGGGCAGTGTGAAGCTTGTGCAAACTGTCACCGGATGAATAACCGGATGCCGGCTTCGGGGGTTCTGTGCCAGGGCCAGCGGACGCAACGCCGGAAGCCGGGCCACGTCAAGTGCCGGGCGGTGACCCTCTTGATTCCGTGTTCGCTGTGGTTCGACACCTGCCGATGGTCGCCGCCGCGGGTCCGGAAAAAGGCCATAATCAAGCCTGTGGAGAATACCGGCAATCTCGGCCTGCTGCGGGAGTACATGACCTATCTGCGGGTCGAGAAAGGTCTTCGGCCGCTCACGTGCGAGGCCTATCTTGGTGACCTGCGGACCTTTGCCGAGTTTCTGGAAGGCCGCCATGGGGTGCTGCAGACCGCAGTGCAGCAGGATGTGGCCGGGTTTCTGGAGCATCTGCGAGCTCACGGCGTCGACTCCCGCTCGGCAGCCCGCAAGCTGAGCTGCCTGCGCGGGCTGTACAAGTGGCTGCTGCTGGACAGGCGCATCCACCACGATCCGACGCTGAATATCGAATCCCCCAAAGCCTGGAAGGTCCTGCCCAAGTCGCTGGCTGAAAACGAAGTGAGCGCCATGCTGCAGGTGGCCTCGATGGCAGCGCATCATCCGCAGGCACGTGCCACGGAGTTGCGGGACTCCGCGATTCTGGAGCTGCTGTATGCCGGCGGACTGCGGGTGAGTGAGGTTACGGGGCTTTCGGTGAGCGATCTTGCGCTGGACCTGGGCCGGGTGATGGTCCGCGGCAAGGGCGACAAGGAGCGGATTGTGCCACTGGGCAAGGCCGCGCTGGATGCGCTGGATGTGTATCTTCGCCAGGGGCGGCCGCATTTGGCCCGGGCAGGGGTTCGCGCCCACAGGGCCGATGCCTCCCGGCTGTTCCTGTCGCTTCGCGGCATGCCCATGACGCGCCAGGCCGTGTGGATGATGGTGAAGGTTTATGGCGCCAACGCCAGCCCGCACATGCTGCGCCACAGTTGCGCGACCCACATGGTGGAGCATGGTGCCGACCTGCGCAGCGTCCAGATTCTGCTGGGTCACGCCGATATCTCCACAACGCAGGTCTACACGCATCTTGCGCTTGGCCGGCTGAAGGCTGTGCACCGCATGCACCATCCCCGTGCGCAGGCCCGCAGCCTGGCCCTGGAGCGCTCTGTTCTGGAAGACGAGCAAGTTGAGCGTGATCTGCATCCCATGCTGGAGAAGGAAGCTTCATGAGCGCCCTGACCCAGCCGATACCGCAGTCGCGGCCCGCTGCCGAGTCGCTCTCCATGCCCCGGCAGCGCCAGTCGCTGGATGCACTGGTTACGGCATACCTTGCGGTTTTGGCCAACGAGCGTGGTTCCTCTCCGCACACCATCCGGGCCTACGAGCGCGAGCTGCGGGCCTTTGCCGCGTGGGTTTGTGAGGTGCAGGGAGAAGAGACTGAGCCCCGCGCCATCGAGCACACCCGCATCCGCGCGTACCTTGGCACGCTCTATGAGCGCGGTCTTTCGAAAGCATCGGCGGCGCGTGCGCTGGCGTCCATTCGCAGTTGGTTCAAGTGGCTGGCGCGTTTTGGTCACGTGGAACAGAATGTTGCGTCACTGGTTTCGACACCGAAGCTGCCGAAGCATCTTCCACGTGTTCCATCGATTGAGCAGATGAACCAGGTGGTTGACTCCATCGATGAAGAGAACGCAAGCTGGCCAGCGCGGGATGCGGTTATTTTTGAGCTGCTGTATGGCTGCGGCATTCGTAACGCGGAGCTGACCGGGCTGAACCTGGGCGATATTCACTGGGCCAATGAGGCGATACTGGTGCGCGGCAAGGGGCAGAAGCAGCGGTATGTTCCGCTGGGGGATGCGGCTGCCGAGGCCATCCGCGCGTATATGGGCGAGCGCGAAGCCAAGCTGGCAGCTGCGGCGCGCGAGAGCCAGGCGCTGCTGCTGAATCTGCATTTGCGGGGAGACGGGCGGCTGTCGACGCGGAGCGTGGCGCGGATTGTGAAGCATATTGCGGTGCTGCGCGGGCTGTCGTCGGATGTGCATCCGCATACGCTGCGGCACGCGTTTGGCACGCATCTGCTGGAAGAGGGAGCGGACTTGCGTTCGATTCAGGAGTTACTGGGCCATGAGCGGTTATCGACGACGCAGCGGTATACGCAGTTGACGACGACGCAGTTGACGCAGGTGTATGACCGGACGCATCCGAGGGCGAAGTAGGGGCATCGTTTGTCAACCAGTTGGTTGACATGCTAGCTGAAGTTGTGCAAGCATGAGGTTATTAAGCCCCGAGAGTAAGCCGTCCACAATCGATCCTGTGGGGGCAGAAATCGAGGGCTTTTTCATTTCATGCCAACTGCGATTCTCATCGACGGAGGTTTCCTGCTGCGCAGGTTCAGAGCCTGCTATCCGGGCAAGGACAGTACCAGTCCCCAGGTTGTTGCCAAGACAGTATTTGAGTTAGCGCTTGGGCACTTGGAAGAGAAGAGCCATCGCCACGATTTATATCGTATTTTCTTCTATGACTGTCCCCCGCTGCAGAAGCTGGCTCATTTCCCAATCACTCGAAAGTCAGTGAATTTTGCCAAGACGCCTCAGGCAATATTTCGGCTGGCCTTGCATGACGAACTTCGGAAGTTGCGTAAGGTGGCGTTGCGACTTGGGCATCTGATGGACAACTCAGAGTGGAAGCTGAAAGAGGGACGACTCAAGCAACTGCTGGGCGGAACTCTTCAGTTTGACGCGTTGCAGGATGGGGATTTTGAGTATGTTGCTGCGCAGAAGGGCGTGGATATGCGCATCGGGTTAGATATTGCTTCGCTATGTTTCAAGAAGCAAGTAGACCAGATTGTTCTTGTAGCTGGAGACTCCGATTTCGTTCCTGCGGCCAAGTTGGCGCGCCGTGAGGGAACCGATTTCATTCTCGACCCGATGTGGCACCCAGTTCACCCGTCTTTGCATGAGCACGTAGACGGAGTTCGCTCGACGTGCCCGAATCCTGCTGTAGGCAAGGGGCTGGCGTCCCAATGAGGGGATTGCGTGAGGGGTCGGTCAATCAAGGAGTTGCTGTGCCACGAGCGGCTGTCGACGACGCAGCGGTACACGCAGCTGACCACGTCGCAGTTGACACAGGTGTACGACCGTACGCATCCGCGGGCCAGGTAGTCCCAGCCCGCCGGATATGCGGGGCTTTATGCTTCGCTGGTTGTCGGATCGATGATGGTGTGGACCTGCAGCACGGCATCGGCGGGGAAGCCCCCGAGGCGGGCATGTTCGCGAATCAGTTCGGCATCCGGCGCAATATACACGCAGGTGACCTTGTCGGCCGTCACGTAGGACTGAACCCACTGGATCTGTGGTCCAAGCGAACGCAGCACGCCGCACGATGTTTGTGAGATTCCCTGCAACTGCTCAGCCGTCAACTGGCCTGCACCGGGAATATTCCGTTCGATGAGAAACTTTGGCACGTAACCTCCTGTCCCTTTGTCAGGGAACATGATTCTAGTGTTACGAGCATGAGGTTGCGAATCATTTTTTCCGCAAAATATCGAGGGGAGGAGTTATGCCGCGAGTTCTGGTGTGTTTCCATATTTCCGCTTGATCCACTCGTAGATTGGCAGGCCCAGCAGAATGAGCGCGGAGCCCATCAGCGAGCCGCGAAGGTTCCCGGTAAAGCTCGATACCAGTACCGCTCCCGAGCAGAGCACAAAGACTGCTGGCAGTACGGGGTATCCCCATACGCGATAGGGGCGCGCAAGTTCCGGCTGCCGCCGCCGGTAGACGAAGACCGTGGTGGCGGTGAGCATGTAGAAGAGCCATTCTGAGAAGACGGCGAGCTCAAAGAGCTGCTGGAAACGCCCCAGCACCAGCAGCAGAACGCTCGACAGCGAAGCCTGGAAGATAAGCGAATACGACGGTGACTGGAACTTCGGGTGAATCGACGCAAAGCGCGGGAAGAAGAGGCGGTCGCGCGCAGCGGCAAAGGGGATGCGCGCACCGCTCATGATGGTTCCGTTGAGAGTGACAAAGATGCTGAGGGCCATGCCTGCCGCCACCAGCGCCGCACCGGCCGGGCCGGCGACCACGGACAACGCGGCGACTGCGGGCCGGGGGCTGGCGGCGATTTGCGCGGCGGGCAGAATGTACTGGATGGCCGCGTTGGTGGCCATGAAAAGCACACCGACGATGAAGAGGCCGCCGATGAGGGCGATGGGCAGGTTCCGCTCAGGGTGCTTGACCTCGCCGGCCACCATGGTCAGGTCGTTCCATCCGTCGTAGGCCCAGAGCGTGGCGATGAGGGCGATCATGAAGCCGTTGATTCCGCCGGGATGGGGGACGACGCTGGTGGCGAAGTTGCCCCAGTGGCCGAGGACCGAGCTGAAGCAGAATCCGGCCACTACGAGAATCAGCACGGCCTTCAGCACCGTGAAGACAACCTGGAAATCGCCGGCCTTCTTGATGCCGAGGTAATTCAGCCCGGTGATGAGCCAGGTCATGGCGATGGCGAAAAGTTGCGACCACATGACCGGGTAGGGGCCGCCGAGGGCCTGGGTGTCGAGCCAGTGGAAGGCGGCGAAGATGCCGAGGGTGCGGGCGAGACCGCTGGTGACCGAAGCGATGGAGGCCGGCTTGGCTACCGCAAACCAGGTCCACATATAGAGGAAGCCGGTGCGGTCGCCATAGGCGCCGCGGAGGTAGACGTACTCGCCGCCGGCGTAGGGCAGCATGGCGCCGAGCTCGGCGTAGGTCATGGCGCCGAAGAGTGAGAGCAGGCCGCCAACAATCCATGCGGCGTAGACCAGGCTTGAGGAGCCAACGGCCTGCATCATCTCAGTCGGCACGAGGAAAATGCCGCTGCCGATAATGGTGCCCACGACGATGGCGGTGGCATGGCTGGCGCCGAGAACGCGGGGCAGGTCAGGGGCGGTCAGGTTGCGGGCAATGGCTGGCTTGCTCATGGATGTTGAGAGGGTATCACGCAGGGAGCGGAGATTTGCCGGGCAACTCGAGGAGAAGGCGGAGGTTTGTCATTGCCTGGCGGTGATGAAAAAGGTGAGGGTTGGGCCCTGGAATTGCAAGGCTCCCTCGCCGACGGGCTGGCCCTTGATCTCTCCCGATTGGGTTGCGGCGAACTCTGAGGCAAGGTGGGTGAGCACGTTTGAAGAGGCGACAGGGAAGTTGTGTCCGCCGAGGACGGTTTTGACGGCGGGTGCAAGTGCGGCAAGACGGTGGACCGAGGCCAGGTAGGCCGAAGGGCTGGAGCCCTCGCCAAGGACGTAAATGGGGCCGGGGTAGTAGGTGTCCCCGGTAAACAGGAGGCCGTGTGCCCGGTCGAGGAGGCATAGCGAATCAGGCGCATGTCCGGGCGTTGCAATCACGGTCAGGACGCGTCCGCCAAGGTCAAGCTTTTCGCCGTCGTGGATGGTGCGAGTGATCTTCCATGGGCGGGTGCGGTAGCCGGCAGCGTCGAAGCGGGAGGGCAATGCTCCGCAGAGTTTTTCCGGGGAGACTTCGCCCCGCAGGTTGTCGGCACCGAGCGAGTTGTGGCGGGAGTATTCGCTGTCGAGAGTCGCGACCTGGTCAAACTGCCAGTTGTTGCCGGTGTGGTCCATGTGGGTGTGGGAGTTGACGACCAGAATGGGGAGCGGGGTGAGTTCCCGGACGAGGGATTTGAGGTCGGTGATGCCCATTCCGGTGTCAAGCAGGACGGCTTGGCGAGATCCGAGGATGAGGTACTGGATTGCTTCCTGCCACTGATGCGGCTCGTAGATGGCAAAGACACCGGGCGACACGCGGTATACCTCAAGCCAGGGGTCGCGGACAGCGACCCGTTCCAGAGTCTTGTAGCCGGGGCGTGGGAGAGCACGGCACCAATCGGGCTGCACGAGTGCGGATTCAAGCGGACTGGACGGTGCTTGCGATTGCGGCTGGGCGTGAGGCTGCACCGGCGCCAGAAGCGCGATAAGGCATCCAATACGAACCAGAGTGCGACGGAAGACGTCAGACATAGCGGATGACGAGGTCAACATTGTTGTACCCGGCAGGCGTAGTACCCACGCCCTGGGTTACATAGTAGGTCACCGTGGATGTGCCGGGTGCCTCGGGTCCTGAGACATCCGCAGGCTTGCTGTAGTGCATGTAGCCCGAGGCGGGATCGGGAGCAAGATTTGGCTTGCTGTAGACGTTCTGGTTCGGGGCCGACGCGAAGTTGGGGCGGGAGTAGGGCTGGTAATACCCACCGCTGGAATTCTGGGGCGCCGAAGCGACAACTGGAACCACGACGGTGCGGGCCAGGGCGGCTTTGGAGAGCAGATAGCTGTTGTCGTCAAAGAGGTTTTCGCGCATGAAGGCGTCGACGCTGGCATAGCGGACCGAGGTGAAGTTTGCACCAAGAGACTCGAGCGTGAAGGTTTGCGGGATGCCGCCGTCTTCAAGCACCTGGAGCATCTTGAGCAGGTTGAAGGCGTCCGGCGTGTAATGGCCGCTTTTGTTGGAGAGGTGCTTGAGCTCGCCGTTGACGACCCGCATTTCGCCGGCGCAGTTGGTGGCCGCACCTGCCAGCAGGGAGGAGTGGTGGCGGTTGGAGATGGCGTGCGAGCCGACGTGCAGATTGCCCTCCTTGCTGAGGACGTAGATGGCGTACCCCGGGCCGGAAAAGACAGTGACCATTTCGGAGGTATCGAGCAGCTTGCCCGCAGAGGTGTACATTTTGCCGCCCCGGAACTCCACCTTGGTCATGTTCTGGCGGGCGAGGTCGTGGTCATATTCCACCTGGCGGTGGCTGACACTCCAGATGACCTGTCCCTGGGGAGTCAGCTTGGCGCCCTGGCGGGTAATCCATCGGCGAACGCGGATAACTTCCGCGTTGAGCAGGTCTCCTTCGACGACATTCCGTTGTGCCTGGGTATGCCATGCGACCAGATCCTTGACCGTTCCGCCTCCACTTTGACCGGGGCCGACGACTGGGGCTTTGCCGGTACGGTCAGACGCCGACCAGGCGACGCCCACAGCCTGGTTGGAGCCGGCAATGTGCTGGCGTTTGAACTCGTCGGCAGCGAGGTTGGATTTTTTGAGGCGAGCGACCAGGCCGCTGAGTACATTCAGGCGTAGATCCGACTCGACCCCTTCTTCTCCGCTGTAGGTGCCGAGGATATTCCTGGATCTGAATTTTGGGTTGGAGTCAATCTCGCGCAGGATGAGGTAGGACATTCTTGCTCCACGGGGTGAAATGAGGGGGTCACTCAGGCGTTGTCCGGCTGAGGGAAGAAGTGAATGGGAAAGGGGACCGAGCACAGTCTATCCGCAAGGATGGGCGGAGGGAAAGAGGCTTTCTGCATGTTTTCAGACGCGTCGGGGTTCGCTGGGGAGCACGGCCATAGCCGTGGAGTGGCCAATTCCGGGAAGTGCCCAATGACGGAAGTTCGGGAAGAAACGCGCCCAGGATGCGGTGTGTGAAGCTATGCTGGGAAGGCGGCGTTTGGGGGTGCAGTTGGTGCAAATGGTGTTTCTTCGTTCAGTGATTCGTGTGGTGGTTGTTTTCGTGGCAGTGGCGGCGGCATCCGGCCGGACCGGGCTGGCACAGCCGTTGAAGGCACCGGCTGCGGCCGCATCCGCCTGGCTGAACGAGGTGACGCATCGGGTGAGCCCGAGGGATGCGCAACTGGTGGCTCGCGCGCAGGCAACGCTGCTGGGCAATGAAGTTTCCGGCAAGGCATGGGACCCCTATCTCGGCATCATGCCCTCGCTGGGCACCTATCGCGGCATCTGGAACTGGGACGCCGCCTTTCATGCCATGGCCGTCTCGCACTGGGATGGGGAGCTGGCCCACCAGCAGGTGGAAATTCTCTTCAGCAAGCAATTGCCTGACGGCAGCCTGCCTGACGTCATCTACGAAGATGGCCGCATGGTCACCACGATCACCAAGCCGCCGGTAATGGCCTGGGCGGTGGCCGTGGTGGATCATCGCGCGCCGGATGACCGCTGGATTGCCGCCATGTACCCTCGCTTGCAGCGGTTGGGCGACTACTGGTACCTGCAGCACGGCGGCAAGGCGGATGGTCTCTTCTACTACTCCGGCTCCGATATTGGCGCGGAATCGGGGTGGGATGATTCCATCCGGTTCGACAACGGTTATCGTGAGGCGAAGACAGACGACCACCGCCTGTTTGCCATCGACCTGAACTGCTACATGGTTTCGCACTACCGCGCCATGGCCTACCTTGCGCAGCGCCTGAAGAAGCCGGAAGATGCCGCGCACTGGCAGCAGATGGCCACCGAGCTTGCCGCACGCATCAACGACCGCCTGTGGGACGAGCAGATTGGCTTTTACGTAGACCGCGACCGGGTGACGGGCAAGCCCGGCCCTGCGCTCTCGCCGGCAGGATTCATGCCGTTGTTTGTCCGCATCGCCAGCCCCGAACGCGCCGCGCGCATGGCGAAGCTGGCAGCGTCCACGGAGAAGTTCTTTCCCGGAATGCCCACCGCTGCCTATGACACGCCTGCGTACAAGAGCGGCGCCTACTGGCGCGGGCCTGCGTGGCTGAACACATCGTTTTTCGCGTTGAAAGGGCTGCAGCAGTACGGCCACACCGGCCCCGCCGCAGCGATGCGGGAGACGCTGCTGGGCTGGGTTGCGCGGGATCCGTCGCTGCGTGAGTATTACGACTCAAAGAGCGGCGCAGGCGCAGGCGCGAAGGCCTTTGGCTGGTCGGCAGCCTTCACGATTGCTTTTGTTCTGGACTGGGATAACGACAACCTGACGTGGCTGTTTCGGTAATAGGATCTGCGGGACTGTCAGAAAGGCACTCGGTAGCAGGTCACAGGTGGAAGAGCCTGGAAGCCAAATAGGTTTGAAGTTGGATGCCAACTTCCTCGTGGGGCAAGGTTTGGCCCATGCGAGCTTCTTCCAAGCCTCTTTCGACCTCCCAGGCAAACCACTCGTTGTAATCAGCCAACCGCTCAACCGCCTCCAGAATCAGCGCAGACCGGTCACGGCCCTGCTGGGCGGCAAGCTTAGAGAGCCTGAAATCGAGTTCACTGGGAAACGAAACATCCATAGTGCGAGGTTAGGACCAACCCAACCCGCTGTCAATCCGCTCCAAGCGACGCGCCTGCCTACTGCAGCTTGTCCAAATGGCGGAAGCCATCGCTTTGCAGCAGCATGAGCGAAAACAGCAGGAAGTTGTAGACCGCATGGACCAGTGTGCTCGCCGCCAGTGACCTGGCCTTGAGGCGCACCGCGCACAGCACCAGCGAGACCGTGTACAGGAGCAGCAGCGGTCCCCACGACTGGTTCACCTGTGCCGCGTGCATTCCGGCAAATGGCGCGCTGACCAGGATGGCGGCAAGCACCATCGCGGTACGGCTGAACATCGGGTTGCCGGCCTCATCGGTACCCATGGGCCCGGTCCCGGTAAGACGCTGCCGGCACCAGTCCAGCGCCGAGGCGGTGGCAGGCAGCAGAAATCCGCGGAAGATCATCTCTTCAAAAAACGGAGCAACCGTTACCCCAAAGACAAACAGCATCCATGCGTCGCGCGGCGTGGCAAACATCTTGTCGATGGCCGCGTGTTTGGGAAACGGCAGTAGGGAATCGCTGGCAATGGCCAGCAGGTTGCAGGCGACGGCAATTGCTACCAGCCATCCCCAGCGCCGCACGGCCGTGAGTACATTCCAGTGCAGACCGGTGAAGAATCCTTTGCCCCACAAGGTTCGCAGTACCGGAACGGCCCCGGCCAGCGCGCTGGCATAGAGAAGCAACTGCGTGCCCAGCGCGACGCGGGTATCGGTGGCCGCGGCGGCAAAATCCTTCAGTCCCCACAGGTGCCAGTGGAGCGCCAGCGCCAGCGCTGCTGTGCTGAGCAGGAAGCCGAGAAAGAGAAACAGGAGGAAGAAGAGAGCGTCCAGTGGGGAAGGCGTGCGCTCAGGCCATGGGGCAGGGATGTTGGGCAGCGGGAGTGCGCCCTCTTCTTCCGGGTTGATGTCCTGTCCAGGAGCTGCAAGCCAATCACTCGTGGGCGCCGGCTCCGGCGTTGGCTGATGGTCCTGCGGGCTCAACTCGTTTTCGTCGCCGCTCATACGGGTTTGGCCTTTCGATTGGCGGCGGGCTTGCGGGCGGTTGGCTTGCCGGCAACTGATTTCTTTGACGCCGGCGTGGTTGGCGGAGTTTCCCTGGCAGCGGTCTTTTTCGGGGCCTTTTTGGCAACTCGCGGAAGTGCTGCCACGGGCGCGGGCGCGGCCACGGCTTCCGGCTCCAGCGGCCAGCCGTGTTCTTCAAAATAGCGCGCCAGGAAGTGCCCGGTGTGGCTTGCTGCCACATTCGCCACAGCTGCCGGCCGGTCTGCCGCCACCACAAATCCGCCGCCTTCGCCACCCTCCGGCCCCATGTCAATCAGCCAGTCGGCGTTGCGAATCACGTCGAGGTTGTGCTCGATGATGACCACGGAGTTGCCCAGATCGGTGAGCCGGTGCAGCACCTCAAGCAGCTTGCGCACGTCGTCAAAGTGCAGGCCGGTTGTCGGCTCATCGAGAAGATACAGGGTGCGCCCGGTCTGGCGCTTGCTGAGCTCGCGGGCCAGCTTCATGCGCTGCGCCTCGCCTCCGCTCAGGGTGGTCGCGCTCTGGCCCAGGTGGATGTATCCGAGGCCCACATCGACCAGCGTCTGCAGCTTCTGCTTCAGTTGCGGCACATCGGCCAGCACTGTCAGCGCATCTTCAATCGTGAGGTCCAGCACATCGGCAATGGAGTGGCCGTTGAACTTGACGGCCAGCGTTTCCTGGTTATAGCGCTTGCCGTTGCAGACCTCGCAGGTGACGTAGACATCCGGCAGGAAATTCATCTCGATGCGGCGCTGGCCGTCGCCCTGGCAGGCCTCGCAGCGACCACCGGCGACGTTGAAGCTGAAGCGCCCCGGCTTGTAGCCGCGTTCGCGGGATTCCGGAAGGATGGCAAACAGATCGCGCAGGGGCGAAAACAACTGCGTGTAGGTGGCGGGATTGGAGCGCGGAGTGCGGCCAATGGCCGACTGGTCAATGCGGATGACCTTGTCGATTTGCTCAGCACCGGTCAAAGCGTCGTGGTTTCCGGGTTCTTCGCGGGAGCTGTAGAGCGTCTGCGCCAGCGAGCGGTAGAGGATGTCGTTGACGAGGGTGCTTTTGCCGGAGCCGGAGACGCCGGTCACCACTGTCATCACGCCCAGCGGAAAGCGCACCGTGACGTCGCGCAGGTTGTGTTCGCGTGCGCCTTCAATTGCGAGCCACTTACCGGTCAAGGCGCGGGGCTGGGGGCGATGCAGAATGGTGGCCTGGCCGGAGAGATAGCGGCCGGTGAGCGACTCTGGAGTGGCCATGATTTCCGCTGGGGTACCCTCGGCGACGACGGCTCCGCCCAGGCGGCCCGCGCCAGGGCCGAGGTCCAGCACGTAGTCGGCGGCGCGAATCGTGTCCTCGTCGTGCTCGACGACCAGCACAGTGTTGCCCAGGTCGCGCAGGCGGGTGAGCGCGTCAATCAGGCGCATGTTGTCGCGCTGGTGCAGGCCAATGGAGGGCTCATCGAGAACGTAGAGCACCCCGCGCAGGCGAGAACCAATCTGCGTGGCGAGACGGATGCGCTGGCCTTCGCCGCCGGAAAGTGTTGCCGCGTTGCGGTCGAGCGAGAGATAGGTCAGCCCCACTGTCGCCAGAAACTCCAGCCGCTCCACGACTTCGCGCCGGATGCGCTCGGCCACGAGGCCTTCGCGGGCGGTGAAGGTGAGCGCGCGCGCGGCATCCAGCGCCTTGTTCAACGGGAGTGCAGTGAATGCGGAGATGGACATGCCGCCGACTTTTACCGCCAGGGACTCCGGCCGCAGGCGCTGGCCGCGGCAACTGGGGCAAACCGAGGCGGACATGACGTTCATCATGTATTCGCGATAGCCGTCGCTCTTGGCCTCTTCCAGGTTGTCGCGGAGAAAGGCCAGAATGCCGTGAAAGCCGGTCCGCGGCGCCTCGTTCTTTGGCGGCCCATACACCAGCAGATGCTGTTGCTTGTTGGGCAACTGCTCAAAGGGCAGCTTGAGGTCGATGCTGTATTTTTCCGCGGCCAGATGAATGAGGCGCAGCAGGTATTGAGATGCCGAACCGGGGCCAAGACCGCCGTCAAGCAGGGGTTTTGACCAGTCCTGGATGACCTTGGCCGGGTCAAAGTCATAGAGCGAGCCCAGCCCATGGCACTCCGGGCAGGCGCCGAAGGCGGAGTTGAAGCTGAAGCTGCGGGGCTCCAGCCTGGGCACGTCGAGGCCGCAATCGGGGCAGGCCATGGAGCTGGAGAAGAGCTGCTCTTCCTTGGTGGAGCTGGTTGAGGTGGAAGCAGCCACCAGCACCAGGCCGTTGGCCATCTGCAGGGCCTTCGCAATGGAGGTTTCCAGCCGTTTTTCCACGCCGGGCTTGAGGACGATGCGGTCCACTACAGCTTCAATGGTGTGGTTCTTGCGGCGGTCGAGAGTGATGGGCTCGGCCAGGTCGCGCAGCTCGCCGTCAATGCGGGCTCGGAAGCCCTGCTGGTCCAGTTGCTCCAGCAGCTCGCGGAATTCGCCTTTGCGGCCGCGGACCACGGGAGCCATGATGACGACGCGCTGGCCATCACCAAAGGCCTGAACGCGCTGCACAATCTGCTCGGCGGTTTGGCGGCTGATGGCGCGGCCGCAGTTGGGGCAGTGCGGGGTTCCGACGCTGGCATAGAGCAGGCGCAGGTAGTCGTAGATCTCGGTAATCGTGCCGACGGTGGAGCGCGGGCTGCGGCTGGTGGTCTTCTGCTCAATCGAGATTGCCGGGCTGAGGCCCTCAATGGAGTCCACATCCGGCCGCTCAATCTGGTCAAGAAACTGGCGCGCGTAGGCTGAGAGCGTTTCAACGTACCGCCGCTGCCCTTCGGCATAGATGGTGTCAAAGGCAAGCGAGCTCTTGCCTGACCCTGAGAGGCCAGTGACGACCGTCAGCGAGTTGCGCGGAATGCGGACGTTGATATCGCGCAGATTGTGCTGCCGTGCGCCACGGACCGAAATGTGTGTAATTGCCATAAGGATTCAGGGGAAGGGAATCGCTGCCGGAAAGGCTCCGGAGACGCGATAGTGAGTTGTGCACAGGGCCTCTCGGATAGTGAGAAGCGGCGCAACCCCAT
This sequence comes from uncultured Acidobacteriaceae bacterium, assembly GCA_903904755.1. Taxonomy (GTDB): domain Bacteria; phylum Acidobacteriota; class Terriglobia; order Terriglobales; family Acidobacteriaceae; genus Acidicapsa. The sequence continues at coordinate 6,036 of CAIVDV010000058.1, read as the reverse complement.
GGGGGTATTCTATTTGCCAATAGAGAGGGGGGTCAACGCGGGCCTGTTCTCTGAGACAATCCAATGCAACGCGGTACTCCGGCGGCGACGCAGGTTCAACCGTCGGTTGCGATTTCAAAGCTGGGAAGTTGACGATGCAGGACTTCGTAAATCTGGTGATGCTGGTATGCGCCTCTCTGGCGTCGATGGGTTTGGGCGTGTGGTTGGCGTACGGCGCATTCAAGGCCGGTTTCGGGCTGATGCGCTGGCATGCCGGCCTGCAGACCGCCGAATCCAAGCCCCAGGGCCAGACCCAGGTGGCTCGGGTTTCCTGACCCCCAGTCCGTTTTCATCTGCTCAAAGTGAGTTCCGAAATGTCGATGCCCCATCCCCTGTGACCGACCGGGGAATGGGGCATTTCCGCGTTTGCAGCTAAAGAATTACTTCGGAGACAACTTCGACCTCTGCAGTCTTTGGGCCGCCGGCAGCCGCAAACGCCCCCAGCAGAATCGCCTTGCCCGGCGTCAGCACGCTCGCTTCCTCAAAGACGGACTGGCGAATCACCGGGTCCTGCGCGCCCAAGCCGGAAGGTTCGTCTCCCAGGCTGGTCTGCTCCAGCTTGGTGTGGAGGCGGAGGCTGCCCGGCGCGCCCTCAATCGAGACTTCCAGATTCAGCCCGATATCGATGTACTGCACATGTGCGCCCTTATCTGCTGTTGGGCTGGCGCCTGTCAGGATTGGAATCCGCGAGCCCTGGCGCAAATATGCGCGCTGCCCCGGGGCCACGTTCAGCGTAAAGCTGCGGCTCGAGACGCGCTTGCCGTTCTCCAGCTCATAGAGCGAATAGGTGAGCCGGTAGCTGCGCCGAGGGCGATCCAGCTCCGCCACAATCCTGCGCGCCAGTTGGACTTCACGCGCGGTGCCCGCAACCGAAATTGCTCCCTGTGCAGACATCTGGTAGATGCGCGCTTGCGGCAGCATATTGCGCAGGTCGTTGGCAACCTCGCGGATATCGCCCTGGTCGGTGGTGTTGTTCAGGGTAAAGGTCTCATAGCTTTCACCCGCGGCAGCGTCGCTCGTCTTCTGCTGGGCGGTTTCGACTTTCGCCTCCGGCTGGGCCAAAGCGCCTCGGCCGGCAAGCAGAGAGAGAACCAGGAGCGCAACCAGGCGGAACGAGTTTCTTCGCCCGGCAAGGGAATTCAGGGAACTGCAGAACATAGTTTTGCCTCACATACTGGGGATTCAGGGGCAGGGCGGCCGCGATACCTCTAGCTGATAGACGCCAAATCCTGTCCGCCGCTCACAATCAATGCAGCCGGCCTAGCGCGCCTCCGGCTCCAGCACCGGGGCAAACCGCGCTCCAAAGAAGAGCAGGACGCCCGACAGCACCAGCGTCACCAGCGTCAGACCCAGCCCCAGCCGCAGGTTCGCATGGTCTGAGATCATCCCGATAATCTTTGGCGAGGGCGCATCGCCCAGCAGGTGGATCAGAAACAGATTGAGCGCAATCGCCGTGGAACGCACCGGGGCTGAGACCGAGTTGACAATTGCGGCGTTCAGCGGACCGGTGTTGAGGAAGAGGAAGAACTCGGCGGCAAAGAGAGCAGGCACCGCCCACGCCGGCGGACCGAAGAAGACCAGCGCGGCCAGCGGCAGCGTCAGGAACATGCTCCAGGCCGACAGCAGATAGAGGGCCCGGTGGTTGGTGCGGAGCCAGCGCTGGGCGAGCCATCCGCCCAGCCAGGTGCCGGCAACTCCGTCCACCACGGTAATGCCGCCCAGCACCGTTCCCGCCTTTGCCACATCCATCCCGGCAAAGCGATGCAGAAACGTGGGCATCCAGTTGGAGATGCCGCCCATGGTGAAGACCATCATGGCCATGCCCAGGGTTGCGCATAGGTAGCCAGGGTTTCGGAAGAGGTTCGCATACCCCCCGAGCACGGATGTCTTTTCCGCCTTCGCCTGCACAGGCGCTTCCGAGTTGCCGCGCTTCGGCTCGGAGGCCCAGATGGCATAGGCTGCGGCAATCAGCAGCCCCGGCACTGCGCCGACGACAAAAGGAATTCTCCAGCCAAAGTGCTGCCCCAGTTGCCCGCCGACGAGGTAACCCAGCGCCGCGCCCACCGGAATGGCGAGGTAGAAGATGCTGAGGATGCGATTGCGGTCGCGCGGCGGGAAGAAGTCGGAGATAACGGCCGGCGCAAAAATCCCAAAAGTAGCTTCTCCAACCCCCACCAGCGCGTGGCGGAAGTAGAGCGAGTCATAGCTGTGCACCCAGAAGGTGAACAGCGTCGCCACGCTCCACAGCGTTGCCCCGGCGACGATGAGCGGCTTGCGCCGGAAGCGGTCGCCCAGCCAGCCGGTGAGCGGCGCGGTGAGCATGTAGGTGACAAACAGCGCGGTCGTGAGCGCGCCCATGCTCTCGTCAGAGGCGTGCAACTCCTGCTGAATGAGCGGTTGCGCGCCGGGAAGGATGTATCGGTCGAGGTAGTTGAGCAGGTTCAGGCCGGTCAGCAGGACAAGCGCAATCAGCGCGGGCCGGGCAATTCCGTGCGGCCGGCGGCCGGGTTCGGCAAAAGTCTCAGCGGGGGAAGCGGGCATCTGGGCCAAGTCCGGGCCTTTCACGGCAAGGTCGAAAACAATTCCCTACGAGTGTACCGGAGCCGAAATCAATCGCAACATCGATTCCTTGCCGCACTCTCCCATCGAACTCGTCAATCGTATTGTCTTTGCGCCCAAAAGATTACCCCGGTCCGGGGAATGCCGAACCGGGGTAGACGAAGTCCAGGACATGAAACGGGTTACGCCTGTGGGCGCGGCCAGCGAGCTTCCACCGTGGTGGCGATGCCCCCGCGCGGACGGAATTCGCCCTTCACATGCGCCCAGACCGGGTCAGTGGCCTTCACCAGGTCTTCCAGGACCTGGTTGACGACGTTCTCCTGGAAGATGCCCAGGTTGCGGTAGCAGAAGAGGTATTCCTTGAGGCTCTTGAGCTCTGCGCAGCGTTCGCGGGGCATGTAGCGGATGGTGAGGATGCCGAAATCCGGCAGGCTGGTTTTGGGGCAGACCGAGGTGAATTCCGGGTCGTCGATCAGAATCTCGTAGCCGGGGAACTGGTTGGGCCAGGTCTCAATGGCCGGGAAAGGGAAGTCAAGACCAGACTTGGCATGGTCGTCGGTGTAGCGTTTTTCAGTTGCCATGGGATTATTGTATCCGGTGCAGATTTTCCTTGAAGCGCGTTCAATCGACCTCCGAAACCCAGCCATTTCCTTTCCGCAGCCCTCTGCGTCAATCCGTGAGTCGAATTGCGAAGTGGTGAGTCTTATATACTGACCCTTGGTCCCTTCGCCTCGCGAGAGGATAGACCTGCAGTAAGGAAACCGGCTTAGAGCATGGCAGAAGAAAAGAAATTCAACTGGCGTTTGTGGTTCTGGCGTGGTTCGGCCGTGCTGCTGGTCGTTATCTTTTTCGTCGCCCGCAGCATGACGCGCGACAAACTCTCGGTTCGAGCTGCGGCTGCTGCGCGCACAGACCTGGTGAGTACCATCAGCACCAACGGTCTGGTTGAGCCGGTGACCAACTACGAATTTCACGCTCCCTTGGCTACCACTGTCAGGGAAGTCTACGTCAAGGCGGGCGATCATGTGGCGGCCGGAACGTTGCTGATGCAGTTGGACGACGTAAGCGCCCGCGCCCGTGTGGCTACTGCGGAAAGCGCCCTGCGCGCGGCCCAGGCCAGCCTGGAGCAGACCAAGGCAGGAGGAACGCTCGAAGAGCGTCAGTCCCTTGCGCAGAACATCTCCCACGCCCGCATGGATCTCGACCAGGCCAAGCGCTCAGTGAATGCTCTTGAAAAGCTGCAAGCCACCGGCGCCGCCTCTGCCAATGAGGTCACCTCTGCCCGGCAGCAGCAAACCGCGGCGGAAGAAGCGCTGGCGACCCTGGTCGCCCGGCAGCACCAGAGGTTTGGCCCGGAAGAGCTGACCCGCGCCCAGGCCCAGGTGGCGGAGGCTGAGGCCGGCTTGACCGCAGCAAAGCAGATTCTGTCCCAGTCCACCATTCGCGCCACGGTCGGCGGCACGGTCTACTCCATCCCCGTGGGCCGCTCCGATTTTGTGGAAGATGGCCGTCTGCTGCTGCAGATGGCTGACCTTGCCCACGACCGTGTGCGGGCTTACTTTGACGAGCCGGAGATTGGCAAGCTCGCCATCGGTCAGGCCATCCGCATAACCTGGGATGCCCGCCATGGCAAGGAATGGCATGGCCACATCGAGCAGGTACCCTCCACGATCATCACCGCCGGCACCCGCAACGTGGGCGAAGTGCTTGTGGGCATTGACGATGCGGACGATGGCCTGCTGCCCGAGACCCACGTGACGGTAACCGCCACCACGGCGACTGAGGCTAACCAGCTTACCGTTCCCCGCGAAGCCCTGCACAGCGAAAACGGCCATCCTTACGTCTTCCGGGTATTGAACGGCGCACTCAAGAAGACTCCGATTACGGTGGGAACCATCAACCTGACGCAGGTAGCGGTCCAGTCCGGCCTTGCCGACGGCGAACAGGTGGCCACCGGCTCCCTGAATGGCCTGGCGCTGGAAGATGGCGCTGCGGTGAAGGTTGCCAAGTGAGTCGCCCCGGCCATTGTTTAGCAGCACTGCTGGCGATAGCGGTTTTGTGCGCGCCTGCGTCTCTTAGGGCGGCAGCGGCACTGGCCACGGCCTCCACGGACTTGCAGGCAGGCAAGGCTGACGAGGCTACCGCCCTGCTGACGGAGATTCTGAGGGCTGACCCCAAGAATGCTGAGGCCAACAATCTGCTGTGCCGGGTGGAGTACACCGTGGGCGATCTCGAACACGCCTCGGCCCACTGCGAGAAAGCCGTCAGCCTTGACGGAACCTCAAGCCGCTACCATCTCTGGCTTGGCCGAATGCTGGGCGAACGTGCCGGCCGCGCCAACTTCATGAGCGCCTTCGGCCTGGCCAAGCGCACCCGCGAAGAGTTTGAGACCGCCGTCAACCTCGCACCGAAAGACGGGGAGGCGATGGCCGACCTGGGCGAGTTCTACCGCGAGGCTCCTGGTGCGGTTGGCGGCGGCATGGACAAGGCCCGCACGCTGGCAGCCAAACTGGAAGCCGTCGACCCGGAGCGCGGCCGCGAGTTTCGCGGCTCGCTGCTGGACCACGAAAAAGACACCGCAGGAGCCGAGCGCGAGTACCGCGCCGCAATTCAGAACAACCCGCACCCGGCCCACGCGTGGATTGTGCTGGCCAGCTTTCTGCGCCGCCACGAGCGCTGGGAAGAGATGGAAGCCGCCGTCGAAAGCGGCTACAAGGCTGCTTTGGGCGACCGGCGCTCCGCAGTTGCCCTGTACAACGGAGCAACGCTGCTGGAAAAGACCCATCGCCGGACCGATCTGGCGGTGAAGATGCTGGCGGCCTACGCGGCATCGCCGGACAAGACTGAGGAAGCGCCCGCGTTTGACGCGCTGGCCCGCCTGGCCCGGCTTCGTCACAGCCTTGGCGACCAGGCCGGCGCGCAAAAGGCGCAATCCGAGGCCCTCGCGCTCGCCCACAACTATCGTCCGGCGCTGGAAGCGCTGAAGTAGGAACAAAGGGGAAGGGAAGACCAATGCAGGGGATGGCACGGAACTTGGGGATGACGATGCGCAACAGGCTCATGCTGGCGCTTGTTCTGGCTGCGGCCCTGCCGGTTTGCGCGCAGTCCTCCGCAGCTCCCCCGGCAGGCGTTCCGGTTTCGCTCACCACGATCATCCACCTCGCCCTCACCAACAGCACGGCGGTCCGCATTGCTGCCACCGATCTTGACAAGGCATCGGCCCAGTACGCTGAGACCCGGCAGGCGTATATCCCCAACCTGATTCTGGGCTCGAGCGTTGGCCCCCCTTCGTACGGTTTTCCGGTGGGTCAGCCTTCCATCTTCAGCGTCAGCTCCTCGTCACTGGTGCTCAGCTTCTCTCAGCCGGAGTACATCCGCGCCGCTCACTCGGGCGTGCTGGCCGCGCAATCTTCCCTCAAGGATGCTCGCGAGCAGGTG